>CAZNQP010000006.1:0-96352 GCA_964575355.1 uncultured Chloroflexaceae bacterium
GCGGCGCAACCGGCACCAGCGGGGTAGTCGGAGCCTGCCCGGTTGCCTCCTGATAAAACTGTTCGAGCGGGTACTGGAGCGGCTCGAGTGCCAGAATAGTCACGCCATAATCGAGCAGGATACGTAGCACACGCGCCTGTAATGCCGTCGAGTTGGGCGCAATCGTCAGGCTGTTGTCGTAGCACACGATAGCAGGTGACAAACCTTGCAGCATCGCACGCACCACTGGCGACAGCCGATCCACGCGGATGAGCACTTGCCCGCTGGCGCGGTGTAGCGCACTGGTGGGGCTATCAGCAACCAGCCGCCCCTCGTGCAAGATGCCGATGTGCTGACAAATGATGGCTAACCCGGTGTGATAGCCGCTCGTCAGCAAGATAGTACGACCGGGTACCGCCACGGTCTGGATCGTGGCGAGCACGTCGCGCTGTTCGTAGGGGTCAAGGGTAGCAAGCGGGTCGTCTATGAGCAGCAACACCGGGTTGGTCAAGAGGGCTTGGGCAATGCCGAGCCGTTGCAGCATACCGGGGGTGTAGCGCAAGAGCGGCACATCGGCGGCTTCGAGCAAGCCGACGGTGGCAAGCTGTTCATCCACGGCACGGCGCAGTGTGGCACCGCGCAGGTTGCTGAACGTACCGAGGTAGCGCAGGTATTCGCGGGCACGGTAGCGCAGGTGATAGCCGTTCACGCCGGGGACATACCCGACACGCCCGCGCACCCGCGCCGGGTTGCTGCTGCCGAGCACGCGCACCGTGCCGCTCGTCCAGCGTTGCAACCCAAGCAAGACGTGCAGCAGGGTGGTCTTGCCACTACCAGCCGCCCCCACCATGCCATACACAACCCCCGGCAACACCCGGAGCTGTATGCGATCAAGGATAGTTGTGTCGCTGCCCTGCACAGTCACATGGTGCATCTCGATGGCAGGAACATCGGGACGTTTTGCTTGTTGATGCATAATACTAATGAATAGGATACCACACCACCGCGAGAGCGCAAACACCCCTAGCACACATACCGTCGGTAGGGTTGCTGTCACGTGCCGTGCTGTACCGCGCAGGTATGTGGGCGGCAGTGTGCGTGGACAGCGTACCCCATGATGCCGATGCAGAACCGATGCAACGCAGCATAGAGATGCAACACAGCACAGAATAGATAAGAAAGCGGAGCAGATGAATAGGGGTGCCGCACGCCATCGCCCCCACCCCGCCAACAGGCACACGGCTCCCCTGCCCCCCGGTCACAGCGAGACGGGTACGGAAAGGCTATCGCCGTACCCGCCCATCCTTGCTACAATCAGAGCAGGAAAAGCGTTATGATTTGGTTAAGAGGTTTTCTATGCGACCATTCTGTATGTTGGTATTGGTCACCGCGCTCACAGCTGTGCTGACCATAGGCACATGGGGCACGCAGACCGCCCGCGCCAACGACGATCAGCGGGTGTTTCTGCCGCTGGTGGTGCGCCCACCTACTGCCCCGACACTGCCGCCGGTTCCTACTGTGAGCAACAACTTCGCGGTCAGCAGTGCGTCATACGTGGGCGACAACGGCGACGATGCCCTGAACGGCGTGGCAATTGCCCCCGACGGCACGATTGTGCTGGCAGGTACGCTACCCGGCTATGCCCCGGTATCACCGCGTACACTGGCGGGCGGCACGAGCGGCACGCTGGTGCGGCTCACCCAAGACGGTAGCACCGTTCTATCGGTGACGCGGCTGGGAACCGCACTGAACGATGTGGAAATCAACAGTGCGGGCGCCCTGTTGACGTGCGGCGATTTGGGGGTCGCCCGCCTCACCACGACGGCTGACCGCATTGTGTGGCAGGACGACCCCGGCACGGGCACCCGTTGCGCTATCGGCGCGGATGGGACGGCGGCAGTGCTGGTGGGCGATACGATCACGAGCTACGCCGCCGACGGCACGGTGCTCGGCGCGTGGCAACTAGCAGGGAGCCGCCACAACGATGTCGCGGTTGCAGGTGCTGAGCAACTGGTGATCGCCACTGGGTATACGCAGGTGGCGGGCAACCTGCAACTGCCCTACATCCGGGCGTTCCAGTATGACGGCACGTTGGCATGGCGGAGCTATGACTTCAACGCCGCGCCGGGGCTGGGTGCCGACTCACGCGGTGAACGGGTGGCAATCGGCGCAGACGGCAACCTCTACTTCGCGGGCAGCATCAACGGGGGCACGGGTGCGTCGGTCTTTGCGCGTGACCCGAAAGATATTGCCGTACGCCTTGGCAGTGACCGCAAGATCGAGACGGATCAGTACAACACGCCCTCCAATGTTGGCTCAGTCAAGATGACGTGGTACGGACGGTACAACCCCACCGATGGCACACTGGTGCGCGGGCAATCGTTGCTCACACGCCTGAGCAGTGGCAGGGGCAACTCCATTTCTGTCCTTGGCATCACGGCTGATGCACGCGGGACGCTGTACATGGTGGGGCAAACATCCGCCCGCATCGAAGAGCGCGACGCGCGGCAGGTGGGCGGCGTAACGGTGGGCAACTATAGCGGCAGCGAAGCGTTCTTTCTGGCAGTGCGTGCCGACATGCAGCAACGCTACATCTGGACAACCTTTGCGGCACCGGGCGCGTCGGCGGGGGGCACGCCCGCCACGGCTGTTGCCACCCGCAACGGCTGGGTCGCACTGACGGCGACGGTTGCCAACGGCGAGCACATCACCGTGCAACCCTTCCAGCCCCAACCCGACACACTCCCCGTGGGGTACGTGGCGGCGTGGCAAATCCAGTAACGACAACCAGCAGGCAGGGTTACGGCAGCACCGTGTGGGGGTGCTGCCGCGCCCACATCAAGCCTAGCACCCGCGTTGACTTACTGCGCTTGCTCCAGTGGCACGGCGATCACCACTTCGAGTTGCCCATTGACGACCTGCACCGAACGCACACCGCCCTGACCACTCGCCTGCGACAGTGCCGTGAGTTGCTGGCTGAGTGTTTCGTTGACACTGGCAATGGTGGCATCACTGACCGTGTGACCACTCACATTGACCTGCGTCACCTGCACCGACAGTTGCTCATTGACGACAGCAACGGCAGCATCGAAGTTGCCGTCGTAGACCTGCCCGTTGGCATCGGTGTAGCTACCATACACCCGCGCGGTGTCCGGCTCGATAAACTCGACGCGGCTCACATTGCCCAGCAGTGCGCCCTCGCCACGTTCAGCCGCCGCCGCCTGTGCAGTGCTGACCAACTGGTTGAACTGCTCGGCTGTCACCGTGACGGGCACATTCAAGAAGCCGTCCTCGACGCTGAGACCGCCACAACCGACCAACAGCAGGGGCACCAGAAGCATCCACCAGAACCGCCGCATACCGTCCCTCCTCTATCGCTCTCCTAATAACGCTCAAGATCAACACGCGGTACCCGTTCCGCCCAGCGCGGACGCATCGGTACTGTTGGCACGACGTTACCAGCTAGGGGTTTGTTGCAAGCCCCTTGCGAAACAGCGTTACCCGCTCGACCACCTGATAGCCATACGCCCGGTGTGCGGTCAGGCTCGTGCGGTTGTGCTGTTCCACGTCCGATGCCATCTCGTGGCAACCATGTGCCCGCGCCCAGCGTTCAGCCGCCACCACCAGTGCCCGCCCAATGCCCCGCCGCCGATAGGGTGGAATGACATACAGCCCCTCAAGATAGCCGACCGGGCGGGTGATGCAGCCCTCTGCCCACGGGCGTAGCGCAACCTCTAGAAACGCGACGATATGGTGCTGTGCGGTGGCACACAGCAACGTCGCATACATCGCGGGGTCAGCCAGTTGGCTCTGCACGTCGCGGAGATGTTCCGCGCGGGCACCATCCGACCACAGCATCATACGCAATGCAAGCCACTGGTCGGGGTGCGTGGCACGCACAATATACACAGGGTCGGTATGCACGGGACAGGTAGCCCGTTAGCCGTTGTGCAGCATACCGGTAATCAGGATGCCCGCACTGGTTGTGTTGGTCGCAAACGGAATGTTATAGACGTTACAAACACGCTGCAAGCCCTGAATGTCTGGCTCGTGTGGGTGGGCATACAGCGGGTCTACCAGAAAGATCAGCAGGTCAACGTTGCCCTCCGCGACCATCGCCGCGATCTGAGCATCACCGCCCAGCGGTCCCGATAGCGTCGCCTGTACGTCTAGCCCCGTTGCCTCGCGGATACGCCCACCCGTTGTACCTGTGGCAACCAGCGTGCAGCGTTCGAGGAGTGACTGATGCCGTGTCACTAACTCGATCATGTCGTTCTTTTTGCCATCGTGGGCAATCAGTGCTACGGTTAACAAGCCATGCTCCTTTGCAATAGTATGATCATCGGTCTACAGGGCATACGGTACGGAAGAACGCCGCCGTTTCCCATCACGGCGACGTTCTCGCGGCTCGCATCAGCTACGATTGATTGACTTTTTTCGCGCGCGACGGCGACTTCGATTTAGCGGGGGGGCTACTCTTCTGCTTGCTCGTAGCAGGCTTCTTCGCCGGTTGCTTGCGCGTCGTCTTGCTCTTGGTGGGCGGGCTTACGGCTGGTGGTGCTTCGCCATTGGCGGCGGCTTCGGCGGCGGCTGCCGCTTTCGCGGCTTCGGCGGCGGGGTCGTATGCCTGCACCTCTTCGAGCGAATTACCCGCGAGGTCACATTCTGGGTAGCGGTTGCACGCAAAGAATGGTCGCCCAAACCGCCCCCGCCGCTTGACAACCTCACCCTGCTCACACTTGGGGCAGGGCACGCCGGTTGGCTCTGGCAGTGGCACGGGCTTGCCGTCCTTGCCAATGCGCCGGGTACCCGTGCAGTTCGGGTAATCAGAGCACCCATAGAATGTGCCAAACCGCCCCTTCTTCAACACCATGGGCTTGCCACAGACGTGACACATTACGTCGCTGGTCGCCGCCGTTGCGCCACTGTCAATCACGATCCGCCCGTCCTCGCCGCGGTGGAAGTCGGTGGTGAAGTCGCACGCCTCGCCGCGCCGGGCTTTGCTCTCGCGGCTACAGCCCAGAAACTCACCGTTGCGCCCGAACTTGATCGCCAGTTGCCCCTCGCCGTGGCACTGCGGGCAGACAACATCGGCAATGATTTCCTCGGCTTTTACATTCCGCATTACCTGCCGCGCTTCGTCGAGGCTGGTGGCAAACGGACGGTAAAACTCGTGCAGCGTAGGCACCCACCGCCGTTCGCCCGTGGCGATGTCATCGAGCTTCTGCTCGAGCGCAGACGTGAACTCGTAATCTATGATGTTGGGGAAGCTCTCAACCAGTAGCTCCGTCACAAGCCGCCCCAGCGTCGTCGGGATGAGCTTCTTGCCCGATGCCTCGACGTAGCCACGATCTTGGATCGTGGAGATGATCGGCGCGTAGGTTGACGGTCGCCCAATGCCCAGCCGCTCTAGCTCTTTCACAAGGCTGGCTTCCGTGTAGCGCGGCGGCGGCTCGGTGAAGTGCTGCTCCTTGAGCAGTTCCAGTAGCGTCAGCAGCATGTCGCGTTCGAGACGTGGCAGGCGGCGTTCGCTGTTCTCGTCCTCCTCGCCTTCATCTAGGCTAATATTGTACACGGCTAAAAAGCCGGGGAACTTGAGCACACTGCCGGTAGCCCGAAACACGAATGGTGCCCGGTCGCCAGCGGGCACGGCAGTTGTCCACGCTGCAATATCCACGGTGGTTGCCTCGAAGAGTGCCGCCGCCATCTGGCTGGCAACAAACCGCTTCCAGACGAGGTCGTACAGCCGCCACAGGTCGCGCTCAAGGGCTTGATCGAGCCGTTCCGGCAAGCGGCGGGTGCTGGTCGGGCGGATCGCTTCGTGGGCTTCTTGTGCGCCCTTCGCCTTCGACTTGTAGACGGGGGGCTTGGCGGGCAGGGAGTCTTCGCCAAAGCGTTCGGCAATCAGGGCGCGTGCCTCTTGCTGCGCCTCTTGCGAGACGTTGGTGCTGTCGGTACGCATATACGTAATCAGACCGACGACCCCTTCGGCGGTACCCGTCTCCACCCCTTCATACAGTTTCTGCGCGAGGGTCATGGTTTTCTTGGCACTGAAGCCCAGTTTGCGTGCGGCTTCTTGTTGCAGCGTGCTGGTGGTGAAAGGCGGCGACGGGTTGCGTCGCTTGTCGCGGCGGGTCACACTCTGCACCTGATAGCGTGCCCCTGCAAGGGCATCTACGATAGCCTGTGCATCCTCTTCGCTCCCAATCGCCAGCTTGTCGAGTTTCTTGCCATCGCGTTCGTGCAGCACGGCGCGGAAGGTCTCCGCCTTGGTGCCGTTGCGGTGTGCGGGTTGCAGGTCAGCCTCAATGCTCCAGTATTCTTGGCTCTTGAACGCTTCGATCTCGTTTTCGCGCTCGGCGAGCAAGCGCACCGCCACCGACTGCACGCGCCCTGCCGATAGCCCACGGCGCACCTTCTCCCACAGCAACGGGCTAAGCTGATAGCCCACGAGCCGGTCGAGCACGCGCCGCGCCTGCTGGGCATCCACCAGATGCTGGTTGATTTCACGCGGGTTGCCTATCGCCTGCTGCACCGCATTGCGCGTGATCTCTTGGAAGACGACGCGATACACCGGCGTGGTGCGCGGTATCTTCACCGACTGCGTGATGTGCCACGCGATTGCCTCGCCCTCGCGGTCGGGGTCAGTCGCAAGGTAGATCGCATCGGCGTTCCGCATCGCTTGGCGCAGTTCGGTAATAACTTTCGGCTTTGTATCAACGTACTCCGGTCGAAAGTTGTTGTCTATATCAATTGCCAGCCCACTCTTCGGCAGGTCACGGACGTGCCCCATGCTGGCAGTCACACGATACTCTTTGCCCAGATACTTCTGGATGGTTTTCGCTTTGGCTGGTGACTCAACGATGACCAGCTTTGCACTCATATTCCTGCTATTCCCCTCTATTATGCGCCAAACGGCACCACCAAACGGCACCCATCTGCGACACATAGCACAGTGTTCAGCTTATTGGCACTATACGCGGGAGTATACGGGTTGTCAAGCAACGTCATCAGGTGGCAGCACCCGCACATCAATCAGCAACGACGTCGGTAGTTCGTCTGCCAGCGGCGATGCGTGGTGCAACAGATGGCTGAACAACCGGAGCGGCGGTGGCTTGGCACTATAAAACAGATGGCTGGCGTTGCGGGTGTCGCTCGCACCAAAGCCCGCAATTGGTGTGGGGAGGTGGCGGGCAAGCTCGTCACACCAACGGTCTTCCAGCCGCTCGTCGCATGCCACCGACCAGATTTCAACCAGATTGGCGTGCGCGCGCAGGTAGTCTACGTGCCAGTGGGGGCGTTGTTTCACACGCTGTTGATGGTAGGCAAGCCGCGCCGGCAAGCCCCCGCTCCCGAAGGCACTGCCAACATAGAGGTAATACCCGGCGGCAAAGTCAAACACGCCCAGCCTGCCCACTGCCACCGCTCCCAGCGGCGCGGGCACCTCCAATATCAAGATGTATGTTCCACGCGGGGGCACTATACGTCTGGACCTCGCAACAACGATACAAGAAACGCCAGTGCCATCACGAATACCGCAACGACACCCACCACCGCCACCACCAGCAACACCGTGTTATCCCACTGCTGAATGTCTATGACGAGGGCAGCCAGCCCAAGGCTGATCAGCAACCCGCCCAGCACGACCCCAATTGCCAGCCGGTTTGCCGCCACCGATACTGCCCGCGCCAGCGTCCGCATCTCTTCCTCGCGGGTCTGCACCGTGAGCGTGCCCGTTTCGAGACGATAGAGAATATCGCCCAGTTGGCGCGGCAGTGCCAGCGAGGTTTCCGTCAGGTCGCGCAGGCGGTCGGTCACACGCTCTAGCAGAGCCGTGGGCGCGAACTGCGAGGCAACCGCGTTTTCGGCATAGGGGCGTGCCAGCGCGAAAATGTCAAGCTGCGGGTCTATCAGCCGCCCCGTCCCTTCAATCATGATAAAGGTTTTCAGCAAAGTCGCAAGTTGCGCGGGCATCTGGAGACGGTGCCGCTTGCTCACACTGTACAACGTTTCGGCAACCTCCGAGATGGAAAGCTGGTCAAGCGGGCGATCAACATAGCGGTTGATCATATAGTTGACATCGCGCCGCAACGACGGCGTGACCGACGACGGCGGGATCATGCCTATCGCCTGCAACGCCCGGATCGAGCCGTCGGTGTCACTTCGCCCCACCGAGAGCAGCAGCAAGAGCATCTGGCGCGTCGTCTCTTGGTCAAGCACGCCCGCCTGCCCAAAGTCTACCGCGCCTATCACCTCGCCCTCCAGTGCAAAGAAGTTACCGGGGTGTGGGTCGGCGTGGTAAAAGCCGTGGCTGAAGACCTCTTCCATGATGACCTGCAAGCTGTGACGTGCCAGCCGCTTGCGGTCAATCCCACTTGCATCAAGCATCGCAATGTCGTTGATCTTGATGCCGTACAGCCGCTCATAGGTGATAACGTGGGTACTGGTGTGGTTCCAGTAGACCTTCGGCACATGCACCATCGAGTTGCCCATGAAGTTGGCGCGGAAGCGGTCAGCATTGGCACCTTCGCGCCGATAGTCCAGTTCTGCCCGCAACGTGATCGTAAACTCCCACGCCAGTTCGGTCAAGTCATACTGGGTGTCGAAAATCTGCCGTTGCTGTGCCAACGACGCAAGGTCATTGAGAATGCTCAGGTCAGTTTCGACCTGCTGCTCGATGCCGGGGCGTTGCACCTTGACCACAACGTGCGCCCCGTTGTGCATCACCGCGGTATGCACCTGCCCAATGGATGCGGCGGCGAGCGGCTCATAGTCGAAGGAACGGTACAGTTGACTGAGCGGCTTCCCCAGTTCTTCTTCGATACGCTGGATAGCCAGATCGGTGGGAAACGGCGGCACCGCATCTTGCAGCCGCCCCAACTCTTCGACGTAGCTCGGCGGCAGCACATCGGGGCGCGTGCTCAGCAATTGCCCGAACTTCACAAAGGTTGGTCCCAGTTCGGTCAAGACAAGGCGCAGACGCACCGCGACACTCGCGGGGGTGGTTGCGCGTGAACCAAGCAGAATACGCCGGGGCAACGAGAGGATCGAAAACAGCCCAAGCTGCTCGACGGTGAAGCCGAAGCCATGCCACACCAGCACTTGCACAATCTGGCGGTAGCGTCGCAGATGGCGCGCCTGACGGGTTAGAGCAAACATACCAGCCTGTTGCTAGCTCCCGGCAAACCAGCCTGCCAAGAGCGGCAACAGGTGCGGGAGAAAGACAATACACCCGACGAGAACCGCGGCAAGCGCACAGAGCACCACCGCCCCAGCAGCAACATCTTTGGCAATGCGAGCAAGCGGGTGGTAGCTCGTTGTGGTCAAGTCTACTGCCGCTTCAACGGCTGTATTGACCCCCTCAGCCGCCAGCACCAGCGCGATCACCAGCACCAGTGACAGCCATTCCCACCGCGCCAGCCCCAGAAACGCCCCCAGTGCAACCGCACACGCGGTTATCAGCAGGTGTATCTGGGCGTTGCGTTGCGTGCGAAACAGATACCAGACCCCCGCGAAGGCGTGCCCAAACGAACGCACCAGTGCGCGTGTGCTCCGATTGATCGCCGCCTTGCGCCGGGGTAACCCCATCATTGCCCCCGAAACCGCCCCCGGTGGGGTGGTGCTGTCGGGCACCACTGCGTGCGACGCAGCAGGTGGAACGTAGTCCAATTCTGGCGGGGAACCTTTCTGCATACGCAAACAAACATACCTGCCTAATCAGTGTACCACCTTTAGCATTATACACTATCCCGCTTTCGGCTATAATGCTTCTGGCAGCAAGTCCGCTGGTACGCACGTCACGTCACGTTACGTCAAGTTACGTAAGGAGGAAACATTCGCATGCGTCTGCTCATTGTCCGCCACGGCGAAAGTGAATGGAACCGCGCCCATCGGTATCAGGGGCAGCAAGACTCGGCACTGTCGCCACTGGGCGTGCAGCAAGCCGATCTGCTGAGTGCGCGGCTCCGCGACGAACCGATTGATGCCATGTACACGAGCCGCCTACAACGCGCCGCCGCAACCGCCCGTGCCATTGCAACACAGCACCCCACCTTGACGGTACAGCAAGACGAAGCCCTACTCGAAATCCATCACGGCGAGTGGGAGGGGTTGCTGTCGTCCGAAGTCGAAACCCGCTTTGCCACCGGGCTGGCAGAATGGCGACGCTACCCCACCCGTTCACAGATGCCGGGCGGCGAGAGTTTCTCGAACATTCTCAAGCGGGTACTTGATTTCCGCGACCGCCTGCTCGCCAAGCACGCTGGGCAGACCGTCCTAGTGAGCACCCACGATGTGGTGGTCAAAATCCTTGTGGCGGACGCACTGGGCATGGATATGGATCGCATGAACTTTATCTGGATTTCAAACGCCAGCATCACCACCATTGACTATAGCGGCGACCTGCCCTTCTTGCGCGGGCTGAGCGATGCCTGCCACCTCGGCAACCTTGCCACGACCCTCGAAAGCCAGAAGGCACTCTAGGGCGACGGTCTAGGGCGACTGGAATAGAGTACTTGCATGGTGCTTGCTGAAACCGGGCAAGTATGGGCATAATAGAGTAGCACAATCAATGAGAGAGGAGTAACGCATGGAGTGGCTGGAACGCATCCGCCAACTGGTACCCTACCAGCGTACCACCCCCACAGATGATATGCTGGATGTGGGGTCTATCACCGCAACCCAATTCCAAGAAATCCCGGTATTGCGTGCCCTGCGGTTTTTCGCCGACGAACTGTACAAGTTGCGCGGCTGGTGGTTTCTGCTGCTGCCGGTGCTTGGGTGGCAAAGCTACCGTGCCTACCAGCACGAAAGTCGCCGCCAGCGCGACCAAGCGGCGATCAATGCGGCACTTGCAGCCGAAGCCGCCGAGCGTGAACGGCACGCGGCACAACAAGCACAGTATGCCGAGGCACGCCGGGAGCGCGGGCTGCAAGCCACCATCGCGGCAGCCGTGGCACGCCAGCAAGCCGACGACACACAGGCAGCACTCGTGAGCGGCACGGGTGCCCCCACAGGTGGGGACACGCCGCCGACGATGTAAGAACGAAAAGGGGGACACGGCGATGACCACAGTAACCGCACCAACGACGTTGCAAGAGATGATCGGCGCGCTGGCAGAGCCGGGCGAACGGCTGGCTCTGATTGCCATGACCAAACAGGGGCGACACGACTGGAGCTATGCCGCCCTGAGTGACACCGTGCAACGGCTGGCAAGCGGGCTACTGGCAGCCGGCTTGCAGCCCGGCGAGCGCGTGGTCATTCTTGCCAAAAACGCCCCAGAGTGGTTGTTTAGTTGTCTTGCCGTGATCTACGCGGGCGGTATCGTTATCCCGCTCGATAACCAACTCAAGGGTGCGCCGCTGGCAGCCGTGTTTGCCAACAGCACCCCCTCGTTCGTCTTCACGACCACCGATTATGCCCGCCGTCTCAGCGACGACAGCATCGCTTATGGGGGGCAGGTATTCCTGTTTGACGTACCGGACGACGACCCGCGCAGTTGGCGCACCCTGTTGCCCACCACCATCACGCCACCGCCCACCGTGCAACTCAACGACACCGCCACCATGTTCTTTACGTCGGGCACGACGGGCACCCCCAAGGGCGTACCCCTGACCCACGCCAATTTTGTGTTTCAGTTGCAGGCGGTCCTCGCAGTGCAGATAGCCAGCGACCGTGACCGCATGGTACAGCCTCTCCCTATGTACCACGTCTACCCCTTCACGGTGGGCTTGCTGTGCGCCTTCGCCTATCGCATGGTCTTGGTGCTGCCACAATCCATTGCGGGGGCACACATTGTGCACGCCCTGCAAGAAGGTGAAGGCACTATTCTAGTGGGCGTGCCGCGCCTCTACCGTGCCATCTACGAAAAAATAGACAACACCACCCAGTCACGCGGTCCCGTCGTGATGCAGACATTTCAGCGTATGCTGGCAACCAGCACATGGCTCCGGCGCACCACCAACGTTAACGTCGGGCGGCGGCTGTTCGGCTCAGTGCATCAGCAGGTTGCCCCCAGCCTGCGCCTGCTGCTATCGGGCGGCTCCGCACTCGACCCTGACCTCGCGTGGAAACTAGCCGGTCTCGGCTGGGATATTGCCATCGGCTACGGGCTGACCGAAACATCCCCGCTCCTCACCATGAACATTCCCGGTAAAGAGCCACCCATCCTGACGGCGGTGGGCAAGCCGTTACCCGGTCTCGACATGAAGATTGATGCCGCCTACGAGCGCGAAGAGGGCACCAAGCCGGGGCATACAGGCGAGGGGGAAGTGCTGGCACGCGGTGGGAGCGTCTTCAGTGGCTACTATAACCTGCCCGACAAGACCGCGCAGGTGCTCAGTCCTGACGGCTGGTTCCGCACCGGCGACCTTGGCTACTTTGATGACAAGGGCAACCTGTACATCTCTGGGCGTGCCTCTACCTTGATCGTGACCGAGGGCGGCAAGAATATCCAGCCCGAACCCGTCGAGGAAGCCTACCAACAGCACCGCTTCATCAGCGAGATCGGGCTACTGCAAGATGGCAACAAACTTGCCGCGCTGATCGTGCCCAACATGGACGAGGTGAACCGCTGGCGCAACGGCGACGTGCCGCGTGCCATCCGCGAGGCAGTCAGCACGCAAGGCAAAGCGTTGCCCACCTATCAGCGCATCAACACCTACGAGGTCACGCACGAGCCACTCCCCAAGACCAACCTCGGTAAGATACGCCGCCACCTGCTGAAAGAAAGCTACACGCACGCCAAACAGGGCACCACCAGCAGCAACGCGGGGGACAGTCGGCGTGTCGGGTTGCAACCCACTAGCGATATGTCCGACACTGACCGGGCGTTGCTCGCCAACCCGGTGGTGCAACAGGTGTGGCAGATGCTGGGCACACGCTTCGAGGGCTACCGCATCACGACCGAGACCCAACTTCAGGGCGACCTCGGCATTGACTCGCTGGAGTGGCTCAACCTGACCGCCGACATTGGCAACGAGGTGGGCGTAGAGTTGGGCGAGTCAGACACGCGCTCGCTGGAAACCGTGCGTGACTTGCTACAGGCTATCGCACGCCACCGCGCCGATGATCCATCAACCCAACCAACCCAACCAACCCAACCAACCCAACCAACCCAACAAAGCGACACACTCCAGCAGTTGAGCGAGACGCTCCGCACCGACCCAGAGAGCCTGCTGACTGAGGAACAACGAGCGTGGCTTCAGCCGCAGAACAAAGCCTTTGAGGTGGGCGGCGTGATTGGCTTCGCGCTCAACAAAACGTTCACGCGAGGCTATCTCAACGTCACGGCGCACGGGGTGGACAACCTGCCGTCGCGCCGCCCGTTTATCATCGCGCCCAACCACAACAGCAACCTCGACCCCTATGTGGTCGCCAGTAGCCTACCCTACGACGTGCTGCGCTACACCTACTGGGCTGGCTCCATTGACATGTTCTACTCGAATGCTGCCATGCGGACGTTCAGCCGTGCGTCGCGGGTGCTCCCCGTGGCGGGGGCGGGCAGCATTGATGTACGGTCTAGCCTCGCGTTTGCGGCATCGGCGTTGCACCGCACATTCAATCTCGTGTGGTTCCCAGAGGGTCGCCTGTCACCGAATGGTGAACTGCTCCCCTTCCGGCAGGGGCTAGGCATTGTGCTGACCCACTACCCGGTGCCGGTCGTGCCCGTCTATATTAGTGGCACCTTTGCGGCAATGCCACGCGGTCAGTTCATCCCGAAGGCACACCCGGTCAGGATCACGTTCGGTGCGCCGTGTGACCCGCACGAGCTAGAGCAGAGCGGCGAGGGGAAGTATCCCCACGCCCGCATCGTCAGTGCGCTGCACCAGCGTATGCGTGACCTGATAGCCACTGCCGCCCCCCACGATACCGCCCCCCACGGCTAGGCAGCAGAAGCGCCGGGGCAGGCACACGACTCACTAGTCAAGGGAGTGATCGAGTTTGCGTAACAGGGCGCGGAAGGTCTCTTGCTCGGTGGGGGTGAGGGCGGCAAACAGGCGGGCAATCATCGCTTCTTGGGCGGGCACCACCTGCCCATAGAGTGCCCAGCCTACTGGTGTCAAGTAGAGATAGTTGCTGCGCCCCTCTTGTGTGCGCCGTATCAGCCCCTGCCTCTCTAACCGCTTGAGGAGTTGCGACACGTTGCCCTTCGTCACAAGGAGCGTCCCGGCAAGTTCCTGCTGCGAAATGCCTTCGGCGGCACCTATCTGGGCGATCACGTCAAACTGCGCGACGCTCAGGTTATACCGGCGCAGCAGGCGTGCCGAATGCGTATCTACCTTCTGGAAGACACGCGCCAACCGCAACCACGCCAACAGCGCAGGGTGGCGTAGTCGCCGTGTTGTGTGTGGTTCTGGTTTCATCTGCCCAAACTGCCGAAGCTACCCAAACTGCCGAAGCTGCCCGTCGCCCACTCATGGCACAGCGGCACGGGCATCCCCGCACCCTGCGCCTAGCACTGGTGCCGGAGACGGGATTCGAACCCGCACGAGGTTGCCCTCAACGGTTTTTAAGACCGTAGCGTCTGCCATTCCGCCACTCCGGCATTCCCTCCTATTATACTGCATAGACATTGGTATAGCGCAGTAAACGTGATACAAAAGCCTGCCCCCATCATCAGGGGCAGGCATACACCAACGCACAGCAGGGGTGCAGGTGAGAGCTAGCGCACTTCGATCAAGACAGGTTGCTCGGTGACGGTGACGGTGCTGCCGTTGGTGGCGACGGGTTGCCCAAGATGGTTGTACACCGCCACCGTGCCGGGGGGCAGTGCCACCTCTACGACGGCACCATTGTTCGTCCAGTAGCCCTGATAGGTCGCGTCGGGGCTACTGAACTGGTAGCCCTCTAGCCCGTTGCGCTCTTGCGCCAGTACAGCAGTGGGGGTTGCGTTGCCCAGCGTGGTGCCAAGGAAGCGCAATGTGGTATAGCCCGGCTCTTGCCGCTCACTGTCGTAAATCAGCCCACCCTCGCGCCAGCCGGGGGCATTCAGCATATACCACGACGCACCCGCAATGCCGTTGCCCCACGCCCGCAAGAACAGCCGCATCACATAGTACGCCTGCACCTCACGGAAGTTGAACGCTGCACAATCTACGCCGGGGTAGCACAGCAAGCCAATCTCGTTGGCAATCAGGGGCTTCTCAATACCGTACTGCTGCATCACATCACGCAGGTAGCGTTGTCTGCCTAGCAATGCGCCACCAAGGTGCTGCCACGACGGGTTTTCGAGGTCGGCGGCAACCGGCGATGGCTGCTGATAAGCATAAGCATGATAGGCAACGAAGTCCACGGCGTTGCCCGCCCCCGCCTGCAAGATGCCCTCGAAGAAGCGACCCGCCGCGCAGTCCTTGCCCGCAGGTGGAGCGTTGGGGTCGCAGTCGAGCAGCAACCCACCGAGAATGACCTGTGCATCAGGGTTTGCCGCCTTGACCGCCGGGTACACCTCATTCAGCAACGCGCCAAACGCCGCCCCACCGAAGTAGGGCGCGTTGGGGTCGCCCCAGCACCCGAAGGGCGTGGCATCGCTCGTGACCGGCGCATCCGGCTCATTGCCAATCTCCCAGTAGCGCACGTTGTAGGGCGGCGCACTATAGCGCGACACCATATCTGCCACAAAGCGCACATAGGCAGCCCGCCCCTGCTCGTTCAACGGACCACACGCCGAGTCGGGTTGCTGCCGCGCCCAACCCGGTGCATGGTTCTGGAGCACCACCATGGGCGTGATGCCGCTCGCGCTTATCAGCTCGACTTCTTGCTCCCACTGCTGCAACGCTGCCCAGTTGCGGGCACCGGGGGTCGGCTCAACCTCCGACCACTTGGCACCACCATAGCGTACCCACGCTACGCCAGCAGCACGAGCAGCAGGCACAGCCCGCGCCGCCAACCCGTCAACGATTTCGCCGCCAAACGGCGCGAACGGCAACGCGCCATTCTGCTGTGGGGCAGCAGGCAGTGCGGGTGTGGCGGGCGACTGGCTACGGACTTCGCTGCCGAGCAAGCCAAGTAATACCTTGAACTCGTCCGGGTTTTGCGGGTGCCACTCGAAACGCGCCCGCTCAAACCACTGCGTCAGGTACATGCGCCCATCGGTCGGGTTGACTTCCATTGTGGCGGCGGTCAGCGGCAACCCAAACAGCGCGAGGCTCTGGCGGTAGCTATCGAGGGCAGGGTCTTGCAGCCCGTTGCCTTCCCAATAGCTACGAAAGCCCAGACTACCGCTCTGGTTGCAGACATTGTGCCCGGTTTCTTCGAACCACAGGCACCCCGGCAACGGAGCGGCTTCGCGTCCATCGCTGTCGGCGGTGCGCCCCAGTTGTGCCAGCCGCTCTGCCCCAATGCGCCCCAGCAATACATTGTAGGGCGGTGCATTCTCAGGGTGGCTTTCCAATCGGTTACGTTCCGTCCACTGCACCAGATAGCTGGTGCCCGTATCCGCGACTGCCTCTTCACCCGCCGGGGCTATGGGGTAGCCAAAGACGGCGAGCGCACCGTTGCCCTGCCAGTAGCTACTGAAGGGAGCCTGCAAGCACCCCGCTTGCGGGTTTTCGGCAAAACATATTTCCTGTGCCGCGATAGGCTGCGGCGTACGCGCAAACACCCCCGCCAGCAGCACCACCATGCTGCTCACGGTAGCCCACAGCAACCAGCGTGGTTGCACCCAATGACGTTTCATAGTTCCTCCTGTGGTCTTGCCTCTGCGTCAGTTACCACACCAATGCAGAGATACACCCGCATCGTACCACACAACGCCACCACCGCCTAGGCAGTATCACGTCCGTGCATGCGCTTGCTCACCGCTGGCTCAGCGCACCATCAGACTGGGGATCACCCGTGACATACCAGCGACGCATGAAGTCAATCGTGGTTGCCAGTAGCTGTGCATACGGCACCACTGCCGCCGCTACCCCGCTCGCCGCGAGCGTCGCGCTGAGGGGCGGCAGATGGACAAACAGGGCAGGCAGTGGGTGCGGCTGCTGGGCAAGGGCGTGGTAGCAGTGGTAACTAACGTAGTTGCAGATATAGCCCCCGGCATCCTCCGACAGTGCCAGCGGCACATCCACGGCACCCGCCACGGCGGTGTGCAGTGCCACGACATCCAGCGGGGCAGCATAGCGGTCTGGGGCACCGGCAAGCACGACCGACGCGGGTGGTGGTTGCCCATGGTTGTCGGGGCGATCAAGACACCGATTGTGCGCGTATCGCTCGAAGCAGGGCGTACTGTCATCTGCGCCCTGTCCAGTCATCACCACCAGCGCGGGCTGGAGCCGTTGCATCCCGTTGATGAGGATGGGCGCGGCACTGTCCCACGTCACGGGCAAACGCATCAGCGACAGCGGACCGCACACCTCGGCAAAGTGCAACGCAAGTATTCGCACTGTCTCCCACGACGTATTGCGCGTGGCTCCGTTGAAGGGTTCGAATGCCGTCACGAGGACACGGGAGCCTGTACGTGCAGCATGCTGCGGAGCTACCATAGCAGTCTCTCCTTTCTTGCTGTGCTATTATGGCACGGTATCACGCGTGTCGCAAGCTATCTACGCCAGCTCCGCCGATTTTTGGTGTGGCAAGTCGTGTGACAGACCATGCGACAGAACGGCATAACAACCCAGCAGCATCCTGTTGCTTCCCTGCGATACGGTAAACCAATGACACCCGCTGGTGGGTGCCAATATGTGCTTACTGGGCAATACATAGGTACACAATCAGCCGCAAGGAACGTGACCACACCCGTTTATGCAAAGAGGGGATTTGTACGCTACACTGTGTACGTCATGGTATCGTAATACTGGGGGCAACCACCCTGCGCAGACCACCGTACACAACCCCCGACCCCGCACACGCACGCGGCACCGGGCACCGACAGAGGGGAGAACGCATAGGCTATGGACGTTGTTTTCTGGGGCACGCGCGGCTCAACGCCCACCCCGATTGCCAGCCAGACAATCGAGCAAAAAATACGGGCGGCACTGCGTGGTGCTGTAGGTCTCGACCTGCACGCGCCGGGGGCAATTGACACCTACATTGCCAACCTCCCGCGCAACATTCGCGGCACAACGGGCGGCAACACCACATGCGTCGAGGTGTGTGTCGGCAACGACCTGCTCGTGATTGATGCTGGGTCAGGGATGCGCCTCCTCGGCGAGAGCCTCATGCAGCGCGGCTACGATACGGGCAACAGTGCCATCAATGTGTTAATTACCCACACCCACTGGGATCACATTCAAGGCTTCCCCTTCTTTGCACCTGCCTTTGTGCCAACCAACGAGATTACGTTCCACAGCCCCTTCAGCGACCTGCAAGAACGACTGGCGACGCAGCAGCAGCAAGCCTTTTTCCCCGTTCCCGTTCACGCGATGCACGCCACCCTCCGCTTCCACACCCTGCCTGTCGCCGAGTGGGTCGCACTGGGCGGCTTTCAGGTGCAGACAATGCGCCAGATACACCCCGGTGGGAGCTACGCCTACCGCATCGAGTGCGGCGATGTTGCGCTGGTGTTCGCCTCCGATACCGAGTTCCCCGACTTGAGCGACCGGCACGCCAACGACACCATCGCGTTTTATCGTGATGCCGACGTGCTCATCTTCGATGCCCAGTATGGCAGCACCGAAATCACCCAACGACCCCGTTGGGGGCACAGCTCGGCAGTCATTGGCGCAGAGCTGGCAATCCGGGCGGGGGTACGCCACCTCGTGCTCTTTCACCATGACCCCAGCAGTAGCGACGAAACGATCTGGCGTTACCGCGACCAAGCCGTGGCATACCTGCACGACCAGCACACCGCCCGTGGCGTACCCGTCCCGCAGATTACCGTTGCCTACGATGGGATGCACCTGCACCTGTAGCCACCCTACGCCTCTGCCCCGTCCCCCGTCCAATACCAATGCCCAGACGTGCGCCACCCTGCGCGGCATGCGCGTGGTATACTACACCAGCAGGGGCACGCAACGCATGGAAACCACAGTCTTACACACATATTTGCGCTGGTGCGGGGTCGCATTGCTTGCCGGGCTGGTGGCTATGCTGCTGGTCGGGCTGGGGTTGTACCTCGGCTGGCAAGTGACACCTCGCCACCTCTTCGAGACCGCCCGCACCAACTGGGCGACCGAACCATTGCAACGCTACCGCCTGATTATCGAACGCCCCAGCCTGCGCTGCCAACAGGATGTGATCGTACAAGATGAGCAAATTGTCGAGGTGTTAGCCGATAACTGCCCGATAGAACTGCTGACGATGACCGAACTATACGACCGCATCGCCCGCCTCGATGGGCTGAGCAGTGGCTCGCAATCACCGCCCGGCATCTGTGGCTGCGAATGGCAACTACGCGCCGAGATACGCTACGCACCCGACTTGCGCTACCCTGTGCAGGTTGCCGTCTCTGACCAGCGCGTCATTGACTGGGCAGAAGAAGCCTGCTGGGAGCACCTGTTGATCTACCACGAACTGCCCGCCTGTGAGGTGCCATTGCAGGGCAGTGCGCCGCGCATCACCAACGTGGTACTCATCCCCCTCATCCCCATGCCGTAATGCACACACCATACGGCACGCCAGACGGGGAGGTACCCATCCGGCGTGCCGCGTGCGCGAGGTTGTTGGCTACTGGCTGTTGCTACGTCGAGGGCTGGCAGTTAGCGCGTTTCGTCCATCAGCGTCTGCGAAGTCACGCGACACTCCTCAATGATCTGCTGACGTTCGGCATCGGTCAGCAAGCCCCGGTCAACTGGGCGTTGCAGCGCGTCGCTCATACGGCTCAATGCCAGTTCGATAATCGCGTCGCGGTCGGCACCCTCTGCCGCCGCCACCTGCGACAGGCTTTCACCGTTGCGTACCCGGCTCACTACCTCACGCACGGGCAACCCAGTTTCGTCGGCGGTTGCCTTCACCAGCATTGCCCGCATCAGCCGCTCGCGGGCGGCGGCAATTTGGGCACCAAGGTTGGTGTTGTCAACCGCCTGCTGAATGCGCCCAGCCGCCGCCTGCCGGATACGGTCAGCTTCCGCTTCCGTGAGATTCCCATTGAGCACCGCCAGCGCGAGCAGGTCGTCTACCTGTGCCTCGGCAGCCGCCACCAGTTCGTCGCGTGTGGCACCGTTGTCGGTGGCAACCTGTGCCGGACTCTTGCCCGTCTCCAGTGCGTCTACTACCTGCGGGAGCGTCAAGCCAGAAACATCGGCGGTTGCCCGCACCACCACCAAGGCACCCGCTTTCTGGCGTGCCTGATCACCACGTTGCTGCAACACCTGCATTGCCAGCGGGGTGGCGTTGTCCGCAAGTGCCTGCCCAATGGGGGCAATCTGCCCTGCCACAAAACCGAGCATCACCGCGCCTACCAATACGACCGTCATCACCATGGTCTTCATCCTATCCTCCTCATGTTCATTCTCGTGCTCATTGCTCTGACTGCACTTCGTTATAGCCATTGCACGCGGGTTCGTACCAGTGTGGTGCAAACCGCGCCTGTGCGTCCTCCACTGTGGCTGCCGCATGTGCGTTCGCGCGTGTGCGTTCGCGCGTGTGGATTGCTTGTAGTGTAGGCGTGGGCTGTGAAGAAGCAATGAAGGCATCTGTAAGGTGTCGTGAAGAAAGGTGCCGTGAAGATACACCGGGCTACGGCGGACGCAACCGCCACCCGCTAGTGCTGCTGGCTTACGCGGCAGGCGCACCCACCCGCAGCAAGCCCCACACCGTCCGCACGCGCCGCAACGTCGTGCGCGGCTGCACCGCCAGCACCAACCCATAGAAGCCAGCCACCGTGCCCCCACCCAGCAGCAGCAGGCGAACAAGCGGGGCAAGCGTCGTGAGCCACGGCAGCACCACAAACGCCGCCCCCAGCACCACGCCCCCCGTAGCGAGTGGCACCAGCAATGGCACGAACACCCCCAACCCAAACTGCCGCCGCACCACTGCCGCATAGCCGACCAGCCCTACCAGCAACGCCACCCCCACCGCGAGGCAGGTGCCCAACAAACCCGCCGCCAGCGTGAGCGGCACGCCTGCCAGTAGCAGCACCCCCGCCTGCACCCACGCAACCGCGAGTACCCGCTGTGGTTGCCCGGTCGCCAGCAACACCTGCCGTACCAGTTCGTTGAGCGGGGTTGCGAGCGTTGCAACCGCCAGCACCTGCAAGTAGGGAGCCGCCGCCACCCACTGCGCCCCGTACAACACGCCCAGCAGGTCTGGTGCCGTGACCACCACCGCCGCCGCGACTGGGCACGCCACCATGCCCACCAGCCACATACTCAGCCGCGCACTGCGGAGCAAGCGCGGGCGGTCGTACTGCAACTGGCTGAATGCCACCAGTGCTGGGCGGCGCAAGACATGGAGCAGCAGCAGTGCCACCCACTGCGCGGTGCGGTAGGCACGGTCGTACAGCCCCAGTGCCGCCACCCCTACCAGTGTCCCCGCATAGAACGTGTCAATGTTGGTGAGTAGCCAGCCAGCAAGCAAGCCGCCGCCCACCGTCGCCCCAAAACGCAACAGGTGGCAGGCAGTCGGGCGATGCAGCCACGGGCGGCGCAGCAGGGTGGGCAGGTCGCGGCGCAGCAACCACAGCACCCCCACCACCTGACTGCTGTAGTACACCAGTGGTTGGGCAACGAGGCTCCATACGCCGCCGCCGTGCAGTGCCAGCACGATCGGCACGCCATACGACAGCGGGAACAGCACCGCCTGCATCCCCCCCACCGCCGCAAAGCGGAGCCGCTTTTCGAGCACGTACACACCGATACCGCTCACGCCCTCGCCGAACGCCGCCACGCCCAGCACTACCACGACGGGTACCAGCAGCGCATCGTAGCCCGCCAGCAGCAGCAACGGTGCCACCAAGAGCGTGAGCAGCACCCCACCCCCCGCTAGCAACAGTTCTAGGCTAATGTAGGTACGATCAAGCGTGGGGGCAGGCGTGGGGGCAAGCGTGGGGGCAAGCGTGGGGGCAAGCGTGGGAGCAGGCGTGGGAGCAGTGGGTTGCTGCTGAATGTAGGCTTGCGGCAAGCCTAGCTTGTTTTGCAGACGCAACGCCCCGGCAAAAAACAGCCCCAGTGCAAACGTCCCGAACACCTCCGGCGTAAGGAGCCGTGCCAGCACAACGTTGGCACTCAGCCCCACCACCAACAGCCAGCCTGTTGTGAGCAACACCCACAACCCACCACGCGCGGCGCGGCGTTCGGTGTCACCCGTGGTCATTGGGCGGCACGGTGCGGGCAGTTGGCGCGGAGGAGGAGGCAGTCAGGTGGAAGGCATAGCGGTCACGGCGTTGTTCGGGGCGCACAATGCCTAACAGATTGAACAGCGGCAATGCCAGCGCGAGCCACCAGCTTGCTATGGGCGAATAGTGCTTGCGATAGAAACGATGTAGGCTACGGCTATACAACGCACGCATGGCGCGGTTCGGCTGGCTCTGCCCACCCCGGTCAAGCACATTCACCCGCGCATCGTAGATGATAAACCACCCCGCCTGCCGTAGCCGACGGCACAGGTCTATATCCTCGAAGAACAGCGGGTAGCCCTCATCTAGCCCGCCCACCTGCACGAGGGCGGCGCGGCGCACCAGCATGCACGATGCCGCCACCCAGTCCGTCACGAGAGCAGCAGACGTAGCCCATGTGTGGAGCGGTCGCCGCCAGACGAGCGGAGCCGCCACCTGTTGCGCCAGATAGAACGGCACGGGGTCGCGCCCAAAGGTGGAGGGCATACTGCTGCCATCCGGGGCGCGTAGGCGCGGGCTGCACACCGCCACCAGCGGGCGTTGCTCCAGCAGAGCCACGAGCGTCGGCAGGGCGTGTGCGGGCAGCAGCACGTCAGTTGCCAGCAGCAACACATAGGGCGCAGTCGTGGCGGCAATGCCCCGGTTGCACGCCGCCGCAAAACCGAGCGGCGTAGCGGTGGTTAGCACGCGCACGGAAATGCCCGGCGGCGCAACCCGGCAGAGCCGCGCAACCACTGCGCGGCTGTCGTCGGTAGAGCCGTTGTCTACCACGACAATTTCGGTGGCGATGGGCGGCGCATTGCTGTACAGCGCGGTCACACACTCGCGCAGCATGTCGCTGGTGTTCCAGTTGACCAGCACCACCGCCAGCCGTGGGGGGTCTGTCATTGCAGGAGCCTCGCCTTTCAAGTAGAATACGCACAGTACATTATAGCGGCGATTGTGCCCAACCAGACACACACAACAAGTAACACGCAGAACAGACAGGAGCAGACACTGTGCAGCAACTACGCGCCCGTTCGGGGGGGCTTTTTTTTATTGTGCTGACGGCTGTGCTCTGGGGCACGGCGGGCATCGCGTCACGTTTCATCTATGGCATGTCCGACCTCAGCTCGATCTGGGTGGCAACGTGGCGCGTGGCACTGGCGGCACCGTTGCTGCTGCTGCTCTGTACCGTTATGGTCGGCGGCGACTGGTGGCGCGTGCAGTCCCGGCGCGATCTCGGCATAATGGGGCTACTCGGGCTGGGCATGGCGGGCTACCAGTTGTGTTACTTTCAGGCAATTGCCGAGATGGGCGTGACGATTGCCGTACTGGTTGACCTGTGCAGCGCACCCATTATGGTTGCGCTACTGGCGGGCATTCTGCTCGGCGAGCGACTGACGATGCCGACTTTTGTGGCACTCGTTGTCGCCATCGTCGGCACCGCCCTGCTCATCCTTGCCGGACCCGCCGCCAACAGTAGCAACGTGCAGGTCACGACGAGCGGGGTGCTGCTCGCCCTTGGTGCGGGCTTCTTCTACGCGGTCATGACGCTGTGCGGGCGCGTGCTCAGCCGCCGCTATCACCCGTTGCAGCCCATCACGCTCGCCTTTAGCTTTGCGGCAGTGCTTATGCTCGTCGCCGCCTCGCTGACTGTGGGTGGTAGTCTGGCGTATGCGCTGCCGGTGTGGGGATGGTTGCTCTACCTCGGTGTGGTGCCCACCGCACTAGGCTATTTCTTTTTCCTCAGCGGGCTAAAGACGGTATCGGCAACCGTGGCATCAGTAGCCACCCTGCTCGAACCGCTCACGGCGGCGGTGCTCGCGTGGCTATTGTTCGACGAACGGCTCGGCGCGGGCGGCATTGTGGGCGGGGTGCTGCTGCTTATCAGCATGGTCATCCTTGCGGTGCCACCGCGCCCCCGGCAAGCCGTCACTAGCCCGTCGTAAGCGACACGGGACGGGCTATGGCGTGGCAACCGCCAGCAAGCCGTTGCCGACGAGCGGCGGGTACGGCACAGACACGCGCACGCCAGCACGCCGCGACGAAAGCCACACCAGCGGCTTCACCCCGGTGTGCCAGCGCACCCGCCCGAAGCCTGACGCGCGTAGGTCGGCGGCAAGCCGGCGCGGGGTATACAGGTTGCAGTGGGTCGGGTCGGTGTCGCCGCTCCACGGCTTGCCCACCAGCGGTGCCGTGACGCGGCGCATGTCCCACAGGTTGGGCGTGGTGATCACAATGCAACCCGTGTCGCGCAGCACGCGGCGGCAGTCGGTCAACAGGGGGCGGGCATCGGGCAGGTGCTCCACCAGTTCACTCAGCAACAGCACGTCGGCACTACCCCCCGCACACGGCAGGTCGCGGCTACTATCGTGCAGCACAACCGCCGCCGCTGGCGCAAGTTCGCGGGCGGTTGCCAGTGCAAAGCGGCTGTGGTCTAGCCCCAGCGCGTGGGCACCGTGCGCCGCCAAAAAGCGCAAGCCGGGACCCGCGCCGCACCCCACATCCACGACACGCTGCCCGGCAAGCTGGCGCACCCCGGCAAGGCTGAAAATACGCCCGTACTGCCACGCAATCTTGGCATCGGACTTGCGTATCTGGGCAGCAAAGTAGTCCGGCGGGTAGGCTACCGGGTCGTTCGCCTGCTGGCTGGCTGGCTGTTGTTTGTCCGTTGTCATCGCGGCATAGTATACCACAGCAGGCGACACCAGCAGGTGTCCGCCGCTACTATGCGTACCCGTACCACGGCTAGTACTTAGGGGTCGCAAAACCTTGTGCAAAGGCAATAGGAAATTGCCCCGATTCTGACCAATTTCCCATAGACGCAACGAATGATTCTGAGTATAATACCAGTAATACGTAACGGGGAGAAGATCACCCCCGCAAATCTGAAAGGATTTCCATTGTGTATACCGCCATTTTGATCGCGCTGCTGCTGGCTGTTATGGTCATCACCATCACTTCGATTGTTGCCCAGCGACCTGCCACACGCACCGTCCCGATCCGGACGAGCGACCGCCGCTACCGCAAGTAGCACCTGCATGCGTGCCGTTGCTGCACGCTCTGCCCTAGCTTCCAAGCCCCGTTTGCTTCCACGGTTTGCACTGTTCCATCACTATGTCGTACACAGTGATGACGTGCTGCAAGGCAACGCGCCCACCGCCCTACGCCCCTCTCGGCACAGTTGTGATAGTTGCCCGCCCGTATTGCTGCACGCATTGCCCTAGCAATGCTATAATGCAGGCATGAACACACATGCCGCAACACCAGCACTGTATGACCTGTCGCAACCCGCCCTAACTGACCTGATTACCGGGTGGGGACAACCAGCATTCCGTGCGCGTCAACTCTACCGCCAGTTGTATGTACAGCTCGCGGACGACCCTGCCACCATGAGCGACCTGCCACGTGCGCTCCGGGAACGGCTCGCTACTGATACCACCCTAACAACTCTCCAACAGACCGCCGAGCAGCAGGGCGACGGCGGACTGACACGCAAGGCACTGTTCCAACTCCCCGGCGGTGCCGTCGTCGAAACCGTGCTCATGGCATACCCCCCCGACCGCGCTACCGTGTGCGTCTCGACGCAGGCGGGCTGTGCGATGGGGTGCGTATTTTGTGCCACCGGCAAACTCGGCTTGTTACGCAACCTAAGCGCGGGCGAGATTGTCGCGCAAGCCCTGTGGGCAGCCCGCACGCTCCGAGCCATGCACGCCGCCAATACCCGCACACTGCCCGCCGCCATCACCAACATGGTCTTTATGGGCATGGGCGAGCCGTTTGCGAACTATGACCGCTGGTGGCAGGCAGTCGAGCGACTGCACGACCCTCAGGGCTTCAACTTTGGCGCACGCCGTATGACTGTCTCGACGGTGGGGTTGGTGCCGGGTATCCGGCGGCTCGCCGACGCACCATTACAGGTCAATCTCGCTGTTTCGCTGCACGCCGCCGATGACACGCTCCGTAGTGCCCTCATGCCCGTCAACGACCGCTACCCATTGGCTGACCTGCTGGCAGCAACCCGCGACTACATTACGCAAACCAACCGCCGCGTTTCGTTTGAATATGTGTTGTTGCAGGGCGAAAATGACCACCCGTCGCAGGCAAAGCAATTGGCACGCCTGCTGCGTGGCATGCTCTGTCACGTCAACCTAATACCATGGAACCCGGTACCCGGCACACCGCTCGGACGCTCGGAACGGCAACGGGTGCAGGCATTCCAAGATGTGCTGATAGACCATGCGATACCCTGTACCGTGCGTGTCGAGCGCGGGGTGGAGATCGCCGCCGCCTGTGGGCAACTCGCCGGGTACGTCGAGCAGCAACAAGCACAGTCAGCCGCCACCATCCCGCTTGTCGCCGCACCGGGTCAGCACGACGACCCGCCCGACCACTAGAGAAAGCCAAGGAACTATGCACCGCTCATCACTCGTTGCTCTGCTGCTGGTTGCCACGCTGCTGCTCGGTGCGTGCCTGCCACCACGCAGCGACACCGCCGAGGGCACCCCCCCTGCGACGGGCAACGCCGACAGCAGCCCCCCCCCCGCGACCGTTCCCGCTGATGTCGCACTGCCCGACAGTGCGGGCGGTACGCTCATTATGCCGCTCAGTGCCCAAGACCCGCCAACCTTTGACCCGGCACTGGTGGGCGACGTGGTGAGTGCCTTCGTGGTACGCCAACTCTTCAGTGGGTTGGTGCGCCTCGATGCCGCAATGGAGCCACAGCCCGACCTTGCTGCAAGCTGGGACATATCGGACGATGGCACCACCTACACCTTCACGCTGCGCGACAATGCCCGCTTCGCCGATGGGCGGGCGATCACTAGTGCAGACGTGGTCTACTCACTCGAACGTGCCACCGACCCCACGCTGGCACCGAACCTGCCCGCCGCCAACTACCTGACCGATATTGTCGGGGTGGCTGAAAAGCTCGCGGGCGAAGCCGACACCATCCGTGGCGTGAACGCCCCCGATGAACGCACCGTAGCTCTTACGATAGACCAGCCCAAGAGCTTTTTCCTTGCCAAACTCGCGCATCCCACGTCGTTCGTCGTAGACCGCAATGCCGTTGAAGCGGGCGGCGATAGCTGGACCGAACAGCCCAATGGGAGCGGACCGTTCGTCATTGAAGAATGGCTCCACAACGAACTGCTCGTGTTGCAGCGCAACCTCAACTTTTACCGCGACCTCGCCAAACTCGACCGCGTGCGCTTCTTGATGGGCGCAGCAGCCACCAACGCACTGGTGCAGTACGAGCAGGGCGACGTAGACGTGGTGACGGTGCCCGCCTTCGCACTGGCGCGAGTGCAAGACGAGAGCAACCCACTTTCGCAAGAACTGGTGAGTGTGCCGCAACTCTCGCTGACCTACGTTGGGCTGAACACCACCATCCCGCCCTTCGATGACCCGGACATACGGCGTGCGTTTGCTGCCATGATTGACCGCCAGCGCATCGCCGAAGTGACCCTGCACAACTCGGTCGAGCCAGCGCGGGGTATCCTGCCGCCGGGCATCCCCGGCTACAACGAAGCCCTGCTTGATAGCCCCGTGCCCGGTGGCAACCTTGACGAAGTGCGCGATCTCTTCGCGCAATCGTCGTATGGCGGCACCGACAACCTGCCTGCGATTGCCGCCTATGGTGGTGGCTTCACGGGCACCCTCGCCGAGGTGGGCGAGCAAGAGTTCGGCATCGAGATCGAACTCCGCGACTTCGAGAACTTCGGTGCCTATCTCAGCGCACTGGACGAGCGCAACTTCCCGATGTACGGGCTGGGCTGGATCGGCGACTACCCCGACCCGGAAAACTTCCTTGACCTGTTGTTCCGCACGGGTAGCCCGCAGAACCACGCCAACTACAGCAACCCCGAAGTTGATCGCCTGCTCGATGCCGCCGCCGTCGCCACCGACGAAGAAGAACGGTGGGAACTGTACCACGAGGTTGAGCAGATTGTGCTTGAGGACGCACCGATTATCCCGATCTACCACGACGTGGAGCATGTCCTCGTCAAGCCCTATGTGGAAGGCTTGAACGTTACGCCGATGGGCATTCTCGACCTGTCCACGGTTGAGTTAATTCGTACTGAGAGCGAAGGCGAAGAGTAACCCACTATGGCAAAACCCCAAAACATGAAAGGCATGCGCGACCACCTGCCGCCTGCCATGCTGCTACGCCAGCACATCATCCAGACGCTGACCAGCGTGTTCGAGCAGCATGGCTTCGAGCCACTTAGCACCCCCGTGGTGGAATATGCCGAGACGCTGGAAGGCAAGCTCGGTGACGACGAAAAGCTGATCTACCGCTTTGAAGACCACGGCGGGCGGCGCGTCGCGTTGCGCTACGACCAGACCGTACCCCTCGCGCGGGTGGTGGCGCAATATACCAACGACCTCACGCTGCCGTGGCGACGCTACGCCATCGGTCCTAGCTATCGTGGCGAACGCCCCGGACGGGGACGCTACCGCGAGTTCTGGCAAGCGGATGCCGACATCATTGGCAGCAACTCGCCGCTCGCCGATGCCGAGATTATCGCGGTCCTCAGCGAAGGCTTGCAGGCGTTAGGCTTCCCCGCCTTCACCACGCTGATCAACCACCGCCAAGTTATCGGCGGCATCGCGCGGGTTAGCGGTCTGCCCGAAGCAGCAGCAGGCGGCGTGTACCGCGCCATTGACAAACTCGACAAGATTGGCACCGGCGGCGTGCGCGATGAACTGCTCGCAAGTGATGTAGACCCCAGTGCCGCCGACCGCATTCTGGAACTGATCAGCCTCGACGGTACGTCTGAAGAAGTGCTAACAGCCCTGCGCGACACGTTGCACACCGACGAACGGGCAGTTGCCGCACTGGACAACCTTGCTGCCGTACTGGAAGGGCTAGCGATGATGGGCATTGCCCGCGAGCATTACCAACTGGCGCCGCGCCTCGCACGCGGCTTGTCGTACTATACGGGCACCGTCTTCGAGACGATCAGCCCGCACTGGGTCGCTGGGTCGCTCCTCGGCGGCGGACGCTACGACGACCTGATCGGCATGTTCGCGGGGCGGGCGGTGCCCACGGTAGGGCTGGCATTCGGCATTGACCGCCTGCACGATGTCATGGAAGAGTTGGGCATCGGACCGCGCCCCACCACCACGGCGCAGGTCTATGTGGCACTCTTCGACGCGGAACGGCAGGCTGCCAGCCTTGCACTGGCAACCGTGTTGCGGCAGGCAGGCATCGCCACTATCACCGCCCTTGATGCACGCGGCGGGCTGGGCAAGCAGTTTAAGGATGCCGACCGCCGGGGCTTGCGCTATGTGCTGGTGCTCGGTCCCGACGAACAGGCACGCGGCGAAGTGGGGGTCCGCGACATGCAGAGTGGCGAACAACACACCGTGCCGCAGGCGACCATTGCCACCTACCTGCACCGCGCCCTCGCCACCAGCACCGCCACCAGCACCGACGCAACGCACAGCGCAGGAAACGCAGGAAAGGCATAAAACAGGCATGGCGCTTCAGGTAGGACAGGTTATACAGGAACGCTACGAAATCTTGCGCCCGATTGGGCAGGGCGGCATGGGGGCAGTCTACGAAGCCCGCGACCAACGGCTCGGCTCGCGGGTTGCCCTGAAGCAGACCTTTTTTGTCAACGACACCGCCATGCTGCGGGCATTCGAGAACGAAGCCCGCCTGCTGGCAGGCTTGCGCCACCCGGCACTCGCCAAAGTCAGTGACTACTTCAACGACCAGCAGGGCTACTTCCTCGTTATGGAATACATTCCCGGCAAGGATATTGCCGAGATGCTGAAGGAGCGCAACCGCCCGTTCTCGCTCGAAGACGGGCTGAGGATCGGCGACGAACTGTTCGGTGTCCTCAACTACCTACACACACAGACCCCGCCCGTCGTCCACCGCGACATCAAGCCCAATAACATCAAGCTGACCGAACAGGGCGACCTCGTGCTGCTCGACTTTGGGCTAGCGAAGGGACGCGCCCACACACAGGCAATCCAGACGGGCAACAGCGTTGCCGCCTATACCTTGCAGTACGCCCCGCTCGAACAGATCAACAGCGCGGGCACCACGCCCCGTAGCGACCTGTATAGTGCCGCCGCGACCCTCTATCATATCCTGACGAACACCCCGCCCATTGATGCCGTCACCCGTGCCACCAAAGCCCTCCGCAACGAACCCGACCCGCTGGTGCCGCCCGCCCAACTCAACCCGCAAATACCGTCCGCCTTAAGCAATATCATTGTGCACGGCATGGCACTGCAACCCGAAGACCGCCCCGCCAGTGCCAGCGAGATGCAGGCGATGCTGACAGCTGCCCGCACGCAGGGGCGTGACCCCGGCTATGCCCCCACCGAGATGGCACCCTTGCCGCCGACAGCGGTGGCGGGCACGCCAATGTACGCCCAGCTGCCCCGCGATGATGCCCCCAACACCCCCTATACCGGCGGCGCGACACCACCACCGCAACCCGCGCAACCCGCCAAGAAGAAGGGTGGCGCGGCACGCTGGCTCCTGATTGGCGGCGGGCTGGCGGCGTTGCTGGTGGTGTGTATGTGTGGTGGGCTGTTCTTGCTGGCAGGCGGCAGTGACGACGATGAAACGGTAGCCACCGCAAGCACACCCACCCCCGGCGGCAGGCAGTCGGGCAGTATCCTGCAGACCCCCGTACCCGGCGTGGCGAACGACCCAGAACCCACCGCGACCACTGCCCCAAGCAACGGCAACCGTGAGGCAGGCATAGGCGCAGGCGCAAACAATACCGACAACGGCGGGGCTGCGCCCCCGGCAGGCACGATTGACACCTTCGATGCCATCCCCCAGTTTCCCGGCAGCACCCTGCCCGACCAGAACGCACTGCAAGTGCCCGATGAGATCAGCTTGGCGGTTGCAAGCACGATCCCGCAAGACCAGTACCGCATTGAGAACATTAGCCTATACCAAGTGCCTGACGACACCACCATCGCAACCGTTGAACAGTTCTATGCCGAAACCCTTGAGCCAAGCGACTGGTTGCCGTTTACGACCAACCCGGAAGGACCGTTTGAGTACACGGGCGAGGTAGCCGTCATTGAAGAAGACTTCGTGGCGTGGGAACGCGGGAGCCTCGTCTTCGGGGCATCACTGGTGCGCGTGGTCAGCACGACCGACGGCTCGGTGCCCGATGGCACGCACTACATCGCCGCCCAAAACCTGACCTTCATCGGCGACGATGCTGCCGCGCCCCCCGCCGCGCAGCCACCGGAGCAACCCGCCGCGCAGTTCAGTGGCTACCCAATCCCACCCTACGCGACGTTTGCCGACCCCAACAACGACATTGTTGCATCGTCTATCGCCGAGTCGTTTGTCGCCGATGACACCTTCAGTAGCGTCGAAGCACAGACCTATACCGTGCCATTCGAGGTTACCATTGACGAGGTGATCGCGCACTACGACCCGATCTTGCGTGAAGGTGGCTGGATCGGTCCGCAGCAGAATGACCCCGAAACCTTCGATGAGGGGCTACAGCAAATCGTTGTCATCTGGGTACGGATGAACGAAGGCGCAACCGAGGCATTTGGGGTATCGCTCGTGACTGCAACCGAGAACGCCGAACTATCGCTCAACAGCAACTATCTCGTGCTCACACGGCTTGTCGAGTAGCGCACGGTAGCCCCCCGGCACCGTGTGCCCCAGCAGAAGAGGGTATCGTATGAACACAGACATTATGCACATCCTTGAGCGCGTGGGTGCGCTCATCACCGATAGCCACATCGTTTACACCTCTGGGCGGCACGGCAGTGGTTATGTCAACAAGGACGCACTCTACACCTACCCCCACGAAACGGCACAAGTCGCGGCACAGCTGGCTGCCGCCTTCGCTGACCAACCCATTGACGTGGTCGCTGGTCCGTCCATCGGCGGGGTTATCCTCGCGCAGTGGGTGGCGTACCATCTGGGGCAGCAACGCGGGCACGTGGTACAGGCTGTCTACGCTGAGGAAGAGGGCGTAACCGGGCACCGCGTGTTTCGGCGGGGCTATGCCGACCTGTTACCGGGGCGCACCGTGCTCGTGGTCGAAGACATCCTCACGACGGGTGGCTCAGCCCGCAAGGTACTCCGTGCCGTCAATGCGGCAGGCGGAACACTCGCGGGGCTGGGTGCCATCTGCAACCGGGGTGGGCTGAGTGGCGACCAGTTCGACGTGCCGCGCTTCGTCCCGCTCGTGACACTCAACCTGACCGCGTGGGAAGCCGCCGAGTGCCCGCTCTGCCGCGAGGGTGTGCCGATCAACACCCACATCGGCAAGGGAGCCGCGTTTCTCGCCCGCCGCACCCAACCGTGACACACCGCACCATCATCACGACACCGCGCCTGTGGCTCCGCGAACTCCAGACCACCGACACGGCTACCCTGCACACGACGCTGGGCGACCCCGCCACGATGGCGCACTACCCCGCACCATACACGCGCAAGCAGGTACACATGCATATTCTGGCGTGTCGCGCCAGCTACGCCACACATGGGCACGGGCTGTGGGCAGTCGTGCGCCGCGCCGACGGCGTGCTACTGGGCGACTGCGGCTTAGCGTACCAAACGGTTGAGGGGCAACCCGTGCTGGAGATTGGCTATCGCCTGCACCGCGCCTACTGGGGCAACGGCTATGCCACCGAAGCCGCCACCGCCTGCCGTGACTACGCCTTCGCCACGCTCGGTGCAGCCCAAGTGGTGTCGTTGGTGCTACCCGGCAACTGGCGGTCGCAACGGGTAGCGGCGAAAGTCCACACAGCATGGCAGTGGGTCTTCTGGGGGCACAGACAGCAAGACTACATCATGCATTACAGCAATAACCCCTCGTACTCCAGCAACAACCCCCGCACACATCCGTATGCGGGGGCTGGCACCTGACGGCACACACGCCGTCAGCGTCGGTCACTTGGCGGTGGCTACGCTACTCTTCCGCTTCGACCGCCTCGTCAGTTTCCGTATCAACCGGGGCTTCGTCCATGTCGTCCATGGTGGTCAGCCCATCGCTCCCGGCTTCGCTCCCCATTGCGTTCGGTTCCAGCTGCGAGTCCTCGACAGAAATTGTGCCGTCGCCCTGCCGCACGGGTAGCCCCATCTCGACGATCATATCTTTGGCTTCATCAATCGGGATGGCACCGTTCGTCAGTTCGTCGCGTTGCTCAACACGGATGCGCTGCCACGTCTCGATTTCGCGGTACTCCGACGCGGGGAAGCTCGGTGTGGGGGGCCAAAAGCCAAGTGCGAGCAGGAACATAAATGCCAGCACAAAGACCCCAGTAACCGCCGTCAACAAACGCACGAGAAGCGGTATATTCAGTTTGGTGTTGTCCACTTGCGGCGTTTCAGCATCACTACGCATGCGCCACCTCCTTGTTCACACGCGGGTCACGGCGACCTTCGTTGACAGGCAACAGCGACCGCCGTCGCATCATCCACGCCACCGCAGCAACCCATGCCCCACCCATCATCACTAGTGCCGTTAGGTAAATCGGGTTGAAGTAGATGCCCTCGCTGTAGAAGTCGGGGGCAATCAGCCAGTAAATGTCAACCAGCCGCATAATGATCATGCCAGCCGCGACCCCCGCCACAATCGGCAGGCTTCGCTTCACCCGTGGTTGCAGCAGAATGAAGAACGGCACGGCAAAGTGGAAGATGATCAGCAGCACGGAAAGAAGCTGCCAGCCGTTCTCTGAGCGGCTGATATACCACGGCGTAAACTCAGGGATGTTGCCCGACCAGATGATGATGTACTGGGCATACGAGACATACGTCCACAGAATGGTAAATGCCAGCAGCATCTTGCCAAGGTTGTCAATGGTACGCGGGGTCACTGCGTCGCCATACTCCGCGCCCTTGCCGATGTACTGCATCAGCAGGATGGACACGGCGATGACCGACAGCCCCTGCCCAACCATAAACAGCACGCCGTAGATTGCCGAGTAAAAGTGCGGCTCGATGGACATACCCCAGTCTACCGCCGCCAGCGTCATCGTCAGCACATACAGCACCAACCCGACACCGCTCACCGCCTTCAAGCGGTTGCTCGCACTGAAGTCACCGTCCTTCGCTTTATCCTGCTCGCCTGAGAAGCGGTAGAGCAGGTATGCCAACCCAAACCAGATGGCGAAGTAGGCAACCGCACGAAAGGCAAAGCCGCTGTAGGTCAGGTAGCCTAGCTCTTCGACCTTGTAGATAATCAGGTCGTCGCGCCCTTCGTAGGTTGGGTCGAACCAACGGTAGTAGATAGCCTGCAAGCCCCACGGGTTGAGGATGACGAGGAAGAACCCCGCCGTCAGGGGCAACATGCCCATGGCGGCTTCGAGCGGGCGGCGAATGGTAAACGACCAGCGACCACCCGCGAGGTGGTGGATCATCACCAGTGCCAACGAGCCAATGCTCAGCCCGAACACGAAGAAGTACGCCATCAGGTAGCCCTCGAAGAACTGTTTGGGACCAACAAGAAACGTCAACGCCAGCGTCAGCAGCAACCCGATCCCAGCGGCAATCAAGCCGTAGCGTTGCACATTCTGCAAGCGCGTCATTGCCGAATAGTTTTCCATCACTCGACCCCCTCAGCCGGGTTGACCACGTCGAAGGGCAACTCGGATACATCGCTCGTCTGGCTCAACTGGAGGGCGCGGATGTACGCGGCAACTGCCCAGCGGTCTTCAGCCGACATCTTCTGGTTGTACGGGTACATATTGCGGTAGCCTTCAGTCATCACGACGTAGTAGTGGCTCAAAGGCTGCTCAAGCTGATACTCTGAGTGATAGTTGGCGGGCGGCGTGCCACCGCGCCGGGCGACCATCCCGTTGCCATAGCCCGAAATACCGTGGCACGACGAGCAGTAAATCTCGTATTGCTCTTGCCCCCGGTCAAGCACTTCGCGCGTCACGGGGAAGGGCATTGCGTCCACCTCTTCGCCGTCAATGCGCCCGGTGTAGAAAAACTCGTCCGTCTGGACATTGCCCACCGCCACCGAGCCGGGCACCGGCTGGCGTGCCGAGCGTTGATCTTCAAAGAACTCGCTACCCCGGTAGTACTTGGCTTTGGGCTGGTTGTACATCCACTGACGGAATGCGAGCGGGTGCCCGCAGGCTGTCAGCAAGACCAGCACCCCACCCAAAACCACAAGCCGTGTCAGGGTAGCGCGTAATGCTCCGTTCGTCTGCATAGTGTTCATCCTCACTGTTCCACTTCCGATACCTGTAACGGCTTCTGGGCTTCGAGAAACCCGCGCGTCGTCGCCAATTCAAACTTGGGGTCTTTGGCTTCGATGCACAGGAAAAAACGGTCGTGCGTTGAACGCTCGAAGTTGGGTGTGTTGAAAATCGGGTGATACGGGCGCGGCAGTCCGTTTAAGAAGACCACCGACAACACTGCCGCGAACGCCGCCAGCAAAATACCCAACTCGAAGGTAATCGGGATAAAGGCTGGCCAACTCACGAGCGGTCGCCCCCCCACGTTAATCGGGTAGTGGACTGCTGTGCCAATCACCTGCAACGTGAAGCCCGTGATTGCCCCCGTCAGCCCCGCCGCTAGTACCAGCGGGCGCACACCCGTCTTGTGAAAGTGGATCGCCTCCCACGCCCCCTCAACGGGGAACGGTGTGTACGTATCCAGATTGCGGTAGCCGTCTTCGTAGGCTTTTTCCGTTGCCTTGACCATCGTTGCTGGGTCAGCAAACTCGGCAACCAAACCATAGAGTGGTGTTGTTGTCATCGCTGTCATTACGCTACTCCCCCGTGGCTGCCCCGGCTTTGTGCCCGGTGGCATGCGTGTGTTGATCGTGAGCGTGCTCACCTTCCTGATATTGCAGCACTTGCATTTCAAAGATGTTGATCATCGGCAGCAAGCGAATGAAGAGGAACAGCAGCGAGAAGAAGAGACCGATAGTACCGATGTAGAGGGCAAAGTCGCCCACCGTGGGGTAGAAGAAGTCCCACGACGACGGCAGATAGTCTTGCTGCAAGCTCCCGACGATAATCACGTAGCGTTCCAGCCACATCCCGACACTGATCACGAGGCTGACTATCCAGACCACGGCCAAGTTTTGTCGCATTGACCGGAACCACAACACCTGCGGGATGATCCCGTTGGTGATGATGAGTGCCCAGAACGCCCACGAAAGCGGACCGAACAGGCGGTTCCACACAAGGAACTCCTCAACAATCACGCCACTATAGATGGCGAAGAACAACTCCGCCATATAGCCATAGAGCACCACCAACCCGGTCACGAGCATCACCTTGGACATGTTGTTGATGTGGCGCATCGTGACATAGTTTTGCAGCCCATAGAAATGCCGGATGGGTATCATTAGCAGCAACACCATGGCAAACCCGGCGAAGACAGCCCCTGCGACGAAGTAGGGCGGGAAGACCGTCGGGTTCCAGCCCGGCACCACCGAGATGGCAAAGTCAAGACTAATGATGCTGTGCACCGACACCACCAGCGGCGTAGACAGCCCAGCTAGCAGCACATAGGCAACTTCATAGCGGTGCCAGTGCCGCGCCGAGCCGCGCCACCCCAACGAGGCAACACCAAACAGCGTCCTGACAATCGGGTTATCCGAACGGTCACGCAGCTTGGCGAAGTCAGGCAACAGCCCGATCAGCCAGAACAGCAGCGATACCGTGGCATAAGTGGAGATAGCGAACACGTCCCACGTCAGCGCACTGCGAAACTGCGGCCACATCCCCATCGTGTTGGGGTAGGGTGCCAGCCAGTAGAACAGCCACGGGCGACCAAGGTGCAAGATGGGATAGATACCCGCACACGACACCGCAAAGAGCGTCATCGCTTCGGCAAAGCGGTTGATCGAGTTCCGCCAGTTCTGGGCAAACAGCAACAGAATAGCGGAGATGAGCGTTCCGGCGTGTCCAATCCCGATCCACCACACAAAGTTGATGATGTCGAATGCCCACGCCACGGGGATGTTAATCCCCCAGACACCGACCCCGCGTGCCAGCAGGTCGAAGACCGCGTAGAAGAACACCATCAACAGCATGAAGGAGACCCCGAACGCGACCAGCCACCACGGTGACGTTTTGAGCGGCGGTGTCAGGACAATAGACGTAAGTTTGTCGTTAATCGACTCGTAAGACTCGCCCACCCCAATCATTGGGTCCTGGGGTTCCAGGTTGTTTGGGTTGCGCGGGCTTTCTGCCTGTATCATAATGCTTGTTCCCCCCTGATCAGTCCTGCGACTCGCTGTCGCCGCCGTGGTCGCCTTCACCGCCGTGGTCGCCTTCACCGCCGTGGTCGCCTTCACCGCCGTGGTCGTCTTCACCGCCGTGCCCGCCGTGCGCGTCCAGCGTGGATACACCACCGTTCGGGTACTGAATATTCAACACTTCCGCAAGCGTCGGATTCACGTTGACCACACGCCCAAGGTACGTTGTGCGCGGGAAGAGGTTCAGCTCTTCCAAGACACCGTAGTTGAGCGGGTTTTCCTTCAACGCATTGACTTTGTGGCTGGCATTGTTCAAGTCACCAAAGGTAATAGCTTGTGTCGGGCAGACCTGCTGGCACGCCGTGAGGATTTCGCCATCCTGCACTTCACGCCCTTCGTTCTTCGCCGGGATCGTCACCTCTTTGATGCGCTGGACACAGTAGGTACATTTTTCCATCACGCCACGCGAGCGCACCGTGACTTCCGGGTTCCGCAGCAGTTGAATAACCGGCTCGACACCGCCGTTGACCTCTTCCTCGGTGTAGAAGAAGAAGTTGAACCGCCGCACCTTATAAGGGCAGTTGTTCGAGCAATACTTCGTACCCACACAGCGGTTGTAGATCATGTTGTTGATACCTTCATGGTCGTGGACGGTGGCATTCACCGGGCAGACGATTTCGCACGGCGCAAGCTCACAGTTCACGCACGCCATCGGCTGCTGCAACAAGATGGGGTCTTCGAGGCTACCACTGTAGTAGCGGTCAATGCGTATCCAGTGCATTTCGCGCCCCATCCCCACTTCTTCCTTCCCAATGACCGGGATGTTGTTCTCAGCCTGACACGCCACCACACAGGCGTTACACCCGATGCAGCTATTCATGTCAATCACCATCCCCCACGAGTGCTGCCCCTCATACGGGAACAGGTCTTGGAAGAGCGAACGGTCGGGGTGGTTGGGAAACTCGGCAAGCACGCCCACAAAGCCGGGGTCTTCGTTGTACTGATCAAGCGTCCCCGCACGCACAATCGCGCGCCCTTCCATACTGTGGTGATCTTGCGTGCTGACCAGCCGATAGGTGCCGCTGCCTGCGGCAATAGTCGCCTCGCCAAAAGACGGTGCGCCCGAAGTACGGAGCGCGTAGGTATTGAAGCCAACGCCGCCGCCAATCAAGCCATAGTCGGCATCGTGACCGTAGCCCAGTTGCACCGACACGGTATCATCAGCCTGTCCGGGCAGCACCCAGGCCGGCATTTCAAGCTGGTTGCCGTTGTAGGTAATGCTGATGAGTCGCCCATTCAGGTCAGCCAGTTCGGTATACTGTTCGGCGGTGAGTTCGTTCACGGCACCAAGGCTACTGCCGAACAATTCAAGTGCCGTGCGTGGGCTGACCAGCGCGGCGTTATCCCACGTCAGGCGGGTGAGCGGGCGGGGCAATTCTTGCAGCCAGCCGTTGTTCGCAAAGCGACCATCCCACACAGCCGAGTCGGGCGTAAAGACCAGTTCGGTGCCTGCGCTGACTGGTGACGGAGCGGGTAGCCCCCCCACATTGATGGACACGCTACTCTTGGGTTCTGCCGCCGTGTCCTCCACGGTGCCACGGTTGAGCGTCAACTGCCAGAACTGTTCGAACTCGTTCCCCTCCAACCCACTTTCTTGCTGCCAGTAGCCCTGCACAATGGCAAAGTTGCTGGCAACCGGGTTGGGCAACACCAACCCCGTGCGGCTTTCGATGCGGTTGGGGGTAGGGGTGGGGAGTGGCACCGCATCTTCGGCAGGTAGCATCGCATAGAGCACCTCGTGGAACGAGCGGCTTTCTTCATAGAGCGGGGCAACCAACGGTTGCACAATCGTGATGGTGCCGTCGTGGGCGCGGGCATCACTCCACGTTTCGAGGTAGTGCGTTGCCGGGACGTGCCACGTACAGGCACGCGCGGTTTCGTCGCGGTGCAGCCCAATGTGCGCCGAGAAAGGCACCGACGACAGCGCGTCCGCGAAAGACACATCCACTGGCGCACTGAAGACCGGGTTTGCCTCGAAGATGATGAGCGTCTGGACTTCGCCCGCGCTCATTGCGTCGGTCAGGCTCTGCAACGACTCGATGCGCGTCGTGGTGCCATCGGCAAGAGGCGCAATCACTGGCTCGATATAACTGACCGTCGCCCCGGTGTTGCCAAGCGCATCGTTGATGCCCGCCACCAGTGCATGCACGGCGGGCGGTTGCTGGTCGCCGACAATAATCAGACTGTTGCCCCGGTTGGCTTCCAAGTCGGCGACGAGTGCATCCATAAAGACTTGCTGCTTTTCGGTCAGTTCCAGCCCGCTTGCCGTCTCGACACTTACGCCGAGCCGGTCGGCAAGCAACCGGGCAAAGGCTTCGACCGCGCTCGGCTTGACCGCAAGGCGGTGCTCTGCCATCGCGCCCGTGCCTGTGGCGGTACTCTCAATCGCGTACAGGCGGTTCATTTCGCCGTCGGTTTCCCACACACGGCGGTTGGTGGCATAGTCGCGGGCATAGCGGACGTTGCCGGGACCCATCAGCAGGAAGTCCGAGTCCAGACTAAGGATGATACGGGCGGCGGTCAAGTCGTAGACGGGTTCGGCAGGCTCGCCCGTTGCCAGTGCCAAGCCCTGATACACATTATCGCGTGCCAGTGGCTCGTACTGGTGCCAGACCATCTGCGGGTAGGCGGCTTGCAGAGCCTCGATCTGGCTGAGCAAAGTGGGCGATGACACACATTCGGTCAGCAGGTGCAACCCTGCGCCGCCTGCCGTACTCCCCAGTTGCTCCGTCAGCGCGGTGGCAAAGCTATCCCACGTTGCTTCTTCACCGCGCCCATAAACGATGCCCGACCGTTCTGGGTCATACAGCGTCAGCACGGTCGCCTGCGTGATAGCATCCGTTGCGCCCAAGCTCGACGGGTGGTCGGGGTTGCCCTCGATCTTCGTCGGGCGACCGAGGTGGCTCTCGACCAGTAGCCCAGTCGCATAACCGCCCAGCGTCACAGCAGTGGCATAATACTGGGCAATGCCCGGCACGAGCCGTTCGGGGTTGCTGCTATAGGGGTACATAATTTCGTCTGGCTGGCGAGTACAGCCCACCACCCCGGCAAGTGCCATAGACGCGCCCATCAGTTTGAGGAAGTTGCGTCGGCTCACTGGGTCGAGCCACTGCGATGCCCCCCGTGGGAACTCGCGTTCGAGGTGCGCTTGGAACTCGTCCGTTTTGGCAAGCTCGCTAATGCTGCGCCACAACTGCTGCCCTTGTTGCCCCTTCAGGCGTTCCTTGAGCGTTGTGGTAAACGTGACATTGCTCATATTATTTGATGTCATAGCGTGATCTACCTGTTATTCTTCCTAGCGGTGGCAGATATAGCAATTGGAAAGGTTGCCAACATTGATGTTGTATTCCTCAACCAATTGTCGCCCAAGCGCCACCTGTTCGGCAATATCCGGCTTCTGATACTCCATGTTCCAGACTTCATCGCGCGGGCGGATGTACTTTTCCGGTTCGCGGTGACATTGCAGACACCAGCCCATCGTGAGGTTTTCAACCCGGTAAACAACAGGCATCTCATTCACCTGACCGTGGCATTCGGTACACCCCATACCCGCATTGGTGTGGGCACTGTGGTTGAAGTACACATGGTCGGGCAAATCGTGGACTTTCACCCACTCAATCGGCTCGTCGTTGTAGAAGCTGTCCCAGACAGGACGAATGTAGGGGCTGTTACTGAGGATTTCATGATGGCAGGTCATACAGGTTTCCGTTGCGGGGATATTTGAGAAACCAGCGTACCCTGCCGAGGCGTGACAGTACCGACAGTCCATTCCGAGTGACCCTGAGTGGATTTGATGACTGAACGGGACGGGTTGCGTAATGGGGAAGTTTACGCGGCGTGTCCAGTTCGACCAGTCGAGGACGGCTAACGCCCAGAGACCGAGAGCGGCAAGGTAGACCCCCGCAAAGATACTAACGATTGCCACAATGTTAGCACCCGGACGAAAGATCTGTTTGTCCCCAAAGAAGCGCTTCATGCCAGTGTTCGACCCTTCCTAGCATACGTGTGTTGTGCCCGCATTCCTTTGCGTCACAGACTTGTTGCATCAATGCACAACATATAAGTATTATAGAGAATGCTTGCTAGCCATGTCAACCCATTGTAGTGAGATGATTCGTAGCCCTAAGTAGTTGTTTCTTATCGCACCACTACGGGCATCACCTGCTGCTGTTGTTGTATATCATTCATACGGCACCCGTTCACGGCAAGGCGCACGAGCGAGACAAGTGCCCCAAGGCGGACGCGCACCAACGGGGAGCTGTGGCACTGGCGTACCATGCAGGGCGTGCGGTCGCACCTCGGCGAGCATGTGTATGAACGGTCAGGTTGTACCGTGGGCTATCCACTAGAGTGGAACCAGCAACGCTGCATTCCGCTATATCAATCTGTGTGCTGCTTGAAGCATGTCTATTATTCAATGTTTTCGCTTTTTTGTCAAATATACAATCCACCCACTATCGCATTACAATCGCTTTGCAGTGCCCCAAAGCCACAATGATACCTGTCACTAATTGTTTCCATATCATACAGATTTCTTCACCCTGCGTGGTGATACCTTCACTCCTGCCAGCGTACCCACCAGATGCAGCGCGTCGCGTATAATGGTGAGGGAACCAGCCAGCACTCCCGCCAGACGCTTCACGAAAGGAAAACCTAATGAGCCACATTCTCATTCTCTACGCATCGCTCGGCGGCGGGCACCTCAGCGCAGCCCGCGCCCTGAGTGCCGCCTTTGAGTCGTACCCCGGCAACACCGTGCAGATCGAAGATGCCCTCGCCTATGTCAACCCGCTCCTCAAGCGCGGTCTCCACGAGACCTACCACCAGCTGAGCGAAAACGCCCCCAACCTCTACCGCCTGTACTACGAAAGCACCGCTGCCGAAACACCCGAACGACGCACCTTCGAGAATCGCTTACTGGGTCTCCTCGAACGCCCTTTCTTGAGCGAACTCGAAACGTTGATTGGCGAAGTCCAACCCGATGCCGTGATTACCGTCCAGCAGATACCGGGGCGGCTGATCGAGCAACTCGAAACCCGCACGGGGCACCTCACCCCCCACTATGTCGTTATCACCGACATTGACCCGCACACCACATGGCTCGCCGCCAGTGCCGACGGCTTTTTCGTCGCCAGCGACCTGACCGCCACCCTGATGCAGCAACGGGGTGTCCCCGCGAACCTGATCCACGTCACAGGCATTCCCATCCGGCTCGAAATCAGCCGCCCCAAACCCCGCGCCGCCATGCGCGAACGGCACGCGCTCCCCGCCGACCAACCCGTGCTCACCCTGATGGGCGGTGGCATCTCGCCAGAGCGCATGCACTTGATCGTTGACCATTTGCTCACGATCCAAGCCACTGGCACGCTGGTGGTGGTAGCGGGGCGCACCACCGACCTGCTCGCCGCACTGGACGACCTCACGTCTACCGCGACGGTGGAGCTACGCAAACTGGGGCATATTGACTATCTGGATGATCTGGTGGCGGCGAGTGATCTGGTGGTGGGCAAAGCCGGGGGCTTGACCGTCAGTGAGGTACTCGGACGCGGCGTACCCATGGTCATTTTTGACCCGTTGCCGGGGCAGGAGGAGTGGAACGCCGATGCCGTGGTTGCCAGTGGCGGCGGCATCCAGTTGCGCCTCCCCGAAATGGTGCCGATGGCGGTTGCCCGCCTGCTCCACAACCCGCAACGGCTCGCCGCGATGCGGGCGTGGGCAGAGCAAGCCGCCCGCCCGCGTGCCGCGCTCACCGTGGCACGCACCGTACTTGACGACCTGCAACGCCGTGGCAATGCCTAGCACTACGCGCCCTGCCCGCGTGAGGCACACGCCACGATGCCCGCGCGGGGCACGCTACACGAACGCGGCAAACACGCGATTGCCCAACAACCTGCCGCGTGCGGTCAGGCGCACGCCCTGCGCGTCACGGGCGAGCAAGCCATCTGCGATGAGCGGTTGCAGCGTGTCGCCATAGACGGCGTACAAGTCTGCCCCCGTGCGGGCGGCGAAGTGGTCAGCCCGCACGCCATCGTTCAGGCGCAGCCCCATAAACATGGTCTCAGCGTGCAGGTCATCACGGGTCAGGTCTACCTGCTCGGCAAGCGGTCGTGTCCCACGTTGCACAGCAGCAATATACTGGTTGATGCCGCGCAGGTTGCTGTAGCGCGTGGGGAACACATGCCCGTGCGCCCCTGCGCCCGCCGCGAGGTAGTCGCTGTTGAGCCAGTAGGCGAGGTTGTGCTGGCTTGCCTGTGCCGGGTACCCGTCGCTAGGCACCCCCCCAGACACAGTGGGGCGTGCCCAGTTACTCACCTCGTATTGCGTGTAGCCCGCCGCCGCAAGGTGTTCCATCGCCAATTCATACATTGCGCCAGTAGTGTCATCGTCGGGCACCGACACGCGCCCGCCCAGCACCTGCGCGTGCAGGGGCGTGTCTGGCTCGACGATCAGCGAATAGAGCGCGAGGTGGTCGGGTTGCCACGGCTGCAATGCCGCAAGTGTGTGTGCCCACTGCGCGACCGTCTGCCCCGGCAAGCCGAAGATAAAATCAAGGTTGATGCGCTCGAAGCCCGCCCGCCGTGCCAGCATGTACGTAGCGTAGGCTTCGGCAGCGGTGTGGGTGCGCCCCAATACCCGGAGCGTTGCGTCGTCCAGCGTCTGCACGCCAAGGCTCAGACGATTGACCCCCAGTGCGCGCAACCCCCGCAGGTAACTCAGGGCATCGGTATTGTCGCCCAGCACGCTACCGGGGTTAGCTTCGAGCGTCACCTCGACTGCGCCGGGCGGCAGGAGCGGATGCGCCGCCGCGAGTATCTGCTCCAGTTGCGGCAACGTCAGCATCGAGGGAGTGCCGCCCCCAAAGAAAATCGTGGGCACCAGTGGCGTGGTCGGGGTGCCGGGGTGCTGCGCCACCACCTCGCGTAGCATGTGCAGTTCGCTGCACAGTGCCGCCACATACGCCGTGATGCGGTCTTCCATGTTGGCATACGTGTTAAAGTCGCAGTAGGCACAGCGACGGTGACAGAAGGGGATATGGATATAGAGATGTTGCGGGCGAACAGCAAGCATCAGGGGCGCAACATCCGCAACACGCCCAGCAGCACCGAAACAGCCGCCAACACGAGCAACCCCACGCCCGCATAAAACACGTATTCGTTGGTGCCACTGTAGATCGGGATGGCGAGGATCGGGATCGGCAGCAGGTCGCCGCGCCACTCCTCATAATTGGGGAAGGGCACCAGTCCGAACTCACGCTCTAGGTAGCGGGCGTTCAGCGCGATTAGGAAGATGCCGATTACCGCTGTGACCAGCGCACCAAACACAATGCCGATGAACTGCCGCCGCGCAATCGCACCCTTGTAGCGGCGTTGCACATCGAAGACATACTGCTGCGCGACCTCCCACGACATGTCGCCCGCGTTCGCCAGCATGCGGGCAACTTCTTCGGGCGGTTTTTTCGCCGCGAGCAGTTTCGCCGCATACTGGCGTGCCTGATGCTTATTGAACTTTGCCTCACGCTGAATAGACATCGGCGTATTCCTCTATCAGGTATCAGGCGCGGGCTGTGCCGCCCCTAGGCAGGACGCAGAGCTGCCACCTGATCGTGCGCGTGGTAGCTACTCCGCACCAGCGGTCCGCTTTCGACGTGGCGGAACCCCCGCTTCAGCCCCTCTTCGCGGAACATCGCAAACTCGGCGGGCGTAACGTACCGATCAATCTTCCAGTGGCTGTCGGTGGGCGCAAGGTACTGCCCAATCGTCATAATGTTGACATCGCTGGCACGTAGCCCGTCCATAACCATTAGTACTTCGTCGTTGGTTTCGCCTGCCCCCACCATCAAGCCACTTTTCGTCAGCAGGTCCGCGTCGAACGCCCGCGCCCGCGCCAGTAGCTCAAGGCTCTGGTCGAAGGTGGCACGCGGACGGAAGCGGCGGAAAATGCGCGGCACCGTCTCGATGTTGTGGTTGAGCACATCGGGGCGTTGCTCTAGCACCATATGCAGTGCGTCCCAGTTGCCGTCAAAGTCCGGGATCAGCACCTCGATCTGGCAACCGGGGATATATTCGCGGATCAGTTCAATGGTGCGGGAAAAGATGTGTGCCCCGCCGTCGGGCTGGTCGTCGCGGTTGACCGATGTCAACACGACGTGCTTCAGCTTGAGGTGCGCGACCGCTTCGGCAACGCGCTCCGGCTCGGCTTCGTCTACCGGCTCTGGCTTGCCCTTGCCAATCGCGCAGTAGCGGCACCCGCGCGTGCAGGTATCACCCAGCAGCAAAAAGGTCGCCGTGCGCTGGTTCCAGCAGTCGCCAATATTGGGGCAACGGGCTTCTTCACAAACTGTATGCAACGACAGGTCACGCATCAGGGTACGCACATCGTGGTAGTTTGCGCCCGTCGGGGCGGGTGCCTTCAGCCACGAAGGACGCGGCAGGCGTGCGCCATTGCCGGGACGCGCCGTGGCAGAGGACGCTGGCGCACCACCCACGCCATTGAGGGGGATCACATCGTGGGGCGGCTGTGCCACGTCGGTCAGCGGGATAATATCTGCCATATCTCTACTCCTCACAGGTTATTGCAAATTGCGCTTGCAAACTCGACAACGTGCGTTGGGTGACCTCTGCGAGCGGCGGCGCACTGCCCAGTACAGCCGCCAGCGATGTCACCGGACGGTCTGCGATGCCACACGGCACAATGTGCGCGAAGCCCGCCATGTCGGGGTCTACGTTGAGCGCGAAGCCGTGGGTTGTCACGCCCCCGGCACTGACGTGTACGCCAATTGCCGCAATCTTTGCGACACCCTGCGGCGTAGCGAGCCACACCCCGGTCAACTCAGCAATACGGAAGGCATCCAGCCCATACGTTGCCAGTACGTCAATCACGGCATCTTCGAGCCGCCGCACATAGCCCACCACCCCACAGCCATAGCCCGACAACTTCAGGATCGGGTAGCCAACCAGTTGCCCCGGCGCGTGATAGGTCACATCGCCACCCCGGTTGGTTGCCACCACCGCGATGCCGTGCCGTGCAAGGTCGTCGTGAGCTGCGAGAATGTGGCGGGTATCGGCGTTGCGCCCCAGCGTGATCGTCGGCGGGTGTTCGAGCAGCAGCAACGTATCGCCGCCGTGCCCTGCCGAACGCGCTGCCGCGAGTTCGCGCTGCCATGCCCATGCTACTTCGTAGGCAACCTGTCCGGCACGAATAACGCGCCAGTTTTGGGTGGCAGGGGCAACGTCAGTCATAGCACCAGTATACCACGACTACGCCCCCAATGCAGCCCAAACGCCGCCGCCGGGTGTGGTACTATAGTTGATATATCATCTTTTTTGCATTGATGTATCGTTTTCTTGAGATGTATGGTTTTCTTGAAAGGAGCAAGCGCGATGCGTGTTGGTATTCAAGTGCAACCGCAGCACACCACCTACCCCGATTTTGCCGCAGCGGTGCAGCAAGCTGAGGAACTTGGTGCAGATACAATCTGGAATTGGGACCACTTCTTCCCGCTCTACGGCGACCCGCAGGGCAACCACTTCGAGGGGTGGACGTTGCTCAGTGCCATGGCAACCCTCACCCGCACAGCCGAAGTAGGCTGCATGGTGACGTGTAACAGCTACCGCAACCCCACCCTGCTCTCGGTGATGGCAAAAACCGTAGACCACATCAGCAATGGGCGGCTCATTCTGGGGCTGGGTGCGGGCTGGTTCGAGCGCGACTACACCGAGTTTCACTACGAGTTCGGCACCGCAGGCGACCGACTACGTGCGCTCCGCGATGCCATGCCCATCATCACTGCCCGCTGGCAGGTGGACGTGCCCGCCCCCATCCGCAACCCCATCCCGATCTGCATTGGCGGCGGCGGCGAAAAGGTCACACTAAAGATTACAGCCCAGCACGCCGACATCTGGAACGGCTTCGGACCACCCGATACCTTCAAACACAAAAGCGACGTGCTGACCAACTGGTGCAACGAGCTTGACCGCGACCCGGCGAGCATCGAGCGTTCCGTCCTGATCCAGCCCCAAGAATGCACACCCGAAACACTCAACGCCTACCGCGATGCGGGCGCACAGCACATCATCGTGGGCTTGGGCGCACCGTGGAACTGGGACGCTGCCCGCACGCTCATTGAATGGCGCAACAGCCTGTAGCGTGTCGCCCGACCACCACCACACCACCCGCCGCTTTGCCCCTGCTACCGGGAGCAGTACCCCCGCGCCGCTCCCGGTGGCATGGCGGAGCCTGCCGTGCTGACCTGCATTGGGCTAGACCTCGCGTGGTCGCCGCGCAATGCCACCGGAGCCGCTGTGCTGCGCGGCGATGCCCACGGCGCAACCCTGCACGACAGTGGCATCGTGCAGCACGACGATGAGATTATCGCCTATGTAGTGGCACACGCCACCACCCCCACGGTGCTCGTTGCCGTGGATGCCCCCCTGTGCGTGCCCAACACAAGCGGGCGGCGCGTCGCCGAGCACGAACTTGCACAGGTCTTTGCCCCCTATCAGGCAGGCGCACACCCCGCCAACCGCCGCCTGCTGACCTACAACGGCGCGGTGCGTGGCGAAACCCTCGTGGCAGCCCTCGCCGCGCACGGCTTCCACGAAACCGCCGCCATAGCCGCCGGGCAACCGGGGCGCACCATCACCGAGGTATACCCGCACGCGGCGATGATCGGCATCTTTGACCTGCCGCGCACCCTGAAATATAAAGCCCGCCCCAACCGCACGCTCGCAGAACGGCAGGCGGCATGGCAGCACTACCAACAACTGCTCGCCAGCTTGCAGCAGGCAACGCCCGCCCTGCACGGGCACACCGAACTGGTCGCGCAACCGGTGGCAGCACTGCGCGGTAAGCACCTCAAGCACTACGAAGACCGCGTGGACGCGCTCTTCTGTGCCTATGTCGCGCTCTATGCGTACCATTGGGGCGCGGCACGCTGCCGCACGTTCGGCACGCTCGCAGACGGGCACATCTTCGCGCCCGTGCCGCCTGCGCTGTGGGCAGAGCTACCTAGCCCAGCACAATAGTCTCGTCTTCCGTCACAATGGTAGGCAGGGGCACGTCGAACGGCTCACGCGGCAACACGGGGGCTTCCTGCGCGGCAAAGGCAACCCCCACCGCCAGAGCACGACAGTGCGGGTGGGTAGCCAGTAACCGATCATAGTAGCCCCCCCCATAGCCCAGCCGCGTGCCACGCCGGTCGAACGCGAGGAGCGGCACTAGCATCAGGTGCCAGTCGCCGGGGTAAGCGGGCTGGACCGTGCCGGGTTGTAGCGTGCCGAAGGTGCCCGCCTGTACGCTGTCGGCGGCGGTACTCGTCAGCCAGCTATGCGCGAGGATCGGGTTGCCCGCCTCGACAAGCGGCACCGCTACCCGCTTGCCGTGCGCCAGCGCGTGCGCCACCAGCGGGCGGGTGTCTGCTTCGTCCTTGATTGGCAGGTAACAGTGGATCGCAGCGGCGTGCTGATAGGCGGGCAGGGCAACGACACGCTCGCAGATCGCGTGGCTCCGGGCATCGGGGTCAGGCACGGCAGCCCGTACACGCCGATACTGGCGGCGCAAGTCAGCTTTGGAGGGCAGCATCGGGCTAGCGGGCATGCCAGCGCGGCACAATGTCGCGGTTACGAACTTCGACTTGCAACGTCGTTTCGCGCACCGACGTGACCGGGGACAAGTCGCGCCGCCCGCCGTTGCCTGCCAGCGCACGGACCACAATCTCGTGCCGACCGTCGGCTTCCTGCAAGGTATCCCAGTCCCACGCGAAGCCATACGCCCCGCCCGCCGAACGGCTTTCTAGCCCGTAGGTCGCCTCACCGCGCCGCACGCCATTCACATACACCTCAACCGTCTTGATCTCGCTCCCGTCCGCCCGTGCCCAACCCGTAATGGGTATTGTCGCCGTCGCTGCATCCTGAATAGCCGGTGTCTCGATGAAGCCAATCGGGTTCTGGATCGTCACAAGATAGACCGCCTGCTGTGCCTCGGTTGCCGTGAACACAGGCTTGTCGCGGCTGTCCTCGCCGTAGGCAACCAGCCGCACACGGTGCGGTCCGTTGCGCTCGGTGGTCGTATCCCACTCCCAGCTAAAGGTACTGGTTTCGCCCCCCGCGACAGGTCCGAAGGGCACCTCGGCACGCCGTTCGTCGTTGATCCACACCTCGACGATGCCCGCCTCACGTCCGGCGATCCCGCTCCACGCCGACACATCAATGATGCCTGCCGTTAGCGTGTCCGCCGGGAGCGCGGCTTCAGGCGGGTTGTTCACCTCGTCCATACTGGCACTCGCCGCCGCCGTAACGGGCGGGTTGGTTGTCCACCACGATGCCGCGCCTGACAAGAAACCGTTTACCCCGCGCGGGTCAGGGTAGATTGCCGCCTTCTGGTAAATATCGTAGGGGTCATACCAGCCAAAGCTCGGCGAGGCAATGCCGAAATGGAGGTGAATATCATAGTCGCCCATGGTGTTGCTGTTGCTGGCATACCCAACCACCTGCCCCCGCAGTACCCGCACCGTGTTGCCGCGGTTGCCTATCGGGATAGCCGGATCAATGCGATCAAGGTGCCCATAGTAGGTATAGAAGGTCTCGCCGTCTACCTCGTGGCGGATCAGCACCCGCCCACCAAAGCCACTGACGCACCCCCCGCCAGTCGAGTCGGTATCCGCACAGGCTTCACCATCGGCGGCGGCAAGCACAGGGAAGCGACCAAACTCGAACTTGGACGGGTCGGGCCACAGCGCATAGTCTATGCCACACTGCGGGTGGTTATTGAAGGTATATCGCCAACCGTGCAGCATCCGCATGTCGGGGTGGTCGGGGAAGGGCAGGGTCAAGAAGCGCGGCGGGTTGGGGCGCGGCACCGCCGGGTAGCACGGGTTCAGCCCGCCGCCGCCGGGGTGCCCATGCGGCGACATCTGGATGCCCGCGGCGGGGGATGCCCCGCCGCGCCCGTCGCCACTGAAGGGTGCGCCTTCGGGTGCGCCTGCGTTGGGGAAGGGCGTTGGTTCTCGGCGGCTCTCGCTGGCGGGGTCTGCCGTTGCACGCTCGGCGGGCGGTGCGCCACCGTCGCCTGTGTCGTCGTTGCGGGCAGGCGGTGCCACCGTGGGCGGCGCAGGTTCGCTTGTCGTGATGACCGGCTGCACTGGGGCGGGCGGCGGCGTGGGCACGGGTGGTAGCTCAGCATCACCGTCGTCGTTATTCTGGGAAATGACCGGGGCGGGGGCGCGGGTTGGCTCTTGCGCCAGCACACCCCGCGACGCTGACGGCGCGAACCAGCCGATTGCCACCGTCAGGGCAAGCAGACCACCAATGAGAGCTAGGATATGACGCGACCGTCTCACGCGATTGCCACCCAGTTGCTACACAAATTACTCTTCAACTCGTTGCCCCCACCACGAACGCGCATGCGTTGTTGTCACCTGTCCTATGTGTACCACAGAACATGCCAGACGGCAAATACGAACGCTGGTCGTAGACGTAATCAGCCACCGCGCCGCCAACGCCCGCCCATTTTCTCAACGACTTTCCACCCGATACCACTGTCACAACTGCTACGATCTTGCTATAATAAGCTAGTTCCTATATGATACACAGGTGCAACCGACGTATAACAGGTGAACTATGATCCGTTTAATTTTGCTCGGTACCGGAATCGCGGTGCCCGACCCCGACCGGGGACATACCCACATGCTCTGGGACGGTCCCGGCGGTCCGCTCTTGATAGACGCGGGCGGCAGTACCTTCCAACGGCTCCTGCAAGCCAACATTGACCCCCTCACGCTCCGTGCCCTGTTTGTCACCCACAGCCACACCGATCACATCAACGGGATACCCTCACTGCTCACCAGCATGTATCTCGCTGGGCGCACTGACCCGCCGCTCCCCATCTATGGACCGAAAGAGGCTATCGAGCGCGTGAAAGACCTGATCAGTGCCAGCGATATGGAACCCTACTGCACACCCGTAGACTGGCGACCACTCATCGCCGGGGCATCAGTACCCCTTACGCACGGGTGGCAATTGCACACCGCCCTGACACGCCACTCGCGCCCCTGCCTTGCCGTGCGCTTCGAGTCACCGGATGGCAAGACCGTGCTGGTCTATACCGCCGACACCGCGCCCTGTCCGGCTGTCACCGAACTTGCACGCGGCGCGACAGTGCTGGTGCACGAAGCCACACTCGCGGAGCCATCGGCCCACCACAGCACCCCCGGTGAAGCGGGCGCACTGGCACAACAGGTCGGCGCAAAACGGCTCGTGCTCGTGCATTTCAGCCCCACCTACACCATGGACACAGCCGACGCTATCGCCGCCATACGGGCTACGGGCTATACTGGCGACGCAGAAGTTGGCACAGACCTGCAAGTCATACAGCTCGCCACCGCCTGACCCACCGCCCTACCACCCACCAAAAACCGGGACAGGGCGTGCCCCATCCCGGTTGTACGGTCATCTCATCACGAACGTGCTCTCACACGTGCTCTCGCACACCGACGCACTTACACCAGCAAGCCCAGCGGGTTTTCGAGCAAACCGCGCAACGTCTGCAAGAACTGCGCCGCCACGGAGCCGTCTGCGACGCGGTGATCGGCACTGGCGGTGATGTACATGACCTGCCCAACTGCTAGTTCGCCGTCGCGCACCACAGGCACCTGCCGCACGCCCCCCACCGCGAGGATACCCGACTGGGGCGACGTGATGACGGCACCGAACTCGACCACGCCGTACATACCAAGGTTTGATACGGTGAATGTGCCCTTATCCAGTTCGTCCGCCCGGATTTTGCCCTCGCGGGCACGTCCTGCCATGTCCTTGATCTCTGCCGCAATCGTCCCGATACTCTTCTGGTCGGCATTCTGCACCACAGGCGCAACCAGCCCATCATTCAGCGCAACCGCCACACACACATTCACCATCGGATGGTACAGGATGGCTTCCTTGCCGTTGCCATCGAGCACGAAGCTCGCGTTCATTGCCCGGTGCTGGCGCAGGGCTTTCGCGGCTGCCTTCACCACCAAGTCATTGACCGAAATCTTCACCGGGGCGGCACCACTGGCGTTAAGTTCCTTGCGTAGTTCCATCGCCGCCGCCATGTCTACCTCAGCCGTCACATAGATGTGGGGCACGCCGGGCTTGGCGGTGGTCATTGCCTTCGCAATCGCCCGCCGCATACGGCTCATCGGCTCGACAGTTGCGGTTGCCGGAGCCGTGGGCGGCGGGGCAGGCGCGGGTGCGGGCGGCGGCGCAACGACTGGAGCGGTTGCCGCAGCAGGTGCGGCGGCGGGGGCAGGGGTCGCTGCCGGGGCTTGCGTCACGGGCGGAGCAGCCGGAGCCGGGGCAGCCGCCGCAGGCGCGGCAGCACCACTGCTGCCATGCTCGCGGTAGTATGCCTCGACGTTTTCCTTCACGATGCGCCCGCCGGGACCCGTCCCCGGTACCAACCGCAGGTCAACACCATATTCCGTCGCTAGCCGCCGCGCCACTGGCGAGGCTTTCACACGCTCGCCATCCGCGACGTGCCCGTTGGTGGCTTCGGGTGCCGCTACTGCGGGAGCCGCCGCGGTGGGGGCGGTTGCTGCCGGGGCTGCACTAGTGGGTGCGGCTGCCGGGGCACCCCCACCAGCATCGCCATTCGCCGCAACGGGGCTATCCCCGATCATCGCAATGGGGGTGCCAATCGCTACCGTCTCGCCTTCGTTCACAATGATAGATTGCAGGTAGCCGTTTTCGTAGGCTTCCAACTCCATCATTGCCTTGTCAGTTTCGATCTCGACAATGATCTCGCCCTGCTTCACTTCTTCGCCCGGTTTCTTGAGCCACCGACCAATAGTGCCCTCTTCCATGGTGTCGCTCAAGCGGGGCATATTCAGTTCTGCCATAGGTTCTGTTTCTCCTCCTGCTTACGCTGCACTGCGTTATGCCGACACCGACGAGCCTTGCATCACCTGCCGGATGGCACGGATGAGATGCTTGTCGCTCGGCAAAGCTGCCCGTTCGAGTACTTTCGCGTAGGGGAGCGGTACCTCAACGCCTGCGACCCGCTTGATCGGCGCATCCAGATAGTCGAACGCCCCCTCTTGGATAGTCGCGGCAATCTCTGCCCCGACCCCGTAGCTTCCCCAGTCCTCTTCGATAATCACCGCCCGCCCCGTCTTCTTCACCGACTCGATGATCGTTGGGCGGTCAAGCGGACGGAGTGAGCGCAGGTCTACCACCTCAATCGAAAGACCCTCGCGCTCGTGCATACGCCGGGCGACATCCAGTGCCACCACCGTCATGCGCGAATACGAGACAACAGTTAGGTCGGTGCCTTCGCGCTTCACCTCGGCTACTCCAATCGGCACGGTGTAGTCGCTATCTTCGGGCACTTCGCCCTTGGTGTTGTACAGCGCGAGGTTCTCGATGAAAATCACCGGATCGTCGTCGCGGATTGCCGAACGTAGCATCCCCTTTGCATCGTGGGGCGTGGACGGACAGACCACCTTCAGCCCCGGCACAAAGGCATACCACGCCTCGAAGTTCTGCGAGTGGGTCGCGGCAAGCTGGTTGCCCCCGCCGCCGGGGGTACGTATCACCATCGGCACCTTCGCCTGCCCGCCGAACATATAGTGGATTTTCGCCGCATGGTTGACGATCTGGTCAATTGCCAGCAACGAGAAGTTGATCGTCATAATCTCGACGACCGGGCGTAGCCCCAGCATCGCGGCACCGGCAGCCATACCCACAAAGCCCTCTTCGGCAATCGGCGTATCTACCACCCGCCTTGCCCCAAACTCTTGCAGCAAGCCAGCGGTCACTTTGTACGACCCCTCGAATACACCAATCTCTTCGCCTATCAGCAGCACGTTTTCGTCGCGCCGCAACTCTTCACGCAGGGTTTCATTCAACGCCTGCCGGTAGGTAATCACTGGCATACTGGTTACTCCTCGCCGCGTACGATGCGGGCTGCTAGAAGCGCGTCTTCTGGTCCGAGCATGTTCGCAACCGGGGTGGCGTACATGTGGGTAAACAGGTCTTCAATCTTGGGGTCAGGGCTGTTGTTGGCGAAATCAATCGCGGCGGCAATTTCGCCCTCCACATGCTTGGCAGTCTTTGCCAGCCAGTCATCGTCAATCACGCCCGCGTCGAGCAGTTGGCTGCTATACCGCAGCAACGGGTCATCGGCACGCCCCTCCTTCACCTCGTCCTTATCACGGTAGCGGGCAGGGTCTACCACCGAATGCCCCCGGAAGCGGTAGCTCATTGCTTCGAGGATGACCGGCTCGCGCTGCTGCTCGGCGCGTTCGCGCAGGCGGCGCACCGTGTCGCGCATCAGCAGCACGTCGCGCCCGTCCACCCGTTCGCCGTGCATCCGGAAGGCACTGCCCTTGCGGTACAAGTCTGGCTCTGCCGACCCTTGCTCAACACGCAAGCCCATGCCATACCCGTTGTTCACCACAAAGAAGATCACGGGCAACTTGTACAGTGCCGCCATATTCAGCGACTCGTGCCACGAGCCGATATTGGTGGTGCCATCACCCATTTGGCAGACCACCACTCCCGGCGCACCCTTATAGTTGATGGCAAATGCCGTCCCCACCGCCAGCGGTATCTGCCCGCCCACGATGGCATAGCCACCCATAAACTTTGCTTCAATATCAAACAGGTGCATCGAGCCACCCCGCCCGCGTGACACCCCGGTGTCCTTGCCAAACAGTTCGGCCATAATGCGCCCCGGCTCTACGCCGCGCCCCAGCATGTAGCCATGCTCACGGTAGTTGGTGAAGATATAGTCATCGTCTGTGAGCGCAGTCATCAAGCCCACAATAGTCGCCTCTTCACCAAGGTTCAGGTGGCAGTAGCCCCCGATCCGCGCTTTGGTATACATCTCACCCGTGCGCTCCTCAAAACGGCGCAGCAGTAACATTTGGTGATAGTAGCCGCGCAGTACGTCCGGGTTTTCGTTCGCTAGGTCGTAGGTCGCGTTGCTTGCAGGGGTTACCCCATTCTGAGTAGCAACCATCTGCTTGCCTGCAACGTCAGTCATTGCGTCTCCCTCCTTGCTCTTGCTCCGTATATACTGGGTACACCACACACCCTACCAGCCGGGGCGCGTGGGTTATTCGTAGCCCCACCCACCGATCACCCAATGCTCACATGCCGGGCGGTTCAATTTCGTGGACAAACGACTGGCGGTCTGCCCCACAACGCGGGCACACCTCTGGCACTGTGCGGCTCCGCACCACCTCGCCACACACACTGCACACCCAGCGCATGGCAATCTGGCGCACAAGGTCGGCACGGCTCACAATGCCAACCACGCGCCCCTGTTCCGTCACGGGCAACCGCCGGATGTGTTGCGAGGTTAACAGGTGGGCAATGGCTTCCGCTTCGGTATCTGGTCCAACACTAATCACGTTCCGCGTCATAATGTCGCCTACATGGTTGCCCTGCTTGGCGATCAGGTCGTACTCGGTCATCAAGCCTACCAGTGCGCCCGCGTGGTTGACAACGGGCAACCCACTGACCCGATGCCGCGCCAGCAAGCGGGCGGCATCTTCGACAGTATTGTCCTCACGCACCGTGATCACATTCGGTGTCATGATGTCTCTGGCAATCATCAGCTAAACCTCTCTGTTTCAGGCTGGTTCTGTGCGCTGTTCGGTTGTGCTCACACGTATTGTAACACTACTTAACGCGTTGTTTTTGTTGTATAGGCACACCCCCCGCCCTGCCACACGGCGGCGGGCAGGGCACCAGTAGCCCTAGCTACGCAGATCGCGGGGGACAAAGGGACGTGGCGCGTGCCCGATGTACGCCGCTTCAGGGCGTACTAGTCGCCCATTTTGCAATTGCTCATGCATGTGAGCAACCCAACCCGGCATGCGGGCACAGGCAAACGCAACGGTGAAGTAATCGGGGGGGAACCCAAGCTGGTGCAGCAAGGGCGCACTATAAAACTCAACATTGGGCTGCAAGCCCCGGCTGGCGAAGTAGGGGACGATACCCAGTTGCTCTTCCACGGCAACGGCAACGGCGTGCATGTGGTTGTCGCTACCGGGGCGTGCCGCCAGTGCCGCCGACAAATCGCGCATGTGGCGGTAGCGGGGGTCTTCGCCCTTGAAGACGCGGTGCCCCACGCCAAACAGCCGCTCTTTGCGTGCCAGCATCGCCTCAAGGTAGGGGCGGGCATTCGTCGGCTCGCCAATCGCAAGGAAGGTACGCATAGCATACTCGTTCGCGCCACCGTGCAGTACGCCCTTCAGGGTGGCGAGGGCGGCAACAACCGCGCTGTACACATCGTTGCGCGTGCTTGTCAGCACACACGCCACAAACGTCGCCACATTCAGCCCGTTCTCCGCCATAATCACCATGTAGGTATTGAGAGCGCGGTGGGCAACCGGGTCGGGCGGCGTGCCGTGCAGCATATACAGCAGGTTAGCGGCGTGGTCGAGCGTGGGGTCGGGGGCGACGGGCGGCAAGCCCTGCCGCAGCCGGATGAGCGTAGCCGTGATGGTGGGCACCAAGGCGGTCAGGCGCAACCCCTCATCCCACACGGTATCAACATGCATCAGGGGGGGGGCAGCATACGCACCAAACAACGACACCGCTGAACGGAGTGCATCCATGCCGTGGGCGTGCGGCGGCAACTGGCGCAACACCGCGAGCTGGTCGGCGGTCAGGCTCCGGTATGCGGCGAGCATCCGCTGCCACTCATCGAGCTGGGCATTCGTGGGCAGGTCGTCGTGCCGCAGCAGGTAGGCAACCTCATCCCACGTCGCGCCGCCCGTGATCAGGTCGTGCAGGTCATAGCCTGCATACGCCAACCGCCCTGCCTCACCCGCCACCGCACTCAGGCGGGTGTTGCCCAGCAAGGTGCTGTTGATTTCAACGCCGGGGCGGGGGTTGTCAGCGGGGTGTGTCATGCGCGAACAACCACCCTACTGCAACACTACGACCGGCTGGGCTTGGCTCCACAGCCGCTCAAGCTGGTAGTATTCGCGCTGGGCGGTGCTGAAAACATGGACAACCACATCGCCATAGTCGAGGATGACCCAACCGGCAGCAGGGATACCGTCAATGCGTGGGTTGCGGGCAAAGTCTTTCGATACCATCTTGTCAATATGCTCAACGATAGCCCGCACTTGCCGCTCATTGTCTGCCGAGCAAATCACGAAATAGTCGGCAATTGCCGTCTGGCTCCGAATATCAAGCAGCATAATATCCGAACCAATCTTGTCTTCCATCAAATCCACAATGCGACGCGCAACAGTCAAACCTTCGATGGGTCTGCCTCCTTAGTTTATGAGTCCGTTTATGAGTCTGGTTCCAGTTCGTGGTGGCAACGGTGTGTCTATCACGCCGTCACGCCGTCAGCCGCCACCACCACCCCCGCAAACACCGTACCTAAATCAAGCGTAACGGTAACGTGCCCTTCGCCGCTATTTCTACCCTGCTGCCATTGTAGCCAATCGTACCATAGCGCGGCAGCAGGGGCAACCCCGTCTCGCGCCCTACGCCCCATCATCATCGGCATCGGCAGCGAGCAACTCATCGGCAGCCGCCAGTAACCGCGCCACCCGTTCGGGCGGCACCTGCTTGTGCTCCCAGTAGCGTTCGAGCGCGGCACGCGGCGTGATGCCGTGCAGCGAACGGGCTTCCTCATCGAGCATGCGCGGGCGGTGGGCACTGGCATCGTCAATCGCAATCAGCACAAGAAACGCCCCCGCCTCCTCCAAAAGTGGGCGCACGTCGTCGTCGCGCAGGGTTGCCACCTGCTCACGGTCGGCGGTCACTTCGAGCCGCACCACCGCATTGGTCAGGTCGTGCTGCGCCACCACTGCCTGCACGCAGGCACGCGGGTCAGATTGCCCGCGTACATCCACCGTCAGCAGCACAAAGGGACGCGCGTTCAGCCGCCGGAACTGCCAGCGCGTGTTACCACGCTCCAACTCGACGAGGACACACCCCTTGTCTTCGCTACGTTCGCCAAAGTCAATGCGTTCGATGCTCCCCGCATACACCAGCGGCGGCTTGTCCCCCAACGACTGGTGGCGGTGGATATGCCCCATCGCTACATAGTCGAGCCGGGGGTCTGCCACCACGCCGCGCGACAGCACAAAGTCGTTGCCGGGGGTCAGGCTCCCCTGCGCCCCCACCCGCGCCCCATCAAGGGTAGCGTGCAACACCAGCACCGCCGGGGTCGTTGCATCGAGGGCATCGAATGACTGTTCCAGAAAGTCATCCACGCGCTGACGCAGCATGCGCTCAATGTCTAGCGTACTCAGGTCGCGCAGTTCGTCGTCGCGGAACAGCCCGTGGCGCGTCACCCACGGCAGCGCAATGAGTTGCACATCGCCCGCGCGCGTGCTGAGGCGGTGGCTAGACGGGCGATGCACCACCGTGATACCGGGCAATTCGAGTGCCGCGAAAATCTCGACCGAATGCGCCCGCCCCACCGACGGCGAAATATCATGGTTGCCCGTAATGATGAACACCGCGATACCCGCGTCGCGCAGACGCAGCACGCGCCGGGCAAACTCGCGTTGCTGGGTGGGGTTGGGCAAACGGTTCTTATAGATGTCGCCCGCGATGACGACGAGGTGTACCCCTTCGGCGAGCGCAAGGCTGACCACTTCATCGAGGCGGTCAAGAAAATCACGCAACCGGGAGTGCATCCCGGTCTGCGCGTCCATCCGTCCATAGTTCTCTACGCCAATATGCAGGTCAGCAAGGTGTAACAGTTTGATCACGGATCGTGGTACTTGCTAGCTCGTGCGGGCACGTTCGCTATTGCGGTTGCAGGGCTGCACTGGTCATCACCTGCGAAAACGGCTCACACCAGATAATCACCGATTGGTAGAGCGTCAGATCAATGTCTGCCGTAATCCCATACTCCTGTGCGCCCGTCCGTGCCTGCAACCCTCCCAGATCAATGAAGCCGTTCAGGGCATCGTTGGTATTGGTCGGTTCAGGGTGCGTGCCCAGCCACACATACAACCCCGGACCCTCGGTGACAGCAAAGTCGTCACTCAGGCGCACCACACGGCTCCCGTCTGCCAGTTGCACAACCGAGGCAGTGCCCGTACCGTTGTGCAGGTTGTCAATGAAGTTGAATGACCCCATCGCCAGCGTCACCGGACCCGCTGGGGCTGGCGCGGCAGTCGGGGCGGCTTCAGGCACCGCCGGTTCTGCCCCCGCGAGCGGCTCGTCGGCACTATCGCTGGCTACGTCCGCGCCGGTTGCATCGGTAGCAGCATTGTCCGCTGTCGTGTCAGCCACGTCGTCGGTTGCGTCCGTTGCGCCTGCATCCGCCGCCGCGTCGTCCGTCTCCGCCGTGGTCGGTGCTGTGGTGGGCGACGACGTGGCAGCAGGTGCGCCCCCACAACCAGCCAGCAACACGAACGCCGCCAGCAATCCCAGCATACGCTGCATGGTTTTTCCCTTTAGTCACGTTTATTTTGTGGGTTGTGCCTGCCCTGTCGCGTGCGGAGCATGGGCACCACCCTGTTTAGTGCTATAATAGCACGGAATGTACCCATGCAGTGGGTTGCATTACGCCGTAGCAGCACCATGAGCGCAGCACTATGCAAGCAGCACCGTAAGAAAAGAACGTATGTACACAACCGACGTAGATAGTGCAACCCTGATTGCAACCGAACAACGACACGAGCTTGGCTTGTTTGGCAAACGCCCCATGGCGATTGTCCGGGGCAGTGGTGCCCACCTGTACGATGCCGAAGGACGCGCATACATAGACTGCATCGGCGGACAAGGTACCGCCAACATCGGGCACAGCCACCCGGCATACGTGGCTGCCGTGCAGCAACAGGTCGAGCGGCTGACGATCTGCACGGGCATCCTCGCCAATGACCAACGCGCTGCCTACCTCGAAGCCCTTACCGCCGCGTTGCCCTTCCCGGCGCGGCTGTTCCTCTGCAACAGTGGTGCCGAAGCCAACGAAGCGTGCCTCAAGTTTGCCCGCATCCTGACCGGGCGCACACGCATTATCGTGGCACAGCGCGGGTTTCACGGGCGCACCATGGGTGCGCTCAGCATGACGTGGGACCCGAAGTACCGCACGCCCTTCGAGCCGCTTATCCCCGATATTACCCACGTTCCGTACAACGACCCGGCTGCCCTCGCCGCCGCCATAGATGACCAGACCGCCGCCGTCATGCTCGAACCCGTGCAGGGCGAAGGCGGCGTGCGCCCCGCCGCTCCGGGCTACCTTGCCGCCGCCCGCGACCTGTGCGACCAGCACGGCGCACTGCTCGTGCTCGACGAAGTACAGACCGGCTTCGGGCGTACCGGGCGCATGTTCGCCACCGAACACAGCGGCATCGTGCCCGACATGCTGGCACTCGCCAAGAGCATCGGCGGAGGCATCCCGATGGGAGCCGTCGCCGTCCACACACGCCACGGCACGCTCCCCCCCGGTAGCCACGGCACCACCTTCGGCGGCAACCCGCTTGCCTGTGCCGCCGCGCACGCTACGTTGCGTATCTTGCAAGACGAAGAGCTACCCGCCGCCGCCGCCCGCAAAGGCGCGTGGTTGTTCGCACAGTTGCAGACCATCGAGTCGCCGCTCATCCGCGAGATACGCGGGCAGGGTCTGCTAGTCGGCATCGAACTGAAACAACGGGTCGTCCCCTACCTGCAAGCCCTGATCGAGCATGGGGTACTGGCTCTGCCCGCCGGACCGAACGTGTTACGCCTGTTGCCACCGCTCGTCATTACCGAGGCAGACCTTGCACACGTTGTCGCTGCCCTGCGTGACGTACTCAGCCCAACACGCTAAGCAACCCTTGCCCCCCCCGCCACGTACAGACAAAAGCAGACATAAGGAGCTTTCGACATGCAGCACAGTATCGGGGTGATTGACCTAGGGTCAAACACCACCCGCCTGATTGTGATGGCATATAACCGCCCCAGTTGCTACCGCCTGATGGACGAAGTGCGCGAGTCGGTGCGCCTGATAGACGGCATGGGCGACGACCGGGCGTTGCAACCTGCTGCCATGGAGCGGGCAATCGACTCGCTCGCAATGTTTAAGGCACTGTGCCAAGGTGCCGGGGTCGCGCACGTCATCGCCGTAGGCACCAGTGCCGTCCGCGATGCCAGCAACCAAACCGCGTTCCTTGCCCGCGTAAAGGACGAAACTGGGCTGGACGTGCGCGTCTTGAGTGGCGAAGAAGAAGCCTACTATGGCTATCTCGGTGTCGTCAACTCGACCGCCGTGCAGCACGGCTTCGTGCTCGACATTGGCGGCGGGAGCACCGAAGTGACGCACATTGCCAACCGCCAGTTCGGGGCGTGGGTATCGCGCCCAGTGGGAGCAGTGCGCTTCACCCAACGCTACATCCACACCGATCCGATCAGCACCAAAGACTACCACGCCCTCGAACAGGGTGCCGACGAGCAGTTTACTGACCTCGACTGGTTTGCCGCCACCCCCAACACCCGCCTCGTCGGGATTGGGGGTACCATCCGTAACCTCGCCCGCGTTGCCCAGAAACGGAGCAAGTACCCGCTCGAACGGCTCCACGGCTACATCTTGCACCGTGACATGCTGCGCCGCATCATTACGACGCTCCGCAACAAAAACCAGACCGAACGCGAAACCATCGCCGGGCTGAACAGCGAACGCGCCGACGTTATTCTCGCCGGGGCGATGGTACTCTACCGCGCCATGCTGCATAGCGGCTACACCGAGATCGAGGTGTGTGGGCAGGGCTTGCGCGAGGGCATCTTCTACGAACAGTTTCTGAACGACCGCTCGCCGCCCATAATAGACAATGTGCGCCAGTTCAGTGTCTACAACCTTGTGCAACAGTTCCACTACGAACCCGCCCACGTCGAAAAGGTCCGCGAACTGAGCATTTCCATCTTCGACCAGACCACCGCCCTGCACGGCTATGGCGCGTGGGAGCGCGAGTTGCTCGGCGCGGCGGCAATCTTACACGACATTGGCGTGACGGTCTCCTATTACGACCACCACAAGCATTCCGCCTATCTGCTGCAACACAGCGGCTTACCCGGCTTCAGCCCGCGCGAAATCGCCCTGCTGACGGTTCTTGTCCGTAGCCATCGCAAGGGCGATGTGCTCACCCGCGAGTTCGACACCATGCTGCAACCCGACGACGCAACGCGCCTCGCGCGGCTGGCAGCCATGCTACGGCTTGCCGAGTTTCTCGAACGCAGCAAGAGCCAAGCCATTGACCACGTGCAGATCGAGCTGACCAACGGCACTATGCGCATCCACGTCTACGCATCGGGCGACGTGACCGCCGAAATCTGGAATGCCACCCGGCGGTCGCGCCTGTTTCAAAAAGCCTTCGGGCTACAGATAGACATTACGCCTGCGGTACCCACCACCTAGCGTGCCCGTGCCGTCGCCAGCGTACCATCTGCCACGGGCAGCGGCGAGGACAAGGCGGCTTGCAGCCCGCGCAGGGGCAGGCTGGCGCAACGGATACGGCTGGTCAGCACACCACGCTCTATGTCGGGGCACAGGTCGGCAACACTCAGCGTGGCGAGCCGTGCCACGGGCATGCCGACAATACGCTCACCCAGCAACGATGCCATCGCCTGACTGACCGTGCAGCCGTGCCCCTCAAACTGCACCCGCATGATCCGCTCGCCCGCCGCGTCAAGCTGGATGTACAACGTAAGTTCGTCGCCGCACCCCGGTGTGCGGGCAGTATAGACCGCATCGGCGGCGGGCAGTGCGCCATAGTTAGCCGGGTTCTGGTAGTGTTCCATCAAAAGTTCAATGGACTCGTTACGACTTAGCATCGTGCTTGCTCCTCCGTACTCTGCGCTGATGACTCGGTTACCAGTTCCATACTCAGGTCAATCGCACGGGCGGCATAGGTGATCGCCCCCGACGACACATAGTCTACGCCTGCTTCCGCCACCGCCCGGATCGTCTCCAGCGTGATGTTGCCCGACGCTTCGAGCGGCACACGCCCCCCCACCGCCGCGACTGCCTCACGCAGCAAGGGCGGCGGCATGTTGTCCAGCAAAATCACATCCGCGCCAGCTTCGGCGGCAATCACCGCGTCTGCCACCGTCTCGACCTCCACCTCGACGGCAAGGAGCGGTCCGCCGTAGGCTTTCGCCTGCGCTATCAGGGCGGGCAGGCTGGTGCCCTGCGCGTGCAGGAGGGCACGGTGGTTGTCCTTCACCATAATCGCATCATACAGCCCGGTACGGTGGTTCACACCGCCGCCCATCCGCACGGCATACTTTTCGAGGAGCCGCAGACCGGGCGTGGTCTTGCGCGTATCAAGCAGGCGCGTGGGCAGGTCGCCCATTGCTGCGACATACTGCGCGGTGCGCGTGGCAATGCCACACATCCGCTGCACAAAGTTGAGCGCGACCCGTTCGCCCGTGAGGATCGCCCGCGCACTGCCCTGCACAGTTGCCAGCGTCGCCCCCGGTGCCAGCCGTGCGCCGTCGTGGGTGGCATGCGTCACGCACACCGTCGGGTCAAGTTCGCGGTAGACCGCATCGAACAGCGGCAAGCCCGCCACCACACACGCCTCGCGCGTGATGATGTGTGCCATCGCCGTGGCATCGGCGGGGATGAGTGCCAGCGTGGTCACATCGCCCGTGCCTACGTCTTCGGCAAGGGCGCGGCTGACGAGTGGTGCCAGCGCGTGTTGCGACAGATACATTAGCTTCCCTCTTTCTTCTGTACCACCGGGGCAAGGTCGGCAGCAGTGCGATAATCTGCGGGAACATACACGCCATGCGCCAGCCGCGCAACCGGTGGGGATACCAGCCCCACACCTGCAACGGGCAACGCCACTGCCGCCGCCGGACGCGCCACATACACCGGCGGCAGGTTGCGCCGCTGCACGATATGGTGCTGCCACGCGGCAACCGGTTGCGGGTGGTCGCGGCGGCTGTGCGCCCCCCGCGACTCGGTGCGTTGCAGTGCGCCCTGCACGATCAACCGTGCCATCAGGGTTGCCCCTGCTGCGATAATTGCATTGTGGTCGGCATAGCTCGCCGTGGTTGCCCATGTCGCCAACTCATCGGCAGCGTGGCGCAGGTCGTCGCCGTGGCGCAGCACACCCACGTTGCGCTGCATCAGCGTGGCAAGCGGTGTACGCCAGTCGGCGGGCGGCGGCAGTGCCGGGGTGCGCGGCATGGTACGATAGGCGTGCAGGGCGGTATGCACCGTGCGCTGCCATAGGGCGGCAGTTTGCTGTGCGATGTGCGCCACGGCTGCATCGGCGGCAGCCCGCCCAAACACGAGACATTCGAGCAGCGAGTTGCTCGCCAGACGGTTGGCACCGTGTACGCCCGTACAGGCACATTCGCCCGCCGCGTACAGCCCCGCAATGCTGGTAGCACCGTGCAGGTCGGTGCAGATGCCGCCCATGAGGTAGTGCGCGGCAGGCGCGACGGGCACCATATCGCGCGTGGGGTCGTAGCCCGCCGCCCGCACCTGTGCGCTGATAGTCGGGAAATGGGCTGCCAGCATCGCCGCACCAAGCGGGCGCATGTCCAGCACCACATGGTCGCGTTGCTCCTGCTGCATCGTCGCATAGATGCCGCGTGCCACGACATCACGCGGCGCAAGCTCGCCGCGCGGGTCGTACTGCGGCATAAAGCGGGTGCCACTGCGCGGTGCCCGCAACACTGCCCCTTCGCCGCGCACCGCCTCGCTAATCAGGAAGCCGCTGCCGTCGCGGGTCGGCATGACCGTCGGGTGAAACTGGACAAACTCAACATCAGCGACCGCCGCACCTGCGCGGTACGCCATCGCAATACCGCTCCCCAGTGCATCGGCGTGGTTGCTCGTCAAGCCGTAGAGCGCACCCGCCCCCCCAGTAGCCAGCAGCACCGCCCGCGCCAACAAGCCGTACCACTGCCCGTCGTCGTCGTGGGCGACAGCCCCCACACACTGCCCGTCGGCAGTCAGCAGGTCAACCACCGTCATGCCACCGCGCACCGTGATCGCCGGTTGCTGCTGCGCGGTCTCGTACAGCGTAGCGAGCAACGCCCGCCCGGTGGCATCGGCAGTGTGCAGAATGCGCCGCCGTCCGTGCCCCCCCTCCAGACCAAGATCGTAGCCCGTGCTGCCGCAGTCACTCGCAGCAACCGCAAACGGCATACCAAGCGCGGCAAGTTCGTCCATCAAGGCGGGAGCCGCTGCCACCAGTTGCGCCACCGCCGCTAGGTCGCACAGGTCAGCCCCGGCACGTACCGTGTCGGTGTGGTGTTGCTGGGGGCTATCGCCATCGCCCACAGCAGCAGCAATGCCGCCCTGTGCCCACTGCGAATTGGTGGCATCGCTGCCACCGCGTGCCAGCACCAGCACCCGCACCTGCGGTGCCGCGTGCAGGGCAGCCATCATGCCCGCCGCTCCCCCGCCAATCACCAGCAGGTCAGTGGTGAGCCACGCCAAACGCGGCGGCGCACTGCACACATACCGCGGCGCACTGACGACAGTCGGCATTGTGGTTTTCATCCGGGTGTATCCCCTTTCGGTGCGCTGCGTCGTTACAGCGCAATCATCCGTTCAATGGCAAGGCGGGCACGCGCTGCTGTCTCCGGCGGCACCGTCACCTGATGCTGCATGTACTTCAGGGCATCGCGTACCTTTTCCAGCGTGTTCATCTTCATATAGCGGCACGATGCGCTATCGGACAACGGAATGTAGGTCTTTTCCGGGTTGGCTTGCTGCATGCGGTGGATGACCCCGATCTCGGTGGCGACAATGAACTGGTCAGCATCCTGCTGCTGGGTATGCTTGATCATGTTTTCGGTCGAGTAAATGAACGTCTGCGCTGGGTCGAGTTGCCCCTGCGCCAGATAGTGCAGCGTCGTGCTCACACAGCCACATTCCGGGTGGATCAGCAGGTCGGCATTGGGGTAGGCGGCGCGGCGTTGCTCGATCTGCTGGGGGCGCAGTGCCGCATGGACGTGGCACTCGCCCGCCCAGATATGCATGTCGCGCCCGGTCTTTTCGCGCAGGTAGGTGCCAAGGTACATATCGGGCAAAAACAGGATGTCGCGGTCTGCCGGAATAGCATTGATCACGCGCTCGGCGTTGCCCGACGTGCAGCAATAGTCGCTCTCCGCCTTGATCGCCGCACTCGTATTCACGTAGGACACCACCACCGCGCCGGGGTGCTCGGCTTTCCACGCCCGCAGTTGCTCCACCGTAATCGAGTCTGCCAACGAACACCCTGCCGCCCTGTCGGGGATCAGCACGGTGCGCTCTGGGGCAAGGATCGCCGCTGTCTCTGCCATAAAATGCACACCACAAAAGAGAATAACATCAGCGGCGGTCTTTGCCGCCTGCTGCGACAACCCCAGTGAATCCCCTACATAATCGGCAATATCCTGTATTTCCCCATACTGGTAGTTGTGCGCCAGCAGTACCGCATTGCGCTCGCGCTTCAGAGCTGCAATTTCCGCCACCAAGTCGGCGCGGGTCGGCGCATCCACCCCTTCCATCAATCCAATCATTGTCATTGTTCCCCTAACTTCTAGCCGCGCTGCGGCGTGCATATCGCTTCTTCTTTTACATAGTGTCAAACAGACACTATAGAAAACCGTTAATATAACTCTACACCGTCCTGACTAAGTGTAGAGTTGACAATAAGTATACCGGGCTTTCGCGCGAATGTCAAGCGGCGCGCCCGACGGGCTGCGCGGCAGCACAGAAGCCGCGCCGGGACGTGCCCCGCCGAGGCAATTGGCACAGAACCGGTGAATATGCTATACTATGCGACAATAAACCAAGAACGCTAGGAAACGCCAGCCTGTGCGCGATTAACGAACAACACAACCACGAGGAGGAACCGATGGCGCTTGATCAAGAGATCAAGAACGAAATTATCGAAGGCTACCAGACCCACGAGGACGATACCGGGTCACCCGAAGTTCAGGTGGCTATCCTGACCAAGCGGATCAACACGCTGATCGAGCACCTGAAAACCCACATCCACGATCATCACTCACGGCGTGGTCTTTTGAAGCTGGTCGGACGGCGGCGGCGGCTCCTTGCCTACCTGCGCCGTGTTGACAATGCACGCTACGCCGCGTTGATAGAACGTCTCGGGTTGCGCCGTTAGGGTTTCACGATACGGTATGGCACACATGCAGAGCAGCACCAGCGGGCACAATGCACCCTGGTGCTGCTCATGTGTTTGCCCGCCCCCCCCGATTTGCCACAGGGGCAATGAGAACCGATATGGAAAGGTTTAGTAACAACGCATGTCAGAACGACACATTTATCGTGTGAGTGCCGAAATTGCCGGACGCACCCTCACCCTCGAAACGGGGCGTTTCGCAGAACAGGCCGACGGCGCAGTCACGGTGCGCTACGGCGACACCCTGCTGCTCGCCACCGTCGTTGGGGCGAAAGAAGCCCGCGAAGGTGCCGACTTTTTCCCGCTCACGGTTGACTACGAAGAGAAGATGTACGCGGCGGGCAAAATCCCCGGCAACTTCTTCAAGCGCGAAGGAAAGCCCACCACCACGGCAATCCTCATCAGCCGCCTCACCGACCGCCCACTGCGCCCCCTCTTCCCCAAAGGCTTTCACAATGAAGTCCAGGTTATCATCACCACCTTCTCCATTGATATGACCTGCGACCCCGGTGCGCTCGCCATCATTGGCGCGTCTGCCGCCCTGACCGTCAGCGACCTACCCTTCGCCGGTCCGGTGGGGGCAGCCCACGTGGGGCACATTGACGGCGAACTGGTGATCAACCCATCGCTCGAACAGCTTGACGGCAGCCGCCTTGACCTGATGGTGGCGGGCACCAAAGATGCCGTGCTGATGGTCGAAGCGGGTGCCTACGAATTGACGGAAGACGAAATGCTCAATGCCGTGACCCAAGGGCACGCCATCTGCCAGCAACTCGCAGACCTACAAGAGGAGCTAGCCGAACTGAGCGGCAAGCCCAAGCGCGAGTATACGCCGCCCGCCGAAGATACCTCGCTCCGGGGCGAAATCCTCGCGTACCTCGGCACGCGCCTACGCGATGCGATTAGCAACCCCGACAAGGGGAGCCGCACCGATGCCACCGACGCAGTTTTGCACGAAACCCTTGCCCACTTTACCGCCGACGAGCCAGAGGAAGAACTCGCCGCCCGTAGCCACGCCGTCCATACCGCCTTCAACAAAATCTTCAAGGAAGAAGTCCGTAATGCAATCCTGCACAATGGTATCCGCGTGGACGGGCGCGCCCTGCACGAAATCCGCCCCATCTCGATTGACATCGGCGTGGTGCCGCGCGTCCACGGGAGCGGCTTGTTCACCCGTGGGCAGACGCAAGTGCTGACCATGACAACGCTCGGCTCGCCGGGCGAAGAGCAACGCCTCGACGACCTCGGCATCGAGACCGCGAAGCGTTACATGCATCACTACAACTTCCCACCCTTCAGCACGGGCGAGGCACGCCGCCTCGGCGGTCCGCGTCGCCGCGACATCGGGCACGGTGCGCTCGCCGAGCGTTCGCTCTACGCCGTGTTGCCCGAAAAGGACGCGTTCCCCTACACCATGCGGCTGGTCAGCGAAGTACTCAGCTCCAACGGCAGTAGCTCGATGGCAAGCGTATGTGGCAGTAGCCTGAGCCTGATGGACGCTGGGGTACCCATCAAACGCCCAGTGGCAGGTATTGCCATGGGGCTAGTCACGGGGGCAGATGGACAATGGAAAGTCCTCGCCGATATTCAGGGACTGGAAGATGCCCTCGGTGACATGGACTTCAAGGTCGCGGGGACGCGCGAAGGTATCACCGGCTTGCAGATGGACATCAAGACCACGGGCATCACCTTCGACATTATGCGGCTGGCATTCGGGCAAGCCCGCGAAGCCCGCCTGTCTATCCTTGACCAGATGGATGCCGTCATCAACACGCCGCGTGGCGAACTGTCGCCCTTTGCACCGCGCATCGTGACCCTGCAAATCCCAGTAGACAAAATTGGCGCATTGATCGGACCGGGGGGCAAAACAATCCGCAGCATCATCGAAGAGACCGGCGCAACGATTGACGTAGAGAGCGACGGGCGCGTGTTCGTCGCCGCCACCGATGGCGAAGCTGGTGCCAGAGCCGTCGAACGCATTGAAGCCCTGACCCGTGACCCGAAAGTCGGCGATGTCTTTTTGGGGCGCGTCGTCAGCATCAAGCCGTTCGGCGCGTTCGTCAATATCATGCCGGGGCGCGACGGCATGGTACACATCAGCGAACTTGCCGAGGGGCGCGTCAACACCGTTGAAGATGTCGTCCAACTCGACGACGAGATCAACGTCGTCATTATTGGCGTAGACGAAGGCACCGGCAAAATCAGCCTGAGCCGCAAAGCCCTGCTGGCTGGCGAACTGCCTGACCCCAACCGCAAAGATGGCGGCGGCGGTGGGCGCAATGGCGGCAGCCGTGGCGGCGGCAGCGGTGGCGGTGGCGGTGGCGGCGACCGCCCACGCCCGCGTCGTCGCCCGCAATAGGGCATTTCGCACCTCGGTGCGACACCCACGCGGAAACGACACTAGGGTGATATTTGCCCTAGTGTCGTTCTGGGCAGTGCAACAATAGCACGTGCTCGCACTGACGCAACGTCAGATTTGCCTGACAGTGCTACAGCCTCTATAATGATAGAGTAACGTAAAGAGCGCAGACCACACGCAGCGTGTGGGGATGGAGCATGTGAGACCGTTCGGCAAGCGTAAGGAGTTCGGCATGTCACTGATCAAAAAGGGCGGCGTTCCCCCAGAAAAGAAACCCACCGACGAAAACGAAACGCCCGCATCACCACCTGCACGAAACTCAACCGGCGTACTGCCCACGGGCACCGGCGCACTGCCCACCGACACGCCCGCCCAGCCAGCCACCGACACGCCCTCCCAGCCAGCCAGCGGCACGGGCGCACTGCCCGCCGACGCGCCCGCCCAGCCAGCCAGTGGCACGGGTGCTGCGAGCAAAGAAGGCGCAAAAAGCGGCACAACACGCGGCATCGGTCTGCCCCGCCTCTCGCAGCAGCGCGGCGCAACCAGCCACCCGCCGAGCGCACCACCCGCCGCGCACCCGCGCGAGGGTCCCGACCACTTCGACCCCGACCAGCTCGACCCCGACCAGCTCGACACCCGCCAGTCACGCACGGGCACCATCCAGAAAACCCCCCCAACCGCCTACAAGCACGCAACCGCCGCCCCACTGAATGCCCAAGGTGGCACCACCCGCCAGCGCACCATGGGCGCACGGCGCGGCACTGGCACTGGTACCCATCAGCGGCACCGCATCAGAGAAGATCACGTCCTCCCCGACAATACCATCCTACAAAACCGCTATGTGATCGAGGGGGTGATCGGCATCGGCGGTATGAGCGTGGTCTATCGCGGGCGCGACCTGCGCTTCCGTGATGTCGAGCGCATGGTCGCCATCAAAGAGATGTACCAGCGTTCGCTCGACTCGCAGACACGCGCCCTCAGTTTACAGTTCTTCGAACGTGAGGCGGGTCTCTTGGCAACGCTCAGCCATCCCGCCATCCCCAAGATTTACGACTTTTTTGAGGAAGGGCAACGGGTCTACCTCGTGCTCGAACTCATCCCCGGCAACGACCTAGAAGATGTCTTGCAAGACCACCCCAGCGGCATCACCGAAACGCGCGTCGCAAACTGGGCAATTCAAATCTGCGATGTCCTGATCTACCTGCACAGCCACCAACCAGAGCCGATTGTCTTTCGTGACATGAAACCTTCCAACATCGTGCTCGTAGATACCGAGGGGACAGACCGCATCGTGCTGGTAGACTTCGGGATCGCTCGCCTGCTCGACCGCTCGAACCGCAAGGGCACCATGATCGGCACTGAAGGCTACGCCTCACCCGAACAGTTTCGCGGGGTCGCCGAGCCAGTCAGTGACATCTATGGGCTGGGGTCAACCATGCACCAGATACTCAGCGGGAGCGACCCCCGCGAACAGACCCCCTTCACCTTCCACGAACGCCCCCTGCGGATGCTCAACCCGCAGATTTCGCCCGAAATGGAAGCCGTAGTAGCGCGGGCACTCGAATATGACATGAACGCCCGCTGGGGCAGTGCCGAAGAGTTCAAGCAAGCACTGCTCAGTGTCCCCGGTGTCGCCCAGACTATCACCGGGCAGCCGACGGCTCCCAGCATCAACCTGCTCACCAACTACCAGACCAGTACCGAATTGCTCTGGACATTCGCGGCAGAAGAAGAAATCCGCTCGTCCCCCACCCACCACAGTGGGCTAGTCTTCATCGGGTGCTACGACTCGAACCTGTACGCAATTGATGCCAAACGCGGCGATTTTCGCTGGAAATACGCCTCCGAGGGCGGTATCGCGTCATCGCCCGCCGGCTGGAATGAATTGGTCATCGTCGGCTCGGACGACGGCGTGGTGTACGGCATTGACATCCATCGCGGGCAAGCTCGCTGGAAGTTCCGCACCGAACGCCCCATTCGTTCGTCGCCGTGCCTATTCGACCGGCTCGTCCTGATCGGTTCCGATGACCAACACTTCTACGCGATTGACGGGCTACGCGGCACCATGATCTGGAAGTTCCGGACGTGGATGCCCATCCGTTCATCGGCAAGCACCAGCGACGACAGTGTGTTTATCGGCGGCAACGATAACCACGTCTACTGCCTCGACCTGAAAAACGGCAAGATGCGCTGGAAGCAACGCACACGCGGGCAGGTCGTGTCCACGCCCGTCTTTGCCAATGGACTCGTCTATGTCGGGTCGGGCGACAACAATGTGTATGCCCTTGACGGTGCCGGGGGCTGGCCTGCGTGGCGGTATCGCACCGGGCATGCCGTCAACTCCACCCCGGCAGTCGTCGGGCAACGGGTCTTCGTTGGCAGTGCCGATGGGCACATGTACGCCCTCGATGCAAAGAGTGGGCGGCTTCAGTGGAAACACCACACCGAAAGCCAGATCGTGTCATCGCCCTTTGTAGATGGCGGGCGCGTCTACTTTGGTGCCGCCAATGGCTTCGTGTATTGTCTGGATGCCGGTTCGGGCGATCTCATATGGAGCTACCAGACAGAGGGTGCTATCGTCTCATCGCCAACTGTTGTGGATGGCGTGGTATACATCGGCTCACTCGATCACCATCTCTATGCGCTGAAAGCCTGAAAGCCTGCAAGCCTGCAAGCCTGCAAGACTGACCGTCGGCACGTTGGGTGCATGCCGCGCGGCACGGGAGCAAAACCATCATGGCGAACCACAAGCACGACGCAGACCTCGCTGCTGAAGAAACACAGCAGCAAACAACCGATACCCAGCCAACGGGTGCCCCCCCGCAGGTACCCCCTCGCGTCCGTCCGCACGATGACACGCACCCCCTGCACAAGCACGCTGAAACCGACACCAACGGACACCCGCCCACAGATGACGACGCGCCAACCGCGCCGCAGGGTACCGCTACCCCCAACCAAGACAACGACACGGCAGACCAAGCGAACGCAGCACCGACCCAGCATCGTACTGCTGCGGCACCGAAGACACGCATCCTGAGCGATACCGCATCTGCCGCCGCCGCCCAACACCTGACGAACGACGGCGATACGAACACAACCGCCGCAACCAGCGCAACCGGCACCACCGCTGCCGATGACCCCGTACCCGACGACCTCGATATCAGCGAGGGGGCGGTGACTGACCGCCTGCCAGACATTGTGCTGAGTAGCGAAGCCGCCGATGATGCCGCACAGACCGCCCGCGCATCGTCCTTCCGGCGCAACGATGAACCAACAGCACCGTTGCGGCGGGGGCGCACACCCCCCCCTACCACCCCGGCAACCCCCACAGACCCCACAGACCCCACAGAGCACGCTGGTGATAACCCCGTCGAAGAGCATAGCCCCCACGACGTGCCGACCGACACAGGGCACAGCGACGACCTGCTCGCCGCGAGCCGCGCCGTCACCTCCCCATTCGAGGCAATGCCGAGCAAACCGGCCACACACGACGATACCGGCGACTTCGACAATACCTCAATCCTTGATACGAGCCGACTCAAGCAGGCGGCTATCGGAGGCACCCGCACCGAGCGCGGGCTTGCCTATGGTGCCCGCCGCGACATTGGGCGGGTGCGAAACAGTAATCAAGACAATGTTCTCGCCATGCTGATGACCCTGCCCCGCGACGGCATCGAGTTGCCCATCGGGTTGTTTGTGGTCGCCGATGGCATGGGCGGGCACGATAGCGGCGAAGTTGCCAGCCACCTCGCCATCCGTACCATCTTCTACGAGATAGCCGACCGTCTGCTCATTCAAGCCCTCTATGACGAACTCCCCGAAGCCATTCAAGCCTTGATGATCAACGCCATGCAACAGGCAAACCATGCTATCTGGGAACACGCCCGCGAGATCGGGTCAGACATGGGCACAACCTGCACCGCAGCACTGATAATCGGGCAATCACTCTATATCGCCCACGTCGGTGACTCGCGTGCCTATGCCCACGAGGCATCCGGGTTGCGCCAACTGACCAGCGATCACTCCACCGTCGGGCGGCTCATCGAGCTAGGGCACCTTGACCCCTCTGCGGCACACGATCACCCGCTTCGCAACCAACTGTACCGCACCATTGGGCAGCAACCACAGGTAGCAGTAGACTTTCTCTCCGAGCCAACCGCTGGCGTATCACACCTATTGTTGTGCAGCGACGGGCTATGGGGTATGGTATCAGATGTCGAAATGTCCGACATTTTACAGCAGCATGCATGGCCCCACGAAGCCTGCCTCGAACTGATCAGCCAAGCCAACGCTGCCGGAGGCGATGACAACATTTCTGCCATCGTCGTAAGCCTGCCACGGGCTGAGGAACACCACTAATGTCGCATATTCAACTCCAGTACACCTTCAGCCGCAGCGAAATACCTGCGAGTAGCGAGCCACAACTGCACTACCTCCTGCTCGATGCCCAGCCACGCGGCTCAACGGCAGTCAGCGCAAAACTCCCCCTCAACATTTGTTTTGTCATAGACCGCAGTTCTTCGATGCGCGGTGAACGGTTGACACAGGTGAAAGAAGCTGCCCGCCGCATCGTAGACCAGTTGAGCAACAAAGACACCTTTTGTCTCGTCGCATTCAATGACCGTGCCGAGGTGATTGTCCCGTCGCAACGCATCAACGACCCGGTGAGCCTGAAGCAACGCATCAGCAACATCGAGGCATCCGGCGGCACCGAAATGGCACAGGGCTTAATGGTCGCCGCCCAAGAAATACAGCGTACCGCACTCGGACGCTCCATCAGCCGCCTCGTCCTCTTGACGGACGGGCGCACCTATGGCGACGAAAGCCGCTGTGTGCAAATTGCCCGCCGCGCCCAAGAACGCCAAATCGGCATTACCGCCCTCGGCGTGGGCGATGAGTGGAACGAAGACTTGCTCGAAACCATTGCCGCCAGCGAAAATAGCCGTACCCACTTCGTCACGTCGGTGGGCGAAATCGGGCGTATCTTCAGCGAGGAAATCCAGCGTATGCACTCGATTTTCGTGCAGGACGTGCAGATGCACATCCGCATGTGCCGGGGCGGGTTGCTGCGCTCACTCGACCGGGTGCAACCCTTTCTCGCGCCAGTGCCCATCAGTGAAGAGGAGCGCGAATACTGGGTAGCCCGCCTCGGCGACTGGCCCGGCATCGAGGCACAATCATTCCTATTCGAACTGATGGTACCGCCACTCTCGCAGGGCGACCACGTCTTGATGTCGCTGGGGCTGCAATATCAAACACCCCACCAGCAAGGCAAGCCTGACCCCATCCAAGCGACCCTCAGTATGCGGGTTGCCCCCCCCGACTCGATTGACCCGACCGACCTCAACAGCCTCGTGCGGCACTGGCTCGAACGGCTCGTTGCCTATCGGCTGCAAGAGCGTGCGTGGGATGATGTCGCTGATGGGCGGATGGAAGAGGCAGGGCAACGCCTCACGATGGCAAGCACCCGCCTCTTTGATGCCGGACAAGCATCCCTTGCCACCACGGTGCGCGATGAAGCAACGCGTCTGATCCGTTCGGGCAAAACGTCAGCGATTGGACGCAAACAGATTAAGTATGGAACGCGCGGCTTGATGGGTCCCCCCGCGACAGTGAAAAAAGGTACGTGATAGGTGGGGTTGCACCAGATACAGGGCTGATCGTGTATAATATCAGCTAAAGTGCAGCAAAAAGGGTAAACTGATGCAGATATGCTGGAATTGCGAAGCAGAACAACTTGACGGCTCAATCTTCTGCTCGGAGTGTGGGGCGAACCTGATCAAACAGAACGCCCGCCCCGACAAGACACGCACCAGCCTCACCACCGGCGATGTTGATGTCGTGGAAGATGACCGTATCATCACCTCGCCCCCGGTGATGCAAACTGACAACCTCTCCTACACCTTTAGCCTCATGGTGCTGGATAGCGGGGCGCGGGTTGAACTAGTGGAAAACCGCGAACTCATGATCGGGCGTGCCGATGAGAAGCGCGGCATCGTCCCTGACATTGACCTCGGCAGTTTCGGCGGCTACGACGCGGGCGTTTCGCGGCGGCACGCCATCATCTTCCTGCATCACAAGCACTGTGTCATCAAAGACCTCGGCAGTGCCAACGGTACGTTCATCAACAACCGCCGCGTATCGCCCAACCAACCCACCCTCATCAACCACGGCGACGAGCTACGCTTCGGAACGCTCGCCACACGTATCGAGTTTGGCAACACCCCGCAGGGCGACGAGACCATACCAAGTACCTCCCTCGAGTAGGAGCAGCACACCGCCACACAGAGCCATACAGAGCCACACAGAGAGCGAGAAAGCCTATGCCACTGAAGGTGATTTTGCATATTATGGGCGAAGACCCCATCGTTGGTGATATGGAGCAAGAACCCCAGCCGTCCGACCAGTTCGTGAAAGTATCGAACCTGCGCAAGCGTGACGGCAAAGACGTGACTAACCTTGCCGATGGGGTCGAATACGTGCTGTACCCGTGGCACCGCATCACCTTCCTCGAGTTGATGCCCGATGAAGAACAGCGCGACAGCATCCTCGACTTCTTCCGCCAGTAGCCCCACACGCCTACCCCGTCCATCCGGCGCACACCAAACCCCCCAGCGTATGCAGGGGGGTCTGTCTCCTCAGCTCCGTTGCTCCGTTGCTCCGTTTGACCGCGTGAGCGACGCAAGCAGCGTGGGCGACGTGGCGTAGGTCTAGCGTGGTGCTTGGTTGCCGCTAGCGGTGCCCGTGGCGGCTGTGGGGAGCCGCCCCATTTGCGGTGCAAAAGCGCGTAAACTGCTGCACCAACACCGGCGGGATGCGCCCGCTGATGTGGGTACCATCCGACTCGAACCGCTCGCACTCGACGTAGCCGCGTTCGTGCCACAGCGCAACAAGGTCGTTCCGCTGATACGGAATCACCGCATCACACGCTACCATCGTGTTGGCAATCAGGGCTTCAAGCCGTTCGAGCAAATTGGCTAGCCCCCACCGTTGGTACGCCGATACCGCGACATAGTTGGCAGGCAAGCCAAGCGTACTTGGCAGGGCAGCAACCTCGGCAGCATCCACCCCCGGCAGGCAGTCCACCTTATTGAGCACCATCAACATCGGCTTCTGCTCAACGCCCAGTTCCGTCAGCGTCTGCGTCACAGCCTCTGCCTGTTCTTCAGCATTGGCATGCGTAATATCAAGGACGTGCAATAGCACATCGGCTTCGCTGATTTCTTCGAGCGTCGCCCGGAACGCCGCAACCAGTTGCGTCGGTAGCTTCTGGATAAACCCCACCGTATCGGTGATGAGGGCGTGCTGCCCGCGCGGCAGTTCGATCTTGCGCGTCGTCGGGTCAAGCGTGGCGAAAAGCTGGTCAGCGACCAGTACATCGGCTCCCGACAGGGCGTTAATGAGCGTAGACTTGCCCGCATTGGTGTAGCCCACCAGTGCCACCACCGGCAACCCGCTCTGGCGGCGGCGTTTACGATACAGTTCGCGGTGGCGGCTGACATCGGCAAGCTCGTTCTTCAGCAGCGCAATGCGTTGCTTAATAGCACGGCGGTCAAGTTCAAGTTGCGTTTCCCCCGGTCCGCGCAACCCAACCACCCCCCCGGCAGTGGTACCGCCTTGCCCGGCTTGCCGTTCAAGGTGCGTCCACTGGCGGCGCAAGCGGGGCAGCACATAGCTATACTGCGCCAGTTCCACCTGCAACCGCCCTTCGTGGGTGCGGGCATGCTGGGCAAAAATATCGAGGATCAGCGCGGTACGGTCAAGCACCGCACATTCAAGAGCTTGCTCGAGGTTGCGGGTCTGCGAGGGGTCAAGTTCATCATCAAAAACGACCATATCATAGGAGGTGGTGGTGCGGGCGGCTTGCAGTTCACGCAATTTCCCGGCCCCAATGAAGTATTTCGGCAAGGGGTGATCGAGCCGCTGATACATCTGCCCGACAACATCTAGCCCCGCCGTGTCCGCGAGCAGTGCCAGTTCTGCCAGCGAGTCCTCTGCCTGCCACGGGTGCAGGTGCGTACCCAATTCTGCCCCCACCAAGAAGGCACGTCGTCGTGGCGCTTCTGTCGCATGGGTACTGCTTCGGGTGGGTGTCGTTTCGTTACTAATTGCCGCATGCTCCTTTCTGGTGACGTAATATTGCTTGGTATTGTACACCTGTGCCCGCCCAAACGCAACAGCTGTAGCCGATAACAATGCGCGTGGTATACTACCCGCAGGCAATAGCACCTAGCACGAGAGGAGGAGCAACGTGGCAAAACGCTACAACAGCCCACCAGCAATGGCAATTGACCCGGCAAAAAAGTACACCGCAACGATTGAAACCAACCGGGGCGCCATTGAGCTTGAGCTGTACCCCCAGCACGCCCCGATGACCGTCAATAACTTTGTTTGCCTTGCCCGCGACGGCTTTTACGATGGGCTAACATTCCACCGTGTCATCAACAACTTTATGATCCAAGGCGGCGACCCAGACGGGCGCGGCACCGGCGGACCGGGCTACAAGTTCGCCGATGAAGTCCTCGATAACCCGCTCAAGCACGAAACAGGCGTAATCTCGATGGCAAACGCCGGACCCAACACCAATGGGAGCCAGTTCTTCATCACCCACAGCCCACAACCCCACCTGAACGGCAAGCACACCGTCTTCGGCAAAGTGACCAGCGGGCAAGATGTCGTGGATGCTGTGAAGCAGGGCGACACCATGGCAAAGGTGACGATCACCGAAGCCTAGCCCCCATCTGCCCCGCCCTGCATTCGCAGGCAACCCCCTGTCGCAGGCAACCCCCTGTCGCAGGCAACCCAACCCCCTGTCGCAGGCAACCCACAGAGGGTTGCCTGTTTGTTTTTGCGGTAAATAGTCTGCATGTACAAGGTCATTATGGGATGACACAGTATGGTATAATATGCACAGAGATGGCACGGTTGCCCGCGTTCGCCCACTGCCGCCCCGTCGTCGCACACCATCGCACTACTCGGCACCCGCGACCGACCGCGCCGGACCACGAAAGGGAAGAATACCATGCAGGTTGTCAAGTTACCGCTCAACGGGCTGTTGCTGCTCCACTCTATGCTGCGTGCGTGGTTTCAACGCCACCCCCGCACCGCCCACTGGCTGAGCATTCTGCGGCTCGGTCTCTTTCAATTTGGGATGGGGCTGTCACTCGCACCGCTCACCGGCACCCTCAACCGCGTGCTCATTGACGAGATGGGCATTGCGGCTGCCGCCGTGGGCTTGCTGATAGCCGTGCATTACTTTGTCTCGCCCATACGTGCCATCATTGGCTACCGCTCCGACGTTGCCCGCTCCGAAGGTAACTGGCGTACCCCCTATGTGGTGTTCGGTGCCATGCTCACCTATGGCGGGCTGGCAATCGCGCCCTTCTCACTGATCCTACTCAGTGGCGACGGCAGCATCCCGGTGTGGCTCGCGTTCGTCATCTGCCTGCTGATTTTCCTTGCCTACGGGGTAGGTGCCAACATTGTCGAAACCATCTTCCTCGCCCTCGTCAGCGACATCACGCCCCCCGGCGAACGTGGGCGGGTGCTTGGGGTGCTGTGGGTCATGCTGGTGATGGGCACCATCGTCAGCTCCATCATTATGGGGATGCTGCTCGAAACCTACACCCACGAACGACTGATCCGTGTCATGCAAGGCTCGGCGGTGCTGTTTGTCGTGCTGGCAGGCGTGGCACTGTGGGGGCGCGAAAAGATAGACGCACGCGGCAAACTGCCCACCCCCGACAACGCACGTATCCGGCTCACCCTCCGCGACTCGGTGCTGCGCCTGTGGCAACAGCAATCACTGCGTCGCCTGTTCATCGTGCTCTTCCTTGCCACCACCGCCTTCGCCACCCACGACGTACTGCTCGAACCATACGGCGGGCAGGTGCTTGGCATGACCGTCGCTGAAACCACCCGCCTGACCGCCCTGTGGGGGGTCGCCATGCTGGTAGCAATCGGCGGGGCGAGCTGGCTCCTCTGGCGTGGGCACGCGGGCTTGCCTGTCATCGTTGCCGGCTGCGGGGTCGGTGCGCTGGGCTTCCTCACCATCGGGCTTGCCAGCGATGCCACGCTGGTACAACCGTTCCACATCGGGGTTGCCCTGATCGGGCTAGGGCGCGGCTTGTTCATCGTCGCCAGCATTGCCCTCGTGATGTCGCTGAGCAACATGGGGCATGCTGGACTGTTCATCGGCTTGTGGGGCGTGATGCAAGCCGTGGCGCAGGGCGTGGGTGCCATCGGCGGCGGTCTCACACGCGACGTGATGGTGTGGCAGACAGGCAACATCACGCTCGGCTACACCGTAACCTATGGGGCATCCCTCATCATCTTGCTGGTGTCCATCGGGCTACTGTTTGCCTTCCGGCTCCCGCAACACCTACCCGCCAGCCCCACCTCGCCGTGGGATGGGCTGCAAGACGTACCCGCCGACCAGATTGCGTTCTAGCCCGAACCCGCGCCACGCCATCGCACTGTACCGCTTCGACGGCAGGGCTGTTTGCGCCTGCTGTGCTACCCGTGCTATAATCCGCAGAGTCAGGGATTTTTGCCTGACATACCATGAGGAAATCCACGCCCACGGTTGCTTCATACGGGGCACCCTGAGAAAACGCCTATGCATGTTTCGCATCAAGTGCGCCACGCCGCGCCAGCATCGCACGAACTCCAGACTGTCTGGTGGCAGAGCGACCGGCTGCACCTGATAGACCAGCGACACTTGCCCCACCAGCACACCATCGTGGTGTGCGACACCGTGGAAGCCGCCGCCGCGGCGATCCGGCAGATGCAGGTACGTGGTGCGCCCGCCATCGGCATCACCGCCGCCTACGGCATAGTACTTGCCGCGCAAACACTGCACACCAACCAACCCACTGCGATTATGGCAACCCTCGAAGCCGCCCAATCCTTCCTCAACGCACAACGCCCCACCGCCGTCAACCTCGCGTGGGCAACCGCCCGTATGCTGGCACACGCCCGCGCCATACTTGCCGCCCTCCCCGCCGCGCCGCTCACTGCGGTGCAGCAGGGCTTACTCGCCGAAGCACACGCGATCCTTGCGGAAGACCTCGCCATGTGTCACGCCATCGGCGAGCACGGTGCCCCCCTCATCCCAGAACGCGGCGCAGTCCTCACCCACTGCAACGCGGGCGGGTTGGCAACGGCAGGCTATGGTACCGCCCTCGCCCCACTCCGAACCGCACACGCGGCGGGGCGCAGCATCCACGTGTATGTAGACGAAACACGCCCCTACTTGCAGGGCGCACGCCTGACTGCATGGGAACTGCAACAGGCGGGCATTGCCCAAACGCTGATCCCCGACAGCATGGCAGGGTCGCTTATGCGACAGGGCGCAGTAGACTGTGTGATTGTCGGGGCTGACCGCATCGTTGCCAACGGCGATGTTGCCAACAAGATCGGCACCTACACGTTGGCAGTGCTGGCACACCTACATACCATCCCCTTCTACGTTGCGGCACCCTCCTCAACCATAGACCTTGCCTGCCCTGACGGTGCCAGCATCCCGATAGAAGAACGTGCCGCCAGTGAAGTGACGCACCTGCGCGGTGTCGCGCTCGCACCGGTCGGGGTCGCCGCCGCCCATCCCGCCTTCGATGTCACCCCGCATACGCTCATCACTGCCATCATTACCGAACAGGGCGTACTCCACGCCCCGTTTGCGGCAGCACTGAAGGCACACGGTGGACAGCGATAAAGCGGATGACCAGACACACGCAGCACCACGGAGTACCTGATCACTATGGCACCTGCGTTCGAGCCATGCTGTCAACCAGTTGCCCGCCGCGGGTTGCCCCACAGCAACCCTGCGCGGGCAATGGCAGCCCTCCGGCGCACCACGCCCCACGTCCTGACGTGGTACGGCTTGCCCAACCGCGCACTGCACGAATATCTCTTTGTGCAGAGTGCCTACGGCTTTCCGGGGCTGGTCATCGGCGATACCGTCCACGATGTGTATGTCGAGGAGGCAACCGCCCAAGCACGGCTGACCCAGCTTGCGCTAGCGTACCTGCAAGCCAAACGTGCGGCGGGCAATCTGCCACTCACCACAGCCCTTGGTCTGCGCGACATCCTCGGAACCCCCCGCCAGCAAGCACACTACCCAGTCATCGTCAGCCAAGTACTCGGACCGGTCAGCCTCGCCCTCGTGCTGCCCGACGAACATGGTCGCCCACTCGTCTACAACAGCGAACTGCGCGAAGCCCTCGCCCATCATTTGGCATTGCGTGTGCAATGGCTCGCCCACGAACTGGCACCCCATTGCACACACCAGATTGTCTGCCTCGACGAGCCATTGCTTGCGCTTCTCAACTCACCATTTTGCCCGCTCGACTGGGACGAGGGACTCGACCTGATCGAGCAGACCCTATACGGCTTGCAGGTCAGCTATCGTGGGCTACTCGTGGGCGAAGTGGGCATCCCCGACCCCGACCAACCCGCCGGGTTCGACTGGCGGCTCCTCTTGCAACGGCAGGTCAATATGTTACAGCTTGACCTGCATCATCATCGGCACATGGTTGCCCGCGTCGCCCCCGCGCTGGCAGACCTGATCCAGCAACAGGGCATCGTCGCGTGGGGGCTGGTGCCCGCCGATGCTGCCCTGCTCGGCACACTCACCGTTGACGACTTGGTGCGCCGCTTTGAAGCGAGTATGCAACCACTCGTCAATCACGGCGTAACGCTGGAAGCCATTGCCCGCGCCTCACTCATCAGCACAAGTGGGAATCTTGTGCATCTCAGTGAAGCCGCCGCCGAGCACGCCCTCAGCATCTGTGCCGCCGTTTCCGGCGCGTTGCAGCATCGCTACGGATATGCCACCGAGCACCGCCCCACCGCCCCACCCGCCCCCGCAATGCCCACCAGCACATCGGTACCGAACCAACCACCGGCAAACACACACTAGAAGGGAACTGCCAATGCGAATTGTTGTGACTGGCGCACTTGCCTACGACTACATTATGAACTTTCCGGGTCGCTTTCAAGACCACATCCTGCCCGAAAAGGCGCATATTATTTCGGTCAGTTTTCTGGTTGACTCGTTGCAGCGCATGCGCGGCGGCGTGGCTGGCAACATTGCCTACAACCTCGCGCTCCTCGGTGAACGTCCGCTCCTCGTCGGCGCAGTCGGCAACGACTTCGGTGAATACCGCGCCACGCTTGATGCCTGCGGCGTGGACACCCACCACCTGCGCGTCGTGCCCAACGAGTTCACATCATCCTGCTTCATCAACACCGACGAAGCCAACAACCAGATTGTCGCCTTCTATAGTGGTGCCATGACCCACACCCGTGCCATTCGCATGCACGACCTCACCCTTACCCCAGACGACCTTGTGATCATCTCGGCTTCCGACCCGCAGAGCATGGACCAGATAGCCGCCGACTGCCAAGAACTTGGCATACCCTACGTGCTCGACACGGGCAAGCAGACCCCCCGCATGACGGCGGAGAGCATCCAGTTGGGGTTGCGCGGGGCGCAGCTTGTGCTCGGCAACGACTACGAGTTCGGCATGATGGCACAGAAGCTCGGCATCAGTGAAGCCGACCTGATCCGCAGTGCGCCGCTCACCGTCATCACAAAGGGTGCCGATGGCGCGTATGTCTACATGCACAACCACGACTACCAGCCGGTACACGTCCCTGCGGTGCCCGTGAGCACCGTCGTAGACCCAACCGGCGCGGGCGATGCGTTTGTCGCAGGGCTGGTCTTCGGCTTCAGCCGCCAGCTCGCACCACCCATCTGTGCCCGCCTCGGTGCGCTTGCCTCAGCCTACGTTATCGAACAACGGGGCTGCCAAGAACACCACTTTACACCCGCCGACTTTGCCGCACGCTATGCGGCACTGTTTGGCACCGATGACCCGACTACCGCCGACCTGCTTTCATCTGCGAACGCGACACCGGTCGTAACCTCAACCAATCAGTAGTGCCTACAGTTTAGAGCAAGGAGTCTCACTTCATGAGCAGTAACTACGACATCAAAGACCTGAATCTCGCCGACGAGGGACGCAAGCGTATGGATTGGGCAGAGCAGGAAATGCCTGTGCTGCGCCTCATCCGCGAACGCTTTGCCGCCGAACGCCCCCTCGCCGGTGTGCGCCTCGCCGCCTGTCTCCACGTCACAACCGAAACGGGCAACCTCATGCGCACCCTTTCGGCGGGCGGTGCCGATGTGGTGCTGTGTGCCTCGAACCCACTCAGCACGCAAGACAACGTTGCCGCCGCGCTCGTCGCGCACGAGGAAATCCCAGTCTATGCGATCAAGGGCGAAACCAACGAGCAGTTTTACCAGCACCTCACCGCCGCCCTCGACCACAACCCACAGATTACGATGGACGACGGTGCCGACCTCGTAAGCGCAGTGCTGCGTAACCGCACTGACCTGATCCCCGACATGTACGGTAGCACCGAAGAAACGACCACTGGCGTTATCCGCCTGAGGGCAATGGCAAAAGAAGGCGTGCTCAACTTCCCGGTGATCGCCGTCAACGACAGCGCGACCAAGCACCTGTTCGACAACCGCTATGGCACCGGGCAAAGCACGATTGACGGCATCATCCGCGCCACCAACATCCTGTTGGCGGGCAAGACGTTTGTCGTGGGCGGCTACGGCTACTGCTCGCGTGGCATCGCCGAACGCGCACACGGGCTGGGGGCTAACGTCGTTGTCACCGAGATTGACCCGGTGAAGGCACTCGAAGCCGTGATGGACGGCTTCCGTGTCATGCCGATGCTCGAAGCCGCGACCATCGCCGACTTCATCGTGACAGCAACCGGTGACAAGCACGTCATTGACCGCGAAGACTTCGAGGTGATGAAGGACGGCTGCGTGATCGCCAACAGCGGGCACTTCGATGTTGAAATCAACCTGCCTGCCCTGCGCGAGATGAGCCGTGAAGTACGCCAGCCGCGCACCTTCATTGACCAGTTCACGCTGCACGACGGGCGCAAGATCAACCTGCTGGGCGAAGGGCGGCTGGTCAACCTTGCCAGTGCCGAAGGGCACCCTAGTGCCGTAATGGACATGAGCTTCGCCAACCAAGCACTCGCCAGCGAGTATCTGGTTCGCAACAAAGGCGACCTCAACAACGGGGTGCATGCGCTCCCCATCGAACTTGACCAAGAGATTGCCAGCCTCAAGCTCGCCGCTATGGGCGTTACCATTGACGTACTGACCCCCGAACAAGTGGCGTATCTCAATAGCTGGCAAGAAGGCACGTGATCGCCCCGGCACCCGCCGGATTGGGGTCGGATTTGGTAAGGAGGACTGAACAGTGACCAATACATTTATGCAATCGCCCCGCTTTTTCTACACCAGCGAGTCGGTGGCAGAGGGGCACCCCGACAAGATGTGCGACCAGATCAGCGACGCGGTGCTCGATGCCCTGCTCGCACAAGACCCGCGTGCCCGCGTGGCATGCGAAACGGCAACAACAACCGGGCTCGTGGTGGTGATGGGAGAGATCACCACCACTGCCTACGTCGAGATGCAAGACATCGTGCGCCAGACGGTCATTGATATTGGCTACACCGATGCCGCGTTCGGCTTCGACGGGCGCACCTGTGGCGTGATGGTCAGCGTGCATGGGCAGTCGCCCGACATCGCGCAGGGCGTAGACCGTGCGCTCGAAGTGCGGGAAAGCGATATGACCGATGCCGAGATTGACGAGGTGGGCGCAGGCGACCAAGGCATGATGTTTGGCTTTGCCTGCAACGAAACGCCCGAACGCATGCCCCTAACCACCAGCCTTGCCCACCGCATGGCGCGGCGCGTCGCCGAGCTACGCAAAGAGGGCACCATCGCGTACCTGCGTCCCGACGCGAAAACGCAAGTGACGGTGCAGTATGCCCACGGCAAGCCCGTGCGCGTAGATACCCTCCTCATCAGCACGCAACACGCCGCGGACGTGTCGCAGGAGCAAATCCGCGCCGACATGATCGAACACGTCTTCCGGGCTGTGGTGCCCGCCCACCTGCTCGACGACGAAACCAAGTTTTATGTCAACCCCACCGGACGCTTCGTGACGGGTGGTCCGCACGGTGATGCTGGTCTGACCGGGCGCAAAATCATTGTGGATACCTACGGCGGCATTGCACGCCACGGCGGGGGAGCCTTCAGCGGCAAAGACCCGACCAAGGTAGACCGCAGTGCTGCCTATGCCGCCCGGTGGGTAGCGAAGAACGTGGTGGCGGCGGGGCTAGCCGACCGCTTCGAGTTGCAGGTCAGCTACGCCATTGGGGTATCGCGCCCGCTGTCGCTTAGTGTCGAGACCTTCGGTACGGGCAACGTCAGCGATGAGAAGATCACCCGCTTGATCGAAGAGCACTTCGACCTACGCCCCGGCGCAATCATCCGCGACCTTGACCTGCGCCGCCCGATCTATCGCCAGACGGCAGCCTACGGACATTTCGGGCGCGACGACCTCGACCTGCCGTGGGAGCGCACCGACCGCGCCGACGCGCTCCGCCGTGCCGCCAACCTGTAACAGCACGGCGCACCCTTCACAGACACGCCGCCCCTGTCACGCTCTATCGTACGGGCACAGGGCGGCGTGCGGCTGGGTGTGCGCCTCCTTCCCATTCCGACAGTACCACCCGTACACCACCAGCAAGCAGTCTCTAGCCACCCAGCGTCGGGTATGCTGGAGTATAGGAAACGTCCACCGGAGGAACACGCCCGCCCGCGCAACAGGCAACGCGCCCGCCCGCGCAACAGGCAGTTATACCCGGTCTACCCGCCGCCGTACCAGTTGGCGCAGGCGCGGGTAGTCAATTTTCGCATTGTGGCGCGTATCAACCGGCAATGACTTACACGGTATAATTTCATCAATATGCGCCCACGTCAGCCGCCCACGGAGTGTGCCAATATGCGGCAGAAATTGGGCAGGTTGTCCTTCGAGTAGCAGCACCCGCCGACCACGATGCCCAACCAGTGCCGCCCGCCGTACCCCCGGCACATGCATTGCCGCACATTCCACGCCAAGCGGGTACAGCCTGCCGTGCATATCGTCAATGCGGGCACTGCACCGCCCCATCAGCCATAGCCGCCCGCTCCGATCAAGGCAGCCTGCATCACCCGTGCGATACCACGATACGCCCTCTACCGTGATGCGGCTGGTATGGTTTGCAACAGCCGCAAGGTAGCCCACCAGTACGTGTGCCCCACTCACGACAATTTCGCCCGTTGTGCCGGGGAGCAGGCACAGTGCAGCAAACTCGGCGGCACTGTAGCTCCCCATTGGCACGCCGTGACGGTCAGGCACAATACGGACTACGGTATCCGGTGTGGGGCTACCTGCCAGCACGCCCGCACCGTGCTCCATCATCTGCCAGTCAGTTTGCGTAATATCGCCCATTGGAAGGCACGCTATTGGCTCTGCCTCCGACGAGCCGTACACAGCAATGCACTGTGCGCGTGGCGCAACCTGTGCCAGTTTGTGCAGCAACGGCGGGAACACTGGCGCACCCCCAGTATGAATGGTTGACAGTGTGTCGAGGGTTTGCCCACGCTGTAAGCAGTAGTCTGCGAGCCGGTCTAACAATGCGGGCGATGCGAGCAAGCGTGTTGCTGCATGCTGGTGCAGTGCAGCAACAAAGGGCGCAGGCGCAACTGCTCCCGGCTGTGCCAACCTGCCGGGGGGGATCAACGTTGTCACGCCAGCACCGAGGTTAGCCAAGACAAACACGGGCATGGTTGTTGCCTCAATTGCATCTGCTGCTAGCGCGAAGTTCGCCACAACTGCATGGTGCTGTGCCAGCAAAAAGGCGTGGCTGCGGGCAATTGGTTTGGGGGTGCCTGTGCTGCCACTGGTAAACGACAACAACGCCGGAGCATCCGGGTCAACATTGGCAATCGTGCCACCAGCCAACGAACCATGCTGGGGTAAGGTGCATGCCCCCGGTACAGGCAAGTCACTGCTGAACGCATGACGCACTGCGCGTAGCGCAGGCACCAGTAGCCGTAGCGCGTGGGCACGTGCTGTGCCGATAAAGCCTACCGGGTTGACCTGCTCGCAGCATTGTTGTAGCCGTTTGCCCGGTTGGGCAGGGTCGAGAATGACCGCGGTCATGCCACTGCGAAAGAGTGCCCCAAGCACAATGTAGAGTTCGGGCGAGAGCGGCACCAGCACCACAACCCGATCCCCAGCGTGTAGCCCGGCATGCTGCAAAGTACGCGCAACTGCGGTTATCCGTGCATCAAGTTCGGCATAGGTGATAGGACGAGCACGGCGGGCGCGAGCGTCAATCAGCGCAGGGGCGTGCAGGCGGGCAGCAACCTGCTGCTGCAAATGGCACATCACATTCATGACAACACCTCTCGATCAAGTGGTCGGGCGAACAGTGCATAGCGGCGTATGGTGTGCTTATACTGTGCACCAATGTGTACACAGCGGTTCCCATCAACCATCAGGGCATGGAGGGATCGGCGGTAGCCCAATTGCAGTGCAGCCATCTGGAAGCAATCTACCAGTAGCCCACCTACGCCTAACCCACCATACGCAGTATCCACCGCCAGCGTTTTGCCAATTACTGTATCAACGGGTGTGCCACGCTGCACCTGCTGCCAGTCAGGAATACCGAACAGTAGCCCGACCATTGCTCCCTGCTTTTCTGCGATCCAGATAAGTTCGGGCACGAGCCGCACCTGTGCCAGCAGTGCCCCATGCATGTCAAAAAAGGCTTCTTCGCTAATTAGCTGATAGAGATAATTGTGCTGGAAAGCAGCCACCGAGAAATGATAGACCTGTTGCAAAAAAGCGTGTGACAGGCGGGGGTCGTTCACGTCGCCATCGGTCAGGTGGCGCAACGTAATGCCTGTTTCACGCATAAGTTGGGCGGTGCGGGCAACGCGGCGGTCAGCGCGTGCTGCGACTGCCGTTTGCAGGTCGGGCACCAGCGACGAAATATAGGTAGCTAGTACTGCGAAGCCAGCACGGGTAAAGTGCAGTGGAAACGCGGGGGGGTTTGTTGGCTCAAGCAAAAACGGTGGTTCGTCGCCCGCCTCGATCACAAAACGGTACTTTTCCCATGTGTTACCATTCATCGGACCAATTGCCAGTGTGCAGCCGTTGCTCTGCAACATTGAGCATGCTGCTTGCAGCAGCATCCGTGCAGCCTCGTCGTCCGCCGCGTGATAATGCCCGATCAGCCCGAGTTGCTCGTCAGGGTAGGTGGGGACATTGCGCCACCACAGCGCACAGCGGGCACGCGCTACACCCTCTGGCTCAACCAGCACCAGCAACGCATCGGGTTGCTGGCGGGTTAGCGTTTGCATTTCAATGCGCGGTAAGCTCACTGCATTGGCAAAACTTGCTGCATCAACACTGTATAGCCAGCTTGACATCATGACCATAGTCTGAGAACTCCTTGTCATCTTCTCCAATTGTTAGAGTATCACCAGCAACGTACCTGCTGCCCCAAGTGGCACAAGCAGGTTGTCCAACCCGTAACGCGCCGCGCGTTCGAGGAGCGTGGTACACAACGCCACCAGCAAGGCAGCAGGAAGCACGGCTAACACACCGGGGGTGGGAAAAATGGTGAGGCATAGGGCAGCACAGCCTGCTGCTACCACAAAGAATGCTAGCGATCCGATAAAGGTTTTGCCTTCGTGCCACGGTGCAACATAGTGGCGGTAGGTCGTTCCAACCAGTGCCGCCATCGGGTCAGCGAAGGTCATAATGGCAATCGGGAGGCAGTACAGTAGCGGATTGCCCTGTGCAAGCAGATAGCACAGCACAACAGTAGGAGGAAAACACAGTTCGCCCACCGAAGCCCGCGCCACCCCGTACATTGCGCCGCCGAAATGCCCGCACACCTGCGGTACAAAGCGGATGATGAGCAGTGCAAGCAGTATCAGTGCGGCAGTTGTCGTGACAGTCAGCCCATCAACTGGAAGCCACGGTACCGGCAGACACAGCACCCCCATAATGACATGGGCTGCCTTGCGGCGGGCTTCGGCGGCAATATGCTGGGCAACCCGCAACCAGTGCAGCACACCGAGCAGGGCGGCGGGCATACCAACCAATACCAACCCAGCCTCAAGCATAGGGCACCTCCTGAATAGTTTCCAGCACAACACGCTGATAGAACGGCACCCGATCAGTCAGCAAGAGCTGCGTGGCTGCGGCAACGTCAGGGTGCAATACGCGCCGCCCGTGGGCAGTTGCTACACCAGCACCAGAGCCATCACGGGGCACCAGCATATTCCAGTAGAGTAGCCGCGCCCCCGGCGTGCCAGCACGCAGCAACTTGCTCTGCACGAGCCGCGTTTGCGACACCGACATATACTCAAACACATTGCTTAAGTTAAAGCATTGAAACGTATCTGGTGGGCATTGCTGTACATACGCCTCAAGCGAGCGAGTATGCCACGTTAGCCGGTCAAGGTTGCGGCGAATATGCTCAACGCTGGCAGGGCGTAACGCAAGCGGCAGTACGGTAGGCACTCGCAACGCGATTGCTTGCAGGTATGGGTTGCACGCCGGGTCAAGTTCGGTAAGAATGTAGTGCAGCCGTTCGGCAATGTGTCCCACCTCACGCTCGTTCGCATAGGTAAAAAATGCCCGGTCACGCCCGAAGCGTTGCAGCATGCCCCGCGAACTCGTGAGCCGTAGCAGGCTACGCCACGCTGGTGTATTCCACTGCTGCGCGTAAAACTGTACCCGCTCGTCGCGGCTACGTGGTGCAAACAGCGCAGCTACGCGCTGGCTCCCCATGCAGCGCGGCAGTAGCTCTTGCCCTGCCACCGCAAGGTAGCGGTCAAAGCGTCCGATCCGGTGAAGACCCCGCCGGATCAGGTGCGGCTGGGCATCCCAGAAAAAGCGTGCCGAGGGTGACAGATACTCACGGCACGCACGGTAGCGGGCAAACCGCCGCCCCGGTGCCATGCCGAGCAGTTCAAGCAGGGCAGGGTAAGCGAGCGCACGATATGCCGCAACCCGCAGTTCAAGCAGGGCAATCTGTGCCGGGTTACTATCGAGTGCAACCACCTGCGCGGGGTCACGCAGCAGCAGCGCAAGTGTGTTATCCCCCCCCGACGCGATAGACAGGCAACGGTCGCCGGGGTGTACATTCAGCCCCTTGAGCAGGACTTCGGCATCTTCCCAGCACGCACTATAGCGAATAGGTGCATAGCCGCGCTGTCCTTGTGATGGAATAGAGAATGGCAATTGCTTCAGCATGCATTCCTCCCGATATACTAATGGGCAACACCCAGAGCGGGCGGTGCAGCAGCAACGCGGCGCACGGTACCCTGCTGCCCGTCAAGCTCAACGAGTTCGCCATCTTCCAGTAGCGTCGTGACCCCAGCAATACCAACTACTGCCGGTAAGCCCATTTCCCGCGCTACAATTGCGGCGTGTGAAAGCGGGTTGCCCCGTTCGACAATCAGCCCACCCGCCGCCGGAAACAGCAGCACCCAGCCGGGGTCAGTGTGTGCCGCCACCAGAACGGCACCGGGAATAAGAGCTGTCTCTGCCGGACTCCATACCCGTTGCACCCGCCCGCGCACAGTGCCGGGGCTAGCGGGCGTGCCCTGCAACAGCGCAGTATCGGCACGAGCAACGACAGGGCGCGGACGAGCAGTGCGCCCAAGCGGGGCAATGCCAGAGGTTTCAAAGCGGTTGGGCAATGCGGGCAGGCTCGCATAGTGTGCAAACGCCGCACGCCGCACGGCTACCAATTCACGCAGGTTGGTGCTGGTCGCTGTACCTTCGCAGTAGCCAAGTATTTCTTCCACTTCGAGATAAAAAATGTCATCAGCATTATCGAGCAGGCGCAGCAACACAAACCGCTGCCCCAGTTCGCGGAACACCGCCCGTGCCCGCCCAAACACCCGCGTGCGCTCAAAGCGCATAGTTTCGCGGTTGTGCAGCGCAGCACGGGTACGTGCCAGCACCCACGCAACCAGCGCACGGCGGTGTGGCTGGTGGCGCAACTTCTGCCGTACCGTGGCTTGCGCCGCGTGAAATTGCGGTTCACTTGTAGGAGGGGTGGCAGGGCGGTCGGGCTGGCAGGCAAGCAAGCCAATGCTCCGCAGCAGTGGTAGCGGGTTATCATTGAGGGTGGGGCTTTCGAGCTTTAGCTCGGCAATGCAGCGATCCCCAAACTGGCGCAGGTAAGCACGGTAGCCTGCCGCAAACGTCGGCATTGCTTGCATGTCTCGCTCGATCACAGGCAATGGCGCATTGCACAGCGTAGCCGCAAACGAAGGAGCGCGGGCAGCAATGGCGGCTAGCGCATAGATGCGGCGTACCGGCTCACCGCTGATGCTTTCGCTGCTGCCGCTGAGCAACGCACTATACAACGTGCCGTTGGTATCGTCACACCACGCGGTGGTCAACTTGCGGAGCACGCCATACCAGATCATTGCGGCAAAGTCATTGACAATCGGCGCGTCCCAGTTTGCCAGCAGTTCACCCTCAAGGCGACGATAATAGCTGACCAGTTCATCCGTCCGCATACGACCGAGATCGGGAGGTGTTGTGCCCAGTACACGCGCCAACCGTGCGTTAAATTGCTTTTGCAGATGCGGCAGGCGACGGTAAGCATCAAGCAAGCCACCAACCCCCCCCACAAGTTTCAGCCCTTCGTGCAGTTTGCCCTGAAGCGTTGATATGGGCAACGTGGCAGCAAGCTCAGCGGGCAGTGCCTCGCTCACGCCCATCATGTTTTCAAGAAAGCTCCGGTTGACGTTATAACCGGGCAGCAACGACACAAGGCGGTACCAGTTAAACAGGTTGTAGTACATCTGCCCGTTGTGCAGCCCAATCATTTGCTCAAACATTGCGCGGTGCTCATTGATGACCGCTGGCGGCACACCAATGATGCGGCAAAACACACGGTACACTTCGGCATAGGCGCGACGGGCAAACGAAAACGTCAGCGGGGTTGTTCTGCCGCTATAGCTCTCGATCAGGTTGCTGTTGTCCCACAGGCGCAGGCTCCCGTCTGGGTCAGCAGACATTGTGGTGATCGGGCGGGCTTGCAACAGGCAAAGCTGACCACCTGCCAGTGCCCATTCAATATCCTGCGGCGTACCGCGCAATGCGGCAATCTGGCGGGCAAGGCTGGCAATCTGCACTACCTGTGCCACCGCTAACACCAGACTGGTGTCTGCCTGCTGCTGAACCGTCACCTCCCCATCCAGCGTAACGGCGTAGCTATCACCAGCGGTCGTGCCACTGAGCAGCGCATCGCCAGTGCCATGGCTCGCGGCAACAATTGCCTGCTGCCAGCGTCCGCTCACCGGGTCGCTACTGAATGCTACGCCTGCGACATCAGCAGCAACCATCTGCTGAATGATGACCGCTGGGATATGCTCCCACACACTAGGGCGACGGTCAGGTTCGCAGTAGTGCAGCACATGGGCGGCAAATGCTGATTGCCACACTGCCGCAATCGCCGCTGCTAACTCCTCACGCACAACATGCAGCACACTGTGATATTGCCCGGCATACGAGTGCTGCCTACTATCTTCGCCCACTGCCGACGAACGTACCGCGACAGTCGCGTAGCCATTTGCTGCCATCCAGTCAGCAAGGGCGGCAAGCATGAATGGTGCAGGGGTGACACTGGCGAGGCTCTGCCGCACAGTATCAATGCACCCATCTGCCCATGCCTGTGCAAGCACCTGCTGCTGGTCATTGCTCATGCTGGCTCGCAGGGCGGTCACGGGTAACACAACCCACGGTGGAATAGTGAGATCGTACCGATGTAATGCCGCAAGTGCTGCCGCTTTGCCCCCCACCGTGGAAACGTGCTGCGGCACAGGTATGCCTGCCAGTACATCATCCGGGGTCATATAACTATCCACTGGTTGTGCTCCTTTCGTTGTATTGTGCTCTCCCATTACGCGCCGTAAGACAGCCACGGCACCAGTGCAATTGCGCCATAAGTCAGCAGTATCCACAGCCCGGAAAGCGGCTGAAACCAGCGGGCATAGCGTTGCACAGGCTGGCGCACATAGTTCCAGACCACTGCCGCCGCAAGAATGAGCATTGCCAGCAATAGCCCTGCACCACCAAGGTTGCCCCCCTGCACCACAAGCCAGACTGCCGCAATGCCCCCAGCAACACCGAGCAGACATAGCCACAACAGCGCAGCACGGCGGGCACCCCATGCGGCACTATAGGTAGCTACGCCGGGTTCTTCGCATTCAGGGGCGCGTAGCTTGCGCCCAATTTCGAGGATCAGCCCGCACACAAAGCTGAGGAGCACCAGCCAGCCCAGTGCAGGCGGCGGCGATGCCGCATACACCAGCCAGTCCCACGCGGTGAGGTAATACCCAAACAGGGGCAGCAGCACCATGTGAGAAAGTAGGTACCAGTGCACATGTTTGTGGAGCCACTGCCCAATACCAAACTCGACCGTCATTGCGGCGAAATAGCCCCATACAGGCAGCAGTAGCCACAGGAGCGGTGGTGCTGCCCACCATGCCAGCGCAACCTGTGCGAGCAAACACCCTATCGCCAATACACCCAGTTCGCGCAACGATACAACCCCACGCGCAACCGGCAGGTACGGGCGGGACTGTATGTCGTGGTGGTAATCTTTCCATTCGTCGGCGAGCCGCAGGAGCAGGAAAAACAGCAGACAACTCAGCATTGCGCCAAGCTGGACTGGGAGGGCGGGCGGTGATACACCCCGCAGGGTTGCCGCGCCGTTCACCATTGCGGCAGTATACGTTATCACGAGTGGCATATACACCAATAATGGAAAGCGTTCCCGTTGATAGACGTACCAGCGTTTTACGTCAATTTGAAGCTGTTGCATCATATTCGCTCCTTTGCTTCTATCCGTCCATACCGTCCATACCGTCCATACCGTTCCCGTTGGCATGAGCATAGGTCATTGCCCACTCGCCCGAACAGGGCAACAACTGGCAAATACTGTCCGCAATGCTGTAAGAAAACTCTCCAGAACTCTATGGTACTTGCAGCACGCCGCTTGAAGAGCACAAAAGGGCTTGTTTAGTACTCCAACATGGAGCGATGAGGAAGGGGCAGCAGGGGGCAGGGCAGCAGGGGTAGGCTTCTTGAAAGTCTGTCTACCGCAGCTATGCGGTAAGACCTCGCCGCAGCTATACAGCTATGCGGTAAGACCGTGGGTTAAAGACCCCGCGGGAACGCCCGTCAACGCCTTGACGAACAAGGGGTGATCGCGTAAGATATGCTCGGCACGCATATGAAGTGTTTCCTCTTGTGCTCGTGATGAGTACCACGGTAGTGCAGTTCACTTTGTGCTTGCTTATTCTGCATAGACTCTCCTAAGAAAGGAGACCTGCAATGCTGACCCATCCCCCGCGCCGCATCACGCTCTTTGTGTTGCTGGCGTTGCTGACGTTTGTATTGCCCGCTGCCCGCCCGCCTGCACCCGTGCAGGCACAGCAGCGTGAGCAGTGTTTCGATGTCACGGGGTATTGTGTGCGCGACCCGATCTTGACCTACTGGGAGGTCAACGGTGGCTTACCCATCTTTGGCTACCCCATTTCGCCGTTGCAGCGCGAAACGGTCGAAGACCGTATCTTGCTCGTACAGTGGTTCGAGCGCGACCGGCTCGAAATCCAACTGGACGGCACGGTAACAGCGGGGCGGCTCGGTGCGCGGTTGCTCGCCCTGCGCGGCACGCCGTGGCAGAGCTTTCCCCCCAGCGACCCCACGCCGAGTAACGACTGCACCTTCTTCCCTGAAACACAGCACCGCGTGTGTGGTGCGTTCCGGGCGTACTGGCTGGCGAACGGGAGTGCCGTGCGCTTCGGCTTTCCTATCACCGCGCCGATAGCCGAGGTGATAGAGGGGCAACCTTACACGGTGCAATACTTTGAGCGGCGACGCATGGAATACCACCCCGAATTGCCCAACACGCCCGTCCTACTGGGCTTGCTTGGTACCAGCGTTTTCACGTTCGATGCGCCGACGTGCCCGGCAGCCCCCGCGCCCGAGCTTGCCTATCACATGCAAAATACGTACTTGCAGGCGCGGCTGGGCTGCCCACAACCGATTGTTACCTACGAAGCCAACGCCGCCGAGCAGTTCTTCGAGCGTGGCACGATGCTGTATGTGCAGCCGCCCGGCAGTGAGCAGGGGGTTATCTATGTGAGTATCACGTCGCCGCTCCCCGTGCGCTACGAGGTATTCGCCGATACGTGGCAACCCGGCGACCCCGCGACGGGCAACCTCACACCGCCGCCGGGGTTGCGCGAACCACAACGCGGCTTTGGCAAGCTGTGGCGCGAGAATGCGGCGATCCGGGCGGCACTGGGCTGGGCGACCACCGAAGAACGGCAGGACACGATTATGCTGCAACCCTATGAAACGGGGCTGGTGCTGTGGCTGCGCCAGAGCGACTTTGTGTACCACTTCTTCACCGACGCGCCCAACCCAAGCGGCGAACTAACTGCCTACGGGCGTAGCCGCCCACCACAAACCCCGTAACCACACCCACCACCCGCAACGGGCGCGGCACGGTGGTGCCACGCCCACCGC
>CAZNQP010000007.1:0-75193 GCA_964575355.1 uncultured Chloroflexaceae bacterium
AAGGGGGGCGCACCGTGGGTGCCGGGGTCGTCAGCAAGATTATTAAGTAGCCCCGCAACAATACGATTATGGTGTGCGGTAGCGGCAGTAATGTGCTGTGCGCTACCGCTCTATGTAGGAGCGGACTATGGTAAAGCAGCGGGTGCGTATCCGCCTAAAAGCATACGATCACAAGATACTCGATCAGTCGGCGCAACAGATCGTTGACGCGGCTGAGCGCACCGGGGCGATGGTGGCGGGTCCAGTGCCGTTGCCTACCAGAATTGAGCGGTACAGTATGCCGCGCTCGCCCTTTGTGGACAAAGACTCGCAAGAACAGTTTGAAATCCGAACGCACAAGCGGTTGATTGACGTGATGGACCCGAGCCAGCAGACGATCAACGCCCTGATGAAGTTGAACCTGCCCGCTGGCGTAGATATTGAAATCAAGCTCTGAGCCGGCACAGCGACAGTGGAGCAACCACGGCACGCAGGGAGCTAGAAGCTCCCTACCGAGACCACGGTTGCGGAGGATATAGCGTTATGATTGCAGGGATGTTAGGACGAAAAGTAGGGATGACCCAAGTCTTCACCGAAAAGGGCGAAGTAGTGCCCGTGACGGTGTTGCAGGTTGGTCCCTGTGTCGTGACTCAGGTGCGTACCACCGAGCGCGACGGCTACGAAGCGGTACAGATCGGGTTTGAGGAAGTGCCGCCGCGCAAGCTGACCTCGCCCGAACGCGGACACCTGAAGGATGCGGGTATGCTGGTACGCACCCTGCGCGAGTTTGCCGCCGATAACCCCGGTGAACACACCGTCGGTGATATTCTGCGGGCTGATCTGTTTAGCCCAGGGCAGAAAGTGGATGTGTCTGCCCATAGCAAGGGGCGCGGCTTCACCGGGGTTGTCAAGCGGTACAACTTCCGAGGTGGTCCGAAGACCCACGGGCAGAGCGACCGCCACCGTGCGCCCGGCTCGATTGGGGGGGGTACCCGCCCCAGCAAGGTGTGGAAGGGGCAGAAAATGGCCGGGCGGAGCGGCAACAAACGCATAACCGTGCAAAACCTTGAGGTGGTGCGCGTCATACCCGATGACAATCTGGTGCTGGTACGGGGTGCCGTGCCCGGTCCGCGGCAGGGGTTGGTGCATATCCGGCGGGCTGCCAAAGTGAAGGGATAGCGAGAAACAGACATGGAAGCAACACTCTATAACCAAGCAGGCGCGGAAATCGGGAGCATCACGCTCAACGAAGCCGTCTTCGGGGTTGAGCCGAACATTCCGGTTATGCACCAAGCACTCGTGCGCCAGCTTGCGAATGCACGCCAAGGCACGCACAACACACTGGGGCGTGGCGAAGTACGTGGGAGTACCCGCAAGCTGTACCGCCAGAAGGGTACGGGGCGTGCCCGTGCCGGGTCGTTGCGGTCGCCCACGCGCAAGGGTGGCGGGGTAGCGCACGGTCCGCACCCACGCTCGTATCGCAAGGACATGCCGCGCAAAATGCGGCGGCTGGCACTGCGTTCGGCATTGTCGGCGTGCCTGCGCGATGACCAACTGCACTTCGTGGATGCACTGAGTTTCGACCGACCGCGCACAAAGGATATGATCGCGTTGCTCGAAGCACACGGGCTGAGCGGCAAAACCCTGTTTGTGCTACCCGCCAAAAACGAAACACTGAGCAAGTCGGCAGCCAACCTGCCCAATGTCAAGACGTTGCTGGTCAACTACTTGAATATTCGTGACCTGCTGACAGCCGACCATGTGGTGATGCTACAGGAAGCAGTTGCGATGGCAGAAACACACCTTGACCCGGCAAACGCCGATGCATGGCGCGAGCGCGTCTTCGCTGGCAGACGGGTTGCCGCCGCAGGGAACGAGGAGGAAGCCGCATGAGCGACCCGACTATCCGCGATTATCAACTCATCATCCGTCCGCTGATTACCGAAAAGAACACGGAGTTGATGGTACTGAACAAGTATTGCTTCGAGGTTGCCCGCGATGCCACGAAAGCCGACATCAAGCAGGCAGTCGAAAACATCTTTAATGTGCGCGTGACGAACGTCCATACGATGAACCGGCGCGGCAAGATGAAGCGGTACGGGCGGTCATTCGGCTACCAACGCGACTGGAAGAAGGCAATCGTGACGCTGGCGGAAGGCGACATGATTGACCTGTTTGAGAGCTAACGACAGCAGGTAAGGGGAGAGTACTGTTATGGGTGTACGACGCTATAAGCCAACGTCTGCCGGACGGCGCAACATGTCCGTCTCGACGTTTGAGGAAATAACGAAAACCAAACCAGAGCCGAGCCTGCTAGAGCCGATTCGCAAGCGTGCGGGGCGTAATAATCAGGGGCGCATCACAACGCGCCACCGTGGGGGCGGCAACAAGCGGCACTACCGCATCATTGACTTCAAGCGCAACAAGCTGGACATCCCGGCGAAGGTTGCCGCAATTGAATATGACCCGAACCGTTCGGCACGCATTGCATTGCTGCACTATGTGGACGGCGAGAAACGCTACATTCTTGCCCCAACGGGCTTGCAGGTCGGCGACCAGATTATGAGTAGCCCGAAGGCGGAAATACGCCCCGGCAATACGTTGCCACTGTGGGCAATCCCGCTGGGGACGCAGGTACACAATATCGAGCTGGAAATTGGGCGCGGCGGCGTGATGGTGCGGAGTGCCGGCAATGCCGCCCAGTTGGTTGCCCGCGACGGCGACTATGCCACGGTACGGTTGCCGTCGGGCGAAATGCGCCGCGTACACGCTAACTGCATGGCAACCATTGGGCAGGTGGGCAACAGCGACCACCAGAACGTGCGCGTGGGGAAAGCAGGGCGCAACCGCTGGAAGGGTCGCCGCCCGACGGTGCGCGGTTCGGTGATGAACCCGCGCGACCACCCGCACGGCGGGGGTGAAGGGCGTGCCCCGCGTGGGATGCCGCCCAAGACGAAGTGGGGTAAGCCTGCTCGTGGGGTGAAGACCCGCCACAATCGCCGGACGGACAAGTTCATTGTGCGGCGGCGCAAGTCATAGACAGGTGCAGTGAGGAGGAGCTATGTCGCGTTCGTCGAAAAAAGGACCGTATGTTGATATTCGCCTGTTGGGGCGCATCGAAGACCTGAACCGCACCAACGACAAGCGGGTGCTGCGGACGTGGTCGCGCGACTCGACGATCTTCCCGCAGATGGTGGGGCACACCATTGCCGTCCACGATGGGCGGCGGCATGTGCCGGTCTACATCAGCGAGAACATGGTCGGGCACAAGCTCGGCGAGTTTGCCCCGACCCGGATGTTCCGGGGGCACGCGGGTAAGAAGCAGGATAAACGCGGACGAATGAAGTAAGCATGCAGGCACACGCCTAGGCTGCGCTGGGTATGCGTAAGGAATAGAACGATGCAGGCAAAAGCAGTTACACGCTATATTCGTATATCGCCCTACAAGGTGCGGCAAGTTATGGACGTGGTGCGTGGGAAGCGTGCGAACCTCGCACTGGCAGAATTGCGCTATATGCCGCAAAAAGCGGCACGCGAAGTTGCCCGCACGCTCAAGTCGGCAATGGCGAATGCGGAAAATAACTTTGATATGGACCCGAACGATCTGTTCATCAAAGAGATTTATGCTGACCAAGGTCCGGCACTGCGCCGCTATATGCCACGCGCACGCGGGCGCATTGACATGATACGCAAGCCAACGACCCACATCACTGTTGTCGTGGATGATGGGGCGGAAGTATAGTGGAGGTGGGTTGTGGGGCGTAAAGTTCACCCTATCGGGTTTCGGCTCGGCTACATTAAAGACTGGTCGTCGAAGTGGTATGCAGACGCAGATTATACCAACCAGTTGCACGAAGACCTCGCGTTGCGGCGGCTGATCCAGAGCGAACTGCAAAATGCGGGTATCTCGCAGATTGACATCGAGCGGTCGGCGAACAAAATCGAAGTGACGGTCTTCACCGCCAAGCCGGGGATTGTCATCGGCAAGCGTGGCGCAAACGTAGACCAACTGAAGAACACGCTCGAAAAGCGCACGGGCAAGAAGGTGAAGCTCAACATTCAAGAGATTCACCAGCCGGAGCTTGATGCGCGGCTGGTTGCGGAAAGCATCGCCGAGCAGATCAGCAAGCGTGTTTCGTATAAGCGTGCAATGAAGCAAGCCGTGCAACGCGCCATGCGGCTTGGGGCGCAGGGGGTCAAGATACGCCTCGGCGGGCGGCTGGGCGGCGCGGAGATGGCACGGGTGGCAACCGAAAGTGAAGGGCGCGTGCCCCGCCACACCCTGCGTGCCGACATTGACTATGCCCAAGTACACGCCCACACAACCTACGGGCGTATCGGGGTGAAAGTCTGGATTTATAAGGGTGAAGTGTTCCCCGACCAGTTGGGGAAGGCACAGGTGGAGCAGCAGCTTGGCGGTTCCCGCTCCCGTTCGTAAGGAGGAGAGTTAGCGATGTTGATGCCGAAACGGGTGAAGTATCGCAAGCAGCAACGCGGGCGCAACCGCGGGCTGGCACACCGTGGTAGCCGCGTGTCGTTTGGTGACTATGGGCTAATGTCGCTCGACCGCAACTGGATCACCAGTCGCCAGATCGAGTCGGCGCGGCGTGCCATCACGGGGTACGTCAAGCGTGGGGGTAAGGTGTGGATTCGCATTTTCCCCGACAAACCCGTGACCCAGAAACCCGCCGAAACCCGGATGGGGAGCGGGAAGGGTGCCGTAGACCACTACGTCGCCGTGATCAAGCCGGGGCGCATGTTGTTTGAAATTGCCGGGGTGCGCGAAGAGCTTGCGCTCGAAGCCCTGCGCCGTGCCGCCCAAAAGTTGCCGGTACGCTGCAAGGTGGTGCGCCCAGATGATGCCGACTTGGAGGTTCAGCAGTGAAAGCACACGAACTGCGCCGCATGAAGGACGATGAGCTACACGAACAGCTCGAAGAACATTACCGGGAACTGTTTACCCTGCGCTTTCAGCAGGTATCGGGGCGCATGACCAACATGGCACGCCCGCGCCAAGTACGGCGTGCCATTGCCCGGATTAAGACTATCTTGCGTGAGCGCGAACTCGAAAGCACGCAGAGTGGGTGATGTGGGAGAAAACGGAATGACAACAGCAGCAACAACGACCCATCGCCTGACGAAAACCGGGCGGGTGGTCAGTGACAAAATGGATAAAACGGTGGTGGTTGCGGTAGACTATTTGAAGCCGCACCCGCTGTATCGCAAGATTATGCGGCGGACGAAAAAGTTTCATGCCCACGACGAAGACAATAGTTGCAAAGTCGGGGATGTGGTACGGATCGAAGAAACGCGCCCGCTGAGCCGCACCAAGCATTGGCGCGTTGTGGCGATTGTGCAACGGTCAGAGGAGGTCAAGTCGTGATCCAGCCACAAACCCGCCTGCGGGTTGCTGACAACACCGGGGCGAAAGAAATTATGTGTATCCGGGTGCTGGGTGGTTCGCGCATGCGCTACGCACGGGTTGGCGACATGATTGTCGCCTCGGTGAAGGCTGCCGCCCCGAACGGCTCGGTGAAGAAGGGCGAGGTGGTACGTGCCATTGTCGTCCGCACTGCCAAAGAGTACGGACGCGCCGACGGCTCGCACATCCGCTTCGATGACAACGCGGCTGTGATCGTGGGGCGCGAAAATAACCCGCGCGGCACCCGTATCTTCGGACCGGTTGCCCGCGAATTGCGCGAGAAGCAACTGATGAAGATTGTGTCGCTTGCGCCGGAGGTCTTGTAATGCATATACGCTCAGGCGATGAAGTCTTGGTCATCACGGGGAAAGACAAAGGGAAACGCGGCAAGATCAAGCAGGCGTTGCCCAGCGAAAACCGCGTGGTGGTCGAAGGTATCAATATGGTCAAACGCCACATGCGCCCGCGGGGTCCGGGCAAGCCGGGGGGCATTATAGATATGGAAGCCCCACTGCAAGCCTCGAACGTCATGCTGATCTGCCCATCTTGTGGGCGGGCATCGCGCACCGGCAAGCGGTTTCTTGAAGAGATTGACCACAAGGGACGACCGCGTAAAGTGCGCTTTTGCAAGGCGTGCGATGCCGTGATCGAACCGCCGACCCCACCGAAGAAGAGGAGCTAACGAGGCAATGGCTACACGGCTGAAACAAAAATATTGGCAGGAAATCCAACCTGCCCTGCGCGATGAGCTTGGCTACGCCAGCCTGATGCAAGTGCCCCGTGTGACGAAAGTCGTCCTGAACATCGGGGTGGGCGAAGCCATCCAGAATGCCAAGTCGCTTGAGGCGGCGATGGGAGACCTCACGCTGATTGCGGGGCAGAAACCCATGATTACGCGGGCAAAGCGTTCGCTGGCAAGTTTTAAGTTGCGCGAAGGTATGGCAATCGGGACGATGGTCACGCTGCGGAATGACCGCATGTACGACTTCCTAGACCGCTTGATCAACCTCGCCCTGCCGCGCATCCGCGACTTTCGCGGGATCAGCCGTCGCTCGTTCGACGGGCGCGGCAACTATAGCTTGGGGCTGACCGAGCAGATCATGTTCCCGGAGATCGAGTATGACAAGGTGGACAAAGTGCGCGGGATGGAAGTTTCCATCGTGACTACCGCCCCCGACGATGCACAGGGGTACGCACTGCTCAAGCAATTCGGGATGCCGTTCCGCGACTGAGCGGGCGCGTCGCACAGGGAGAACACGACCCACAGGAGGGTGTGAAGTGGCGAAAAAATCTATGATAGTCAAGGCACAGACTCCGCAACGCTATCGCGTGCGGCAGTACAACCGCTGCAAAGTTTGCGGGCGGTCACGCTGGTACCTGCGGAAGTTTGGGATGTGCCGCATCTGTTTCCGTGAACACGCGCTCAAAGGGTTGATCCCCGGCGTGACCAAATCGAGTTGGTAGGACGGTACTGGGAATACGAGCAGAAGCTCCCCTGACAGGTGCAGTTGCCCTCAGGAGTCTGTGGAGGAGGACGCTGTGAGCGTTGTTAGTGACCCGATAGGCGATATGCTGACGCGCATTCGCAATGCGTGTATGGCACGCCACACTGAAGTGGTGATACCGTCATCGAAAATCAAGATCGCAATTGCTGATATTCTGAAGCGCGAAGGCTTCATTAAAGATTATACGATTGTCGCAGGCACGCCGTATGACACGATCCGGTTGGCGTTGAAATACGATCAAGACCGCCGCCCGGTCATCACGGGCTTGAAGCGCGTCAGCAAGCCGGGGCTGCGTATCTACACTGGGCGGGCGGACATTCCGCGCGTGCGGGGTGGGCTGGGGCTGAGTATCCTGTCTACGCCGAAGGGCGTGCTCGCAGGGCACGAGGCGTGGCAGCAGCGCGTGGGCGGCGAGGTGCTGTGCTACGTTTGGTAGTCAACGGACAGAGAGGAAGCGGGAATGTCACGTATTGGAAAAAAACCTATTCCTGTACCGGCGAAGGTGACGGTCAGCATTGACGAAACCAATTGCGTTACCGTCAAGGGACCGAAGGGCGAACTGCAACAGGCACTCAGCCCAGAGATGGAAATCACGCAGGAGGACGGACAGATCACCGTCACGCGCCCCAGCGACAGCAAGATGCATCGCTCGCTCCATGGGCTAACGCGCACCCTGCTTTATAATATGATCGTCGGCGTGACGGATGGCTGGGAGCGGAAACTGGAAATCAACGGCGTGGGCTACCGTGCCCAGCTTGAGGGTAAGACCCTCGTGTTGAACCTCGGCTTCTCGCACCCCATCCGTATGGAGCCGCCCGAAAATATTAGCTATGTTGTGGGCGACCGCAAGAGCGCGAGCGACCCGCAGTTGCTGACCATCCAAGGCATCAATAAGCAGGTGGTGGGGCAGCAGGCGGCGCGTATCCGAGGTATGCGCCCCCCAGAACCCTACAAGGGCAAGGGCGTAAAGTATTTGGAAGAACGTATTCGGCGCAAGGCAGGCAAGGCAGGCAAGAAGTAGCCCCTGCCCGGCGCGGGGAACCAAACCTAGGCAGGGGATGGAATCCCTGCCGCACAAGGAGTATACCCAATGGCAAAGATGACCCCACGCGAACAGCGTATCCGGCGGCACCGCCGCATTCGCAAAAAGCTGTCGGGCAGCACCGAGCGTCCGCGCCTGTGTGTCTTTCGCAGCAACCAGCACATCTATGTGCAGATCATTGACGACGTAGTTGGGCGCACGCTGGTCGCCGCTTCGACGAAAGACCGCGCCGCCCGCGACCGGGTGACGGTCGCGAGCAAGACCGAAGCATCCACCGCCGTTGGCAAGCTGATTGCCGAGCGTGCCCTCGATGCGGGCATCAAGCAGGTGGTCTTTGACCGGGGGGGCTATCGCTATCACGGTCGGGTGAAAGCTGTTGCTGATGCAGCCCGCGAAGCTGGGTTGGATTTCTAAGAGATAAGGATAGACAACTGTGGCACGCAATAGACGATTGGTAAGCCCGGAAACGCTCGAACTGACCGAGCGTGTTGTCCAAATCAACCGGGTGTCAAAAGTAGTGAAGGGCGGTCGTCGCTTTAGCTTCAGCACCATTGTGGTAGTGGGTGATGGCGACGGGCACGTTGGCGTGGGCATGGGCAAATCCGCCGAGGTGCCCGAGTCGATCCGTAAGGCAATTGAAGCCGCCAAGAAAAGTATGATCCGGGTGCCGATGGTCAACAGCACCATCCCGCACGAGGTCGTGAGCAAGTTTGCGTCGTCGAAGGTGATGCTGCGCCCTGCCGCCCCCGGTACGGGGGTCATCGCGGGGAGCGGGGTTCGTGCCGTGCTCGAAGCCGCTGGGGTGCGCGACATTCTGACCAAAGCCTACGGCAGCAACAATTCGGTCAACGTTGTGAAGGCAACCTATCAGGCACTGTCCGAGTTGGTATCGCTCGAAGAAGTTGCCCGCAAGCGCGACCTCACGCCATACGAGTTGCGGATGCGCGTGTTCCGGCGCGAACTCCCGGCAGCCCCGGTGGTAACCGGCGCAGACGACGAGGAGACGAGCGATGAGTAAACTACGGATTACCTATGTCAAAAGCAGCATTGGCTATGCGCGTGACCAGAAAGAGACCATCAAGGCACTTGGTCTACGCAAGCTGAACCACTATGTCGAACGCCCCGATAACCCGTCGGTGCGCGGCATGGTCGAGAAGGTGAAGCACCTCGTGCGCGTTGAGGATGCCGACGCGGTGCCCGCACCCACCAAGCCTGTGACGCGCCGCCCTAGGGTGATAGCCACACCGGATGCGTCCGGCACGGCGGCACCCGTCGCCGCCGCGGACGACGCGACACCCGTCGCCGATGCGGACGATGCGGCACCCGTCGCCGCCGCGGATGCAACGGCAGACGACAGCACAAGCAACGACGCGGGCGACACTGTACCCGTCGCCGATGCGGACGATGCGGCACCCGTCGCCGACGCGGACGCAACGGCTGATGACAGCACAAGCAACGACGCGAGCGGTGAAGACGCTAGCGGTGAAACGGATAGCAAGCAGGACACGACGAAGGGGGCAGGTAATGAAACTGCATGACCTGAAGCCAGCCGAAGGGTCACGCCAGACCAGCAAGCGCATCGGGCGCGGCTACGGTTCGGGCAAAGGCAAGACCGGCGGTAAAGGGATGATGGGGCAGAAGGCGCGTGCCGGACGCGGAGCCTACCGTACCTTTGAAGGTGGGCAGAACCGTATCGTCAAGCGCATGCCCTTCAAGCGCGGATTCGTCAATATCTGGCGCACCGAATACCAAATTGTCAACGTCGAAACATTGCAAGGGTGGGCACCCGACACCGAGGTGTCGCCCGCAACGTTGCTAGAAGCACGGGTTATTCGGAAAAAGCATGTGCCCGTGAAAATCCTTGGCGACGGCGACCTGTCGCAAAAGCTGACCGTGCGTGCCCATAAGTTTTCGGGCAACGCACGCGCCAAGATTGAAGCGGCGGGCGGCACTGTTGAAGAGTTGCCGCTCAACACCGAGCGACGCAGCCGCAGCAAGGGACCGAACCCGGCAATGCGGAAGCGGCGTATGGCTGAGCCGTCTTCGGGCGCGTAGGCGGGCGATACACGATAGCGCGAGAGCCTTAACAGGAAGGAGCCACTGAGGATGTTACAGGCGGTCACCAGAGCGATGCAACTGCCCGATGTCCGGGCACGCATTCTCTTCACGTTGAGTATGCTGTTGCTATTTCGCTTGATTGCCCATATCCCGGTACCAAATATCAACCCGCAAGCCCTTGGCGATTTGCAGCAAGCCCTGCAAAACAACCAGCTTGCCCAGTTGTTGAATATTTTTTCGGGTGGGGCGTTACAAAACTTTTCGGTGGCGGCAATGGGGGTCTATCCCTACATTACGGCGACCATCATCATTCAGTTGCTCCAGCCGGTTATTCCGCACTTCGAAGAACTCGCCAAAGAAGGGGAGCAGGGGCGCATCAAGCTCAACCGCTACCAGATGTGGCTGACCATCCCGCTTGCGATGCTGCAAGCCTATGGGCAAACGCTCGCCCTCGAAAGTTCGTTAGGTGCGGGAACCTCGCTGTTCCGCTCGCCGTTCGACCTGTTTAACAACTTTCTGCCGACGTTCACCATCATTATGTCAATGACGGGAGGGACAATGCTGCTGGTGTGGCTCGGTGAGTTGATCAACGAGCGCGGCATTGGCAACGGCATCTCGATTATCATCTTTGGCGGCATTGTCTCGCGCATCCCGGCGTTAGTCTGGGAAGGTGTGACTATTGGGCAAGCGGGCGGACCGGAAACGATCTTCGGGCTGTTCCTCTTCTTGCTGATAGGGTTGCTGACCATTGTCGGCATTGTCTACCTGAACGAAGGGCAACGGCGCATCCCGGTGCAGTATGCTAAGCGTGTACGTGGCAACAAGGTGTATGGTGGGCAATCCAGCCACATTCCGCTCAAGGTGAACATGGCGGGCATGATCCCGCTCATCTTCGCCCAGAGCGTCATCATCTTTCCCGGCGTGGTGGCATCGTGGTTCTACCGCCCCGGCGAAGAAGGCATCGGCAACGACATCGCGGGCTTCTTTTACAACACGTTCAACCCCACGGGGGTCGGCGGTGGTCTCGTCTATTCGTTACTGCTGTTTCTACTGGTGGTGGGCTTCACCTACTTCTACACACTGGTTATCTTCCAGCAGCAGAATATCCCTGAGTCGTTGCAGCGTAACGGCGGGTTTATTCCGGGGCAACGTCCGGGCAAGCGCACCGAGGAATACCTGATGCGGATCGTCAACCGTATCACGCTGTTTGGAGCAGTATCGCTTGGGGTCATTGCGGTTATGCCGTTTGTCACGCAGGCAATCACCGGGATACAGATCGGGCTGGGAGCTGCGGCACTCCTGATTGTTGTCGGGGTGGCAATTGACACCATGCGGCAACTCGAAGCGCAACTGATCATGCGTAACTATGAAGGTTTCATCAACCGATAGACGCGATAGACTACGGAAGCTACCGGGGCAGGCAGGGTTGCTTGCTGATTGGTAGGCGGTAACATAGGGAAGTGGGTGCCTTGAACGAAATGGTTCACCTGCAACACAGAGCAGTGTGGTTGCGACAGAGCGAACAACCACGCTAGGGAGTGGGACAATGTACGTGATTTTGCTGGGACCTCCCGGCGCGGGCAAAGGGACGCAGGCGAAGGGGCTGAGCGAAGCGACGGGCATGGTGCATGTATCGAGCGGCGACCTGTTTCGGGCGGCACTACGCGATGGCACCGACCTCGGCATGCAAGCCAAGTCATACATGGACAAGGGCGAACTGGTGCCCGATGACGTGGTGATTGGCATGATTCTGGAGCGCATCGCCCAACCTGACTGCCAAGCCGGGGGCGTGCTGTTCGACGGCTTCCCGCGCACGGCAGACCAAGCGCAGGCACTCGAAGTTGCGCTCGGCAAGCAGAACGTCAGCATTGATGCGGTGCTGCTGTTCGATGTACCGGACGAGGTACTGGTGAAGCGGGTGAGTGGGCGCATCACGTCGCAGAGCACTGGCGAAGTGTACAACCGCTTCTTCAACCCGCCGCGTGACGCTGACGGCAACGACATTTCGGGCGACGCGGACTTTGTGCAGCGTCCTGACGACAACGCGGAGACGGTACAAAACCGCCTGCGCGTCTACCGCGAGCAGACGGAGCCGCTGATAGCCTACTATCGGGGCAAAGGGTTGTTGCGTGAGATCAATGGCGACCAAGGGCTGGATGAAGTCCGCGATGCCATGATAGTAGCCCTCGGTCTCGATAGCCAGAGCGCATAGGGGCAAGCCACAGCGAGAAAGGGGCAGCATGTCGAAAAGCAAGGACGTGATCGAGATGGAGGGGACGATTATCGAGCTGTTGCCAAATGCCCAGTTTAAAGTGGAACTGGAGAATGGGCACGAAGTCTTAGCACACATTTCGGGCAAAATGCGGATGAACTACATCCGCATTCTCAAAGGTGATAAGGTGCTCGTTGAATTGTCGCCCTACGATCTGAAACGCGGGCGCATCACCTACCGCTATAAATAAGCGATGGGGGGCGATTCGCCGCGTGATAGACCAAATAGGGTCTAGCACTCTGCCCCGTTTTGTGTCATAATACCATGGTATGCTTGCGCCCCATGCGGTTTGCTGTAGGGTGCGCTTCACTGTGAAGGGAGAAGCAGCGATGAAAGTACGGGCATCGGTCAAGCCGCGCTGCGAGTACTGCAAGGTCATTAAGCGTCGGGGTATCATCCGGGTGATTTGTAGCCGGAACCCCAAACATAAGCAGCGTCAGGGCTAGCGAGGCGGCACGCGCCCGCGTCGCGCCGCGACAGGAAAGAGGATAGACAACTATGGCACGGATTGCGGGTGTTGATATTCCACGCAATAAGAAGCTCGAAATTGCCATCACCTACATCTATGGCATGGGTCCGACCAACAGTGCCGAAGCGATTGCGCGGGCGAAGGTCAACCCGACAACGCGCGTGCGTGACCTGACCGAAGACGAAATCGGGCGGTTGCGCGAGGTGGTCGAAAAAGAATACCTCGTCGAGGGGGATTTGCGCCGCGAAGTCCAGATGAATATCAAGCGATTGATGGACATTGGGTGCTACCGGGGTCTTCGTCACCGCAAGGGCTTGCCAGTCCACGGGCAACGGACGCGCACCAACGCGCGTACCCGGCGTGGGCGCAAGGGCACGGCAATCGGCATTAAGAAGAAGGTCAAGAAGTAAGTAGTAGGCACAGCGAGGGAGAAACAGCATGCCCCCGAAATCAAACAAGGGTGCTGCCGGGCGGCGGCAACGCGGTAAGCGCAAAGAGCGGAAAAATATACCGCGTGGTCAAGTGCATATTCAAAGCACGTTCAACAATACCATCGTGACCATCACCGACCCGCAGGGAGCGGTGGTGTGCTGGGCAAGTTCGGGGCAGTCGGGCTTCAAGGGGTCGCGCAAGAGTACCCCCTATGCCGCGCAGGTTGCTGCCGAATCGGCGGCTCGCAAGGCGATGGAAAACGGGATGCGCGAAGTCGAAGTCTTCGTGAAGGGTCCCGGTTCGGGGCGCGAAGCTGCGGTACGCTCGTTGCAGGCGGCTGGGTTGCAGGTCAAGGCGATTACCGATGTTACGCCGCTGCCGCACAACGGGTGCCGCCCACCCAAGCGTCGCCGCGTCTGAGCGCACAACCGTAGCGGTGCGGCGGGGTTCTGCCTGCCATCGCTTCAGTCTTATAGGGAGGACAGACGAGCACTATGTCACGCTATCGCGGACCAGTCGGCAAAGTGAGTCGGCGACTTGGGCTAGGCATCTCGGAGAAGGGGCAACGGGTATTGAACCGCCGCCCCACCCCGCCGGGGCAGCACGGACCAAACGCCCGTCGGCGGCAGGTTTCGGACTACGGGCTACAACTGCTGGAAAAGCAGAAAGCCCGCTATATGTATGGGGTACACGAGCGGCAATTCCGGCGGCTGTTTGCAAAAGCGAACCGCCAAGGTGGTGTCACAGGCGACAACCTGATGAGCCTGCTCGAACGGCGGCTCGATAACACGGTGTATCGCTTGGGGTTGGCTGCCACACGCGCCCAAGCACGCCAGATTGTCAACCACGGGCACATTACGATCAATGGGCGCAAGACGAACATCCCATCCTTCACCGTGCGCGTCGGCGACAAAATCGGTGTGCGTGAGCAGAGCCGCAGTCGTACCTACTTCAAGAACTTGGTAGACAGCGGCGACCTCGCGCGGGCAAGCACCCCCGACTGGCTGTTTTTCAATGCCAGTGAAATGGTGGGCGATGTGGTAGCCCTGCCGAACCGTGACGATGCCGAAGCCGGCATTAACGAGCAGTTGATTGTTGAATATTATAGCCGCTAGGCTGGGGCAGCACCCCTGCCGGGCGGGCAGCCACTGGCACACCAACCGCATCGCGGGCAGTCGGTGTGCAGGCTGCATTACCGTGATAGATAAAGGAGGCGATCCGTGCTAGACATCGCCATGCCAAAGATTGATGTTGTACAGGCGGCGGAAAACTATGGGCGGTTCAAAATCGAACCGCTTGATCCGGGCTATGGGCACACACTGGGCAACGCCCTGCGGCGCGTGCTCCTGTCGTCCATTCCGGGGTCAGCCATTACGAAAATCAAAATAGATACCGTCTTTCACGAGTTCTCGACCATTGAGGGGGTGCGGGAGGATGTGACGGAGATTGTGCTGAATGTCAAGGGCATTCGCCTGCGCTCGTATGCCGAGCGTCCCGTCAAAGTCACGCTATCGCGCACAGGTCCCGGTATGGTGCGGGCAGGCGATGCCGAACTGCCCAGCAACGTTGAGTTGGCAAACCCCGACCATTACATCTGTACGCTCGACTCGTCGTTTGCCCAGATTGAAATGGAGATGACGGTTGAGCGCGGGCGGGGCTATGTCCCCGCCGACCAGCGCGACGCGCTACCGATTGGCGAAATCCCGGTGGATGCCATCTTTACGCCCATCCCGCGTGTCAACTATGTGGTCGAAAACACCCGCATCGGGCAGGTGACGGACTATGACCGCCTGCTGCTGGAAGTGTGGACCGACGGGACGGTGAAGCCGGGCGATGCCCTGAGCCACGCCGCGCAGGTGCTGGTGCAATACTATCAGGCAATCGCCGATTTCAACCGCATTGCGGTGGAGCCGGAACTGCCGACGGGTACGCCCGCAGGCTTGACCATCCCGCCCGATGTGTACGATACCCCCATCGAAGACCTTGAGCTTTCGACGCGCACCTACAACTGCCTCAAGCGTGCCGACATTACGCGCATCGGGCAGGTCTTGCAGATGGACGAAAAAGCATTGCTGTCGGTGCGGAACCTTGGGCAGAAGAGCATGGAAGAAATCCGTGACAAACTGGTCGAGCGGGGGTATATCAATGCACCGGATGGCGAGGCAAGCGACACTACCGACACCACCGACACCACCGACACCACCGACACCACCGACACCACCGACACTACCGATACTACCGACACTACCGAGGAGCGCGACACTGACACCACCACCGATGACCCTGTCGCCACCAAAGTCGAAGTCGCGGACGAAGCAGTAACACAAGAGTAGCCAGCGCAGGGCGTGCGCCCGTGCTGTACATCGTGGGAGTAGAGCGAGAAGATGCGACATCGCAAGGGAACAGTCAAACTAGGGCGCAGCTATGAGCACCGCAAGGCGTTGCTCCGCAACCAGATGATCGCGTTGCTAGAGCATCGCAAAATCAAGACGACGCTGGCGAAAGCACGCGCCCTGCAACCGGAAGTCGAGCGGGTCATTTCGATTGCCCGCCACGATACGCCGCACGCGCGCCGCATGGTGCTGTCGAAGCTGGCAAGCAAGAAGGCGATGCGCCACGTCTTCACGTTCGTGCCCGAAGAATACGGGTCACGCAACGGCGGCTACACGCGCATTACCCGCATTGGCGTGCGCCCCGGCGACGCGGCGGAGATGGCAGTGATCGAACTGGTCTAGGCGGGCAACCGGAGCCACGACGAGCACCACGAGCCAATGCAACGACGGGTCGCTCTGCGGATAGCCTACGACGGTAGCGCATTTGTCGGGTCGCAGTGGCAACCCAACGGACGTTCCGTGCAGGGCGCGGTTGAGGCGGCGTGGGCGGCATTCAGTGGCGAAACGCGTCGGGTGACCTTTGCGGGGCGCACCGATGCCCACGTCCATGCAACGGGGCAGGTGGTGCATCTAGATACTGCCAACCAGCACCCCCCCGCAACCATCGCCCGTGCCCTCAATGCACGCTTGCCGCGCGATGTTGCGGTAGTCGGTGCGTGGGAGGTCACGAGCGGTTTTCACGCCCGCTTCGGGGCAACGTGGCGCAGGTATCGGTACCTGCTTGACCCCGCCCCCGTTGCGGCACCATTGTTACGCCACATGGTGGTGCCTGTAGCACCACCACCTGACGCAGCAGCGATACAGGCGGCACTCGAGATGCTCATCGGCGAGCACGACTTTGCCGGGTTTGCCAGCCAGCACCACGATAGCCAGTCTACGGTGCGGCAATGCTACCGGGCACGGTGCGAGCCGGTTGTCTGGGAGGGGCGCAGGTTGCTGGCAATCGAACTGGTTGCCAATGCGTTTTTGCGCCATATGGTACGCACAATCGTCGGCACGGTGCTCGAAGTGGGGCATCATCGCCGCACGCTTGCAGCATTCGGTGCAGTGCTGCAAACTGCCGACCGGCGGCAGGCTGGTCCGACGGCTGCACCACACGGATTGACGCTGGTTGCGGTAGGCTACCCTGCCAGCCTGATACCACCAGCAATGCACATAGCAATGGATGAGGACGGGCAATGACTAAAAACTATTTGATGCGAACCTATTCGCAAAAAGCGGCGGAAGTGCAGCGCGACTGGCACGTCATAGACGCAACCGACATGGTGCTGGGGCGGCTCGCCACCCAGATAGCCACGCTGCTGCGCGGGAAACACAAGCCAACCTACACACCCTCGCTCGATGGCGGTGACTTTGTGGTTGTCGTCAACGTAGAGAAAATCCGCGTGACGGGGCGCAAAGCCGAGCAGAAGGTCTACTACCGCCACACGGGCTATCCGGGCGGTATCCGCGCGACCCCGTACAAGATGATGCTCGAACGCCACCCCGACCGCATTCTGCGGCTGGCAGTCAAGCGGATGCTGCCCAAGGGACGGCTTGGGCGTGCCCAGTTGCTCAAGCTCCGCCTATATCGCGGACCGAGCCACCCGCACGCCGGACAGCATCCGAAAGTCTATGAGCCGCGCCCGCGTGGGTAGCGTAGCGATCAGTGCAAAAGGATAAGCAAGCATGACAGATATGGCAATTGAGAAAGCCTATTTTCAGGGCACCGGGCGACGCAAAACCGCTGTCGCACGGGTACGCCTCTACCCCGGCGACGGGCAATTCATTGTGAACGGGCTGCCAGTCCAAGACTACTTCCCGATGCGCGACCTGCTGTTGCAACAGGTGCAGTACCCGCTGGTCATCACCGAAACGCTCGGCACCTTCAACGTGATGGTGAAGGTGCGCGGCGGCGGAATGTCGAGCCAAGCGGGGGCGGTGCGCCACGGTGTCGCGCGTGCGCTGATTGATGCCGACAGCGAACTGCGCCCGCCCTTGAAACAAGCCGGGATGCTGACCCGCGATGCCCGCGTGAAAGAGCGTAAGAAAGTGGGGCTGAAGCGTGCCCGCAAACGCCCGCAGTACACCAAGCGGTAGCATGTTGTCGCGTGCCACGAGGCATGTTACAATCAGGGGAACAAGCAGCAACCGGATGGATACGTAGCCATGCGCGTGATTACTGGCTCGGCACGCGGGCACCGCCTGAAAGCACCCCGCAGCACGACCACACGCCCGATGCTTGATCGGGTGAAAGAGTCGTTGTTTTCGGTACTCGAAAGCTATGGTGCGATACGGGGCGACGTGGTTGACCTGTATGCAGGCACGGGATCGCTTGGCATCGAATGTTTGTCACGCGGAGCAGCGTGGGCAGACTTTGTTGAAATGCGTTCGCACGTCTGCGGTATCATCCGACACAACCTAGCACATACTCGCCTCGACGGTCGTGCCCGTGTGCATTGCATGCCCGTTGAACGCTACCTGAAAACAGTCGCGGGGAGCCAGCGGTACGCCATGGTCATTCTTGACCCACCATACGCCGACCCTCAGATCGAGGCAACGCTCCGTGCCACTGACACCGCCGACATCGCGGCAGCGGGCGGCTTGCTGATCATCGGGCATTCGCCGCGCGTTGTGCTTGGCGATAGCTATGGACGCTGGGAGCGCGTGAAGTGGCGGCAAATCGGCGACTCGTGCTTTTCGATCTATCGCCAGCAGGCACCCGGAGCCGATGATACGGGCGCCCCCCATGCGAGCGTGGTACGGGGTGGCGCGGGGGCAGTTGGCATGGGGGCAGGTGACGTGGGGGCAGCAGAGGGAGTAGCATAACTGATGAAAATCGCACTCTACCCCGGTAGCTTCGACCCCGTGACCAACGGGCACCTTGATACTGCCGTCCGGGCGATGCGGCTTGTGGATACCCTCGTGATAGGTGTCTTCGACCGCCCCCAGCGCAACCTGCTGTTTAATACTGCTGAACGTGTTGACTTCATTGAAGCCGCCGTCGCGGACTACCCCGGCATTCGGGTGATGTCCTACAACACGCTCACTGTCGAGTTTGCAGCAACTATCGGGGCAGACCTGATCATCCGCGGGCTACGCGATAGCCTTGACTTTGAGCGGGAGTTCCAAACTGCCCAAGTCAACCAGACCCTCGCACCCGACATAGATATGGTATTGTTTATGGCAAGCCATAAATATACGTTTCTCAGTGCGAGCACAGTGCGCGAGATTGCGTCACTCGGAGGAAGCGTAGACGCATTTGTACCAGCCCACGTCGCAGCCGCGTTGCAGCGCAAGTTCGCCAGCACAGCCTAGCACCCACCCGGTAGCAGGCAACTGAAGGGGGTGAATGCCATCGAACAGCTAGATAACCTAATTGACGAACTGGAAGATGTGCTTGCCGAGGGAACACGGGTGCCGGTTGTCAACCGCCTGATGGTAGATGAAGACCGCACGCTCGACATTATTGACCGGATGCGGGCAGCCATTCCGGATGAACTCAAGCAAGCGCGGCGCGTCTTGAGCGAACAAGACCGCCTGCTGGCTGATGCCCGCACACGGGTGCAACAACTGATGGATGAACAAGGCTTCACGGCAGCAATCGAAGCGGAACGACAACACATCTTGCACCTTGCCGAGCAAGAAGCCGCCGATGTCCGTGCCGGTGCCGATGACTATGCACGGGAGGTGTTGCAGCAACTCGACGAGCACCTGCTCAAGTTGCTGTCGAACGTGCGAAATGGGCTGGAAGCACTGACAGACTCGGACTAGCCGTTCGGGTGGTTGCTGCCACAAGGGGGGTGCGACCATGACAATAATCCGGTTTAATGTGGCGCAGTTGTTGCGCGAGGAGATCGGCGCACGCCGAGCGCACCAGTTCGCCGAGCCAACGCTGCCGCTCGACGACAGCCTAACCCTCCGCACGATCACGGGCGACGTGCGCTTTACCCGGACGGCAACGGGCGTGTATGCCCAAGTGACCGCCCACGGCACCGTCACGCTGACCTGTGTGCGTTCACTCGAACCGTTTGACTATCCGGTCAGCGTGACGTTTGCGGATGAGTTTCATTCGCTGGTAGACGTGATCACGAGCACGCGGCTTGCCAAGCCCACCGAAGAAGACCCGTTTATGCTCACCGAGTCACACATGGCAGACGTGGGCGAGGCAATACGCGAATATACCTTGCTGGCATTGCCGATCAAGCCGGTCAGCCCTGCCCATGCGGACGCGCCGGTGCAATATACGATACAGACCGCCAGCGACGACGAGACGGACGACGACGAGATTGATGTACGCCTGCGGGCATTGAAAAACTGGTCAGCAGGCGCATCAGGGAACGAAACCAACCAGTAAAGCGAGGATTGAACAATGGGTGCCGTACCGAAGCATAAAGTGTCGCGCCACCAGCGTGGCAACCGCCGCCGCAACCAACTGTTGCGGACACCAGACCTGACCCGCTGCAAGAACTGCGGCGACCTGATGCAGCAGCATCGGGCGTGCAAGACATGTGGACAGTATCGAGGGCGGCAGATACTTGCCGTGAAGAACCACGACGCAGACGACGAATAAACGACCGAGCAGGTACCGATGACGACGCAACGGGCACGCTATGCCGCCATTACCGGATGGGGGATGGCAGTGCCCGACCGTGTTGTCACCAATGCCGAACTTGCCCACACCCTCGACACGTCGGACGAGTGGATACGGAGCCGCACGGGTATCGCCGAGCGGCGCATTGCTGCCCCCACTGAACCCACCTCACTGTTTGCCACCCGCGCCGCCCGTGCCGCGCTTGCGGCGGCAGGCATAGACCCCGCACAGGTAGACCTCGTGATTGTGGCAACCTGTACGCCCGATCTCCCCTTCCCGGCGACGGCGTGCCGCGTCCAAGCCGACCTCGGCAGCAGGCACGCGGGCGCGTTCGACGTGGTGGCGGCATGCAGTGGCTTCGTGTATGGGCTGAGTGTCGCCACCAGCATGATCCAGAGTGGTGCCCACGATACGGTTGTACTGGTCGGGGCTGATCTGTTTAGCCGTATCCTCAATTGGCAAGACCGCGCCACCTGTGTCCTGTTTGGCGACGGCGCAGGTGCGGTGGTGCTAGAGGCAAGCACCGCCCCAGCGGGTGCCCTGCACACGCTTCTGCGTTCGCGCGGCGAGGACGAGAGCCTGATGGAAATTGCGGCAGGCGGCACACGGTTGCCGCTCACACCAGAGCTATTCGCGGCGCAACAGCACACGTTCACCATGCAGGGGCGTGAGGTGTTTCGCTTTGCGGTGCGCGAGATGGCAGACCTCGCCCTAGAGACACTCGCCCAAGCCGATGTCAGCCTCGCCGATGTGCGCCTTGTTGTGCCCCACCAAGCCAACCTCCGCATCTTAGACGCATTGGCGAAGCGGCTCGCCCTGCCACCTGAACGCATCGTAGCGAACCTCGACCGCTACGGCAACACCTCGGCGGCATCCATCCCCATCGCACTCCACGAAGCCGCCGCCAGCGGGCGACTGGCGGCGGGAGACTTGCTGCTGTTGTTGGCAGCTGGTGGCGGGCTAACGTGGGGGGCATCGCTGGTGCGCTGGACTGCGCCCACCTCACCGCACCAAGCATAACCCAATAGCTAAGCTACAGAAGACCCACCTGCATAGCACCATCAACTGAACAGGTAGGGCAGTGACCTTCTGACAGGTGTCACTCGTGTGTATCGTGACACGCCTGTGAGAGAGATGTCGTTCTCGACCTCGCGGCATTGTTGTTGCGCCTACGCTCGAACTTTGCTGCCCCGTTGCACCGTATCACAGGTCTTGCGTGCAAAGCAGTGGTACTGTCAGAAACCGTACTTCAGCTTCCACTTTTGTGCAGGAGAGCTAAACGTCGCTCGCCGTACAAACCGTACTCCAACTCATACTCCGGGGTGTCAGTCACACCTCCGGTTATCGCTTCATCCGTTAGCCGGGTCTTCACATCGGCTTACCTACTTCTGCACCATACTTGCTACTCGTTTTGTTTCTCTTGATCCGAAAGCCTTGCGGGACTGGTGCGGTGCGTCCTGTTCAGTTGTTAAGGTGTGTGCTGTGGTGTTCTTCTGTAGCTTGGTAGTAGTATAGCACCCACCCACACCCCCATGCAAGCATCTATCGTGCTTTAACGATTATGGACGCAAGCGCACGCCCCGACAGCAACGCCAGCGGAATACCGCCGCCGGGGTGGGTGCCGCCGCCCACAAAATAGAGGTTGGCAACGTCGCGGGCACGCTGCGGCGGGCGCAAAAACGCGGCAAAGCGGTTGTTCGATGCCAGCCCATAGATCGCCCCCGCCGACGCGTTGTAGCGCGTGGCAAGGTCAGCAGGGGTTCGGATGACCTCATGCGTGATATGCTGGCGCAGGTCGTGTAGCCCCATCTGCTCGAGGCGGCGCAGCACCACATCCCGATAGGCGGGAGCTTCGCGCTCCCAGTTGACCCGCCCGTTCAGGGCGGGGGCATTCACCAGCACAAACATATTCATGTGTCCCGGCGGGGCGTGCTCCGCATCGGTGATGGACGAGGTACACACATAGATTGTCGGGTTGGCGGCGGGCACACCGTGCGCGAACAGCGCGGCAAACTCGCCGGGGTAGTCGCGGCTGAAAAAAATGCTGTGGTGCGCCAATTGCTCATACTGGCGAGCTACCCCTAGCAGCAGCACAAAGCCACTACACGACGGCTCTTGCTGCACCAGCCGCCGCGCCCACGGCTGCGGGGTGGGCAACATCTGCTCGTACACATAGCGCGGGTCGGCATTGGCAACCACCACATCGGCAACGTGGTGCTGCCCCGCCACCGTGACAGCACCCGTCACGCGCCCCTGCTGCTGCACCAGTTGCTGCACCGGGGTATTCAGTTGCACGTCCACACCGAGGTCGCCCGCGAGTTGTTGCAACGCCTCAGCTAGGCGATACATACCGCCCCGGATGTACCACCCGCCCGTCGCAAACTCGATGAAGGCAATCACATTGAAGGTCGCCGGGGTCAGGTAGGGCGACGAGCCATTGTAGGTAGCGTAGCGGTTGAAGACCTGCCGCAGGTAGGGGCTGGTAAAGAAGCTCTGCACCGCTTGATCGAGCGTGCGGAAGGCATCAATACGCGGACCGTCGCGCATGAGGCGCGGGTTGAACATGCTGCGGAACCCGGCGAACGGCTGGTACAGAAATGGCTCGCTCACACTGTCGTATATCTGGCTGGCATACGCAAGAAAGCGCAGCATCCCGTTCACATCGGCGGGGCTGATGCGCTCGATCTCGTGTAGCAGGCGCGGCAGGCTCTGCCATGCGTCAAACTGCGTCCCATCGTCCCAGAAGTAGCGGCAAGTCGGCTCGACAGGCACAATGTCGAGGTAGTCGTCGGCATTGCGCCCCGCCAGCGCGAACAGGTCGCGCACAACCCACGGCATCGTAAAGAGTGACGGACCGGTATCGTAGGTATAGCCTGCCTGCTGGTAGATGTCGAGCTTGCCACCGACGCGCTCATTCTTTTCGAGCACGGTAACGGCATAGCCCGCCACCGCAAGATGGATCGCCGCCGACAAGCCACCCAACCCTGCCCCGATGACAAGGGCAGTAGGACGGGCGGGGGGCGTGTACGCACCACGGGGGGGGGCGTGTGTTTCAATCACCGCTTGCTCCTATCGTCGTATTGCTGTTCTTGCTGAAGAGTAGTGTACCGAGGAATGGAGCGGGGGGCAAGCTCGCAACGGGCTACCAGCCGTATCCCAGTAGCCCGTTGCAGTCGGCGCGGCAAGTCTACGCTTAGCGTTTGCCGAGGTTCATGCCGAACACGCTCGGCGGCAACTTGAAGCCACTCGCCTCAAGCTTGTTGGTGAAACTCGGGCGCACGCCCGTCGGCCTCAGTTCGGTGATGTATTTGCCGTCAGGTCCCTTGCCCTTGATGTCGAGCAAGAAGATGTCTTGCAACACAATCGTGTTGCCTTCCATCCCCTGCACCTCGGTGATGTGCGATACCTTACGGCTCCCGTCATCAAGGCGCGTCTGCTGCACAATCAGGTGGATTGCCGAAGCAATCTGCTGCCGGATAACATCAAGCGGTATATCCATCCCTGCCATCATAGACATTGTTTCAAGGCGGGCAAGTGCGTCGCGTGGCGTGTTGGCGTGCAGCGTCGTCAGCGAGCCGTCGTGCCCGGTGTTCATTGCCTGCAACATGTCGAGTGCCTCACCCGAACGACACTCGCCAACCACAATCCGCTCAGGGCGCATACGCAGCGAGTTAGTCACAAGGTCGCGGATGGCAACCTTCCCCGACCCGTCAATCTCGGCAGGCTTGGCTTCGAGGCGCACCACGTGATCCTGTGCCAATTGTAGTTCGGCACTGTCCTCAATCGTCACGATGCGCTCACCGGGGGGCACGAAGTTCGACAGCACGTTCAGCAACGTGGTTTTCCCCGAACCCGTCCCACCCGACACCACAATGTTGAGGTGGCTCACCACGCAGGCTTCGAGGAACTCAGCCATCTGGGGCGTGATACTGCCAAACTTGACGAGGTCGGATATTTGCAAGCGGTTCTTCGCGAACTTACGAATGGTGATGGTCGAGCCGTCAATCGCGCAGGGCGGAATGATAGCGTTGACGCGGCTCCCGTCCGGGAGGCGGGCATCCACCATGGGCCACTTGCGGTCAACGCGCCGCCCCAGCGGGCGGATGATACGGTCAATCACGCGCTGGACGTGCTCATCGTTGGCAAACCTGACATCCGATAGGGTCAGTTTCCCCTTACGCTCGACATAGATACGCTGAGGACCATTGACCATCACCTCCGAGACGCTGTCATCGTTGAGCAGCACCTGAATAGGACCAAAGCCCGTCAACTCGTGATAGACCATCTGGTACAGCCGCTTGACCTCATTTTCGCTCAGGTTCATGTTAGTCTGGCGGTACAACTGGGCGAAGCGATCCTGAATCATCTTCTCCGCCTCGTCACCTTCCGGCAACTGCCCCTGTTGCCCCACCGATGCCTGAATACGGTCGGCGATCCAGAGTGAGGCTTCCGTCATCTTGACAAGCAACTCGGGGTCAATCGCGGTGGTTTCGGTTGTGGCGGGGGCTACCGGTGCAGGGGCTGCCGCGCCGTTGCCTTCGGGGGGCATAGGCGGTGATCCCGCTTTCTTTTGCTCCTGCCCTTTATTCAGTCGCTTCAACATAGGCTATCTCCTTATGGGGTTTGGTCATGTCAGGGTCTCACGACAGCTTGACAAAGTAGGCTTCACACGCCCGGTCAAGCAGGGGGCGGCTCATCTCCGGGGTAATCCCGCGATACTTCGCTTCGTCGAGTATCTGGTCGCACAGGTCACGCGGGTGGCACGCCCGCAGGTCGCGCCCCGTCTTCATGTAATGCTCCTGAATGAGGTAGCGCAGACCTTCGTCACTATACGGGATGTTCTTCACTTTCGCAACAATCTTGAAGATTTCACGAAACTCGTTGGGCGAGGGGTTGGGCACCTCGATCTTGTGCCGGATACGTCGCAAGAACGCATCGTCTACTAAGTCGCTGGGGGATAGGTTGGTCGAGATGATGATGAGCACATCGAACGGCACCGAAATCTTCTTGCCGTTTTGCAGGGCAAGGTAGTCTTCGCGCTTCTCCAGCGGCACGATCCAGCGGTTGAGCAGGTCTTGTGGGCGGCACTGCTGCCGTCCGAAGTCGTCAATCAGGAACAGCCCACCGTTGGCCTTCATCTGAAAGGGAGCTTCGTACACCTTTGAGATGGGGTCGAAGATCAACTCTAGTTGCTCAAGAATAAGCTCGCCCCCCACCACCACGCGCGGACGCTGAATGACCACCCAGCGAGCATCCGGAATATCGGTGCTTTGGGCGGTCGCGTTCCCAAAGGGGTCGCTCTCCTCTGAGACGGCCTTATTCTCTTTCAGCACCTTGTGGTTGAGCGGGTCGAACAACTTGATGACCTGCCCATCAATCTCGATGGCATATGGCACGATGATTGCGCCGCCCAACATTGCCGCCAGTCCGTCGGCGATGGTCGTCTTGCCGTTGCCCGGCGGACCGTACAGGAACAACGAACGCGCCGAGTTTGCCGCCGGACCAATGCGGTCGAGCATACGCTCGCTGATGACGATGTGACTAAACGCCTGCCGGATGGTCGGCTTGTCAACCACAAGGTCTTTGATGGTCTGGGCTTTCGTCATTTCGATATACTGGTGGAACGGTACGGGTGCCGGACCGGCATACAGTGTGCGGTCGAGCACCTCATTGACCTTGGCACGCCCCTTGCCCGCAATGATGTACTGATAGTTGCGCGGACCACCGAAGCCACCCGCGTCAGCCCCGATAATGTCTATGTATTCTTCCAGTTTGAGGAAGTCAAGGATTTTGTCGAGCACATTGAGAAACGGCAGGCGCGTCATCTCTTCCAGCCGTTGCCCGGTAATGTTCCCACTGAAGTAGATCACCTTCAACACAAGGTCGTTGAGAAACCCGACATTCAGCCCGGTTTCTTCTATCGAGCGGGGTTGCGACGGGATTGCCACCGACAGTTGCCGATTCTGGTTGGCGGGCGGTGAGGGTGCCGCCGGGAGCGGCGGGGCGGCAGGTTGTCCTTGCGCCGGTTGGGCACCCGCAGGGACAAATGGATTCAAGCGCGAACTCATACTTACTCCTCGGCTTGTGTGACATCTCGCTCAAGGTACGGTACGCAACGATACGCAGCAGAGGCATTGACAAGCAGGCGACTGCGCCGCCGCGACAGCTTCAGTATACCCTGTGGCTTGCAATCGTGCAATAGTACCAACGTTATACTAGTGTGGTAGCCACGTCTGCCATGCGGCACCCGCCCCACCAAGCACCGCCTGCATGTCGGGCGGCGGTGGCGCGAGCAGCACGGTGGGCTGTGCGGTGACGGGGTGGGGTAGTGCCATACGGACGGCGTGCAGCATCTGGCGTGGCACCGCCTGCCCGCGCCACGCGGGTTGCCCGCCATACTTCGCATCGCCCAGCAGGGGGTACCCGATGTGCGCGGCATGCAGGCGTATCTGGTGGGTGCGCCCAGTGTGCAGCGTCGCCAGCAACACCGCCGCCCCTGCCAGCCGTTGCACCACCACGAACGTCGTGTGGGCAAACCGCACGCGACTGCCGTTCGGCAGTGCCATGCCCACCTCATCGGTGCGGTACAGCCGCCAGCGTCCGCGTGCGCCGCGCCCGTGCCCAGTCTGCACATCATAGCTCGCAGCGGGGGGATCGCCGCCTACAAGACACAGGTAATGCTTGACCACCGCGCCCGTATTGAACAGCAGTTGCATCGCCCCGTTGAGGGCAGGGTCAAGCGTACAGAGTAGCACCCCCGACGTGTCGCGGTCAAGCTGGTGGGTTAGGTGCAACGGCGGCGGCGACGGCTCGGTAGCGTGCAGCCACGCAGTCAGCGCAACCCGCAGGTTGCCGTGGACATCCCATGGGGTGGGGGTACTGTACCAGCCGGGTTGCTTGTTCACTGCTAGCAACCACGGGTCGCGGTAGCATAGATCGGCAGCCGTGATGGTAATGTGACGGTACTGCTGGTCGGGCGGGCGGTGCAGCACGAGTTGGTCGCCTGCTGCGAGCGGCTGTGTGTAGGCAACGGGCAACACGCGCCGCCCGTTGCACCACACCCCCTGATGCTGCAACACGGCGGCGGCGGCAACCGCCCCTAGCCGTGCCACCACCACCGCTCGCAACGACGCGCCCGCCTGCTGTGCGTCTATCGTGAGCTGAATATAGCTGTCGTAGCTTTCGTACGCCGCCGAGGGTTGCGCCGTGTCATTGTCGCCCATACGCCGCTACTGAATGCGTTCGAGGTCGGGGTTATCGCACGCCTGCCGCCCAACCTTCGCCATGTCGTACCACGCGCCGTTGACCTGCACCCGCACAATGTCGGCGGTGAAGTCGTTGTTGGTACCGTCGCTACTGCTGTTGCTATACAACGACGACCCCACCCCATAAATGTCCACAGGCACGCCCAGTGCCTCGAAGCGCGTAATCTTCTCGCGGTCGAAGCCGCCCGTGGCAACCAGTTGCACATTGCGGCACCACGCACGGGCACGGTCGTGCCAGCTTTCCGGCACATCCCAGCGTTGCCACGCCGTGTTGATCGCCTCGCGCAACGTAAACATCAGGCGCGGGGTCACGCCCATGTCGGTCTGCTTAAGACCCAGCGGCGGCACACTCACGTCGCGCAATGCCCCGCTCGTGTCGGGGCGCACCGCCGCCAACACATAACGGCGGGCGTTGGCGTGGTCGCCCGCGTCGGTCAGTTCGCGGTAGCGGGCGAACATGGCATCCATCACCGCCAGCGTGGTGCCAACACAGTCATTGTCGAAGTCTACTAACGCAGTCCGCATGACCGCCGGGTCAATCGCGGCAGCAAACGCCAGCATCACCGCCGGGGTGTCACCGAGGAAGGCGGCAATGCCTGCGTGTGCCATGGTGCCGCTCCCCGTGCCGCCCCACCACGCACCCTGCGCCGCCGTCGAGACGATGACCGGGGCTTGCTTACCGCTGTCGTGGTTGTAGCGTTGCACCCCGATGCGGTAGGCATAGCCGTCGGCAGCCTGCACGGAGTATGCGTCGAAGCGTGCCGGGAAAAACAACACGGGCTTCCCGCGTGCCGCCTGCATCGTCAGGTAGACGTTGGTGGCAATGCGGGATGCCCGCCCTAGCGCACCCAGCGTGGTCGTTTCGAGCATGGCAAAGTCGCGGTAGCGTCCGCGCACCTTCAGGACGGGGCGCACCGCACGCGGGTCGCCGTCGTAGGGCACCAGCACGCCATCATGCACCGCCTCGACGGCAAGGTTGTGGTAGGTATTGACGAACTGACCATCGGCGAAATAGCCCGTCGCCACGCGCAGCATCGCTAGGGCTTCGTCTACGCCTGCCACCACCGTGCAGGGCGCACGGCGCGTAAACCACTGCATTTCCACCACTCCATCGCCCACCGGTAGCCCGCCCGCATCCACGCCCTGTGCCGCCAGCCGCGCTGAATGTCCGGCGAAGCGTGCATCGTGGTTGGCAGTATGCTCAAGCAGACGTACAATGTTCACGAAGTACTGGTCTGTGTAGTAGCCCTGCTGGAGACGGGGCACATCGAGGGCAAGCACCTCTTCCGCCAGTCGTGCTTGGTCAAAGATACTCATTGCTGCCTCCTCACGGCAAATAGTGTCATACTGACAATAAATTATAGGCGCGAACGGGCTACCTGTCAAGCACACCCGACACACCCGGCAGGCTCAGCAATACACCACGCACCCGCCCAGAAAGCCGAGGGGTGCGTGGTATAATGCAAAGAGGCACATAGTCAGCAACTGCCGAGGGCAGGCGGCAACATACATGGCAAAAACACGAACCCATTTTATCTGTCAACAATGCGGGGCGCGGTTTGCGCGCTGGCAGGGGCGGTGCTCGGAATGTGGCACATGGGACAGCCTCGTCGAAGAAGTTATTGCGCTGCGCGGCGGTACCGCCGCCCCCACGACCACCAGCATTGAGCAACCCGTTGCCTTACGCAACGTCTCGTCCTCCGAAGATGCCCGCCTCCCCGTGTTTAGTAGCGAACTGGCACGAGTGCTCGGCGGCGGGGTTGTCCCCGGCTCGGTGGTACTCATTGGCGGCGACCCCGGCATCGGCAAGTCCACGCTCCTCACCCAGATGGGCGCGGTCTTCGCGCAGCAGGTGGGCAAAACGCTGTACATCAGTGCCGAGGAGTCCGCCCGCCAAATCAAACTGCGGGCGCAACGACTCAACCTCGACCCTGCCGACCTGTACATCTCCTCGGAAACCTCGCTCGACCTGATTGTGCAGCAGGTGCAACAACTCGAACCGCACCTCGTCATTGTCGACTCGATCCAGACGGTCTACCTTGAAAGCATCAGTTCGGCGGCAGGCAGCGTCAGTCAGGTGCGCGAGTGTGCGCTCCGCCTGATGCAACTTGCCAAGCACAGCGGCATCCCGGTCTTTCTGGTGGGGCATGTCACGAAAGAGGGCGCAATCGCCGGACCGCGTGTGCTCGAACATATCGTGGATGCGGTGCTCTACCTCGAGGGCGACCGCTTTCACCACTACCGCCTGCTACGCGGGGTCAAAAACCGCTTTGGCAGCACCAACGAGGTGGGCGTATTCGAGATGACGCAGGACGGTATGCGCGAAGTCGCCAACCCGTCGCAGGCGTTCATTGCGGAGCGGAGTGCAGGCTCGCCCGGCTCGATGGTGGCGGTGATGCTCGAAGGGACGCGCCCGCTACTGGTGGAGGTACAAGCCCTCACGTCGTATACCAGCAGTGCCCAGCCACGCCGCACCGCCAACGGCTTCGACCCCAACCGCCTGCTCATGCTGGTGGCGGTGCTCTCGAAGCGTGTGGGGCTGACGCTTTATAACCAAGATATTTATGTCAACATTGTGGGCGGGCTACGCATTGGCGAGCCTGCCGCTGACCTCGCGGTTGCGCTGGCAATTGCCTCGTCCTTCCGTAACGCCCGCATCGAGCCGACACTGGTGTGTATAGGCGAGGTGGGGCTGTCGGGCGAGTTACGGAGCGTCAGCCAACTTGACCAACGGCTAGGCGAAGCTGCCCGGCTTGGCTTTACGCAGGCATTGGTGCCGATCCGTGACAAACTCCCGCACGTGGATGGACTGACGGTCGTTGCAGTCCGTTCACTCGCCGATGTGGTCGCGCAGGTGCTGCGGCAGACGCAACCGGAAAGTTCAGCCTCATGACCATGAGTACGCGCCTTTTCATCCGGCTGGTAGGCATGCTCCTGCTTGGCTATGCCGGGGGCTGGGTCGGCACTGCCCTCGCTGGCAGTACCATCACCGCTACCGAACAGCAAGCCATCTGGTTGCTCATTCTGTCTGGGGCGGGACTCGGGTTGATCGTTGCACCGCGCCTCACCATCGAGCCACTTGACACCCTGCTCCAGCGTATCCGGCAGATGTCGCTGATTGACTTTTTCTTTACCGTGGGCGGCGGCTTCGGCGGCTTGCTCTTCGCGGTGCTGTGGGCGGTGCCGCTCGCGCTGTTGCCGCCCCCGCTGAACCAGTTTCTGCCGCTGGTTGTCACGGCGGCGTGTGTGTATGTCGGGGCGGCGGCATGCTACCAGAGCCGCGAGACGCTCCACAACGGGCTGCGGGCACTGCGCCACAATGCCCACGAACTGCTCGACGAAGCCCGCCACCTTGTGGGGCAAGAGGCGACCACTAGCAACCGCCACTTCCTGATTGACACCAGTGCCATCATTGATGGGCGCATCCTCGAAGTAGTCCAGACGGGCTTTATGGACGGGGTGCTGGTGGTGCCGCAGTTTGTGCTGCACGAATTACAAACCCTCGCCGACTCAAGCGACGACCTGCGGCGTGCCAAAGGACGACGTGGGCTTGAGTTGCTCAAGCAGATGCAAGAAGAGCCAATCTTACCCGTTGAAATCCTCGATGTCGAGGCAAGTGCTAGCAACCGGGTAGACGACAGCTTGGTGGTGCTTGCCCGCCAGAATGACTGGGCGATCATTACCAACGACTTCAACCTCAACCGCGTCGCTGGCTTGCAGGGCGTGCAGGTACTCAGCCTCAACGCCCTGAGCGATGCCGTGCGCCCGCCCGTCGTCCAAGACCAGCAACTCAAGGTGCTGATACGCAACGAGGGCAACACGCGCCAGCAAGGAGTAGGCTACCTCGAAGATGGCACGCCCGTTGTGGTGGAAGAAGCCCGGAGCCTGATCGGGCAGACGGTGGACGTGGTTGTGACGCGCCTGTTGCAAACCCAGAGCGGACGGCTCGTGTTTGCCCAACTTGATGACGGCAGTCCGCCGGTCTATCGCGGCAGCGACAGCGGGCGTTCGTCGGCACAGGGGGGCTAGGCACATGCGGGCACTGCTCCAGCGCGTGCGCTCGGCATCAGTGACGGTAGACGATACCGTTGTTGGCGCAATAGACCACGGTTTGCTTGTGCTCCTTGGCGTGTGCAGCGACGACACCCACGCGACTGCCGCGCTCCTTGCCGACAAAACGGCCCACCTGCGTATCTTCAGTGCTGCCGACGGACGCTTTCAGCACTCGCTGCACGACGTAGGCGGCGCGGCACTGGTGGTATCACAGTTTACGCTGTATGCCGACACGCGCAAGGGGCGCAGACCGTCGTTCGTCGCCGCCGCACCGCCCGACCACGCCGCGCCGCTCGTCGCACACTTCGCCGCGACACTACGCGCACAGGGCATCGGTGTGGCAACTGGGCAGTTTGGAGCCATGATGCAGGTCGCCCTCGTCAATGACGGTCCGGTTACTATCTGGCTCGACAGTGCAACGTGGCAGCAACCCCGCAACGGCGGCGACCCAACCAACCCCGCTAGCAACCCGCACGAGGCAACCGCATGACGGATAGCACCCTGCCAAGCCCGCTTGTCTGCGCGATTAGCCGCGGAGTAGACGTATACGTTGCGATGGGCTACGGGCGCGACCTCGCCATACAACTGGGGTTTGACCCCGTGAACCGCACCCGTATCGAAATTGCTATTCTCGAATTGACCCGCAACCTGCTTGCTCACGCCGGCGGGGGCACCATTCAACTCGCCGTTGTGCGCGACCCCACCGCCGGTACCGGGGTAGCCCTCGATGTACACGATAACGGACCGGGCATCGCCGACATCACGCTCGCCATGCGCGACGGCTACAGCACCACCGCCACACTTGGCGCAGGGTTGCCCGCTGTACAACGCCTGATGGACGAGTTCAGCCTGACCTCCGAGGTCGGACACGGCACGCACGTCCGTGCCATCAAATGGCTGACGAGCCGCCCATCCGCTTACGACAAGGAACAAGAGGTATGACCATAGTCTGTGGTATCGCCGCCCGCCCCAAAGAAGGCGCAACCATTAGCGGAGATAGCTATGCCTACGCCAGCAGCGCAACCGGTATCACGCTGGTTGCCGTCATAGACGGGCTGGGGAGCGGTGAACTAGCCAACCTTGCCGCCCGCACCGCCGCCGAGATACTGCAAGCCGCCCCCGAACGCCCACTTGAGGTGTTGCTGAAGCAGGCGCACACCGCCCTCAACCACACGCGCGGAGCCGTGATCGGCGCACTCCGCCTCGAACACCGCACCCGCACCGCCCGCTACATGGGGGTGGGCAACATTGGCATTCACGTCTATGGCAACCCGTCCATCCGTCCCATCTCAAAGAACGGCATCCTTGGCTATCGGCTTCCCACATTGCTTGAACTGAGCTACCAATACAATTTTGGCGATACCTTCGTTCTTTACAGTGATGGCGTGGCATCACGCTTTTTTGCCACCGCCGACCCACAGCAGCCTGATGCGCCGCAAGCACTCGCCGACTACATACTGGAACACTATGGCAAACGCAACGACGATGCAACAGTCGTGGTTATCCGCGAAGACGCGCTGGAACAATAGGATGATAGAGGCATATGGCACGCAAGGTACCTGACCTGCTGCGCTGGCTTGAAGACCACCACGAAGCCCTCGTGACAAACGGGTATGGGGTGGGTAGCACGCGCCCTGACAGCACCACCGCGCTACAGGCGGCAACGACGATTGCCCCCGCGTTTGCCGTTGCCGAGCATTTGTATCAGGCACTGCTGGCGGGTGCCGCCCACCACCACGACCAGATGCAGACGACATTGCGCGAACTGACCCACCGTACCGCGCGGACTGCCGCCGAACTACACGACATGATAGCCTTGGTGCAGCATATCCGCCAGAGCAGTATCACGCTCCTTCAGCAGGGCAACCTTGATGCCGACGCACGCTTCACCCTGCTGCTTGACCTCGACACCCTCCTCGATGAGACCATCGTCTGTGTGACCGACGCGTGGGCAACCACCAGCGAAGCCACCACGCAAGCGCAGGTAGCGGATGCCGAGTTTATCGCGGCGGGCACGCACGCGGCACTGGCAGAAGCTGACCAGAGTACCATGAAACTTGCCCTGCTCAATGACATTAGTCGGCGGCTCTCTGCCAGCCTTGAGCAGTCCGACCCGACCGATATTATCACTTTTGTTGGCAGCAAACTGCACGACGTACTCGCGGTGTCACACATATCGTTCTGGCTCCCCGTACCCGACGAGCAGCATACCATCCGCATCGAAGCGCATCAGGCGTGGAGCAGCAGTAGCTACGCCCCGGTACCCACCAACTTTGTGCCGTGCGTGTGCAGCGGCACGCACCCCGACGATTTGCTGCTGACTGCCTACCGCACCGGCTCCGTGCAAGCAACCACCACCCCACTTGATACAGCCACACAGGGCGAGTGGTACATTGCCGGGCAGCATGTGCTGGCGATCCCCCTGATGGTAAACGAGCAAGCCACGGGTGTGGTTGCACTGCAAGACGACAGCCTGAATGAAAAGCTCTCTCTTGCAAGCCGCGACACCCTGCAAACCATCATTACCCAGATGGCAATTGCCCTTGATAATGCACGTCTCTACGGCGAGGTGCAACGCTTCAACAGTGACCTAGAGCAACTGGTCACGCAGCGGTCTGGCGAATTAAAAGCCGAGAAAGAACGCCTCGAAACCCTTTACATGGTTGCATCGGAAGTCAGTAGTACACTTGACCTCGATAGCTTGCTCAACCGCTCGTTGCAGGTGCTCGCAAGCATGATCGGCGTGCATTACGGGTCTATTATGCTGCTCGACCTCGAAACCGAGCACCTTGTGCCCCGCGCCAAACTGGGCGGCACCCCACCCGATCCCAACGCCTTCAATGGCTTTCCGCTGGGGCACGGCGTAGCAGGCTGGGTTGCCCGCCACAAAGAACCCGCCCTGATTGGCGATGTGACCGTAGACGAACGCTGGGTACCGGGGATGTTCGAGGAGGTGACCACCCAGACCAAACGCGCTGGCTCGATGCTGGCAGTGCCGCTGATCGCGCACGACGAACGGCTCGGTGTCCTAACACTGTCCCACGAAGAAAGCCATTTCTTCCACGATGGGCACCTACGCCTGATGATGGCGAGTGCGGGGACAATCGCCATGGGCATTTACAATGCCCGCATGTACAACACGATTTTGGACAGCGTCGAGCAACGGAGCGAGCGTCTGCGCAAGCAGCAGTTTGAAACCAGCACCATCAATGCCATTCTGCAAAGCCTCGCGGATGGTGTGATTGTGTGCGACATTGACGGCTCCATCCTTACCGCCAACCCGGCAGGTGCGACGATCCTCAACCGCCCCGTCGAGACGCTCATCCTTGCGAACATGCACGACCTGCTGCCCGAACTGCTGATGGGGCGCGTGGATGCCATGCCACTGGATGACCTGTTGCAACGCCCCACCGACAGCCGGGACAACCCGCGCATGTTTGAGTATACCCTGCAACAGACGCTCCGCACGATCAAGCTCTTGCTCGGTCCGGTGCTGCGCGAGGACGGCGAACTGGTGGGGGCACTGCTGACCCTGCGCGACATCTCGCGTGAGACCGAAGCCGACCGCCTGAAGAGCGAGTTCATTGGTACGATGTCGCACGAACTGCGTACCCCCATGACCTCGATCAAGGGCTTCACGCAACTGCTGGCAATGGGCGGGCTGGGTCCACTCAACGATACCCAGCGCGAGTTTGTGCAGACCATCCAGACAAACGCAGAGCGGATGATTTCGCTGATCAACGACGTGATGGAACTCAACAAGATTGAGTCGGGCAATATCCAGCTTGAGTTCCGCCCACTCCACCTTGCCGAGGTGCTCAGTGGGGTGGTGAGTGAGGTACAGCAACTTGCCACCAAGCGCGACATCGCCCTTGATCTGGAGATCCCCCCCGGTCTGCCGCTGGTGTATGCCGACGCGACCCGGCTGCATCAGGTGCTCTACAACTTGCTCTCGAATGCGGTGAAGTATACCCCCGGTGGCGGGGCGGTGCGGGTCGTCGCGCACGAAACCCACGGCGAAGACCTGCCGCCAACGATCCGCGACCGCGTGATTGCCGACCGCCGCTACACCCAGATAGACGTACAAGACACCGGGGTGGGCATTGCACCCGCAGACCTTGGGCGCATCTTCGACCGCTTCTACCGCACCGAGAATGCCCTCAAGGTGGAGGCAGGTGGCACCGGGCTGGGGCTGTCGCTCGCCCGCCCCCTGATCCAGATGCAAGGCGGGAGTATCTGGGCTGAAAGCGAAGAAGGTGTGGGGTCTACCTTCAGCTTTATTCTGCCTGCGGTAGACCAGACCCCGCGCTAATGCGCCACAACTCCTGCGCGACAGCATCCCACTCGGTCGTACTCAAAGTCTCGGCACGGCGCGTGCCCGCCACACCTGCTGCTGCCAGCACTGCCTGCACCTGCGTGCGGTCGGCGGGTACCCCCATTGCCGCCAGTCCCCCCACCAACCCATTCGCCAGTTTCTTGCGGGCGTGCAAGAAGCCCGCCTTCACAACCCGGAGCATTGCTTCGGGGTGCGCCACCATAGGCGACGGGCGTACCCACAGGCGCATAATCGCCGAGTCTACGGCGGGGGCGGGCAGAAAGCTGTGTGCTGGCACACGCGCGATCACTTCCGGCTCGGCGTAGACCTGAATGGAATGGGCAAGCACGCTCATGTCGCCGGGCTGCGCCACAATACGTTGCGCGACTTCCCACTGCACTAGCACCACCAGCAGCACGGGCGGCACACGCGCAGTAAGAAAATGGCGCAGCACGGGCGAGGTAATCGCGTAGGGCAGGTTGGCGATCACTTTGTAGGGCGGGCAGGCTGTCGGGGCACCATCGGGGCAGACGAGCGTGCGCGGCGCGATGGTAAGAATGTCGCCCTGCACCAGCCGTAGCGTGCCACTCCCGCGCAGGGTCTGCTGCTGCTCTTCGAGCAGGCGGGCGTGCAGCCGCTTGTCTAACTCGACTGCGACTACCGCCGCGCCGCGTTGCAACAACTCCCACGTCAACACCCCCATGCCCGGTCCCACCTCGACTATCTGCTCACCGGGTTGGAGATTACCAGCAGCGACAATCGCCGTGAGTGCGTCGGGGTCTACCAAAAAGTTCTGCCCCATCCCACGGGTCGGGCGCAGGTTGAGCGAACTCAGCACGGCACGCACGCGGGCAGGGGTCAGGTATGGGTTGTTCACGCCACGACAGTCGTTTCAAGGGGGACATAGACCGTGACCGTCGTGCCGTTACCGGGCGACGACTGCACATCGGTTACACCGCCCACCGCCGTGGCGCGGTCAGTCAGGTTTGATAGCCCATACGAGCCACGATCTTTGGCTTGTGTGCGACCCTGTTCCACATCGAAGCCCTTGCCATTGTCGTGAATGGTCATCGTCAAGCGGTCTTTTTCGCGTACCACCTGCACCGTAATATCGCTTGCTTCGGCATACTTGAGAGCGTTGTTCAGCGACTCTTGGGCAATCATCCATAGTGCGCTACGGGCATCGGGGGGCAAGGTCAGCCCCGCGGTACCACGTGCCTCAAAGTGAAACGTCATCTGTTGGTGCGAGATACGGAGCCGGTCTACATATTCTTGCAGGGCAGCCGGCAAGCCCTTGGTATCAAGGGTGGTCGGCTTCAATTCGCCCAGCAACGTCCGGACATCATGGTTCGCCCGCTTGTACAAGTCATTCAGCCGCTCCAGTTCTTTGCGGGCTTCGTCGGGTTGGCTGTCCATCTGCTTACGAATAATCTCGGTGTTCATCGTCATCGCCGCGAGCTTCTGTGCCAGCCCGTCATGGATTTCGCGTGCCAGCCAGTGGCGGGCGCGTTCTTCGGCATGCAGCAGGTCTACCCGCTCCTTGCGCGTTTCGGCGGTCAGGTCGCTATTGAGCAGGGCAACCGTCCCGAACGTCGCCAGCGTTGCCAATGCCTGACACTGCTCACCCGTCATAACCTTGCCGCCTTTTCGCAACACAACCAGTAACCCATACACCTGCATGTTCGCCCGCAACGGCACCAGACAGCCATGCTTGTGATCGCGCACCGTCGAGAGGGTCGCCAACTCCGGGTAGCTACTGAAGTCGTTCACTGGTTGCGGGGCAGCATCGGGCAAGAACATTGGCATCAACCCACTCGACGCAGCCACGCGCACGATGCCCCCGCGGTCGGTCAGGTTCAGGTTGTAGCCGTCGGGGATGTGCAACTCGCCGGGCGGTCCCTTCGGCAGCAGCACGAAGCCCGCATCGTAGGGGACGACGCGCGGTCCTTCTGCGAGCAGAGCCGTGAGCACCCGGTCGCTTTGCAGGTTGGTTGCCAATACCTCACCAACCGCAACGAATGCATTCTGCTGCTTGTCAGTGCTCGCCGCGCCCTTGCTGCTGCCGCTGGCAAGCACCGATGCTGCCGCCCCTGCTTCGTTGCGTGTGAGCAACGTGCTCGCCACCCCCGCGACGGCTACCAACCCGATCACCTGCACAACCAGCGTTGCCCAGCCCTGCGCCCCATCGGGGAAGCCACCCGTCACGATGGTGCCACCCGCATACAGCAGGGCGGCGAGGGCACCCAACCCCAGACTCGTGACCGGACCGAAGTGTGCCGCCAATGCCATCAATGGCAGCAAGAGGAGCGGAAAGAACAGGGGCACCAGCGTGCTGCTTGCCAGCATGAGCACGAGCAGCAACACCACATCTACGAGGGGCGCAAACTTAAACAGCGGAGCCATGGGGGGGACAAACAGTGCAATGGTATTGATGAGGGCAAACACCGCAAAGACAATCGTGGCGATTTGCACCGGATTGGTGATTGCAATGGGGGCGAAGGGCGTGTCGAGCACCAGACGAAACGCCACCACTAGCCCGGCAACCAGCAACCAACGTCCGATGACATGCACGCCTTCACGGGCAACCAACGCACGCACTGCCCCGCGATAGCCGCGCAGTGCCGGGGTTGCCTCTGTTGTTTCAGTCGTAATGGTCATGCCGTTTGCTCTTCCTGTCCGTTCTGCTTCCACTCGCCCACCACAGCTATTATAACACCGCTATGATACCGCCCCTCTCGTGTGGTGGGCAGCAATGTGCCCCGGCACGGTGCCCCCCGGCACGGTGCCCCCCGGCACGGAAATGCCCCGCCTGCACGTCGGCAGGCAGGGCATCGGGAGTAGCACACACAGACGGGCTAGAGTGCCTTCACCACATCAATGGTTGCGCCCACTGCCTTTGCCGAAGCGTCAACGAGGGCTTTCTCGTCGTCGTTGAGCGACAGTTCGATGATGCGCTCGACACCATTGGCACCCAGCACGCACGGCACCCCGAACACAATGTCGTTCAGCCCGTACTCGCCTTCAAGATACGCCGCACACGGCAGCACGCGCTTCTGGTCGCGCAGCACCGACTCGACCATCTGCGCGGTGGCGGCGGCAGGGGCATAGTAGGCACTGCCTGTCTTGAGCAGGTTGACAATCTCGCCGCCCCCCTTGCGGGCACGGTTGACAATCGCTTCCAGTTTTTCGGGCGCGACAAACTCGGTGACAGGCACCCCGGCAATCGTCGAGTACCGCGGCAACGGTACCATCTCGTCGCCGTGCCCACCGAGCAACATTGCCTGCACGTCTTGCACCGATACCCCGGCTTCCATCGCAATAAATGTGCGGTAGCGTGCGGTATCGAGGACACCCGCCTGCCCGAAGACCCGTTGCTTGGGCAAACCGCTTTCCTTCAGGGCAAGGTAGGTCATTGCATCCAGCGGGTTGTTGACCAGAATGACCATGGCGTTCGGCGAATTGGGCACCGAGTTCTCTACACACTGGCGGGTGATGTTCGCGTTGATCTTGATCAGGTCTTCGCGGCTCATCCCCGGCTTGCGCGGCGCACCCGATGTAATCACGATCACGTCTGACCCGGCGGTGTCGGCATAGTCGTTGGTACCCTTGATGTGGGTATTGTAGCCGTAGATTGGGCTTGCTTCGAGCAAGTCCAGCCCCAACCCCTGCGGGCGACCTTCGATAATATCGAGCAGCACGATGTCGCCGAGTTCGCGTTCTGCGAGCCAGTGCGCCGTCGTCGAACCAACAAACCCGGCACCAATAATTGAGATTTTTTTACGCATCGGTTTACACTCCCTGGTAACACACGAAGTCATTGTTCCATCTGTGAACGCGCCCATTGTAGCATACTCTGACTGCACACGCCGGACGCGACCGGCGCAGCGCGGGCGGCGGCAGTGGACAGCACCGCCCACTTCGGGCATAATACACGGCAGATTGGACGAACGACCGCGCACAGAGGGCAGGAGATATACCATGGCACCCTTACGCTTGCTGCTAGCAGACGACCACAAGATGTTTCGGCAGGGCTTGCGGGAACTGCTGGAGCGCAAGACCGACTTTGAGCTGGTGGGCGAGGCAGCCAACGGTGCCGATGCGCTCGCCATGGTGCAACAGTTGCACCCCGACGTAGTACTGCTCGATATTCAGATGCCTGAGATGGACGGCGTAGCGGTCGCTCGCCAGATTGCGCAATGCTGCCCGACAGTCAAAGTGATTATGCTCACCATGTATCGGCAGGATCAGCACCTCTTCGAGGCGATCAAGGCGGGAGCACGCGCCTACCTGTTAAAGGATGCCGATGCCAGCGAACTCATCGCCACGATAGAGCGCGTGCATCGCGGCGACGAGGTGCTCGACACCACCCTGACTGCCCGTGTGCTTGACGAGTTTCGCCGCATGAGTGCCGAGCAGGAAAACCGCTTCTTGACCGAACGCGAACGCGATATTCTGCAACTGGTCGCAGAAGGCAACGACAATCGCACCATCGCCGCCCGGCTGTACCTGTCGGAGAAAACAGTCGGCAACCGCCTCAGCGAAATCTTTCAGAAGCTCGGTGTCAACAACCGCACGCAGGCGGCAATGGTCGCACTGCAACGCGGCTTGGTCACGGTAGACCCAGAGCAGGACGAGCCAGCCTAGCCCGACCCACGAAAGGGGACATTGTGGTAACAATCGCCGAGATACAGGCATGGGCATACGCGGCGGGCGACATTGCGCGCCATTACTTCGGGCGAGCCACCGCCACCCGTAAAGCCGACAACAGTTTCGTCACGCAGGCAGACACCGAGATCGAGCAGATGCTCCGCGAGCGTATCACGACGACCTACCCCGACCACGGCATGCTGGGGGAAGAACACGGTGCCTACCAGCTAGACCGCCCGTATGTGTGGGTGGTAGACCCGATAGACGGCACTGCCAGCTTCGTGGCGGGCTTGCCAGTGTGGGGCATTGCGATTGGGTTGCTCCACCACGGCACCCCGGCGATGGGCGTGTTCTATCTTCCCGTCACCAACGAATGCTACTGGAGCGACGGTGCGGGGCGTGCCTTCTGCAATGACCACCCGCTCACCGTCAGCGACCCGCCCAGCTTCGATAGCGAACACGGCATACTGGTGCCCTCCGAAGCACACCGCCGCTACCACATTGATTTCCTTGGCAAAACCCGCTCGACGGGCAGTTCGGCGGCACACTGTTGCTTCGTCGCCAACGGTGGACATATCGCGGCACTGCTGGGGTATGCCCACCTGTGGGACATCGCCGCCGTGATGCCGATTGTCGCGGGGGCAGGTGGCACCATGCAGATGCTCAACGGCGACCCGCCCGATGCGCGTACCCTGCTGCACGCGCCCACCGTGCCATCGCCCGTGCTGGTGGGCGCACCCGCCGTCATCGAGCGGCTACGCCCCCACATTGCCCAACTCCCACTGGCATAGGCGGGCATTAGCCCTGCCCCTTGCCTTGCTCGCGCACGAGGCGGGCGTTAGCCCTGCCCCTTGCCTTGCTCGCGCACGAAGAAGTGAAAGTCAATCCAACCCGGCGAGTGCCCGAACGAAGTCAGCATTGCGGCTATCTCACTGTGGTGCTGCATACTATGCAACAGCAGTTGCATAAACCCCTGCCAACACTGCAAGGCGTGCTGGTTGCCCGCCGTGTCGGTGTAGCGCACCATGCCCGCGAGGTCTTCGGGGGACAGCGTGGCGGCATAGGCAAGCATCGCCTGCCGCTCCGCATCCCAAAAGGCGTGCAGGGCGGCGAGGTCGGCAAAGTCGTCGCCAGTGTGCAGGCGGCTGGGCGAGGTGCCCGACTGAAGCCGTTGCCGCCACACCCACCGCGCACTGCACGTGTGCGCCAGCGTGTTGTACAGCGTCCCAAAGCTGTGTCCAGTATCCTGCTGCAACTGTTCGGGCGATACCTGCGTTGCTTGGGCAAACAACCGGGTATCCACCCAATAGCTATAATCAAGCAACTGACGGATTTCGGCAGGCTGCATACAGTTCTCCTTGCTTCCTTCTTGCCTAGTACCTTGCCTAGTACGAGTGTTCATCACGCCCTAGTTGTGCAGGCGGTCGCGTCGCCGCCCGTGGGCGCACGGTGCGCCCGGTGGCACTATTGTACGCGATAGACGCACGCAACGGTTGCTTGACACCCCGTGCTGCCAAATCTATACTGGCAACAGCATAAGACCGAAAGCAACCGCCGCGCAACGCACACCACAGCACTAGCGGCAGAGAGGACAGCACGATGAGCAGTGTGGTAGAGCACTACCCGTTGAGTAGCCGGATGGCACGCTTGCAGCCATCTGCAACCGTTGGTCTGCTCGCACGGGTCAAACAGATGAAGACCGACGGCTTGCCCGTTATTTCGTTCGGGCAGGGCGAACCTGACTTTCCGACACCGATACCGATCAAGGTTGCGGCGTTCGAGGCTATCGAGCGCAACCAGACCAAGTATACCCCGGCGGGCGGCACCCCCGAATTGCGCGAACGCATCGCGGCACGCCTCGCTGCCGACACTGGGGTGACGTATAGCGTCGCGCAAATTACCGTGACCAACGGCGTGAAAGAAGCCTTGTTTTTGCTCTTCCAAGCGATCTGTGAGGCAGGCGATGAGGTGATTATTCCCGCCCCCTACTGGGTAAGTTATGTCGAGCAGGTGAACGTGGCAGGCGCAACGCCGGTGGTGGTGGCTGCCAGCGAAGCCCACAACTTCAAGCTGACCGCCGCCGAACTTGCCGCCGCCCTGACCCCGGCAACCCGTGCTTTCGTGCTGACTACACCGAGCAACCCGACCGGGGCGGTCTACACTGCCGACGAACTCGCGGCACTCGCCGACGTGCTGCGCCAGCACCAGCAGGCACACGGCAGCATGCCCTACATCATCACCGACGAAATCTACGATGGCGTGTGTTACATCCCCTATGCACGCTGGCTGTGCGTCGCACCCGACCTTGCGCCCTACACGCTGGTGCTCAACGGGCTGTCGAAGACCTTCGCCATGACGGGTTGGCGCATTGGCTACCTTGCGGGGGCGCAACCTGTGGTTGCGGCGGTGCGTTCGCTTCAGAGCCATTCGACTACGCACCCGTCGTCTATCTCGCAATATGCTGCCATTGCCGCCTACACCCCCTCAACCGAACTTACTGCCACCGTGACGGGGATGGTGAGGGCATTCCAGCAACGGCGCGACCTCGTGCTCGCCGCGCTAGCAGACATCCCCGGCGTGACCTGCACCGTGCCCGACGGCGCGTTCTATGTCTTCCCGAATGTGCAGGGCTTGTTGGGCACACCGCTTGCCGATGGCACCGTTGTGCAGTCCAGCTTCGCGCTCGCCGACTACCTCCTCAACACGGCGTACATCGCTTTTGTCCCCGGCGAGGCATTTGGGGCGGCGGGCTATGTCCGCATTGCGTATGCCCAAAGCGAAGCCCAACTGACCGAAGGCATGCAACGCTTCCGGCAGGCGGTGGTGGGTGCATAACCCGCCGCTTGCCGCCGCCGTCGCACGGCTGGCGGGCTGGCGCGTGCTAGTCGTGGGCGACCTCACCCTCGATGAATACCTGTTTGGGCAACCTACACGCCTCTCGCGCGAGGCACCCGTCCCCGTGCTCGAACTGCGCGAACGACAGTACATTCTGGGCGGGGCAGCCAACCCCGCCCGCAATATTGTTGCGCTGGGCAGCACCGCCGTGCAGGTGGGCGTGGTGGGCGACGACCACGAGGGCGACCACATGCGGGCGGCGTTTGCGGCGGCGACCATTGACGCTACCGGGGTAGTCACCCTGCCCGACCGCCCCACCACCGTTAAGACGCGCATTATGGCGCACGAGCCACCCCGCCTGCCGCAACAACTTGCCCGCCTCGACCGCCTGCAACGCGGCGCACTGAATCCTGCCGACGGTGCGCGGGTACTGGCAACCATCACACGGCTACTGCCCACCGTAGATGCCGTGCTCTGTTCAGACTATCAACTGGGCTTACTGTCAGCCGACGTGGTGGCGGCAATTCGGGCGGCGTGTCGGGCACGCGGTATCTTGCATACGGTAGACGCACAGGGCAACGCCGACTACTACCACGGCATAGACCTATTCCGCTGCAACGACCGCGAAGCCGCCGCCACCTTGGGGGTGCCGCTTCGGAGCGAGGACGACTTCCGGCGGGGGCTACGTGCGCTCCACGAGCGGTTGCAGGCGCGGCTTGTCATTGTGACCCGCGGACCAGATGGGCTGTCGCTTCAGACTGACACGGGGGAGTACCACCACATCGCGGCGCACAATACGAGCGAGGTGTACGACACAACGGGGGCAGGCGATACTTTTATTGCGGTGGTGACACTGGGGCTGGTGGCGGGCTTGTCACCCATCACAGCCGCGCAGGTTGCGACGGTAGCCGCGGGGCAAGTGGTACAACGGCTCGGCAATGCCGTCGTTACCCCTGCCGAATTGATGGAGGCGTGTGCGCGTCCGCCCGTGTTACGCACCCGCCCCCCCGATTGACCGTCATTCCCCGCTACTGCGTACCCGAATCCGATGGACGCGGGGCACTCGCGGCATCTGTGGGGGCAACATCCGGGGCATCCGCACTGAAGTGCTGCAATGCCTCGGCTTCATCCTGATAGATGTCGGCATAGCCAGATAGCCCGACCATGCGGAATATCTTTTGGAAATGCTGCGACAACCCACTGAAGGCAAGCCGTTGCTTATTGTTGTTGACTTCGTTCACGATGCCAATCAGAATGGCAATACCCGCACTGTTGATATAGTCGTTCGCGCGGAAATTGAACAGGATCAGCTTTAGCCCCTGTTGCGTCGCTTCTTGGTATGCACCATTGATTTTCTCTTCTGCAAACGTCGTCACATCGCCAACCAGATCAATAATCGCAATCGTATCGTGCTGGCGTAGATTGACGGTCAGTTCGTCTTCGAGCATGCAGTCCCTCCCCAGATGATATTAGACGGGCGGTGCGCCCTCGGAAGCCACCGGTGTCGGTGGGCGGTTCCAGATGAGCCGCAGGTTACGGCGGTTCGGCGCGATCACGGCAAGGCGTAGGTCATCGGCAAGCTGTTGCATCAAGAGCCAGCCAAGTTCACGGTAGGTCGGCGTGGTCGGCAACATCGTCATCGGCGGGGCAGTCTGGTAGGTGAGCAGAGTCGCCGGTTCGCCATAGCACACATCCACTGCGAGTTGATAGCCATCAAAGGAACAGTCAATTACGATTGGCGTATCACTCTCTGAGACAATCCGGTCAAGCACCGCGAGGAACGCCTCGCCCAGTGCCGACGTAATGTCAGCGACGCGGCTACCCTGAAACCCCACACACCGCGCATAGGCGGCAACACTCTTGCGGGCAATACGCTCAAAGGCGCGATCGGCAGGAAGCGAGAGCGTTAACTGGTCGTGTTTATTCACTGCTCGTCTTGCTCCAGATGGATCACCATACGCACCTGATTACCACCCGACGGAGCGGTGGTAAACTCGACTTCATCCACAAGTTCGCGGATGAGCCAGATACCCCACCCCCCTTTGTCCTCACGCTCAAGTGCCGCTTCAATCGTCGGCGTGTGGGTGAGCGCGTCGGGGTCTATGGTTCTCTTCCCGTGGTCGGTAATACTGACCAGCAAGCGATTATCCCGTACCATCAAGACAACCACCACCTTCATGGCTTCGTCGTGCTGGTTGCCATGCTCGATAGCGTTGGTCACTGCCTCACTGATGGCAGTCTTGAGCGACGCAATACGCCCTTCTTCAAAGCCCATGCGTGCCGCTATAGATGACGCTGCATCCATCGCTACCCGCTCATACCCCAGACGACTGGGCAGGCGCAACTCAATTACTTTTTGGTCGGGTGCGGGGGTTTCGTCGCCCATCCCTACGCTGTCCTTTATTGTCTGTCTGTATACCCGTTATCATCTACGACAGCAAGACGTACTTCTTGAAATCAGCCACTCTTGGTTCGTCGCACTACCTAGAACGACGACACTACGCAATTTTGCGCTTGCAGCGGCGAGTCATCACTATTCTGATAGCGGGCATATCCCAACAACTTCCAGTATACCATATTCTCTTTACGGTGCACGGTATGCCCCACCGCGCAATGCAAAGAACACGACTATTTGGTGGCGGCGGTGGGCGGTGCGGCATCATCGGCATCAGCCACGGGCACCCACGCGACAGCATCAGCCCACAGCCCCCGCCCGTTATCGCCTGCCAGCGTGCTGAGGATCACGCGCGACTGGTCGCCCGCCGCGAAGTCATAGGTGCCCAGATCAGCCCAGAAGTTGGCGTGCTGCTCAGCGTTGATCGTCGTGGCGGCGTGTGTGGTGCCTGCCTGCACGACATAGCGCACTGCCCGCGAGTCGTCCATGCCGTTGAGCACATAAGGGACATACGCGAGCACGCGGTAGCGTCCGTCGGTCGGGAATGTGGTTTCCCACACCGCGACGGCGGGGGTCTCGGCAACAACCCGCACCTCGCCTGCCCGCCCACGCGGTGCCCCAAAGGTCGAGGCGGTAAACAACGCGCCACCACCGTACCCAAGGGGGCTACTCTGCCACTCGCCCTGCGTCTTGAAGCCGGGGGACGTGTTGTCTACCAGCAACGTACCGGGCGGCGGTGGCGCACACGGGCACGGCATGTCCGCCCAGAGCCAGTGACTTTCGTTGCCTGCCGGGTTGGTCGCCCACGGCGAGTCCGCGTTCCCACACCAACCATACGGGTCAACATCACGCCCGTGGTACTGCACCTGAAAGTGCAGGTGCGGACCAAAGGCGCACCCCGTCGCGCCCGCCATGCCAAGCTGGTCGCGGGCGGCAACCTCCTGCCCAATCTCGACATCAACGCGACTGAAGTGCCAGTAGAGCGTGCGATAGCCGTTACCGTGCTCGATAATGACCGCCCCGGCGGGTGTGGCGCACCCGTCGTCCGAATTGCCCGCGAACACAACAGTGCCGGGTGCCGCCGCCAGAATAGCATCGGTATCGAACATGCCGTAATCCCAGCCGGTGTGCCCATCATACGACAGTTGCGCGTCGGTGATGCCCCAGAATGCCGTGACAGTACCGTTCGGTTGCAACAATGGCGTGTCGTGGTCGAAGAATGACGTGACCCGGATGGGACGCTCCATGGGCATCACCAAAAACGGCGCGGCGGGGGCGTGCCAATCGTCGGGCACGGTGCGCGGGTCGCCAAACATGCGGGCATAGGTCGTGACAAAGCGGTTCATGGCGGCATCCAGTCCACCGGGGTTAACAGTCCGTGCCAGCGTCCGCGCCAGCGCATATTCTGCCAAGCCCATGCTGCTCGTCACCTCTACCTTGCTCCCGTCGGCATATTCGAGCGGGGGCAACGGCGCACCACGCGCGTGCAGCGCGTAATCGCGCAGGGCACCGCGCAACGCAAACATACCCCACCGCAACTGGCTAAACAACCCTGCCTGACTACCATTGTCACCATAGAAGCCCATCGCCCACTGCGTCTGTTCGGGCGACGGTTGCGCGGTCGTCACCAGTGCGCTCTGGCTCTCCAGCAGTGCCAGCCCAATTGCGGGGCTAACGCTGTACAGGCTCGCCATGCTCACCAGCACATCGGCAAAACTATGCGAACGACTACCCACCTGAAAGCGGACGTTGAGCAAGCTACTGTTGTTCTGGCTCAACAGGGCATTGATTTCAGGCTGGTAGAAATCGGGGATGTAGCTAAAACGGCGCGGATGAAAGAAGTCGTCGGGCGGCTCGCGGAACACGGCGTAGCGTGGCACTGGCTCTGGTGCTGGGGCGGCACCCGTCACCGGGGCAAGCGGGGACAGTGTTGCAGTGGGGAAGCTCACCGCCTGCGGCGTGCCAGCCAGCGCAGTAGGGGTGGCAGTCACGGCGGTGGGCATAGTGGCGTGCGCCCCGTTCGGCTCAGGCGCGGTCGTGGGCGATACTGCCACCGCGTTGCCCGGTGCAGGCGACTGCGCCAGAAACCACCCCGCCACCCCACCGATCACGGCGGCGACGAGCAGCAACACCCCCGCCGTCACGAGCGGCGAAGGCGTGCGCTGTTTGCGGGCATGGTCGCGGGCGCGGCGGGCGCGGCGCGGCGTGTTGTCGTTCACTCGGTCAATCTCCCGCTAGGGTCTCGTGTGGTGGTCAGGCTTCCGGTAGCAACAAGAGCTTGCCCGCCGTCTTACGGCTTTCCAGTGCGACGTGCGCGGCGGCGGCTTCGGCAAGCGGGTATTCGTGATCCACGCGCACCGTGAGCGAGCCATCGAGGAGCGCGTTAAACACGTCGCTCGAACGAGTCGCCAGTTCGTGCGGGGTCGCAATATAGGTGCCGAGCGAGGGGCGCGTCACGAACAATGAACCTTTCGCGTTGAGGACTTGCAGGTCAATCGGCGGCACTGCGCCACTGCTCTGCCCATATAATACCATCATGCCGCGCGGCTTCAGGCAGTCCAGCCCACCGGCAAACGTCGTCTGCCCCACCGAGTCATACACCACGTCTACGCCCGCGCCGTTGGTCAGTAGGCGTACCTGCTCAACAAAGTCGTGCTGGGTGTAGATGATAATCTCGTCGGCACCCAACCCCAGTGCAATCGTGCCCTTTTCACTCGTCGAGACCGTGCCGATCACCCGCGCATTGTGCCGCTTTGCCATCTGGACTACCAGTTGCCCGGTTGCGCCTGCCGCCGCGTGTACCAACGCAGTGTGCGCCGGACCAAGCGGGAAGGTGCTGTGGGTCAGGTAGTGGGCAGTCATGCCCTGCAACAGCACCGCCGCCGCCAGCTTGAGATCGAGCGCGGCGGGCACATGCACAGCTTTCACGGCAGGGATACAGCTATATTCGGCATACGCGCCGGGATGAAAGCCACAGGCTACATGGTCGCCCACCTTGAAGTCGAGGACACCCTCGCCCACAGCATCTACCACCCCTGCCAGCTCGACCCCCGGCGTGAAGGGCAACGGCATTGGGTAGCTCCCGCTCCGGTGGTACGTATCTATAAAGTTCACCCCGGCGGCAACCACCTTCACCCGCAGTTCGTTGCGCTGCGGTTCAGGCACAGCCACATCAGTATACACAAGGGCTTCAGGTCCGCCGGGTTGCTGTATCTGAATCGCTTTCATTGCTCCCATGCATGTGCTCACTTTCGTGTCTCTGCTACTGCTTGCTGCCCGTTATTATCCCTGTTCAGGGCAGGCGCGTCAAATGGTTGGGGGGGCGGGTGCGCCACCTGCCCGTATGCCCACAGGTTGGCACGCAGGGTCGCACGCGGCAACCGCCCGCGCCCGTGCTGCCACCAATCGTGCAGGGTCAGGCGCAGCATGCCCGCCCGCGTGATGGCACGATGCAGCGCAAGTTGGTGCGGTGTGCGGTGTTGCTGCAAAAACCGCTCGCGGCTGCGGTGCAACGCGACCAGCATACGCGGGCGCACCTGCCCCGTGGCGGCACCGCCCACATGCACGACCTGCGCCTGTGGCACCTGCCAGATCGCCCAGCCTGCCTGCCGAATGCGCCAGCACCATTCAATTTCTTCGCTATACATAAAGTAGCCTTCATCGAACAGACCCACCTCATCGGCGACCGCACGGCGCACCAGCATGCACGCCCCAAGCGGGTGATCTATCGGGAAGGGGCGCGGCGACGCGGCACGCTCGGCGGGGTATCGCCCGTGCCACCACGAATTGTGCAGCCGCCCCGGCAGCACGTCGCCGGGGGGGAACATATCGAGCAGGCTCATGCTCAGCGTCGGGAACCGGAATGCGCCGCTCTGGATGCTGCCGTCCGGGTTGAGGAGGCGCGGTGCGACCATGCCCACACGCGGGTGCGCCTGCAAGAATGCCACTAGTATTTCAATGGCACCCGGCTGCACAACGGTATCGGGGTTGAGCAGCAACACGAACGGCGGCAGCGGCATGCGTGTCGTCCTGTCTGCCTCGCGGAGCAACCGCATCCCGATGTTATTTGCCGCCGCAAAGCCAACATTCCGCGGCAGGGTTACCACTTCGGCAGCAGGCGCAACCTGCCGCGCACGCTGCACGCTGTCATCGGCAGAGGCATTGTCCACGACCACGACCTGCAACGAGAGGCGACACGTTTGCAGCGAGCACAGGCACGCTGCGAGCAAATCGGCGGTGTTGTACGATACAATCACGACCCGTACCACGGGCGCGGAAACTGGTGTATGCATGCCCGGATTGTACCCGCAAGTGCTGCTTCTGTCATCTGGGCAGAGCAGGCGGCGACGCGGGCAGGGGCGCACGACAGATGCAACGCCCCCCACCGACGCGCCTGTAACCGGGGGCGTGTAGCCCTGCAACCGGTGTATGCTATAATGACGTGTGGTTATAGGTGGTCATAGATAGATCGAACAATGCGTCGTATGCCGTGGCATACCGCGTGCGGGAGCAGAACGGTGGCATATAATCCTTTAAACACCATGTACGGTGCCTTCAGCCGCGACCTTGGCATTGACCTTGGCACGGCAAACACGCTGGTACACGTGCGGGGCAAAGGTATTGTAATTAGCGAACCTTCGGTGGTGGCAATTGACATGCGGACGCGCCAAGTGTACGCCGTTGGCGCGGAAGCCAAAGCCATGCTGGGCAAAACGCCCGCCAACATCGTGGCGGTACGCCCCCTCAAGGATGGCGTGATTGCCGACTTTGCCGTCGTCGAGAAGATGCTCGACTACTTCATCAAGAAAGCCCACGAAAACAGCGTCACCCTGCTGCCGCCCCGCCCGCGTGTGGTGGTGGGGGTGCCCTCTGGCGTGACCGAAGTGGAAAAACGCGCCGCCCGTGATGCAACCCTCAACGCCAACGCCCGTGAAGCCTACATCCTTGAAGAACCGATGGCTGCCGCGATTGGTGCCGGGCTTCCCGTTGAGGAGCCGATTGGCAGCATGATCGTGGACATCGGCGGGGGCACAACGGAGGTGGCGGTAATCTCGCTCGGCGGCATCGTCATCAACCACTCAATCCGCACGGCAGGCGACGAGATAGACGAGTCGATCATCCAGTTTGCCCGCCGCGAATACAACCTGCTGATCGGCGAGCGCATGGCTGAACGTGCCAAAATTATGGCGGGCAGTGCCTACCCGCTCGACGAAGAAATTAAGGTGGTGTTGCGTGGGCGCGACCTGCTGACCGGGCTACCCAAAGCCGTTGAGGTCAGTAGCGTCGAAATCCGTGAGGGCATCGCCGGTCCGATCAACCTCATCGTGCAAGAGGTACGCAACGCGCTGGAAGAAACGCCGCCCGAACTAGTCGCCGACATCATGGAGCACGGCATCACGCTCGCAGGCGGCGGTGCACTGCTCCACGGTCTCGACCGCCGCATCGCGGCAGAAACACGCATGCCGGTCTACATCGCCGAAGACCCGCTGTCGTGTGTGGCACGCGGTGCAGGCAAAATGATTGAGGACTTCGACAACTCGATCTACCGCAACATTCTGCTGCAAACCCAGAGCCAACGGCGTATCAAGCGGGTGTAGCGGGGGAGGGCACCGCCCCCCCCAACGCACGCGGAACGGACGTTATGCGCGAATATCTTGACCGTAGCCGACTAAAACTGCGCCGCAACCGCACCACCAGCGACGGTATCCGCTGGGCACTGGTGCTGGCGGCGGTGCTGGCAGTCGCCATGATCGGGCTGTTCTGGCTCGACACCAGCGGCATCGCCCGCCCGGTGCACAGCCTGACCGACCGTGCCCTCAGCCCGTTGGCAGGCGGCACCCAGTTCGTCAGCAACGGGGTGAATAACACGGCGGGCGACCTGACCACATGGGGGAGCCTCGCAGACGAAAACGAGCAACTGCGCCAGCGCATCAGCCAGCTTGAAGCCGACATCATCGAACTGGAGCAAGCCCGCGTCGAAAACGAACAGCTACGCCAGCAACTTGACTTGGAGACGCGCAACCCATGGCGTACCGTCGGGGCAGAGGTGCTGATGCATTCGCCCGATGCCGGACACCGCACGCTCACCATTGCTGCCGGACGCGCCAGCAACCTTGCAACCGGCATGGCAGTGCTGGGGCAGACCGGCACGGGACCCGTTGCACTGGTCGGGGTCGTCGAAGAGGTGAACGACACCACCGCGACCGTGCTGCTCATCACCGACCTGAACAGCCGCCTGAGCACCCGCATCATCTGGGATGGCGAGTCGGCACTGGGGCTGATGCAGGGGCAATGGCAGCAGGGCGCACGCCTGCGGCTCGAACAGGTCAACTATGACAATGTGATGCAGCCAGATGCTATCGTCGTCAGTGCCGGACTGACGGGCAACCTTGACCTCCCACTCCCGCTTGCGACGCTGCCGGCGGACATCCCAATCGGCACGCTGGTCAATGTACGCCGCGAGGGTACCGGGCAGGTTGCCGACATCAACCCCTATGCCGACCCAGATCAGGTACGCTATGTATGGGTGATACGCGACCACGGCGGCTAGAAGAACGGCTCCTGCGCGAAGTCGGGCTGATTGCGCTGTTGCTGCTGGTTGCGTTGCTGCAAACGTCGCTCGCCCGCACCCCCGCCGGGTTGCCGGTGCCGCTCGTGCTCGTGCTGGTCATCTGCCGTGCCGTGCTTGGGCTCGATACGAGCAGCAACTTCAGTACCGACGGTGCGCTCCGCTGGGCACTGTACGGCGGGCTGTCGCTCGACCTGATCGGCAACACACCGCTTGGGGTGCATGTGCTGGCACTGCTGCCGGGTGTGGTTGTCGCCCTGATAGTTGCCCGCACCTTCCAGAACAGCGGCGCAGTCGTGCCGTTGCTCTGTGTCGCAATTGCTGCTACCATATACGAGGTATTACTCGCGGCGACCTATCACATTATGGTTACGCCGCTCGACTGGCAACCCTACAGTACCTATATTTTGCTGCCCGCCGTGTTGCTTGCGCTCATCCCAACATTGCCCGTGTTCCACCTGATGCGCTGGCAGGGGCGACGCGGCTAACGGCGACAGCCGATACACACATGCATCAGTAAGAAGGACGTATGTTCCGTACTTGGATATTGCGCGGCATTCTCGTGGTGACGCTCGCCCTGCTCATTGGGCGGCTCTATCAGCTCCAACTCACCGACAGCGACGATGCCCAACGCTACGGCACCGAAAGCATTGACGTGATTACCACGCGCTATGTGCTGGTCTCGCCGCGCCGGGGGGCAATAGTGGCGCGTGACGGGCAAACGTTGCTGGCGCAGAGTATGCCCGTGTACAACGTCGCGGTGCGCCCCGGTAGCCTGCCCCCCGCCGATGACCCCGCGCGTGCCACCATTCTGGGGCGCATGGCGCAGGTACTCACCCTCACCAGTACGCTGACGCTCTCGCCCACGCTTGCCGCCCAACCCGCCACCCCCACCACGCCCGATGCACCTATCTGGGCAGACCTCGCCGCCGCTGGCGTGCCGATCACCGAACGCCCTGCCGCCGCCGAATGGGAGGTGCCGCCTGCCCGCACGCTCGACGTGCTGCGCGTCACCGAACGCTACAGCAACGTGCTGCGGCTCAACAACCCAATTGAAGAACGGCTACGTACGGGGCAGATTTCCAATTACCAGACCCTCACCATCAAAGAAGACATATCGCGTGACCTTGCGCTGGCACTGGCGGAAAACAGCACCTACCTCCCCGGTGTGGTCATCCTCGAAGACTACCGCCGCACCTACCCCCAGAGCGCAACAGTCCCGTCGCTGTCGCACCTGATCGGCTACATCGGGCGCATCAACCGCTGCGAACTTGCGGCAACCAACCCCACGGGTACATGGCTGACCGCCGTCAGCGATATTGTGACCCACGCCGCCGAGTGTGGCGTGGTCAGCAAAGATATTGCCAGCACCCGCAACCGCCCGGTCAACATCCCCATCTATCAGCCCGATGACCGCATCGGCAAAGACGGGCTAGAAGCAGGCTACGAAGACGTGTTGCGCGGCAACCTTGGCGTGAACACCCTTGGCGTAGACGCACTCAACCGCCCGATCAGCGATGCCCGCGTGATGCAGCCCGTACAGGACGGCTACAACCTCGTCACCACCATTGACCTTGCCTTTCAACAAGAGGTACAAACCATTCTGCAACGCTGGATTGACGAAGGCGAACGCCGCCGCGCAGCCACCACCGACCACCGCAACGACTACAAGCCGATTGTCGCAGGCTCGGCGGTGGTGCTCGATGTCAAGACGGGCGAAGTGCTCGCAATGGTCAGCCTCCCGACCTACGATAACAACGTCTGGGTAGACCCCGACCGCGCCACAGACCTGCAAAACCTACTCGCGCCCGCCGACCCGGAAGCCCTCGCCGAACTCATCCGGCAAGCCCCCCTGACCAACCGCGCCATCGCCGGACGCTACCCGCCCGGCTCAACGCTCAAGCCGTTTATCGGGGCAGTGGCACTACAACAAGGGGTCATCACAGCCGACACCGAACTGCGCGACCCCGGCGAAATTAGTATCGCGCAGAAAGACGGCACGCTCTTCACGTTGCCCAACTCGCTGCGCCGCGACAACGGCGAGATTGACCTCTCTGAGGCACTGCGCGTATCATCGAACGTCTTCTTCGCTGCCATTGCGGGCGGCAACGACCAAGCAACCAATCTGGGCGAAGACTACACCAAAGTGACCGGCATACAAATTGACAACCTTGCCACTGGGCTAAACGGGTTCGGGATGGGCGAACCCACCGGCATCCAACTCCCCGGCGAAACAGGCGGGCGCGTGCCGACCCCCGGCTGGAAAGCCCACACGCTCCGCGAACCGTGGACGACCGGCGATACCTTCAATGCCTCGATTGGGCAGGGCTACCTCGAAATGACCCCCCTGCAACTGGCAGACGCGCTGAGTGCGATTGCCAACAATGGCTACCTGCTGGAGCCACGGCTGGTGCGTGCCACCACCGACCGCCTCGGCAACGTCGTTGAGGAGTACGCCCCAGTGGTACGTGCCACTGTACCAATTGACCCGCAGCACTACTATGTGCTGCGCGAAGGCATGCGCCGCTCCGTGACCGACGGGGCAAACATCGCGGCACGCGACGACTGCTCAGGGCTGGCAATCGCGGGCAAGACGGGTACCGCCGAGTTCGGACCTGTCATTGAAGTGGGCGACCGCCAGAGCCGCCAGAGCCACGCATGGTTCGCGGGCTTTGCCCCCTACGACGACCCGCAGATTGCCGTGGTGGTGCTCGTCGAAGGAGTCGGCGACCTCGACGACGGCTCGGCAACGATTGCCGTGCCTGCCGTCACGCAGGTGATGCAGGCATACTTCAACATCGCGCCGCCCACCGGCGAAGCCCGCGATGCGGAAGGGCGACCACTGCCGCCAGCCGGTTGCCCACTGTTGCCACAGTGAGTTGTCACAGTAATACGGTACCCTGTTCCTTTCTGGTCATTCGTCTGCTATAATAAGGCACTATACCCGTTTAAGTAGTAACAGGCATATGCAGCAGGTTGTAACGATCAAAGGTGGTAAAGATGGACTCCGCCTACACATTGCCGATGATGCTGAATGGCAGCAGGTCATGCGTGCGCTGCAAGAGCAATTTGTACAGGGGCAACAGTTTTTTAGCGGCGCACGGCTGCACCTTGATGTGGGGGAGCGCACCCTGACCGATGCCCAACTTGCTGAAGTCCTAGGGCTGATGAGTAGCCACGGCATCGTGCCGCAACACCTGATCGCCGCCGACCGTGACAGCCGCGACCGTGCCCGTGCTGCCGGCTTGACGGTACGGGTGGCACCAGAAACACGCCCCGCCGCTGGCACACCCACCGTGGCACCCGCGCCAGAGGCAACCTTGCTGGTACGCACGGTGCGTTCGGGGCAGGTCATTCGCCACGCTGGGCACGTCACGCTGATTGGCGATGTGAACGCGGGTGCCGAGATTATCGCGGGGGGGAGTGTAGTGGTGTGGGGGCGGCTCCGGGGTCTCGTCCACGCGGGCGCAATGGGCGACCGTACCGCCGTGATCGCCGCGCTCGAACTGCGCCCCACCCAGTTGCGTATCGCCAACTTGATCGCACGCACGCCGGAAGACGCAACCGCCGGGCAGACAGTGCCCGAAGTTGCCTCGGTAGAAGATGACCATATTTTGGTCGAGACGTGGGCAGTCTATCGTAAATAGCAGAAGGGCAGGAAGCCGTATGGGGCGGGTCATCACGATTACATCTGGCAAAGGGGGCGTAGGGAAAACCACAACCACCGCCAACCTCGGCACCGCACTTGCATTGCAAGGGGCGCGGGTCGTCGCGCTTGATGCCGACATTGGGCTACGCAACCTCGATGTGGTGATGGGGCTAGAAAACCGCATTGTCTACGATCTCGTAGATGTGGTGGAGGGGCGCGTGCCCGCCCGCAAAGCCTTGATTAAAGACAAGCGGTTGCCCGAACTGTACCTGCTGCCCGCCGCCCAGACGCGCGACAAGGACGCGGTGAATGCACAGGATATGATCAACCTGACCAACGACCTCCGCACAACCCACGACTTTGTGCTGATTGACTGCCCCGCCGGGATCGAGTCGGGCTTCCGCAATGCCATTGCCGGTGCCGATGAAGTCTACATCGTCACCACGCCCGAAGTATCGGCGGTGCGCGATGCCGACCGTGTCGTGGGGTTGGTAGAAGCCGCCGACAAGGGACCGCCGCGCCTCATTGTCAACCGCCTCAACCCGCGCCTCGTCGCAAAGGGCGAGATGATGTCTATGGACGATGTATTACAAGTTCTCTCGATCAATCCGCTTGGCGCAGTGCCCGAAGACCCCAGCGTGTTGGCATCATCCAACCGGGGCGAAGCAGCCGTGTTTATGGCAGAGTCCCTTGCCGGACGCGCCTACATGCATATTGCGCGGCGCGTGCAGGGCGAAGACCTGCCCATGCTGCAATTTGAGGAGCCGCAACCCGGCGTACTTGACCGCTTACTGGGCGGGCTGTTCGGGCGGCGGGTGTAAACCCTTTACCAGACAACAGGGAGCATACTGTGGGTATTTTCGATATGTTTCGCGGCAAAAGTCAGCCCCCCACCAGCGCACGCGTCGCGCGTGACCGCCTGCTGACGGTACTTGTCCACGACCGCGTGAAGCTGTCGCCCGAACTGCTCGAACAAATGCGGAACGAACTTGCGGCAGTCATTCTGCGCTACGTGCCGTCGGTCAACCCGGAAGAGATCGAAGTCACCCTGCTGCGCGGCGAAGGCGGCGAAAGTGCCGACCGCCTGAAAGCCGATGTGCCGTTGCGCCGCGTGCAAGACGACACCGCCTATCCACACTCATGACCAGCACCCTACGCCAGCCACCCACCACCCACCACGACGCTAGCCCGTTGGCACCCATTGCCACGGGACTTTTATTGCCCGGAGACACGCCGTGACAAACGACGACCTGCACCTGAACGACACCCCGCCCCCCCCCGATGCCACGCCACCGGGCGACGTTGCCCCACCCACCGCTGACCACGACGCTACCGTCAGTGCGCTGGTACCGCCCATGCCCGCTATGCGCGTCGGCTTTGTGGCACTGGTGGGCAAACCGAACGTCGGCAAGAGTACGCTCTTAAATGGCTTGCTGGGGCAGAAGGTCGCGATTGTGTCGCACCGCCCGCAAACCACCCGCGTACCATTACGCGGCATCGTCAACCGTGCCGACGCACAGGTCATCTTCATTGATACCCCCGGCATTCATCAGGCACAGAACGAACTCGGACGCTTTATGGTGCGGCTGGCGCAGCAAGCGATCCCAAACGCCGATGTGGTGTGCATGATGGTAGACATCAGCAAGCCGCCGTCGCGCCTCGACATCAGCATCGCCCAAGAGGTGCGCCGCGCCCGTATCCCGCGCCTGCTCGTGCTCAACAAGGTAGACCTACCCGGCGGTGACCCCAAACACGTCGCCGCCTTCCGTGAACTTGGCGAGTGGGACATGGAGATAGCGGTATCGGCACTGAAGGGCAAGGGACTCGCTGGGCTGATGGACGAGATTGTCGCCCGCCTGCCACAGGGCATTCCGCTCTATCCCACCGACTGGCTGACCGACCAGCAAGTACAGTACCTCGCGGGCGAGATGGTGCGCGAGCAAATCCTCAAGTACACCAACCAAGAGGTACCCCACGCCGTCGCCGTCGAGGTGGAAGAGTGGGACCCACGCGAGCACGTCATCTATGTACGCATGACGATTTATGTCGAGCGCGACAGCCAGAAGGGTATTATTATCGGGGCAGGCGGCGTGACGCTCAAGCGCATTGGGCAAGCCGCCCGCCGCAATATCGAACAACTGACAGACCAGCAGATTTACCTCGACCTGCACGTCAAGACGCGCCCCAATTGGCGCAACGACACCGCCTCGATGGGCTGGCTCGGCTACCGCTACAAAGACTGGCAGTAGCCCGCCCACTGCAACCCGCACCCCCCTGCCAGCGTCATGGTACTATAGCCAGCGTCATGGTACTATAGAAGGGTATACTGTACACGCGGGCACACCCACCCGCCACAGCCGCAGGAAGTTATGGTCGCAGCATCCGCATCCATCTGGTTTGAACTTGCCGTCCTCATCACCGTTGCCGTCGGCAGCATCCTTGCGGGCATCCTCGGCATTGTGCCGGGGGTGCGGGCGTTGTTCCAGCGTGCCCTGACCACCAACCCCGAACAGCGCACGACACAGGGTTACCTTGCCCTACACCTGCTCGCGCCCGCCCTCAATGCGCTGGGGACACTCCTCACGCTACTGGTTGTCCCGATCCTGTTGTTTCTCCTGCTGCCTCCCGTGTTCATTGCACTCGCAGTCGTGCTCTTCATTTTCCGGCATGCGGTCCTACGCTGGAGCAAGCGCGGGGTGAGTTTCTGGCTTGTAGGCACGGTAGTCGCCCGCGTCGCCAGCAACCTGCTGGCGATGCTGCTGTTTGGCATCGCCTCGACGAATACGCTCAACGGTAGCGGGTTCCTCGCCCTGTTCAGCCTGACGCTCCCAGCGGCAATCTTGCTGCTGCCCGCCTATGGAGCAGGCACGCACCTGCACCATAGCACCTACCGCGCCATCAACCGCACGCTCACGCTCGCGGGGGCATTGCGCTGGCTCGCCGCAGCCGTTGCCGCCGTGACCTTCTACGGGGTCTATACAAACACCCCACTCTTCGCCAGCGACCTAGCCGTCCTGATCGGCTTTGTGGCAGGCATCACCCATGTGGGCATTGCTGCCACCACTGCCCTCTATGCCAACCAGACGTTGCAGAGTGGCGCACTCGCCCTGCACCGTGCCACGCCAAGCAGCACCAACCCGCCGCCGCCACGCCGCCCAGCAGTTGCCACGCCACGGTATAATAGACACCAGCGTACCGCGCCACCGCCACCTACGCCCACTTCTCCCGTTGCGGGGGCGCAGGCAGCCCGCGCTGCCGCCAGCAGTGGCTTGCAGAGTAACACACAGGTGATCAACAACGCCCCACAACCCGCCGCGTCTGCCCAGCAACCCGTTCCAACCGGCACCCCGACGGGCAATCTGGTGTACTGCCCCGTCTGCCAGACGGCTGCCGACCTGTCCGACGAGGAATGCCCATCGTGTGGCTTGCTGTTTGCCAGCCGCATCCCGGCACAACTGCGAACCCTACCCGACTATACGATAGTGCGCCCGCTCGGCGACGGCGGCATGAGTAGTGTCTATCTCGCCCGCACACGCTTTCGGGACGAACTAGTCGTCCTCAAGACGCTGGTAGGCGTGGAGCAGCAGGACAGTACGTGGCGCAGCGAAGCAACGCGCTGCCTCCGCCGAGAAGCCACGCTCTTGCAGCAACTCGACCACCCGCACATTGCCCGCATGCGTTCGTGGTATAGCGGCGCACAGGTAGACGTGCTCGTGCTCGACTATGTGCCCGGTGCCACGCTGGCGCAACACCTGACCCGCGACGACGGCAGTGGCACGCGCGTGCCGGGTACACCGCTGCCGCGCTTGCAGGCTTTGCAGCACGGCATCACGGTGACAACCATCCTTGACCACCTCGCGCACCTGCCGCAACCTGTCATTCACCACGACATCAAGCCCGCCAACCTGATCGTCCACGCCGACACCGAGCGGCTCATGCTGGTAGACTTCGGGAGCGCGGTACTGCCCCACAGTGGCAGCAGCACAGTGCGCTTCGATAGCTACGGCACCCCCGGCTATGCCGCCCCCGAACAGTATCAGGGCATGTCATCGCCCGCCAGCGACGTGTACGGGCTGGCTGCCACGCTGTACCACCTGCTGACCGACGACGACCCGACCGCCCACCCGTTGCAGTTTCCGCAGATGCACACGCTACCGACGCGCCTTGCGGCGACCCTCACCGCCGCGCTCGACAACGACCCAGCCCGCCGCCCGTCTGCGCGCCGCTTCCGTAGCGACCTTGAGGCATTGCTCCGGGCTGAAAAGATTGCACAGGCTGCATGACACCTGCTGTCTACATCACCCAACAGATGCCCGCCGCGGTGCTGGCAATCCTTGCGCCAGCCTGCCGCTATGCCCAGTGGCAGCACCCCACCTCTGCCCCGCGCGATGAACTGCTCGCCGCCGTGGGTGACATAGCGGGGCTGTTCTGCACTATCAGCGACCGCATAGACGAAGAACTGTTGGCTGCCGCCCCCCACCTGCGGATTGTGGCGAATGCTGCGGTGGGCTACGATAACATTGACGTAGCCGCCGCCACCCGGCGCGGTGTGCTCGTCACCAACACGCCCGGTGTCGTCACCGAGGCAACCGCCGACATGGCATGGGCACTGATGCTGGCGACGGCGCGGCGCGTAGTCGAAGGCTACCACAGCATTGCCAACGATGGCTGGGGCGCGTGGTCGCTGACGTATATGCTGGGGCACGGCACGGCGGGCAAGACCCTCGGCGTGGTGGGCGCGGGGCGCGTGGGGGCGGCAATCTTACGGCGTGGTGTGGGCTTTGATATGCAGCTCCTCTACCATAACCGCAAGCCGAGCAGCGAGCTAGAGATGCTGACCGGGGCACAGTATGCCCCCCTCGCTGACCTGTTGCAGCAAGCGGACTATGTGGTTGTAGCGGTACCGCTCACCGCCGAAACACGCGGCATGTTTGGCGCGGCACAGTTCGCCCAGATGAAAGACACCGCCGTGTTCGTCAACGTGGCACGCGGCGCGGTGGTAGACGAAGACGCGCTGTACGCTGCACTGCAACAGGGGCGACCGTGGGCGGCGGGGCTAGACGTATTCGCGCACGAGCCGATTAAACACGACCACCCGCTCTTGACACTGCCCAACGTGACCGCCGCCCCGCACAGTGGTAGCGCAACGTGGGAGACACGGCTAGCAATGGCGACGCTCGCCGCCGAAAACCTCGCAGGCTTTTTGCAACACGGCATACCCCAATCGCCCGTCAACCCGGAAGTGCTTCAGCGCGGCTAGCCACCGAGCAGTAGCCACACCACCACACCCACTACGGCGAGCACCGCTAGCACCGCCAGCACCGCCGCCAGAGCGACGCGCTCCATGTTGTACAGGTCGCCGCGTGCGCCGTGCAGTTCGCGTTCGTCGCCCACAATTTGCAGCAGGCGCGGCGCACTGTCGTTCAGCGAATACTCCACTTCAGTCAATGGCACCCCACGGAGCGACAAGTCGGTGCGTACAATGCGCGTCTGGGTGTCGCTCACCTCCTCAATGGCTACCTGCACCAACTCGGCAAGCTGCGGCACGCTGTTCCACAGCCCGTTGTAGGGGTCAATCGTTGTGGTGCAGATGGGCACCGTATGCCGCTCTAGCACCGCCCGTGGCGGCAGGTCGTCGAAGTCGTCGGTGTCGGTGGTGAGAAACTGGCGTGCCCGCCGTGACCACTCGAAGAGTTGCTCCTCAACCAGATTACCGTTGCCCTCGCAGAGATCGCAGTCTTGTAAGCCGTAGCCCCGACAGGTGTCACACTGCTTGGTCAGGTGCTCAATGGTGGTGGTGCCGTCGGGGTTGCGTATCTTCTGCGTGCGCTCGATCTCACCGCGCCCCCGGCAAGTCTGGCATTCGGTGCGCCCGTTGCCACCACACTGCGGGCAGGCAAACACATACACCGACTCAGGGATCACAATCGTCTGCGCCTTAACCGTAGCCAGTTCGTCATCTATCGGTAAATCCATCTCCCACACGTCCGGCGGCGTGACCTGCGAGGTGCGGTCATCGAGCGTGGGGGTGCGCCGCCGCGTGCGCGGGAGGGTGCGCGTCTCATACACCACTTTGAGTTCGTAGAAGTAGAGGTTGTAGCTACTCATCTGCTTCAGGTCGAGCAACCGCCCCAGCAACCGCCGCCGGAAAAACCCGTCACGGCTCCACTGGTTGAGCATACGGCGCACCGTGTTGGCGCGGTGTAGCTCGTTGGCACGCGCCCGGCTTTCGTTCAAGAACTGCTCGAATGCCTGCAATGCCTCGCGGTCATGCGCGAGGTCAACCCCCGGCAAGGCAGCAGGCGCGTCATCGGCACGCTGCACGCGCTGGCTCAGCAGGTCGCTCAGCACCACCTCAAGCGGGTTTTCCAGCCAGTTGGCAGTTGTTTCCCACGTTGACTCCTCAAGGTCGGGCGTGGCTTCGTCCACCTGCACGCGCAACGCCTGCCGGAGCGGGGGCACCGCCGCACTCGCCGTGGCATAGCGGTCGGCGGGGTTGGCAGCCATCATCTGGCGCAGCACTGGCTCGGTCGCGGCAAGGTCAGGCAGCAGTGCGCCGAAAGGCGGCAACGGGGTGCCCGGCGGTGGCGGCAGGTCGCCCGTGAACATGTGAAATGCCACTGCCCCAAGGCTATATACATCGAGGGTCGGGGTAGCGGTGCCGTCATCAAGGTGTTGCTCTGGTGCGGTATACGCCGTGAGGTAGTCGAGGTCAGCATCGGTGTCGCCATCGGTGGGCGTGCCATCAGGGGCGGCGGCAAGGCTCAGGTTGGTGAGGTAGGCGAGCCACTGCGGGGTGACAAGAATGTTGGCGGGCTGCACGTCGCGGTGGATGATCTGCTGGCTATGCAGATAGTCGAGTGCGCCGCCGATCTGCTCGACAATCTTGAGGGCACGCACCGGCTCAAGCCGCCCCTTGTGCAGCAGGTCGCTTAGTGGGCGGGCTTCGAGCATGGGGAAAATCAAGTAGTCGCCCAATTGCTCATCGTGCCCCGCGTCAATCACGGGCAGCAGGTGCGGGTGGGTCAGCCGCCCCGCCAGCTTTGCCATCAACTTGAAGCGGCTCGCAGACACGCGGTCGTGGCGGCGCAAGATAGCCACCTGCACCGGGCGATCCAGCATCTCGTGCGTGGCGGCATACACGGTCGCAAGCCCATCTTGTGAGACGCGCTTGTCGAGCCGATAGTTATGCAGGTCTGACCGCGACGTATCCGGCAATGCAGACCGGGTGCGGCTCTTGCTGTTGCTGCGAGTGCCAGTAGACACACATTATCCCATCGTTAAAACAATACGAATGTTCGTATTATACCACATCTGCCGGAGTGCCGTAGGCAGCGCGCACCAGCGCGGGCAACACGGTGCCCGCCTTGCCGTTCACCTGATGCACCCGCCCACGGCTACCGGGGGGGACATCAAGGTTGATAATCGCCACTGTCGCGCCATTGCGGGCGGCATATTCCGTCAACGAGGCTGCCGGCTCAACTACGCCCGACGTGCCAATGGACAGAAACAGGTCACACGTCACGGCTGCCATGGCTGCCGCATTCCACGCCGTTTCGGGCAGCACCTCACCAAACAGTACCACCGCCGGACGGATGAACGCCCCGGTACGCGGGCAGTAGGGGGCGTGCTCGCGCCATTCGGCTTCGCTCAGGGGCAAGCCATCGCCCATGCTGTACACCTGAAAGATGGTACCGTGCAGTTCGTGGACGTTGCGGCTGCCCGCCCGCTGGTGCAAGCCGTCTATGTTTTGGGTTGCCAGCGTAAACTGGGCAACGCGCTGCTCAATCGTTACGAGGGCGCGGTGCGCGGCGTTGGGGGCGGCGCGTTCCATAGCATCGCGCAGGTCGGCAAACCAGTCCCACACCACATCGGGGTGGCGCAGCAGTGCCGCTGTCGTCACGAGGTCTTCGAGGTCGTAGCGTTCCCACAGCCCAGTCAGGCGGTCACGAAAGGTGGGTAGCCCGCTTTCAGCAGAGATGCCCGCCCCAGTGAGGACAGCTACCCGCTGCGCGTCGCGCAGAGCGGCAACGAGGTCGGCGGGCAATGACAGTGGCTCAGACATTGCGGCTATTCCACCGTCAGCGCGTCTGGCTCGGCAGCGAGCGGCGGCGGCTCTTCGCCGTTGGTCAGCAGGCGGAGCGCATAGTACAACTGGGCATCGGTACAGCTTGCCGAGCCATCGGGGGGCGTGGTAGTTTCGGTGCAGGGCACCGCATACCGTGCGTCGCTGACCGCCGGCACCAGATAGTCGGGCGTAATGCCCACTTCGTGGATCGCCGCGCCGTCGGGGGTGAACCAGTGCGCCACCGTAATCCGCACGCTACTGCCGTCGCTCAGGCGGTGGATGTTCTGCACGGAGCCTTTACCGAAACTGGTCGCCCCCAACAACAGAGTGTCGGCACGCTCGACACGCAACGCCCCCGCGACAATCTCGGCGGCACTCGCTGAGCCTTCGTCGAGCAGCACCAGCAATGGCACATCGAAGGCTTGGACACCCGCAGGCGATGCTATTGTCTGCATCTCAATGGTGGTGGTAGTGTTCTTCTCTTCGTACAGGGCAATGCCGTTGTAGAAGCGACCCAGTACCTCTTGCGCGGTGGTGAGGAAGCCACCGGGGTTGTTGCGGACATCAAGCACCAATGCCCGCATCTGCTGCTGTTGCAGTGCCAGCAGTGCCGCGTCCAGTTCGCGGGCGGTGTTCGCCTTGAACTCGGTAATCTGAATATAGCCGATGTCGTCGGGCAGCATCTGGTGGTACACACTGAACAGCGGCACCTCGTCGCGCACAATCGCAAGGTCGAAGGGGGCAGGCTCGCCCGCCCGCTCCAGCGTCAGCACCACCTCGCTGCCCTTCGGTCCGCGCAGCAAGCCACTGACGGTGCCCATGCTGTCGGCATCGCGCTGGTCGTGCAGCACATCGGCGAGCAGGATGCCGTCAATTGCGACAATAACATCGCCCGCCTGCACCCCTGCTTGCATTGCGGGGGACTCTTTGATGGGGCGCGTGATGAGAACCTGCCCGTGCTCGACGCGCATGTACACGCCGATACCCTCGAAACGCCCGCTCAGCACATCGCGGGTGCGGGCGGTGTCGTCCGGCTCTTCAAAGATGGTGTATTCGTCGTCGAGGGTTGCCAGCATACCCCGGATTGCGCCATAGGTCAGTTGCTGCTGGTCGAGCGGGTCAGTGCGGTAGAACTCGTCGTCCAGCAGGGCGCGGACATCGTGCAGCACAGCAAACTGTGCCACATCTGCGGCAGTGGCATAGGCACCGGGGGGCGTGCCGCTGCGTACCGCCGCCGGGGTGGGAACAGCAGGTTGCTGCGCGAGCGACCACCCCGCGAGAAATGCGATGATGCCCACGAAACAGGCTACGCCTGTTAGGATGAGCACTGCCGGTTGCCAGCGTATCATGACGACTCACTCTCTGCGCGTGTGCCCGGCTGCCGGGTGTCATATTCGTAGCCATACACGGCGGCTGCCATGATGGGCGCAGTCTCGGCACGCAAGATACGTGCGCCGAGCGATACAGGTATGATACCACGCGCGTGCGCGGCTGTCAGTTCGGCGGGCGCGATGCCGCCCTCGGCACCGCTACACACCAGCACGCGCCCCCCGTCTGCGAGCGGCGGCTGTGCCCGCAACCAGTCGCGCAACAACGGCGGTTGCACGGTCGGGCTACCTTCGTACAGCAGGAGCACGTGGTCATAGTCGGGGCGCATCGCAAACACAGCAGCGGCGGGCTGCGGCGCAGACAGGGCGGGCAGGTACCCCCGGCACGACTGCTCGGCGGCTTCGCGGATGATGCGCTGCCAGCGTTCGTACTTGGCGGGGCTGACCGTATCGCCGCCTTCGCTACGCTGCCACAGCACCGGCACAAAGTGCGTCACGCCTAGCTCGGTGCCCTTCTGCAGGAGCCACTCGAAGCGTTCGCCCCGCAGCAGAGCAACCGCCAGCGTCAACTGCACGGGCAGTTCGCCGCCCGCTCCCTGCCGTGCGCGAACCTGCCCGTGTATCGCTCGCCGCTCGATGTGCGTCACTTCAACGACACACGCGCTACCTGCGCCGTCGAGCAGCAGCAGGTGCGCCCCCACTTGCACGCGCAGCACGCGGCTCAACTGGTGGAGCAACCCGCTATCGGTAAGCGTCACATCATCCGTCGTGAGGAGCGCAGGCGGCACGAAAAAGCGGTAGGTGTTAGGAATATCAGCCATCGCCCGCATCGGGCACGTACACACGCAGTAGCTCGCAGGGGGCGGTGGTCGGCGCGAGCGTGTATGCCCCTAGCACGGCAGGCAACACAACCGCATCGCCTGCCCGAAGTGCGCGTGCGGTGCCGCCTGTATGCAATACCACGGTGCCCTGCGTCACCGTCAAGATTTCGAGGCTACGCGGGTCGGTGTGGGCACTGAGCGCAGTCGCCAGCGTCCAACGTTCGAGCGCGAAGTAGTTGCACTGGGTCAGCAGGTGGCGCGAGCCATCGGCGGCAAGCGGTTGCGGCGTGAGAGGGCGACACGGTGCCGCCGTGTAGTTGATCACGGCGAGGGCTTTGTCGAGGTGCAACGCCCGTGGCTGTCCGGTCGCGTTGTCTACGCGCCCATAGTCATACACGCGGTAGGTCAGGTCGGACTTCTCCTGTACCTCGAACAGCACCAACCCCGCGTTGATGGCATGCACGGTGCCTGCCGGGATAAAGAGCGTATCGCCCGCCTGCACGGGCTGGTAGTGGAGCAAATCCTCGACTGTGCCCGCCGTGACTGCCGCAGCGAAGGCGGCACGGGTGGTGGGCTGGCGCAAGCCACTAATGACCAGTGCATCAGGGGTGGCGGAGAGGACGTACCACGCTTCGTTCTTGCCGTGAAAGCCGGTATGTGCTTCGTGCTGGTGGGCATAGACATCGTCAGGGTGAACCTGAATGGACAGGCGGTCGGTGGCATCAAGTAGCTTGAGCAACAGCGGGAAATCGTGCCCGTAGCGGGCAAATGAGCGCGTGCCCACGAGGTCTGCGCCCCACAGCCGCGTGACGGCTGCCAACGACAACCCGGCACACGCGCCGTCACGTACCACGTTATCGTCATAGACCAGCCAGCATTCGCCCGTGCGCGGCGGGCAGGTGCTGCCCGGCGGTAGCCACGTTGCAAGCCGTTCGCCGCCCCAGATACGTTCAACCAGCCGTTGTGCCAGCAGCAACGGATACGGGGCAGGGGCGGTGGTCGCAGGTCGGGGGCTAACAGTCGGGTGTGTCCTCGTCATCGGCATTCCTCGCAGTGTGTCGTGCCCGCTCGCTACGGGCGCGTTCTGCGCTGATTGTAGCACACAATAGCCAGCCAGCGGTGACGCGCTCAGCCGGGGGCGCGTCGCCGCAAGCATTACACGACATTGACGATGAGCGCGACGATAGCTATGATCAGCAGGAGCACGCCCAACAAAATACCGAGGAGCTTCGCCTGTTCCGCCGACCGCCGCGCGGCAAGTTGCTGGCGCGAGCTTTCGGCGTAGGGCACGTCGGGTTGCTCGCCCAGCAAGATTTGCCCAAGGTTGCCGGGGTTGGTGCGTACCGCCGTGACTACGCCGTGCCACAGGTCGCCCAGCGTCACCAGCGGCGGTGCCCAATAGACTTGCCCCTCCGGGATGGGTTCCCCGGTGAGGCTGCACAGCAGAGGTTCCCCCGTGTCGCTCCGGGCGATTGCGTTATCGTTATCGTTATTGCCATCGCCCGCCGACACAGGCGCACCCTCACGAGCGGTCGGGTTTGGCGGCGAATTGTCCGACGTTGCGGACATGGTGCGGTACTCCCCCCGAACCGGCAGTCGGCAACCAGCCTTGGCGTGCCAAGAAGGTTTCCAGCCGGGTCAGCATAGCTTCGAGATTCTCCATTGACGATGCGTATGATACACGCTGGAAGCCCTCGCCGTACACCCCGAAAGCATTGCCGGGGACAATCGCTACGGCCATGGTTTGCAGCAACCCCATGGCAAAGTCGCGGCTACTCACCCCGAACTGGCTGGTTTGCGGGAAGGCATAGAACGCGCCCTTCGGCATCACAGTGGGCAAGCCCAACGCATTCAGCCCACCGACGAGAAAGCGGCGGCGGCGGTCATATTCCTGTCGCATCCGTTCGACATCGGCATCTGCCGAGCGCAGGGCTTCGAGTGCGGCGTACTGCCCCATCGTCGGTGCCGACAGAATGCCGTACTGGTGTACCTGCGTCGCCGCGCTGATCAAGTCGGCGGGACCCGCCATATACGCGACGCGCCAGCCAGTCATGGCATAGTTCTTCGAGAAGCCGCCCAGCAACACGGTCCGGTTCTGGGCACCCGGCAGAGCGGCAATACACGTATGCTCGCCTTCGTACACAATACGGTCGTAGATTTCATCCGACAGGATCAGCAGGTCGTGGCGTTCGGCAAGGTCAACAATCGCCTGTAACCCTGCGCGGCTCATCACCGCTCCGGTCGGGTTGTTGGGGTAGCCGAGCAGAATGGCGCGGGTGTGTGGCGTGATAGCAGCTTCGATGGCTTCTGCCGTGACCTCAAAGTTGTTGCTGGCATAGGCAGGCACAAACACAGGGACTGCCCCCGCCAGACGCATACACCCCATATAGGCAACATAGTAGGGATCAGCCATAATAACTTCGTCGCCGGGGTCGAACAGCCCAAGCGCGGCACTTTCCAGCCCTTCGCTCACCCCCACCGTAATGAGGATTTCGCGGTTCGGGTCGTAGCGTACCCCATATCGCTCTGCGAGGTGATCAGCGACTGCAACACGCAATTCAAACAGCCCTTGATTGGAGGTGTACGCCGTAGACTGTTCGATGGACTGGTGGGCGGCTTCGCGCACCTGCGGCGGGGTCGCAAAATCGGGTTCGCCAACGCTGAGGGAGATGACATCGTCCATCGTTTCGGCGATGTCAAAGAACTCGCGTATGCCAGACGGGGGCATCGAGCGAATGCGGCTCGAAATACGCTGCTGTGACATGGAAATAGGCTCCTTCAAATCAGGTCTTATGCCGTGCTGATCCCAGAGACTGGACAAGGTGTCCAGTCCGAAACATTATACCATTATACCAGCAGTACAAACAGCTCGTATGACAGGCTACGGGCAATCTGCGGCACTGATGGGTGGCAACCCCACCCCGGTGCAGAACCATTGGGTAGCGGATGCGAGCAACACCTCCTGACGGGTTGCACGGTGTACCCTGATCCTGTGTTATGATTCCCGCGATTTAACTGATTTGTCAATGATACACAGGTGAAAATAGCTATGACAGACCATGATCAGGTACTCCATCGTCTTTCGCCCCTCGATGGACGTTACGCTGCAAGCCTCGCGCCCTTGCGCGTCTACTTCAGCGAAGCCGGACTTTACCGTTATCGCGTGCGCGTCGAACTCGAATATCTCATCTTGCTGGCGCGAGCACCGGGGGTTTATTTCGTAGACCCGCTCACGGTGCAGCAAACCGCCGCGCTCCGCGACCTCTACTTGTCGTTCAACGACGACGATGCCATCGCCATTGCCGAGTGGGACCGCAAAGTCAACCACGACGTAAAAGCCGTGGAATACTGGCTCCGCGAAAAGCTCACCGCACTAGGGCTAGCCACCTACCACGAGGCAATCCATTTTGCGCTCACCAGCGAGGACGTGAATAATGTCGCCTATGCCTTGCTGGTGCGCGAAGCCCGCGACGAGGTACTCTTGCCCGCCGTGCGTGCGCTGTACGACCGCCTCACGACGATTGCCAGCCGCGAGGCAGCCTCGGCGATGCTCTCCCGTACCCACGGGCAAGCCGCCACCCCCACCACGCTGGGCAAAGAGTTTGCCGTGTTTGCGGGGCGGTTGCAGCGTGCCACCGACGACCTCGCCGGTATCCGCCTCACCGGGAAGCTCAACGGTGCCAGCGGGACGTTTGCCGCACACGTCGCCGCCCTGCCCGATATGGACTGGCTGAGGTTTAGTGCCGCCTTCCTCAAAACACTCGAACTCGAACCCATCTTGCTGACGACCCAGATCGAGCCGCACGACACACTCGCCGCGCTGTGCGACTCCGTGCGTCGGCTCAACACCATTCTGCTCGACCTCAGCCAAGACTGCTGGCGGTACATCAGTGATGGCTACTTCGGGCAGTCGCTGCAAGTCAACGAAGTCGGCTCGTCTACGATGCCGCACAAGGTCAACCCGATTGACTTCGAGAATAGCGAGGGCAACCTCGGCATCGCCAACGCCCTACTCGAGTTCTTCAGCCGCAAGCTCCCCGTGTCGCGGCTCCAGCGCGACCTCTCCGACAGCACGGTGCTCCGCAACCTTGGCGTGGCATTTGGGCACAGCCTGATCGCCTACCAACGGCTCGCCCGCTCACTCGACCGGCTAGCGGTCAACCACGACCGCTTGCAGAGCGACCTCGATGCCCACCCTGAGGTGTTGGCAGAAGCGATCCAGACCTTGCTGCGGCGCGAAGGCTACGCACAACCCTACGAGGCGTTAAAGCAGTTAACACGCGGGAATGACCTTACAATTGCCGATATTCATACCTTTGTCAACACACTCGATATATCGCCCGCCGTGCGCGACCAGTTGCAGGCATTGCGCCCAGAACAGTACATTGGGCTTTCTGAAGCCTTAGCGCGACTCCACGAGCGCAACCAGCGTAGCCTGCTGTAATGCTCCTATGGGCAGGCTGGCGCATTGCAAAGGGAAATGCACTTGACAAATACGGTATACTGCTTTGCAAAGGGCAGTTGCGTATTTTATCGCACATATGAACGACATCAGGGAGGTTTCATCGCATGGAGTCTATGCAGAAAACAGAGTTCATCAAGGCCATCGCTGAGCGCACCGGGAACTCGCAGAAAGACACGAAAGAGATCATTGATGCTGCGCTCGATGTGATTGCGGAAGCTCTGGCAGATGGGCGGCGGGTCACGCTCACCGGCTTCGGCACCTTTGAGGTACGTGACCGTCAGGAACGCGACGGGGTCAACCCACAGACGGGGGAAAAGATCAAAATCCCCGCGACGCGCACCCCCGGCTTTAGTGCTAGCAGTACGCTGAAAGACCGCGTGAAGAACGGCGCGTAGTCCGGCTCCACCCACCGTGGGCTACCCAATGGGCAGGCACCCCTCCCACTCTTGCCCCGCCATTGGGGGCGCATGCAGGCGAAGCACAACCCGTTGCGGTTGTGCTTTTGCCCGCGGCGCACGCACGCACCCGGCGCACGCACTCAGCGCACGCACTCAGGGGAGCGGCACAGGAGCCGCGCTATAGACCCACGCATTGAAGAAGGGGGTAAGGTCGCACCCACACGCCGCCTCAGCTGTAGCCTGCACATCGGCGGTGGTGGCTTCGCCATAGCGGTAGGCGGCGTAATAGTCGCGCAGGAACGCAAAGTAGACGGGGTCGCCCAACTCGCCGCGGAGCGCGTGATGGAAAACCGCACCCTTGCCATACACAATGGACACATAGTTGCCATCTAGCGACGCTGCCGGGCTATTGAGCGGCGCATCGTTGCCCCGGTTGCGTGCCAGCAGGTAAGCATCGCGCCAGTAGCGTAGCTCACCCTGACTCCCTAGCGTGTCGCCCATGCTTTCGTAGTAGAGTACCTGCATATAGCTGGCAAGCGACTCATCGAGCCACGGCTCACCCTGCTGGTCGCTACCGACCTGCCCATACCACCACTGGTGCCCCACCTCGTGTACCACTGTCGTCTCGAAGGTACGCCCACCCCGTACATACAGATCGTCGTCAATCAGGATCGCGCCCGGAAACTCCATGCCGAGGTACCGACCAAGCGGCACCTGCAACACGTCCAGTTCGGCAAAGGGGTAGCCACCAAAGCGCGCATTGAACGCCTGCAACGACTGCGCGGCAATCGCGGCGGCGGCATTGCCCGTGGTGGCATGCTCAGGCTGGAAGTAGCTCACGACGCGTGTGCCGTCCACCATCACGCTTGCCTGATCATAGTTATAGAGCGCGGCAAGAAAAAACTCGCGTTGCGGTCCGGTCACAAACCGCTCGCGGCGCGGACCGTGCGGCAACGGCTCCACCGTCAGGCGCGACCCCGTGGACACCAACGTATATTCGGGCGGCACATCCACCGTCACGTCGTAGAGGGCGGTAGTCGTCACGGGCAAGTCGCCGTCGTCGGTAGCGGGGCGTGTGTCCCACGCCCCATTGATGCGCCGCGCCAGCACCGGGTAGCTGTTTGCCATCGCCCAGATACCGTCTTGCTGGTTGTGCGCACCAAAATTGCGCCCCGCCCCATCGAGCGGCGTGGTCGTGCTGAAGATCATGGTCACGGTCACGGTCTCACCCGGCGCGAGCGGCGTAGCAAGCATGACTCGCACAAGTTCGTTGCCCTGCTCCATCGTGGTATCAGCCAACGTACCACCCACCAGCGTTTGCACCACCGTCAAGGTGCCACCGAAAAACGCATGGTTGGGGTAGAGCCGAAAATACAGGTCATCGAAGGGCACCGCCTCGCGGTTCGTCACCTCGACGCGCATTACACCCAGCAGCAGTTGCTGCGCCGGGTCGAGCGCAACATACATACGGTAGCGATCCCACTCGTCAGCCCGCGCAAGGTCGCCGACTGCATCGGGGTGCAGGGCGAGAGCTTGGGCTACCACGTCGAAGGTGGGGTCATTGTACGCGGGCTGACCGGCGGCACCCGCCGGGGTGGGCGGCGGTATGAGGGTGATCAGCAGCACCAGTATCAGGAAAATCACGATAATCAGCGAAATAATCTGGTTCTTCTTCACAGCGATGGCTCCTTATGGGCACTGTGAACACGATAGGCACCGTGAACACGATGGGCACTGTGAACACGATAGGCACCGTGAATGGGCAGGGCAGGCAACGGGTGCCACCCACCAGCCAATGGGGGGGTATCAGGCACGGCGGGCGCGGTCGAAGACAATCTGGATGCCCTTACCTTCGATGCGGCGCACCAGAAAGGCATTCAGGTCGTCCACGCTCTGCACGTCATCGGGTGGCGAGGCAATCACCACTTCGGCGCGATGCCGCGCGATCAGGTCGTCGAGGGCGGACGGCAGGCTATCAATGCGGCGCAACAACGATGCTAACAGCGTGGGGAATAGTTCGTCCGGGGCGCAATCGGGGTAGATTGCCCACACCCCCTCGGCACGGCTCCCGCCGTCGGGGGCGGCATCGCCCGCCCGCCATGCCTTATCGGGGGGCGTGCCCAGTATTGCCGTGACCGCCGCCGGGTCAAGGTCTGTGCCCGCCAGCCGAAACGACAGCGCGGCGGCGGGGTCGTTGCTGTACAGTTTGTACGGGTCTAGGTGTGTCATACTTGTTTTGGTTGTTTCAGGCTGCACACCGCCCCAACGTGGCGCACGGCGCACAGCACCCACTGATACCGTATAGGTGGTAGTATAGCATAGCCGTCGCCCCTAGCCGTTGCCCCTAGTCGTCGTCACTGAAATAGTTCAGGTCTATCTTTTTGACCACAAACGACTGCGCGGTCGTCACCCCAACGTTGTAATCGAACATAAGCGCAACCAGTCGCTCGCCGTCAATCAGGATAACCTTCTGTGGCACGCGCTCGATATAGTCGGTTGCGTCGCGGGTGAAGGTCGAAGTGGTGATGAAAATGCCCTTGTTCGCCTGCTTGCCCACCAGTGCCCCCACAAAGTCGCGCATCAGTTGTGACCCCACCGTGCCCTGCCAGCGTTTCGCCTGCACATAGATCATGTCCAGCCCCAGCCGGTCTTCGTAGATGATGCCGTCAATGCCGCCGTCGCCGCTCCCGCCGACGCGCAGCCCACCGTGCGGCGTGGCTGCCCCATAGCCCATCGCCCGCAGCACATCGAGCACGATCTGCTCAAAGAATGCCGGGTCGAGTACGTGCAGACGTTGCCGTAAGTCGTCCTCTAGTACCGCCCGTAGGTCTTTGTAGGCATCGGCAATGCGTTCGTCGGGGGTCTGCTGGTCGTCGGCGGGCGGCAACGCAACAGCGGCATGTGGACTGGCGGCGGGCGGGTCGTCGTCTGTGCCACGGGTGCGGCTCTCGAAGGCACGGAACGACTCGTACTTGAGCAGCAACGGGCGGTCAATCGCGGGCGGGTTGGTGGCAAGCAGTTCATTCCCCATCGGGGTGATTTTGAACAGCCCGCGCCCGGTCTTTTCCAGCAAGCCCGCTTGTGTCAGGTAGGTCTTTGCCCAGCCAATACGGTCGTAAAAAACCGACTTCTGCCCACTCGCAAGCAACTGCGACACTTCGGCATTGCTCAGTTTGAAGTGCGCGGCAAGCGGTTGCTCAACGTCGCGGACGTGCCACACACGCTGGTCGCGCACCAGTTGTAGCAGGGGCAGCATAATCTGGTAGTAAGTGGGGATAGGCATATGCGTTCTGGTACACTGGTCACGAATACTGTATCCAGTATACCACACCCGCCGCGCGGTGCGTACGGCTACTGCCTGCCCAGTGCCGAGAGGCTCCCCGATGGGAAGGCGGCACGGTTGCGCGGGCTGGGGGTGCCATTGGTGGTCTTGACCGACATGACGACCCGTTGCTCAAGGAAGGTGAGCAAGAGGGCGAGAAAGTCATCGGGCTGGTCGTAGAAGGGGAAATGGCGGGCGGTTGGCATCAGCACCGCATCTGCCGCCGGGATGTCGTGAAACAGGTTGACCTGATTGGGGTTTACCACGTCGTCGCGCCCACCGTGGACAACAAGGGCAGGGGTCTTGAGGTAGGGCAACTCGGCACGCAGGTCGGTCTGCATCATCGAATGCACCGTACTCCGCAGCGTGTCGCTGTTCGACTTCACCGCTTCGGTCAAGATTTCCTGTACTGATGGGTCGTTGCTCTGCCCCAGAAAGAAGTGGAACGAAACGCGCCGCATCCAACCCCAGCGGGCAAACGTGTGGGCAATGTAGGGGTGGTCAACCAACTTGAGCAAGGTCGAGAGTGAACTGCCATCGAAGGGCGCGCCCACCGTGACCACCCCGCTGACGCGCTCCGGGTGATCGAGGGCAGTCTTCATGGCAACCATGCCGCCCATCGAGTGCCCCACCAGCGTTGCCCGCTCAATGCCCATCGTGTCGAGGAAGCGCAGCACCTGCCCAGAGTAATCGGTGATGCTTTCGGTGACTGACTGCCGCCGCGAATGACCAAAGCCCCAGAAGTCAAACGAGTAGGTACGGTAGTACTGAGCAACCGGCTCCATCGTGCTCAGCCAGTACCGCCAGCTCCCCAGCCAGCCGTGCAGGAAAAGAACGGGGCGACCGCGCCCCATCACTTCGTAGTGTACACTTTGCTGGTCTATCAGTACGACGCTCATCTCACCCTGCCCCGTTCGTC
>CAZNQP010000007.1:75293-87294 GCA_964575355.1 uncultured Chloroflexaceae bacterium
TTGCCGTGTTCGTCATTGAATGTAACGTGGTGGTCGCCAGTCGCCCGTGTATTCGGTGGGCATGTACCCCCCAGATGGGCGACGCGCCTTGCTGCTGTACCGCCCGTTCTCCAGTGGGATCGCCTGCAAGCGGTCTTGCATGCTGTGCAACAAATGTAACAGATGTACCCACGACTCGTTCTCACGACTGTTACGTTGATGGGTTGTCTCGATGTAGCGGTCAATTTCGTGTTGCAGGTGTGCCAGCCGTGACTCGAGGCGTTGCAGGGATTCGGTTTCAGGTTGTGCCAGCACCAACCGCTCACGCACGCCATCATCGCCGAGGTTCAACGTCACCACCTGCTCAAGCTGGTCTTGCAGATATGCAATAGATGTGCCCAGTTGGGCTTGGCGCATCGCAACTGATTCGTGTTCCCGCACCATCTCACCAATCAATTCGCGGAGCCGTGCCGACTCCTGTGCTACCTGCATCGTGTGTTGCTGCAACAGGTGCGGCACAAACCAGAGTAAAATCGCGATCAACGTGAGTATGGCAATGCCTAGTGCAATAAATAGCCCGACCATCGTCAGTACCTCCTCTCTGTCTTCATTATAAGGAGGAGTGCCTGACAGATACAGCGTAACCGCGTGACAGGCGGATTACCATTATACCATTTCCGTGCGCCGCCTGTCAGTCACACATAAGTACCAAACAGACAACAAAAGCACCGCCCATTGCTCGTTATCAGCATAAACGGAGCCTTGTCGCCAGTTTCTCATACGGTGCGGCAACACCGGTCAGGGTCGCGTCAGGGTCGCATCAGGGCGCAGTCAGGGGGCAAGCGTGAAGGGCACCTGCGCTTGCAGATCGCTGTAGCGTCCCGTCACCAGCAAGTGATAGTCACCGGGCGGTTGCCCAGTCGGGCGGTACGCCAGCCACACCCGCCCACGCGCATCGGCTTGCCCACGCACATCATCGAGCGTGACGGGACCCACCCCCGGCACCACCAGTGCCGCCGCAACCGGCTCACCGGGCACAAAGCGGTCACTAAAAAAGCTCAGCCCGCGCGTGCCATTGTCGTCCAGTGGCTCGATTGCGCCCCACACAAAGGGGCTATGCTCGTCGCCTGCGCCCACCAGCACGGGCACCGCGTTGCTGCTGCGCGGGTCGCGGGCGGCGCGGCTGTCGTTCCACGAATACGAGACCCACGTCGTCAGCACCGTACCGGGCGGCGTGTCGGGGCGCACCCGTGCATAGACCGTCGCGCTGCGCGTGGTGCCGCCGCCCACCTGCGGGAAGGTCAGCAGCGTATGCACAGCACTAAGTTCGCTCACCCAGTCGTCGCCGCCGGGGGCAAACTCCACCCGCTCAATCGTCAGGTGGGTACCGTCGTAGGGCACATACACCCGCACATTCGAGGCGGCATCGCGCCGATAGTTCTTGACCTGCACGGTATACGTCAACAACCCATCGGGCGCAACCGTCACCCCCGGCACCGCCGTCGTCACCACCACCAGACCGGGGTTGGGGTGGGCGGCTACCGGGAGCGGTGCCACCCCCACCCCGCCCAGCACCCCAACAAAAAGCAGTAAGGGCAATACGAGGACTGCCCTACACCACCAGCATCGTTGTGTTTGCGTCTGTGTCATCGTTCTTTCGTCATCCCATCCGTTCCAGCAACCCGCGCCACCCCGCCCACCGCCACACCCACCACAGAAAGCAGGCAACGGGTACGGCACCACGGGCGTGCAAGCCGCCCTAGCCAAGCGGCTCGCGTACCAGTTCACTCAGGCTGCCCGTGTCTTTGGCAGCACCGTTCGCCTCACCGGCACCGTTGCTGTGGGCAGCATACGGGTCAACACCGGCGTGCTGCTTGCGCCGCTCGCCCATGCGCTCCCAGAAGTCTTCAATCGCCGAGACAGAGTTCTTGCCCACAATGATACGCCCGCCCCGGTTGGTCGTAAAGTAGCTCCACGACCAGCGCGTCAGCACAATCAGGCGTTGCTCGAAGCCCACCAGATAGGCGATGTGGATAAACAGCCAGACCACCCACGCAAAGTAGCCCGCAAACTTGAACGGTCCAATGTCCGCGACGGCGGCATTGCGCCCGATCACGGCAAGGCTCCCCTTGTCAGTAAACGTGAAGCGCGGCTCCGGCTTGCCCGCAATACGTGCCTGCAACAGCTTCGCCACATATTCACCCTGTTGCATTGCCACGGTTGCCACACCGGGCAGCGGCTTGTCACTGCCGTGCTGATAGTTTGCCATGTCGCCAATGGCGAAAATAGTGGGGTAGTTGGGCAGGCTCGTGTCGGCGTTCACGAGCACACGTCCGGCACGGTCAACCGCTGCGCCACACCGTTCGTGCAGCACCTTCGCCATGCCCGAAGCCCGCATACCCGCCCCCCACAGAATCGTCCGCGCCTCAACCGTTTCGCGGTGGTCTCCCGTCTTCATCGTCACCGTGGGGGCATCAATGTTCGTAACCAGCGTGCCCGTCCGCACGGTCACGCCCAGTTGCACCAAGGCTTTCTCTGCCTTGAGCGACAACTCTGGTGGATACACCGGCAGAATGCGGTCGGCACCTTCCAGCAGCAAAATCTGGGCATCGGCGGGGTTGATCGCACGAAAGTCGCGGCGGAGCGTATTTTGTGCCAACTCACCAATCGCGCCCGCCAGTTCCACGCCCGTCGGTCCGCCGCCCACCACAACAAAGTTGAGCCACGCTTGCCGGGCAACCGGGTCGGTTTCGCGCTCTGCCTGCTCGAAGGCAAAGAAAATACGGTTCCGCATCTCCAGCGCGTCTTCCATCGTCTTGAGACCGGGTGCCACCTCCGCCCACTGGTCGTTGCCAAAATAGTGGTGGTGCGACCCAGTCGCCACAATCAGGCTGTCATAAGCAACCTCGCCATCGCGCAAGATCACCCGCTGCTGATCGGGGTCAATATCCATGACTTCCGCCTGCAAGACGTGCGTGTTGCGGTGCTTCCGCAACGCCGCCCGCAAAGGGTAGGCAACCTCCGACGGCGCGAGTGCGCCCGTTGCCACCTGATACAGCAACGGCTGAAACAGGTGAAAGTTGCGCCGATCAATCAGCGTCACCCTGACACCGTGCTTGCCTAGGCGGTTAGCGGCATACAAGCCTCCGAAGCCACCACCAATAATTACGACGTGGTGCTGGGGCTGTCCGTGAGTGGTCATGTCTGCTCCTGTTCGTCTTGTGGGGCAACACAACACCTGACCAGCAACCAGAGGATAGACAGCGAGGAATAGGCTGCGGCATGGTGTGCGTTGCGGGTTTCGCCACGGTCGTGTGCCAACGTAACACCCCATCGTGTGAGCGCAGCATAGCGACAACTCGCCATCTCTGTTATTATACCGTCATCAGTGACAGAAACACAAACCCTAGTCATAGGCAAACAGGGGCACCGTGCCACTGGTTGCCCGCTATCGCCGTGAAACGCATCCACCGCCACACCCCCACCACCACCAACGCCCGCCCCCGGCGGGGCGGCGGGCAGGTTGTGCGCTTCGTGGGGCGGCTCTTCCTCGCCGCCGTGAAGGTGGGCGGTATGCTGCTGGTCGCCGTACTCGCAGCGGGTGGGTGGCTGATCTGGACGTATGGGCACAATCTGCCCGACGTGACGACGCTCAACCAGCACCGCCCCGCCGAGCCTGCCCGCTTGTACGCCCGCGACGGCACCACCCTGCTTGCCGAGCTTGCCGGTCCGCGCGGCGACAACCGCACCATCGTGCCGCTACCCCGCATCCCACCCATTGTGCAGCAGGCAACCATCGCGGTTGAGGATGCCCACTTCTATCAGCACCCCGGCTTCGACCCGTGGGGCATGGCACGCGCCGTCTACCTCAACGCCCAGCAGGGCGACATCGTGAGTGGCGGCAGTACCATCACTCAGCAACTTGTGCGGCAGGTCTTGCTGCCACCCGACCCGCCGGGTGCCACCACCCGCCAACGCTACGAGCGCAAAATCCGTGAGGTGCTCCTCGCATTTCAGGTCAGCCAGCACTTCAGCAAAGACCAAATACTGCAACTCTACCTAAACGAGGTATATTACGGGCAGCAGGCGTATGGCATCGAAGCCGCCGCCCAAACCTACTTCGGCAAGCACGTCTGGCACCTCAATGCAGGCGAGGCAACCCTACTCGCCGGGCTGCCCCAATCGCCCACGCTGACCAACCCACGCCGCGATATGGCGCAAGCCCGCGCCCGCCAGCGTGTCACGCTCAACCTGATGGTGAAGCAGGGTCTCCTCACCGCCAGCGAAGCCGACATCATCTACAGCATCCCGATCCAGCTTGCGCCACCGCCACCCCCCACCACCCCGATCAGCCACCCGCATTTCGTCTTTTTCGTGCGCGATATGCTTGAGCAGCACCTCGGACCCGACCGCCTCTACCGCGATGGGCTGGACATCGTAACGACGCTCGACCCCGTGTTGCAGGCAGATGCCGAACAGATCGCCAGCCAGCGCATCAGCGAACTACATACCCGCAACGCCTTCAACTGCGGCGCGGTCATTCTCTCATCCGACGTGCAACTCCTCGCCATGGTGGGCAGTGCCGACTACAACGACGCAACTATCGCCGGCAAGGTCAATACCACGCTGGCACCGCGCCAACCCGGTTCCGCCCTCAAGCCCATCATCTATGCCGCCGCCCTTGAACGCGGCTGGACACCCGACACGCCCATCGTGGATGAACCCACCACCTTCAACAGCAACGGCGTGCCCTACACCCCACGCAACTACACGGGCACATGGCACGGCGAGCAAACAGTACGGATGGCACTTGCCAACTCACTCAACATTCCGGCAGTCAAGGCATTAGAGTTTGTCGGGGTCGCGGCATTCGTTGAGACAGCAACACAAATGGGGATTACGACCTTCGCTGACCCGCAACGCCACGGGCTGCACATGGCACTCGGCAGCAACGAGGTGCGCCTGCTCGACCTGACCACCGCCTATGCCACGCTCCAGAATGCAGGGCTGTACCGCCCCCCCACCGCTGTGCTCGCGGTGCGCGAGCGGCGCGGGCGCGTGCGAAGCCGCTGGTACCCCATGGCGGGCACGCCCGTCTTCGGCGACCGGAGCCGCGCCGTTGCCGCCGATATTACGCGCATCCTTAGCGACAACGCCGCCCGCCGTATGCTGTTCGGGGCAGGCAACGTGATGGAACTGCCCGACGGTCGCCCCGCCGCCGTCAAGACCGGCACCAGCAACGACTGGCGCGACTCGTGGGCGGTGGGCTATACCCCCAGCGCAACAATTGGGGTGTGGGTAGGCAACAGCGATGCTACCCCCATGCAGGAGATTGCCGGGGCGAACGGGGCGGGGCTAGTGTGGCGCGACCTCATGCTACGCTACCACGGCGACACCCCGCCGCAACCATTGCCGTAGCTAAGGGGCGGGCTGTTGAGGCACGCGCGTAGCCGACGCAGGCTGCGGCGTTGTGCTCAGTTGCGCCGCCAGTGCAACATCGTACACCAGCAGGAACGCCCCCTGCACCAGAATGCCCCAGCCCATCCCGATACGGCGCGGCGTGAGTGCGTTCGAGGTTGCCAGCAACCAACCCGCCGTCGAGATGTAGACCACATCCAGCCCCGCATTGATGAGCAGCAGGCGGCGCAGGCTCTCCCAGTCCTGTACAATCTGGGCATCGTCGCGTAGCCCTAGCTCAACCTCGGCATGCTTGCTGCGTGCGCCGCGCTCGCCAAAGAACGCAAGCGCGGCATCAATCGCACCCCACGTCAATGCCTGATACCCGAAGTGGCGCACCATCGGGCTAGGCGACAGAGCACACAGCCCGCCCACAGCCACGCTCCCCAATCCCCAATACTTGAGCGGTTGCAACGCCTGCTGCTGCCAACTATAGAACTCGTGTAGGTGTGGTGTCATTCGGCTAACCCCATCGTTTCACTTGTTTTGACCCGTGGTACATAGCGTTGTTGCTGCGCGGGCAGTGCCAGCAAGCCCGCCCCCAATGCCGCCGTCAGGATGATCGCCGTCCACATGGCAAAATCGCGGTCTACCGGACCAAGCGGCGGATGGAAGCCCAGCGCGTAGTCTACGAAAATGGACAGCACAAACACGCCGATCACGCTGAGGCGCGATGCTACCCGCAACGGCGCGATGAACGGGATGAACAATAGCCCTTCGCACAGTAGCCCGATATGCGATACAAATAGCATCACCTCTATCGGGTCGCCACGGAAGCCATCCACCGCCCACGCATTCAGCCAGTATGCTACCGTCCACAGCCCATACTTGATACAGGCAAAAGCAGTCAGCGCAAAGAACCAGTTCCAGCGTTGCCCATAGCGCAACGCCAACAACCCGATGCTACCGAGCAGAGCGGCGAGCGGGCAATCGGGGATGAACGGCAACGCCCACCACGGCGAGCGCATCAGCATCGGACCGTACCAGAACCAGCCCCCGATGACGGTGCCAACAAGGTTCGCCCCGACACACGCCCAGAAGATGAGCGGGTTATCGAAGATGAACTGCATCGTCATGCGGAGAAGACGATCAATTGCACGAAACATTGTCAGTAGCCCCCTGTTCGTGTGTTTCGTTGGGTGCCCCCCGCAAAAGCCGCACCGGCACGCCACCAGCCAACGCACCGGGCGGTATATCGCGGTTGACCAAACTCATCGCCGAGACTGTCGCGCCTGCCCCCACCACCACACCGGGCAGGAGCGTGCAGTTCGCGCCAATCGTCGCGTCACGTTCGATCACCACCTTGCCACGCCGCCATTCGTGGCGCAAAAACTCGTGGCAGAGGATGGTTGTGTTATAGCCAACAATACAATTATCCCCCAATTCGACATCCTGTGGGAAGAAAATATCCATCATGACCATCAAGCCAACAGTGGCGTGCGTGCCCACCTGCATGCCCAGCCGCCGATAGAGCCAGTTCTTCCACGCAGGCACCGGCACATAGCGGGCAAGCTGAATGATGGCAGCATTGCGTATCACGCGCAGGTAGCCGCCCGTCACCTGCGGGAAGTACCACAGCGCGTTGTGTACCCCCGGCGACGGGTAGCAACGCAGGCGTGCCTTGCGTCCCATACTCACAACAACACCAACTCCATCCCCTCGTGGGCAACGAGGGTCGCCGCAAACAGTTGCTGCGCCTGCTGCTCTATGCCAGTCAGCATTTCGTCGTCGTGGTGCGGCGCGTGATGCGTCAGCACCAGCCGTTTCACCTGTGCCTGCTGCGCGACAGAACACGCCATTTGGGGGGTACTGTGCCCCCAGCCTTGGCACTGCTGGATGTATTCGTCTTCGGTGTACTGGGCATCGTGTACCAATATATCTGCGCCTTGCGCGAAGCGTACCAGCCGCTGGTCGGTGTGGGCATAGCCCTCGGTATCCGATGCAAACACAAACGCCTTGCCGCGCCACTCTATGCGATAGACAAACACACCCTGACGCGGGTGGGCAAGGCTCCGATAGACACGCACGATGGCATAGTGTGGATCGTAGTGCCCCGCTGCGTGGTGCTTGTTGACCACCTGCACATCGCCGCTCGTAGTGTCCACCAACAGCACCTCGCTCTCGTGAACGGTGCGAATGGTCTTGAGCGACGGCATATCGTACAGTGCCACTGGCGCACTGGGCGGCAGCACGGCGTGCAGCAACGTCTCTTCCAGCTCTTGGTCGAAGGTGCGCGGACCGTACATATTGAGCACCGTGTGCGGCAGATGCACTGGCGCGAAAAACGGGAAGCCCTGCGTGTGGTCGTGGTGCATGTGCGTCAGCAACAGCGTGACATGAATGGATGCGTTGCCCTGTTTGCGCGAGCGGGCGAGCAGGTCATTGCCCAGATTGATGATGCCAGTACCCGCATCAATGATGAGCGTCGCACTTCCCACGCCCACCTCAACGCAGGTGGTGTTGCCCCCGAAGCGCACCGTTGCCGCCCCCGGTACGGGGAAGCTACCGCGCACGCCCCAGAAGCGCACTACAAACTGCCCTCTTTTACTCGTCATACATGCGCCCCGTGTGTGGTCAGCGCGGCACGCTGCACCAGACTCATTGTTGCACCCGGTCTTGCAGCAGGCGCGTCAGCAGGCGCACCCCCACGCCCCGTGCGCCCAGCGTCTCGTAGGGGGCAGGCTTGCTGTCTACCGTTGCCGTGCCCGCAATATCGAGGTGAACCCACGGCATATCATCTACGAACGTCGCGAGAAACGCCGCCGCCGTGATAGCCCCAGCGTTGCGGGTGCCGCCCGTATTGTTCACGTCGGCAATCTCACTCTTGACCATCTCGAGGTACTCGTCCCACAGGGGCATCTGCCACACCCGTTCTTGCGTGGCTTCGCCCGCCGCCTGTACCTGTGCCGCCAGTGTCTCGTCATTCGTCATCATGCCCGTCGCGTGCCCACCCAACGCAACGACCATCGCGCCCGTCAGGGTGGCAAGGTCAATGACCGCCGACGGCTCGTACCGCTGGGCGTAGTGCAGGGCATCTGCCATCACAATGCGCCCCTCCGCATCGGTGTTGAGTACCTCCACTGTTTTGCCGCTCAGGGTCGTGATCACATCCCCCGGCTTGTAGGCGGCACCGTCGGGCATATTTTCAGCCGCCCCGATCAAGCCAACGACGTGCAACGGCAGTTGCAGCCGCGCCACATTGTGCATCGTGCCGAGCACCGCCGCCGCACCGCCCATGTCCATCTTCATCGCATCCATGCTCTGCGCGGGCTTCAGCGAAATACCGCCCGTATCAAACGTGACCCCCTTGCCCACAAAACAGACCGTGGGGTGTCCGGCTTGCGCGGTGCCGTGCTCGATGATGATGAAACGTGGCTCGTGCGCCGACCCACCCCCCACCGCCAGAATGCCGCCGAAGCCCTGCTCAGTCAACGCCGCTTTGTCCAGCACCGTGACCCGCAACCCGTACTGTTCGAGGTCGGTCGCAACCTGTGCCATGGCAGCAGGCACCATCACATTGCCGGGGGCGTTCATCACGTCGCGTGCCAATGCCACGCCGTCTGCAATGATCGCGCCAGTGTGCGCGGCTACCTCAACCGCGGCAACAGCTTCGACAGCCGCGGCAGCTTCGGTAGCTTCGGCAGCCGCCAGAAGCGTACACGCGGTGACACGGTGCGTGTCTTCGGGTGTGCGGCTGGTCGTTTTGTGCGCGACGTAGCGGTAGGTTGCCAGCGACGCACCCACAACCATCTCTTCCGCTACCGTGGCAGTCGCCATGCTGGGCAACGTGGGCAACGCCAGCGCAAGGCTGGTCAGCTTCAAATCGTGGGCTTGGCGTACCGCACTGCCCGCCGCCCGACGCAAGCTCTCGCCGCGTACCTCGTCGGCGTTGCCCAACCCAACCAGCAACACCCGCGCCGCTGCATAGTGCTCGCGGGGATAGAGCAACAGGCTTTGCCCAGCATGCGCCTGAAAGTCGTCCGGCTCGAAGAGGTCGCCGAGGCTCGCGGGGAGGGTTTCCTCGGCGGTCACAAAACATGCCAGCAACGGCGTGTTGGTGGCAGCAGGGGGGTCACTCCGTACAAGAAAATCCATTGCTTTCCTTTATCTTTTGCGTGAAGAACCGGGTGATAGCCTTGCACACGACCGCGCGTGCAGACACATATCGTATTGTATGCGAGCCTTTGTTGCACTGTCAAACCTTACCCGCCCCCCAGCCACCCCAGCGACCCACAAGAGCCGAGGAACCTATGCTATAATCGGGGGGATAAGTCACCACTGCTGAACCAGAGGGGGGTCGAGCGATGAAAGTGTCGTGCCTGCAAGAGAACCTAAAGCGTGGACTGTCCATTGTCAGCCACGCAGTGAGTAGCCGTAGTCCGCTCCCGGTGCTGGCAAACGTCCTGCTCACGACCGAGAACGGACAACTGCTGCTGTCGGCAACCGACCTTGAGATTGGCATCAAGACCCGCGTGGGCGCACAGATCGAAACGCCCGGCGCGACCACGGTACCTGCCAAACTGTTCGTAGACGTGGTGAACAACCTGCCCAACGACAGAGTCACCCTGACCCTCGATGCCCGCACCCAGACGCTCACCGTCGAATGTGGACGCTTTGTGACCAACATCAAGGGCATCAGCGCGGACGACTTCCCGCCTATCCCGACGACCGACGACGACCAACCCACCCTGCGCCTGCCGCCTGACCTGCTCCGTGGTGCCATCGAGCAGGTCGCGTTCGCGGCAGCGACAGACGACTCGCGCCCTGTCCTCACGGGCGTGCTCATCCGCATTCGTGACAATACCGTGACGTTTGCCGCCGCCGATGGCTTCCGCTTGGCAACGCGCAGCATGGAACTCCCCGCCACTGCAATTGACCCCATGGCAGAAACACGCGATTTTATCGTGCCCGCCCGCGCCCTGAACGAAATGGCGCGGTCGCTCGGTGATGCCGAGGGCGAGGTGGCACTCACTGTCGCGCCGGGGGGGGGGCAAATCCTCTTCAGCACCAACCACGTAGACCTCGTGTCGCGCCTGATTGACGGCAACTTCCCCGACTTCGAGCGCATCATCCCCACCGAATACGACACCCGCACACTCCTTGATACCCCGGAGTTCCTCAAGGCGGTGCGCCTCGCATCGCTGTTCGCTACGTCCAGCCAGCAGGTCATCAAGCTGACCATCGAGAGCGGCGGCGATCTCGGACCGGGCAAGGTGACGATTAGTGCCAACGCCGCCGAAGTGGGCGACAACACGGGCGAACTTGATGCCATGGTGACGGGCGAGGGCGGCGCAATTGCCATGAACGTGCGCTTCCTGCTCGATGCGATCAACAACGCCAAAGCCGCCCAGCTTGCACTCGAAACGCGCACTGCCCAAAGTCCCGGCGTGTTCCGTCCTGTTGGGCAAGATGACTACATCCACATCATTATGCCCATGACGGTACGCTGACCGGGCAGAACAGGCACGGTCGTGCTTGTCTCAGAGCATGCTTCGCGCTATAATGAGCAACAGACACATTCACTTGCCTAACAACCGTGCCGCAGTTGCCCGGTCACGGGGGGAAACGTAATCTATGGACAATGCAACCGTCATTCTGGTACACGACCACGCAATCTTCCGCGAAGGACTGCGCCACAACATCAGCAAGACCCCCGGCTTTGAAATGATCGGCGAAGCAAGCAACGGGCAACAGGCGATACAGGCGGTTGAACACCATACCCCCGACCTTATGATTATCGAGATAGACCTCCCCGGCATCAGCGGGCTAGAAGTCTCGTGGGTTATCAAGCGTGCCCGCCCTAACGTTGGCATCATCCTACTAGGCAACTCGATGGCAGGGCACGACGTGGTGAAAGCCATCCGCGCGGGAGTCGCCGCCTACCTGCCGCGTACCGTCTCGTGGGACAAGCTCGCGCGCGCGATGCAGCGGGTGCGCGATGGCGACTACCCCATCAATGACCTGCTGCTCGAACTGCCCGACGTTGCCGCCCACGTCCTCGATGTCTTTCGGCAGACCGAAATCGAGCGCGACAGTAGCGACATTTATTCGCCGCTCTCATCGCGCGAGACACAAGTGCTGCAACTGGTAGGGGCAGGGCACACCAACAAAGAGATTGCCACCAGCCTCGACATTAGCAACCAGACCGTGAAGAACCACATCTCGTCTATCCTCCGCAAACTCGCCGTTAATGATCGCATGCAAGCCGTCCTGTACGCCCTCAATCGGGGCTGGATTCGTGACCAAGGCGTAGAGCCTACGAGCGAAAAGCTCCCGGAGTAGTCTTAGGTGAACCAACCATACACCGCGACCCGGTTGTCCTTACTTCTGTACGGGTGCCTCACTGTGCTGCTCTTCGCCCTCGGTGGCTGTGGCATCGGGCAGATCGCCGAGGATGAGCAGATCGTCAACCGTGCCACCATCCTCGCGCTCACGCCGTCGCCCGTGCCGCCCACCGCTACCGCAACCAACACCCCCATACCCCCCACCCCCACCCCGACACTCACGCCCACGCCATTGCCGCCCACCCCCACCACCAACCCCGCCGTGCAGGGCTTCGGCTTCT
>CAZNQP010000008.1:0-5190 GCA_964575355.1 uncultured Chloroflexaceae bacterium
GCTGGAGACGCACCTGCACGCGCTTCTTGACCTTCTTCTTCGTGGTCCGCTTCTTCTTCGGGCCGCCCGAGGTCGGTTCGTTGGATGGCGGCGGCGGGGTCGCTCCCCAGTCCGGCTACTTCGGCGGGGGTGCGTGGCATACCGCCGTTGGTGACAAACAGGCTAATCATCAGAATGCTGAAGGTTAGGATGCCCACCAGTGTCGCCGGGATCGCCCACGTTGGCAGGTTGCGGGTGCTTGCGCCAGTAGTGCGCCCGCGCTGGCTCGCGGCGGGCTGGTCGGTATGGAGGGGGTAGGCGTTGAAATCGCGCGGGCGCGGTTTGCCGTTTGCGGGGGGCAGCGGGCGGAAGTCTATCTGTTCTTCGTCGGGCAGGTCGCTGGCGGCGAGGGCGGCTTGGGTGTGGTGCTCGGTGCGTTCGGCATCGTAGGCGGCACGCAGGTCGGGGTCGCGCAGCACGGCATAGGCGCGTTCGAGTTCGTCGCGCTTGCGGCGGGCAAGCTGTTGCAGTTCGTCGGCGGCACCGTCGAGGCGGTGGGCGGCGTAGCGGTCGGCAAGGTGTTCGTAGGCTGCCGTGATGGTTGCGGCATCGGCTTTGGGGTGTACCTGTAGCGTTTCGTAATGGTCAGTCATAGTTCCTCATGGGCTAGTCAAGTGGGGGGCTGTCACGCTCCCTGTGGCAGCAATCGGTCGGGTCAGGTTCGGTGTGACGTGTGGCAACGGCGGGTGTTTTTGCAAAGGGGCACTACCACTTGGCAGTGCCCCGTACCATTGTCGTGCGCTCTGTGTCGGGGGTGTTGCGGGTGCTACTGCCCGGCAGCACCTCGTGTGCCTAGCGGTAGCTTGATACCCTTGAGACCTTTGGGCAAGCGTACTGGCACACCTGCCAACTTCGCGTTGCCTTCGAGGTAGCGGCGGGTGGTTGCCATAATGCCGCCGATCATCGTGATGATGACCCCCACCCACACCAGCAGCACGAGTGGCTTGGTGCTCACCGTGATGACTGCCTTGGCGGGTGTGATGGTCAGGTCTTGCACGTTTTCGCCCGTGCCTTCCAGCATCACCATGCCGAGGGTCGGGTTCATCGTCAGCATCTCGATGCTGTCGCCACCCGGTAGGGCGGCGGGCTTGGCTTCTAGCACCATCTCGCCAGTGCTTTCGTCGCTCACGCCCTGAATGCGTGGCACTACCTGTGTGGTTGTGCCTTGGTATGTCACGTCGAGCACGGCACCCACGTCGGGGTTTTCGCCTGCCATCATCGCGGTGGTGTCGAGGTCAAACTCGCGGAAGGCGATGGTGTAGGGTCCCATCTCGACTTCTTCGTCTTTGCTCATGATCGGGCGTGCCGGGTTGACCGCGGGCACGTAGTCGGCAGGTGCGATGTAGAAGTCTTCCCAGATATAGCTCTTGATCGCCGGGTTCTGGATAGTCGAACCCATGTCCTCGTCGAAGTAGAGTTCGGGCATGGCGGTGAATGTGTCGCCGCCGCGCTCGACGGTCAGGTTGAGCACGCCGCCGCCCGCGTCGGTGGCTTGCCATTCGTTGAAGGTGATGGTGTAGTCGTCGAAGCTCACGGTGTCGCCTGCCGCAAACGATAGCCGTTCATCGGGGCTAGCATATGCCGACGAGCCGACCACGCCAAGCATGAGGATGGCAAAGCCGATGTGCGCGAAGTAGCCGCCGAGCCGCAACCAGCCGCCTTTCAGCGAGCGGGCGATCAGCAGCACGTTCACGCCGATGGCAAAGATGCTCAGCCCGACGTAGCTCAGTTCGAGTGGCTCGCGCACGCCGATGATCAGCGCGATACAGGTTGCGACCACCGCGACTGCTGCCGGGATGCGTAGGGCAAGCAGCAGTTTGCGGAGGTTGGTGTCGTGCCAACCGAGCAACGGACCGCCGATCATCAGCAGGATAGCCACCAGTGCCAGCGGCGGGGTCGTCACCTGATAGAAGCTGACCGCCATGGCAAAGCGTCCGTCGGTGAGTGGGTCGCCGCCGAATTGGGAGCCGTCGTTCAGTTCAAACGTACTGCCCAGTGCGCTCTGGAGCCAGTGCCCCACGCCGGGGATGCCGGAGATGAGCGGCATGGAGGTACCGAGGGCGACCACGCCTGCCACCAGCATAATCGTGAGCATGGCGAGGGCGAAGAAGTTGTCGCGCGAGAAGAACTTGCTGCTCAGGTTGGTATGGGGGATGTCGCGCCAGCGATACGCCAGCAAGCCGAAGCCACCAAACAGGAGCACGAGTTGGAAGGTGAGCATCTTGGCATAGATGCCCTCGGCGACGAAGGTATGCACTGAGAAGTTTTCGAGTACGCCGCTACGGGTGAGGAAGGTAGAGTAGAACACGGTGATGAATACGAGCAGTGCAAGCGCAATGTTGGTGCGACGCAGGGCACCACTGGTGCGCTGGACAAGCATGCCGTGGACGAGAGCGGTGAGCACGAGCCACGGCACCAACGACGAGTTTTCGACTGGGTCCCAGCCCCAGTAGCCACCCCAGCCGAGGGTTTCGTATGCCCAGTAGCCACCAAGCAGCAGTGCCGCCCCCAGCATCACCCACGCGGCAATCGTCCATGGCAGGGCGCGGAGCACCCAGCTATCGTAGTCGCGGCGCATCATTGCGGCGATGGCGTAGGCGAAGGGTACGGTGCCGAGGGCAAAGCCCCAGAACAGGATCGGCGGGTGGATAATCATCCAGAAGTTGTGCAGCAATGGGTTTAGCCCGCGTCCTTCGGCAGGGGTCTGCAATAGCCCGGTGGCAGGGTCTATCAACGGCTGGAAGGGGTTCAGCCAGAAGGTGAAGAAGGTCAGGGTGCCGATGACCAGTGCGACGACTGGTAGCACGTAGGGTTCGTAGTGGCGCGTGCGCCCCACGAGCAGCAAGGCAACAATTGCCGTCCACGCTATCCAGATGAGGAAACTGCCCGGTTGCCCTGCCCAGCTTGCGGCAATCGTGAAGAACAGATCGAGGTCGGTGGAGCTGTAGTTGGTCACATACTCAAACTCGAAGCGATTGGCGATGAAAATGTAGAAGAGTGCGATCCACGCGGCAAATACTGCCGCTGCCATCCCGTATATGCCTGCCCGCCCGTAGGCGAGGGCGGCGTTGTTGCCCCGGATGACCAGCCCATAACCGACGACAGCCAGCAGCGACAGTGCAACTGCGGCGACGAGCATCGTTGTTCCAAATAGATACATGAACCCTGCCCTTCCAGTGTGCCACCGTGCGGTTCGTGAACGGCGGCACAATTAGCGACATTGCGTTACTGATATGCGTTATTGATTGACGGTATCGAGTGTGCCGGGGTGTGCGTCCGGCGAAATCCCTTGTGCTTCCATCTCTTGATATTTCGAGGGGCACTTGACCAGCAGGTCGTCTGCGAGGAATGCCTGTTCGGTTTCGCTGTATTTGCCAATGGCGACAATCTCGATGGCTTGCTCGAAGTTGGCGGGGCGTGGTTCTTCCGAGACAATCGTCACGGTGTTGCCCATCTCATCTTCCAGCAAGAATGTCCAGCGTCCCTGCGCGTCGTATTCGCCGGTGCTGCCGAGAAAGCCCTTCAATTGGACGTGCCGCCCGCTTTCGGTGGCTTCGACCACGCTGGTGGTGTACGAACGGAAGGCATCTTGAAAGCCGAACGCCCCGAAGACAACTGCAAGTACAATAATGCCAAGTCCAACGATGTGGAGCGGTTTAATATCCATAGTGTCACCTTCTTCTGGTGGGGTGCGTGGCGGCACCTTGCTACGAGCTACGTTCGGCTACCTGCTGGGGGTGGACGGTGCTGGTGGGTTCGCTGTCGGGCGACTGGCGGCGCAGCGTTGCCGATGGCTGCGTCTGCTCGTCAATGGGTGGCAGGTTGTCCAGCTTCGCTTGCAGTTTGCGTGCCTGCCCATCAATGCGCCAGAGGTAAAAGAATATGCCCACCCACACCGACAGCGCAACTGCCAGTGCAATATAAATCGCACCATCTGCTTCTAATGGCATCATGCCCCTACTCCTTCACGCTGCTGCACCCGCCATTGCAGCCCCAGCAGCCGTGTTCGTACATCAAACATCCACCAGAACAGCCCAGTAAAGCCCAGAATTGATGCCAGAAAGGTATAGAGCGTGGTCTGGTTTTCGAGAATACCCGTACCGGGTGCCTGAATATTGAGCCGCGCGGTCCCGGCATCGGGGTCAACGCTGTCAATGGTAAGCCGATATTGTAAGCCTGCGAACTCAGGCGACACGAGCGCAGAACCAGCGTTCATGTCGAAGGTTGGCAGCATGCGGGTAATCCCGCTCAAGCCCGGCTCGCTTACCTCGACGACGGCGGTGGCGATGCTGCCCTGCTGTTGCAGTTCGAGCAACTCGACCTTGCGGTCGCCGAGCAAGCCAATGCGCCCCTCGCTCAACACAATGCCGTCGCAATCGCTCCCCGGCAGAAACGCACAGTTGGGGTGCAGGGTGCTATCAGCCATGCGCGGCGCAACGAAGATGAGGAATGGCACGGTTACGAAGGCGAACAGCGCGTAGACCGCACTGAGTTGCCGCCGTTTGGTGGGGTCGTCAATGGCGGCACGCAGCGCGAACAGCCCGCCATAAATCAGCATCAACACGAAGATAGAGGTTTGGCGTGGGTCCCAATTCCAGTAGATGCCCCACACAACCTGCGAGAAGATTGCCCCCGTGATGGTGGCGAGGATGGTGAAGAGGAAGCCACTTTCGGCAGCGGCGAGGGCTTTATCGTCGTCAGTACTGCGCCCTTTCCACAGGTATAGCCCGCTGAAGATCGCTGACGCGCCGAAGGCGACCACCGCGACCCATGCAGTAGGAACATGCATAATGATGATGCGCCCTGCGTTGCCAAGCCCTTCATACTGGGGGATAATGAGGAACATGGCGACCAGCACCCCGGTCATCCACAGACCGAGCAGCAATTTCCCAACTTGGCTTAGTGCGGTACGCTGCATAGTGTGTTATTTCTAGAGCAAGCAACAGGTCTACCACCGTTGTTGTGCCGCAGTTGTTGTGTCATGGTTGTTGCTCGTTGCTGCATGATAATACTGTACTTTTACACTGAAATTATACCATGAACAATCTATTCGGCACAGGCTATTTGGTACAGGCTGTGGCGTGTGTCTTGAGCTACTTCGCGGGCATCAATTGCCGATCACACCGTACACGGTTTACCCTAGCAGTCCGC
>CAZNQP010000008.1:5290-50426 GCA_964575355.1 uncultured Chloroflexaceae bacterium
GCACTGTACCACGGGTGTGGTGGCGTGTGGGTGGTGGCATGGTTGCAGTTGGTGAATAGTTCTCCACCGGGGCGCGGCTAGTGGTATACTGGCAGCACAGATACCGTTACCTGTTGAGGAGCAGAGTTATGCCTAAAGAAGGGATTACCCCCCGTTCACAAGACTATAGCCAGTGGTACCTCGATATTGTGCGCGGCGCAGACATGGCCGACTATGCCGAGGTCGTGCGTGGGTGCATCGTGTTTAAGCCGACTGGCTATGCTATCTGGGAGGCAATGCAGCGCGGGTTGGATGACCGGATTAAGGCGACTGGGCATGTCAATGCATACTTTCCGTTGCTTATCCCGCGCAGTTTCCTGATGAAGGAAGCCGATCACGTCGAGGGCTTCGCGCCGGAGGTGGCGGAGGTCACGCGGGCAAGCGGCGAAGAGTTGACCGAGCCATATGTCATTCGCCCGACGAGTGAAACGATTATCGGGTATTTCTATTCCAAGTGGGTGCGCTCGTGGCGCGACCTGCCCGTGCTCATCAACCAGTGGGCAAACGTGATGCGTTGGGAGATGCGGACGCGCCCCTTCCTCCGCACCGCCGAGTTTCTGTGGCAAGAGGGGCACACCGTCCATGCAACGGAGGAAGAAGCCGAAGCCGAAACGCTCTTGATCCTCGACAAGGTGTACGCCGATTTTGTCGAGAATGAAATGGCTATGCCGGTCATTCGCGGCTTGAAGACCGAGAAAGAAAAGTTTGCCGGGGCGTTGCGCTCGTATGCGCTCGAAGCCATGATGCAGGATGGGCGGGCACTGCAAGCGGCTACGTCGCACAACCTTGGACAGAACTTTGCACAGGCATTCGATATAACGTATACCGACCGGAATAACACGGTACAGACGGCATGGACAACCAGTTGGGGCATTAGCACGCGCTTGATCGGTGCGCTCATCATGACCCACTCGGACGACGAGGGGTTGGTGGTGCCGCCGCGCCTTGCGCCGACGCAGGTGGTGGTGGTGCCGATCTATCGGAGCGACGAGGAGCGCAGTGTGGTGCTGGCTGCCGTTGACCAGATTACTGCTGAGTGGGGCGGCAAACTGCGCTTCAAGGTGGACGACCGCGATAATGTTCAGCCCGGCTTCAAGTTCAACGAATGGGAGTTGAAGGGCATCCCGGTGCGCGTCGAGGTGGGACCGAAAGACGTACAGAAGGGCACGGTGGCGGTGGCACGCCGCGACATCCCCGGCAGAGAGGGCAAGCAATTTGTGCCGCAGGCGGGGCTGACTGACCACCTGCTCCAGTTGCTCGAAGCCATGCACCACGGGCTGTACCAGCGTGCGCTCGCCTTCCGTGAGGCGCGTACCTATCAGGTGAAGAGCTACGGCGAATTGGCAGAGGCAGTCGAAACTGGCTTTGCGGTGGCATACTGGGCGGGTAGCGTGGCGGATGAAAAGCGTATTCAGGACGAGTTGAAAGCGACTACCCGCGTCATCCCCTTTGAGCAACCGACGACTGCCGGAACATGCATTGTGACGGGCGAAGAGACGACGCAGCAGGTCATCTTTGCGCGGGCGTATTAGGCGTGCGTAGCCCGTGCCGGGGAAGATACCCTCAAAAAGCGAGTGTATTTGCCCCGGCACCCGCACTATGCTAGACTGGTAGAGAAACCTAAGAGATACTCTCACCATCTAGGGAACAGGAGCACAGAGATGGAAGAGCACACAATGAAACAACAGGCAGAGCAACCGACTATTCGTTTGCAAGAGTGGCTCGATGCCTGGCCGCAGGTCCGCACTGAAGTTGAGTCGTTGATGGAAGCCTATGCTGAAAGCGACCCGACCCTCCATTTTGAGCTTGCATTCGCTAACCTTGAGTTGAAAGACCTTGATGAAGCGGTACGCCGGGTGCGGGCACTTGGGCGGTTGCTCAGTGGCGGCGACTTGTCGAACGCAGAGATGAAAGCGACGGGTAACCGCTAGCGGTCATCGCGCTGTTCGGCAGTGTTGGCGAACAGTATGGTTTCTCCTTCCGCGTGGTGTTTCTTTGGGTGAGTGAAGTTCGTGTCTGGTTGCGTTCATGCCAATACACATGAAACCCCACAGTGGTGGCTGGCACCTGTGCTGACCCACGGTAGCCTATGGCAACCCACGGAAGAACCACGGAAGAAGGAGATTGGACGATATGCAAATGACCCGACCGGTGCGCTGGCTCCTTGTGCTTCTGCTGTTGGCAGTGGCGACAGTGGCGGGCGCACCGGCAACTACGCAGGCACGTTCCGCCGAAGTTCAGGTGTTGGTAGACGCACGCCCCAACTACATGGTGGCACGCGGCGACCAACAGGTTTACCGCATCGAGACGAACAACCGGGGCGGTGTGCGCGTTTCGTCCGCCGAACTGGTAGTGCGCTACGACCCCAATGTCATGACAATTGAGGATACGCTCTTCGACCAAATAGATGACCAAGTGATTGAGTTTGCCGCCGGTGAAATGACTATCCGCCTTCGCAGCATCAGCCCACGCTCCATGCGCCCCTTCGCGCTGTTCTTCCGGGTCAAGCCCGATGTGCCCGACATGACTGTTATCCCCATGCAGGTCACGTATAAATGGCGCGATACCGAAGGCAACGGTCGTGGCGAGCAACTCAGTAACTCCGCGCCCGTTCTCGTCGGCAGTGTCACCGAAGCCCGCCCCGATGTGTGGGTTGCTGTGTCGCCACCAGCGGCGCAGGCGGGCGAACTGTTCAGCTTTTTCTCCGACCGCTTTGTGCCCGAAGAGCGGGTGAATGCGACGCTGGTGTACCCGGATGGTACCCGTGAGGCACTGGGTGGCAGGTACCGCCAGACAGTCGGTGGTGACGGGCGCGTGTGGGTACACCTCGAACGCGGCAACCTGCTGCCGGGGGACTATCAGATGATCCTGCGGGGGGATCGTAGCGCACTTGAAGGGGCTGCCTCTTTCACCGTGCTGCCGTAGTGTACCGTGGTTGTACGGCTATCTGCCGTTGTTCGCCGCCGGGGAATGCCTCCGGCGGCGAATGTGTGTGTGCTACCGCGCACATTCTTAACGAATAGCAGTCGCCGCACGGTCGTTGCCACACCGCGACCGGGCAACGACCGCACAGCGGCGGGGTATGCTTATTCCGCAGGTGTGCGATTGTCCCCACAACGCACGCCTGCGTGGTATACTGTGAGCTATGGATGAACACGATGAACGGACAACCATTGCAGCCCTGACCGCTGACCGTGTGCTCTATCGTGACCTCAACCCTTGTGACCCGGCGCTTCCTCGCTTGCACGAGCTACAGCAGGCGGCTGGTCTTTTGCAAGGTGAATTGCCCCGCAAACATGATGCCGACTATGCCACGGTCATCTGGACGTTGCTGCAACACATACGAACTGTGCACCGCGCGTCACCGTTGCGTCTGGTGCTGCTGGTGGGCGATAGTACGAATGACCGGGTTTTCGCTGACCACCTGCGGGCGGTCGCGGACTGCCGGGTACTGGCGTGCATTGGTATGGAGCAACCCGCCGCGCCGCCTGCCCTGACGTGGGACGGCGACACGGCGACGATCAACCGCTGGGGGCTGTTGCCCAACTGGTGGCAGCAGGCACACGCGCGGTGTGGTGGCGCGGCAACGCGTACCCTGTTGGCACAGACTGCCCTGATTCTCGATGTTGACAAGACCCTGCTCGGCGCACGCGGGCAGTGCGACGATGTTATTGATGTGGTGCGGCAGACGGCTGCGCTGGCAGTGGCGAATCTGTGGTTGCCCCCGGTGCAGCGTGACCGCTTTGGCGACTGGTACGCGCTTGCCAACCAGCCCCGTTATCACCTGCTCACCCGCGATAATCAGGATTATATTGTGTACCTTGCGCTGTTGCTGGCAAGTGATACCCTGACCCCGGATACGCTCGAACACGCCCTGAACGCGCCAACGCCCGCTTTTGGTGAACTCTTGGGTCACGTCGCGCCGCATGTGCCGCCTGCCCTGCGCGATCTGCACCACGCCTTTACGACTGCGTATCACGCGGGCGACCCGACCCCCTTCAAGGTGTTTCGCCATGCCGAATACTGCCATACCGTGGAGCAGATGCAGGCAGGTGCATTGCCGCTGAATGCGGTGCTTATCCGGTTGGGGCATGAGTTGGTGGCGGGGGGCGCGTTGTGTATGGCTGCCTCGGATAAGCCCCGCGAGTCGGCACTGCCAACGGCAGAGCAACAACGCCAAGGGATGCTGCCCCTGCACCATGTGGTGACGCGCCGTGAATGAGCACGAGTTTCCAGCCTTGCAGCGGCTATCGTCGTCGCCTGCCTCGCCCGCGCTGCACCGCGTGGACGATGAGCTTGTGCTGCGTGCCGTTGCGCCAACGGATGCCGCCACCATTTTTGCCGCCGTGAATGCCAACCGCGAGCGACTGGGGGCGTGGTTGCCGTGGGTGATGTCCTCGCGTACCGTGGCTGATACTGCCATCTTCATTGACGTGGCGCGGCGGCAGGCTGCCGGCAACAAAGGTGAGCAATGGTGCGTGTTCTATCGTGATGTGTTCGTGGGGATGCTCGGTCAGGTGCGCCTGAACCTGAGCCACCGCAACGCCGAACTGGGGTATTGGCTTGATAGTGCGTTTGAAGGGCACGGCATTGTGACGCGAGCGTGCCAAAGCCTGTTAGCCGTGATGTTTGGGGATGCGGGGTTGCACCGGGTGGAGATCAGCGCGGCGGCGGGCAACTATCGTAGCCGTGCTGTCCCTGAGCGGTTGGGCTTTCAGCTTGAGGGGACGATCCGCGGTGCCCTGCGCGTCAATGGGCACTATCACGACCGTGTGGTGTATGGCATGCTTGCCGACGAGTATTACGACCGCTACGGTGAGCTGTAACTCCTGCCCTAAGCTACCGCGACGGGCACCAGCATTTCTTCGCCCGTCACGTCGTCAATCACGGGCATGGTGTCGCGGGAGACGTAGCCAGCAGATACTGCCCGCGCCTGCTATGTCTGCTATGCCTTGTAGCCCCATCTGTCCCGTGTGTAGCGCAACCAGTGTCTACACAATAGCCCAGCCCCATGCTAGTGCCGCCCACTTCGACGCTACTCGCGCAGTCTTCTTGTGCCGTAGCAACGCCACGAGACGCGCAGGGGGGTGTTCAGTGCGTGCTATGTACCACGCGGTGTGACCGGACGGCGGTCTGGTATGATGGAACAGTTGGGTTGCCCGCCACGTCTGATCGGTATCCGTTAACAAACGGTAAACATATACCAGAGAAACCAGAAAGGGAACAGACATGCGAACGAACTTTGCTCCGTGGCTCTTGCTTGGGGTGCTGCTCGTCGGCATTGTAGTCGGCGCAGGCATTGTGCTGGTGGCACTGGGCACGCCGCTGGCTGCCACCACCGCCGCGAGTCCGGCATCGGCTGATGGCGTGCCGGTTGCGGCGGCTGCCCCCGCCCAAGCCCAGCCTGCCGCGCAGGGTGCCGCGCCCGCGCAGATAACCGTTGTGGGGGTAGGTACCGCCCGTGGGACCCCCGATACCGCTCGCGTCGAGATTGGCGTGGAGACCGAAGCCGACACAACAGCCGATGCGCTGGCAGAAAACAACACCCAAGTGCAGCGCGTGATTGACCGTATTCAGCAACTGGGGGTGGCAGAAGCAGACATCCAGACCAGTTCGTTCAACATCTCGCCCACCTACAGCCGCGACGGTGACGAGATTACCGGCTACACGGTACGCAATACCGTGAACGTGACCATCCGTGATTTGGCACAGGCGGGCGACGTGCTGGACGAGGTGGTACAGGTGGGTGCTAACCGGGTATTCGGCATCAGCTTCAGTGTGGGTGACCCCGCCGCCCTGCAAGAGGCGGCGCGTGCCGACGCGGTGGCAAACGCCCGCGCCCGCGCCGAACAACTGGCGGATGCTGCCGGGGTCACGCTGGGGAATGTACTGGTTATCACCGAGAACGTCGGGTCAGGTCCGCCCGTTCCGGTGCTGTTGGCACCGGCGCCTGACACGGTGGCGGAGAGCGTCCCAGTGCAGAGCGGGCAGCAGGAGATCGCAGCCAGCGTGCAGATCACCTACGAACTCCAGCCGTAGCCGTTCGTGCCCCCCGCACCCCACACCACGGTGTACCAACCGCCCCGCACACGCTGGGCGGTTGGTGCGTTGGCGGGTGGCGCACGCGCCCGCCCTGCCCCCTAGCTAGGCGTGTGCTACGCTGGCTGGGACTGTGTGGCACGCGCGGCAACGGGCTTCGTACATCTCTAGCCCCCCGACAACCAGCGTGGGTGCTTCGGCGGGGGCGGGCTTGCCGTCAATGAGGCGTTGCGAACGGGTGGCGTAGGCACCACAGCGCACGCAGATCGCATACAGCTTGGTCACTTGCTCGGCAACTGCCATCAGGCTTGCCATTGCCGGGAAGGGCGCGGCGCGATAGTCTTGGTCGAGTCCGGCGACAATCACCCGTCGCCCACTGCTGGCAAACTGCTGGCACACGGTCACAATATGCGCGGGGTCGTCGGGTAGGAAGTGCAACTCGTCAATGCCTAGCACCTGAGCATCGCCGATCCGGTCGGGCAGTTCGGTGATGCTGCTGATGGGCACCGCGTCAAGGTGGTTGCCGAGGTGGCTGGTAATCTGCTCGGTGGCATAGCGCGTGTCCATCGAGGGGGTGAAGAGGCGTAGCGGTTGACGGGCGATCTGCACATGGCGCATACGGCGGATGAGTTCTTCGGTCTTGCCACTATACATACAGCCACAGATCACCTCGATGCGCCCGGTGTCGGCGTTGCGTGTCATGGGTGGTTACCCCCGTTCCACATATTGGCGGCGGTAGTAGTCGCGGTACGCGCCGGACTTGATCGGTCGCCACCAGTCTTCATGATCCTGATACCACTGTACGGTCGCGGCGAAGCCCTCGGCGAAGCTGACGGTTGGTTGCCAGCCGAGGGCGGCAATCTTCTGGGTGGCGAGTGCGTAGCGTACATCGTGGGCGGGGCGGTCGGTCACCGATTGGATCAGGCTGGTTGGTTTGCCGAGTGCCTGCACGATGCGCTCGGCGACGTAACGGTTGGTCAATTCGCAATCGGCGGCGACGTTGTAGGCTTCGCCCAGCGTGCCGTGTTCGAGCACTGTGGCAATTGCGCGGGCATGGTCGCGGACGTGCAGGCGGTCGCGCACTTGGCTCCCGTCGCCATAGAGCGGCAACGGGATGTCGTCTATCGCGTTGGTAATGAACAGTGGGATGACCTTCTCTGGGTACTGGTAGGGTCCGTAGGTATTCACGCCGCGCGTAATGGTGAGGGGGATACCATACGTGATGCTGTAGGAGCGGGCGATGAGTTCGCCACTGGCTTTGCTGGCGGCGTAGGGGCTGGTGGGGCGAAAGGGGTCATCTTCGTGGGCTTTGCCGGTGGCTATCGGTCCGTACACTTCGTCGGTCGAGACGTGGTGGAGCCGTTCGAGACCGAGGGCACGGGTCAGTTCGCAGAGCACATGCACACCATACACATCGGTCTGGACAAAGGCATCGGGGTCGAGGATCGAGCGGTCAACGTGCGTTTCGGCGGCGAAGTTGACGATGGTGTCAATCTGATGAGCTTCGATAGTGGCTTGCACGGTCGCCCGGTCGCAGATGTCGCCCTGCACAAACGCAACGTGGGGGTGGTCGGCAACCGGGGCGAGGTTCTCCCGCCGCCCGGCGTAGGTCAGTTTGTCATAGACCACAATGCGGTAATGCGGGTAGGTCTGGACCATGTAGTGCACAAAATTGGCACCAATGAAGCCAGCACCGCCCGTCACGAGCAAGTTTTGCATACGCGCTCCTCTCTGGTGGCTGGTGGGTCGTTGCTATTCAAGGCTCGTATCATAGCCGCAAACTGGGCAGGGCGCAAGCCTCAAGGATCGGGGGCACGGTTGGGTTCGCACCCGATGCCGTCGCCGCCACCGTCGAAGTTGTGCGGGTCGGGCGGCAACACGCGGAAGCCGCGCTCGTCAATGTCGCGGCAGTCGAGGTCGGGCGGGGGCGATGGGATGCACACGTCGGGGTAGGCGGGGTCGCAGGCGGTGCGGGTGCCGTTGTCGCGGGGCGGGCGGTCAGTGGGGGGTGCCGCTGCACCGGGGGGCGGCGCGACATCGGAGGCTTCGCCGCCGCATGTGTCGGGCGACCATAGCCCAGCGTTGGTGGCGCGGGCGGTGCGCTGGGCTTCGCGGAACAGGGCTTGGTATTTGTAGGGCTGGTTGTAGGTATATTCGAAGGCGTAGCCCGCGCGGATGAGCATTTGGTTGAACAGTTGCCCGTCGGCGAGCCAGACATAGCGCAGCAACCGCCCGTTGGGGTCGCGGTCGCCCTGACTGTCGTCAACCTCTAGCCCGACCATCGCGCCGTCCAGCGTCTGCTTGGCAAAGTCCGATGCTTCGACCCCGAAGCACTGCACGGGGCGGCGTGGGTCTACCGATTCGGGCGTGTTCAGCCCAATCAGGCGGACACGCTCCGTGCGCCCATCGAGTTGCACGTCGAAGGTGTCGCCATCCACGACGTGGACGACGCGCCCCTGCTGCATGGTGCTTGGGGGCGGGGGTGCGCTGGTATCGGGCGTGGCGCGGGCGGGCGGGGGTGCGCTGGTATCGGCGGTACCGCACGCCGCTAGCCACAGACACGCCACCAACCACAGATAGCTCTGGATATATCGCATATTGCTATTGTAGGGGTGCGTGCAAGTGCGACGCAATCGCAGCGGTGTCGCATTCCTCTGGTATAATTTGTGCGTATTGTGTAACTAGTCTGTAACAGGGTGAGGAGAGGCAATGGATGCAAGCCGGATTGTGGTAATGCAGGGGGACGAAACTGGGCAGGAACTGCTCGATGAAGCGTTACGGGTGATGCAACCCGACGTGATTGGGCTAGATATTGCGTTTGAGTTCTATGACTTGAGCCTGCCAAACCGCCGCGACACGAATAACGAAGTGGTTGAAGCGGCGGCGAAAGCCATGCTTGAAAGCGGTTTGGGCTTGAAGGCGGCGACGATCACGCCGGACAGAGAGGGCGACGTGGGTAGCCCCAACGCGCTGCTGCGTGACCTTGTACACGGCACGGTCATTGTTCGCACGGGGCGGCGTATCCCCGGCGTGCGCCCAATTGGTGGTGTCCACGCGCCCATTGCCGTGATGCGTATGGCTGTCGGGGATGCCTACGGCGCGAAAGAGTGGCGCGAAGGCAGCGACGCACAGGAGGTGGCATACCGCACCGAGCGCATTACGCGCAGCGACTGCCGGGCAGTTGCCGAGTATTCGTTCCGCCACGCCAAGCGGCTCGGCGTGAAGGTGTTTGGCGGACCGAAGTATACCGTTAGCCCGGTCTACGAGGGGATGCTCAAGGAAGAGATGGATGCCGCCGCGCAACGTCACCCCGAAGTGCGCTACGAGCCGCAGTTGATTGATGCCACCTATGCCTTGTTGTTGACCAACAGCGGTGATGGCATGGTTATTCCGGCACTGAACCGCGACGGTGATTGCCTGAGCGACATGGTGTTGCAGATGTTTGGCTCGATTGCGGGGGCGGAGTCGTTGCTGATTGGCTTTGACGAAAACTTTGATACGGCGGTGGTGATGGCAGAGGCTCCGCACGGGACTGCCCCCACCTTGATGGGCAAGAACCTTGCCAACCCGATGGCGATGATTTTGGCGGGCGCATCGTTGCTCACCTATATGGGCGACACTGGCGCGAGCAGTGCGCGGGCGGTCTCCGAGGCGGTCTTCGAGGCGGTCTATGACGGTATTCGCACGGCAGACTTGCAGGGGCACGCCACAACGAGCGAGTTTGTGGACGAGGTCATCCGGCGGGTGCAACGCAAGCGCGAAATCTGGTTGGCGATGAAGTAACGCCGGGCGCACATGGCACACCTTTTGGTTGCGTTTCGAAGAGCCGGGGCGTGTGGTGGGCTTCTTTTTCGCCCCCCACACAGTGACATTGTGGTAGTGGTTGCTGGAAACATCGTGGTTTTTAGTATAAACAATGTTCATATCATATAGACAGGTAGCGAAAACACCATTTTTTCTTCACTCTGTTCATGTTGACGCACCGTATACTAAGACCACAGCACGAAATGGGCAGAACGATGCTGCCTTAAACGCTCGCTGTAGAGCACAACACAGAGGAGATGTGAGATGAATCTGACGATTCAAGCTTTGCTCGCCGTGACACCGATCATTGTTGCGGCAGTGCTGCTGGTCGGCTTCCGCTGGCCTGCAAAGTGGGCAATGCCGTTGGTCTACGTGATTGCTGCGGTGATTGCCCTCACCGCGTGGCAGGTATCAGCGGCGCACGTTGCCGCTGCGACAGTGCAGGGGTTGTTTATCACCTTCGATATTCTCTTCATCATCTTTGGTGCTATTCTGCTCCTCAACACGCTCAAGCATTCGGGTGCCGTGTCGGCTATCCGCAACGGCTTCACCCGCGTCAGTAATGACCGCCGCGTACAGGTGGTCATTATTGCGTGGCTGTTCGGGTCGTTCATCGAGGGGGCTTCGGGCTTTGGTACCCCGGCTGCGATTGCCGCGCCGCTGATGGTCGCGCTTGGTTTCCCGGCAATGGCAGCCGTCATGATCGGCATGATGATCCAGAGTACGCCCGTGACGTTTGGGGCGGTGGGTACGCCCATCATTGTGGGGGTGACGAACGGGCTGCAAAACCCGGAGCTTGATACGCAACTTGCTGCGGCAGGCATGACGTTCGAGCAGTATCGCCAGATGATTACGGTTGACTCGGCAGTTACGCACGGGTTGATCGGGACGTTCATCCCGTTGCTGATGGTGATGATGATGACGCGCTTCTTCGGGCGCAACCGCTCGTGGACGGAAGGGCTATCTATTACGCCGTTCGCTATCTTCGGTGGGCTGGCGTTCACCATTCCCTACGTTCTCACGGGTGTGCTGCTGGGTCCTGAGTTCCCGTCCTTGCTGGGTGGGCTGGTCGGGCTGGCAGTGGTGACGTTCGCCGCGAGCCGGGGCTTCCTCGTGCCGAAAGACACATGGGATTTTGCGCCGCCGTCCGAGTGGGCGCCCGAATGGATCGGCAAACTGGAAATTAAGTTGGACAACCTGACCGGCAAAGCCCCAATGAATATCTGGCTGGCGTGGGTGCCCTACCTGCTGGTTGCGGTGCTGCTGGTTATTTCGCGCATCCCCGAATTGGGCGTGAAAGACTTGCTGACTTCGGTCAAGTTCGAGTGGGCGAACATCTTCGGTACCGACATTTCGGCGGCAACCACGCCGCTCTATCTGCCGGGGGCGATCTTTGTGGTGACCGTGCTGGCAACCTACTTTATGCACCGTATGCGCCCCAGCGAATTGGGGGCGGCGTTCAGTGAGTCGAGCAAGGTGTTGCTCGGCGCGGGCTTCGTGCTGGTCTTTACGGTGCCGATGGTGCGGGTGTACATCAATTCGGGTGTGAACGAAGCGGCTCTGCCGAGTATGCCGATTGCAATGGCTGAGTGGGTGGCAGTCAGTGTCGGTGGGGTGTGGCCATTCTTTGCCCCGTCAATTGGTGCGTTAGGCGCGTTTATCGCGGGGAGCAACACGGTGAGTAACCTAATGTTTAGCCTGTTCCAGCACGGCGTTGCCGAACAGCTTGCCATATCGGGGGTGATCATCGTGGCGTTGCAGGCAGTCGGGGCAGCCGCTGGGAATATGATAGCCATTCACAACGTGGTGGCAGCCTCAGCGACGGTCGGTTTGCTGGGTCAGGAAGGCAACACGTTGCGCCGCACGATTATTCCGACAGTGTACTATGTCGTACTGGCAGGTATTATCGGGATGGTCGCTATTTATGGGCTAGGGATGAGTGACCCACTGGCGCAGTACTTGATTACGACCGGTACCCAGACGACACCGACCCCGTAACGGGGACGGGGGGCGGGCGGTCGCACTGGGCGACTGCCCGCACGACACAGGCTATGTAGTGGCGTTCGTGGCGGAGTCTGTGGTGGTGGTGGCGCGTGCCCGTTTAGGGGATGCGTACCACCACCATTGTCATGTCGTCGCGCAGTTCTTCGTCGCCCGTGAAGGCGCGAACCTGATCGCGGATGAACGCGACGATGGTATCGGCGGTGTGCTGGGGGCAGGTCTGGGCGGCAGCTTCGATGCGGTCGAAGCCAAACAGTTCACCCGTCTCGTTGTGTGCTTCGATCACGCCATCGCTGCACAGCAACAGTACGTCGCCCGAAAGCAGGGTGGTGCTAGCTTCGGTATACGTAACGGGCAGCATCCCGCCCGTACCGAGCGGCAGCCCGCCCACGTCCAGCCACTCGACGGTGCCATCGGCGCGGCGCACCAGTGGCGCGACGCACGCGGCGTTGGCGGCACGCACGCGATAGCCGCCGGTGTTGTCGGGCTGAATATGGACGTACACACAGGCACAGTTGCTGCTGCTGGGGCGCGTGAAGTCGCAGAGCGTGCGATCCATCTGTAACATAAAGTGTTCGGGTGGCAGTTGCTGCTGAATAATGCTGCGAAACGATGTCACGCTGACAGCCATCAGCAGGGCGGCAGGCATGCCCTTGCCCGATACGTCGCCCACCGTCACGCTGTAGGTGGGGCTGGCGGTGGTGGGCGTGGGGGTGGTGCAGGTGGCATAACTGTACCAGTCGCCGCCTACCTCGCGTGCAGACTCGCTGTAGCACATCACGTCGAGTGCGTCCCATTCGGGGTGCGGCGGGGGCAGCAGGCTCTCTTGAATGTTGTGGGCTATCAGCAGTTCGTGCTGCAACCGCCCGTTGAGGGCTTGCAGTGTCGCGGTCATACCTTGCAGGCTCGCGGTCATGGCTTGCAGTTCGCCCACGCGCTGTTCCAGTTGGTGTTGCAGGCTACTGACCATCAACTGGTTCTCGACGCGGGCGAGGACTTCTTCAAGCTGGAACGGCTTGGTGATGTAATCGGCACCACCGACCTGAAACGCCCGTACCTTGTCGAGTGCGTCATCCAGCGCACTAATGAAAATGACGGGTGCCTGCCGCGTGGTTTCGTCGGCTTTGAGTTGTTGGCAGACCTCGTAGCCGCTCAGGTCGGGCATGGTGATGTCAAGCAGGATCAGGTCGGGCGGGGTGTGGCGTGCCGAGCGCAACGCGAACGCCCCATTGATGGCAGAGCGAACGCGGTAGCCACGCTCACGCAGGATGCCGGACAGGAGGTCAAGATTGGTTGGGACATCATCTACGATTAAAATATCGGCTTTACCGTTCAGCAATGGCGCACTTGTCATAGGGTTCGGGTTATTTCTTGTAGTTCGGCTTCCAGTGCATCAAACTGATACTGTTGTACCATGGTCTGTAATACGTTGGCAAGCCGTTCATGGTGTTGTTCGATCTGCCTAATAATAGCATAGGCTGTGCTTGTATCGCCAATCACGATGGCTTCTTGCAAGCCACTGAGCCATTCAAACGGCAGCGTCCGTAGGGCGGCGCGGTCGAGGGCACTGCTGCGTATAGGTGTCGGCGGCGTGTCGGTGGCAGGTCCGTCTGCGCGGTACGTCACCTCGAAGCCAAGATGCAGTGCCATGCACTCGAAGAAGGTGGTTTCAAGCACTGGTTTGCGTACAAAGTCATCGCAGCCGATAGCGAGCACGGCGGCGCGTTCGTGCTCGAAGGCACTGGCGGTGACGGCAATCACGATGGTGTCGTTGCCCTGCGGCGATTGCTTGATCTGGCGGCTGGCTTCGTAGCCGTCCATGACGGGCATGCGAATGTCCATCCAGATCAGGTGTGGTTGCCATGTGCGCCACACGTCGAGGGCTTCTTTGCCGTTGGTAGCTTCGCGCACTTGGAAGCCGGATGCTTGGAGCCAGTGCTGCAAGAGCAGGCGGTTTTCCAAGCGGTCATCCACCACGAGAATACGATAGTCGGCGGGCGTGATGCCCGTGATATGCAGGTGCGTTGCGTGTGGTTCGCTTGTACTGCCACCGGGTGCGTCGGCGATGGGGGCGGCGATGGTGAAGGTAAAGGTGGAGCCAACCCCCGGCTCGCTCTCAAGGCTGATGGTGCCGCCGAGTAGCTCGACGAACTGGCGCGAAATGACCAGCCCCAGCCCGGTGCCTTCCTGCGTCTTGCGCCCGCTACTCGTCTGCACAAAGGCTTGAAACAGGTGCGCTTGCTGGTCGTGGGGGATGCCCTCGCCGGTATCTTGCACGGCAAAGCGCAGATTGGGGGCATGGGGGGTGTGGTCGCGGTCGCCGTTGGTGGAGGCGGCAGGGGGCACGGTCTGTACCGTCAGGGTGATGGTGCCGCGCGCGGTAAACTTGACCGCGTTGCCCAGCAGGTTAATCAAGATTTGGCGTAGTTTACTCTGGTCGCTGCTGATGTAGCGCGGCACGTCGGTGGCAACATTGACGTGCAACACGAGCGACTTGGTGGCAGCTCGGAGTGCGATCATCTCCTCGACTGAGTCGAGCAACTTCCAGAGGTCGAACACTTCGGCGTTGACTTCCTGTCGCCCGGCTTCGATCTTCGACAGTTCGAGCACATCGTTGATCAAGCCGAGCAGGTGGTTGCCGCTCCGCAGAATGATGCCAAGGTATTCTTGCTGCGTGGGCGATAGCCCCGGCTCACGTTCCATGACTTGGGCGAAGCCGAGGATCGCGTTGAGGGGGGTACGTAGCTCGTGGCTCATGTTGGCAAGAAAGGTACTCTTTGCCACGCTCGCGGCTTCGGCGGCTTCGCGGGCTTTGCGGGTTTCATCGAAGAGGGTGGCATTGGCGATGGCGGTGGCGGCTTGCACGGCGATTGCCTGCGCGAGGCTGGCGTGCTGATGGTTGTAGAAGCGGGCTTCGCGCTTATCGAGCGTGATCATCCCGATCAACTGGTCGCCGAAGAGGAGCGGTACCCCCATCCACGATGCGGTGCGAAACTGTGGGTTGACGTGCCCGAAATGCGTGTACTCGTCATTCACATCGTCAATGATGATGGGCAGGCGGCTGTCGAGCACGAGGTGGTTGGGGGTGATGGGGTCGTGGGCATCGAACGACATCGTGAGGACGCGATCAAGGTCGTCGAAGCCGACCCCATCAATGATGTACAAGCGTCCGTCCTCCAGTTTCTGCACCGACGCGCTGTCGTAAGGTACCACGCGGCGCAGTTCTTCGAGGACGCGGGCAAACACGACGCGGGTATCGAGCGTGCGCGTGAGGGCTTGCGTTGCGGCGCGGAGCGTTTCGGCTTGTTCACGTGCTTGGCGTTCTTGTTCAAACAGGCGGGCACTTTCGACTGCCCCGGCGACCTGCCCCGCGACGGTTTCGATCAGTTCGACTTCGGCGGGGGTGAAGACCCGCCCCGGCTCAAAGCTGGTTATGCCGATGGTGCCGGCGGTCACGCCGCGTACTTGCAGGGGGACGATCAGCAGGCTTTGCGGTCCACGCTCGGCAACGAGTGGGTTCATTAAGCGCAGATAGTTGGTGAGTTCGGGTTGGTTGATGACAAGCGTCTTGCCCGTATCAATGACGCGGCGGCTGGGTGTGCCGTTCTGGAGCGGAATACGTACCCCGACGGCACTGGGGTGGTTGGGGAAGCCATCATATTCGGCAATCACTTCGAGTTCGCTGTGGGGGTTGTTGAGCATGGCAATGCCACAACTACGCGTGCCGAGCAGGTCGGCAATTTCGCGGGCAACGACTTGGAGCACGGGTTGCAGTTCGGTGAACGACGCGATAGACTGCGTTACGCGGTTGAGGGTGCCAAGCTGGTTGACGCGCGTCTCAAGTTGTTCGGTGCGCCCGCGCACTTGCTCTTGCAGGTTGTTGATCAAGTCGCTGAGGCGGGTTGCCATACTGTTGAACGCTTCGGCGAGCGTCATGAGTTCGGTGGGTCCGCTCAGGTGGGCGCGGGCGTGCAGGTTGCCACCTGCCATGGCGGCGGCTTGCTCGGTCAGGGTTTCAATCGGGCGGCTGACGGCACGAACCGCCGCCGAAGCTAGCAGCATAATCAGGGTTAGCAGCAGCAAGCCGGTCATGGTTGCCACCTGCGTCGAAGTGGTGACGCGGGCGAGCGCATTGCGCTGGGTGTCGGTCACGACGACGTACCAGCCGAGGTCGCCGAGGGGATCGAGGCGTGCGCCAGTGCTGCGGACGACGGGGGCAATTGCCACAACGAGCGGCTCGCCTTCCGTGTCGCTCGTCAGTTGCCAGTCGGCGGGGGTGTCGGTGCGCCCGCGTAGCAGGGTGCTGATGCGGGTATCGGCATTGTCCTGCATCCCCCGGTCGTTAGCCGCAAGCCCCCGCGATGTCGCCAGCACCACGCCCTGTGTGTTGAGCAGAAAAACTTCGCCACCAAGTTCACTCCCCGAACGGGTAATGTCGTTTTGGACGGACTGGAGGTCATACTCGGAACTCAGCACCCCAATGATGCGGTTGGTGAGGTTGTCGAGTACGCCCACGGCAATCCGCATCGAGGCTTGTTGCTGGTCGGTATTGACGCGCAGGCTCCCGATATACACGCCGCCCTGACCATCGTCCCACGCACGTTGCCACCAAGGGTGGTGGCTCAGGTTGAATGTCACCGGGCGATTGCCCTGCACTGCCGTCAGTCGCCCGCTCATGTCGGTAAGCACGAGGTTGTTGTGCAGCAGGTTGGTGTTGCGAAACTCGCTGAGGGCGAGGCTTGCCGAGTTGGTACGATAGTTGAGCACGAAGCGGTCGTTGTCGTTGGAGGTGCGCCACAACCATTCGTCTTCAGCGAACATGCGGCGGGCGGCGAGTTCGTCGGCGGGGAGTTCGGCGTTGGCGCGGTGCAACCCCCAGCGCACGGTATCGCTCTGCGCCGTAAACGCCAGCAGGGCACTGAGTTGCTGGTTGAGGTTGGCACGCACGCGCTCCGCCGAGACCTCGGCGATAGACTGGAAGTTTTGCCCCACCTGTTCAATCTGCGATTGGCGCACGAGCAGCAGCAATACGCCTGCCACTACCACGACTGATAGCATCGAGATGCTGCCAAACACGAGCGTTTGTTGCGTCACCAAGTCGAACTGTACGGGACGTGTCGCACCGGGGCGCAACCGATAGTGCCAGAGCAGGATGCCCGCAATGATGAGATGGATGCCGCCCAGTACTGTGATGCTCGTGGCGTAGGCGATGGGGCTGACGGTGGGGCTAAGGGGTAGGTTGAGCGTTGGGGTGAGGTTGAGCAGATCAATGGCGAGCACGAGCGACCCTGTGATCAGGCTGATCACAATTGCCCACGTCAGGCGTTTCATGCGGTCTACCGCGACAATATTGAGCGGCGCGACAACCGTGAGGTATAGCCCAAAGAGCCAGTAGTCGGCGAGGAAGAACGGCAGTAGCAGGGTGGCACTCCACAGGCTGATGGCAACCAGCCAGATGTGGCGCGTGTAGTTCTGGTAGCGGCAGCCAAACCGGAGCGCAACGCCGTGTATCAGCAACACGAGCAACGCGATGAGGTTGAGCGCGACATACTGCGGTTGATGGTCGTTGGCAACGAGCAGCAACGTGAGGAGCCATGCGCCAAGCATGGGCAGTGCCGACAGCATAATGAAGGGAAAAAACGGGTTAGACAGTCGGCGATGCACGGCTTATTCCTCGTTGAGTCCGGTTCCGGTAATGGTGGGGTCATCTATCACGGCGGCGCGGGCAGCGTCCACGGCGGCTTTGCATGTAGCAGGGATGCGCGCGTCCCAGTCGTGGTAGGGTGCTAGCCCCACGCCGCCGTTTGCCAGCGTTGCAGTGCGGATGCCGGTGGCGAGGGTGCCCGCCGCAAAGTCACGCACTGCGTCGGCGGTGGCAATATCCACATTCTTCGAGGCACTGGTGAGGAGGGAGGGGGCGACCTCTGGGTACGAAAAATACTGGTCTACATCTACGCCAATAGCTTTGTGCCCCGCATTGTGGGCGGCGAGCAGTGCGCCGTTGCCACTGTTGCCTGCCGCCGCGAAGATAACGTCTGCGCCTTGGTTGATGAAGTCTTGGGCGGTGACTTCGCCGCGTGGGGGGTCGTTGAAGCCGGGGAGGTAGCTGTTGAGCACAACGATGTCCGGCTTGTAGCTGCGCGCCCCTGCCGCGTAGCCTTCGATAAAGCGCACCACAGGCGGTAGCTCGATGCCCCCCACGCTGGCGATGGTACCGGTTTCGCTCACGCACGCCGCGAGCACGCCCGCGAGGTAGGCAACTTCGTCCTCGGCAAACATGAGGCTGGTCACGTTGGTCAGCCCGCCCTCTGGCGTGTAGCAGTCGTCCACGGTGGTGGGGCAACCTTCGCCGGGGGTGTAGGCAGTGTCTACGATGGCAAAGTGAATATCTGGGTAGGTGCGGGCTGCCTGTGCCGTCGCTAGCCCCTGCCGGAAGCCCACGGTGATGACCATGACGGCACCTTCCTCTATCACGCGGCTGATCGGCTCGGCGAAGTCGTTCGTGGTTTCTGGGTTTGCCATCACAACCTCGTAGCCGTGTTCGGCGGCAGCACGGCGTGCGCCTTCGAGCGTATATTGGTTGAAGGAGCGGTCGTTCTCGCCCCCCGTGTCGATCACGACCCCAATGATGCCGGATCTGCCGGTTTGCCCGTCGCTGGTGGGGGGCACACACCCGACAACCAGCACAGTACAGAGAGCGAGAGCCACGAACGCACCCGACCATGAGCAATTTGTCATAATGGTGTTCCTGCTGTGAGTGGTGCCCCGCGCTGGTCGCACAACCAGCAACAGGGATAATACCATTTGATTATAGCATATGCACAGCCACCATTGAGCGACGACGGGTTGAAAATAGGTTAGCACGTAGGCGAGTGCAGTGGTGTATACACACGCTTGGTGGGTCACCAAGACCATATGCTACCATACTGCACCGCACTTCGCCACATTAGCGATATAAACGAAGAGCGCGTCCGATTTGGACTAGGTGCCGGGTGCTTCGGTGGGCTGGCGGCGTGTGTCGTGCCGCAACTGCACCCACGACCACGTTGCTAGCAGCAGGGCAACGATGACGAGTGCGATGATGACGAGCGCGGTGTCGCGGAGGGCGGCAACTTGGATCGCGGCACTCGCCGCCGTGATGTCATTGCCGGTATCGGCGGGGCTGTAGCTGATGATGCGGCTTGCCCAGATCGCATTGAGGGTGGCGATCCCGATGGTCTGCCCCAGCGTGCGGGTGATCGCCATGAGGCTGGAGGCAACACCGAGGTTGCTGGGCGGCACTGCACCAAGAATTGCGCTATTGTTGGGCGATTGAAAGACCCCCATGCCCAGCCCTATCGGGGCGATTAGCACGACAAACAGCAGGGCGGTGGTTTCGGTGCCGAGAAACTCGAAGCCGATGAAGCCGATCATGATGATGAGTAGCCCGACGACAGTGATCAGGCGGGTGCCGAAGCGGTCGGAGAGCCACCCCGACAGGGGCGACATGAGACCGAGGGTGATGGGGATGATGGCGAGCAACTGACCGGCTTGCCCGGTGGTGTAGCCCAAGACGTTTTCGAGGTAGAACGGGAGGAGGAACAGCGTGCCAGCGGCGGCGATGAACGTAATCAGTCCGGTGACAAGGCTCACGCTAAACTCGCTGTTGCGAAACAAACGTAGGTCTACAATGGGCTGGGCGGTACGTTGCTCGACGACGATAAAGGCGACTAGCCCAAGGGCGGCAGCGAGCAGTAGCCCCAAGGGGAGTGGGGCGGTGAGGCTGGCTTCTTGCCCGAAGGTGAGGGCGAGCAGGAGCGCGAGGAGCGTGGCACCCAGCAGGGTCGCACCAAGGTAGTCGAAGCGTTGACCGGGACGCGGGGTGCTGTCGGGGACGACTTGCCAGACGAGCCATGTTGCGGCAATGCCAATCGGTACGTTGACGAGAAAGATGGCATGCCACGAAAACAGTTCGACCAGATAGCCCCCAAGGATCGGTCCGGTCACGATGCCTGCCGACACTGCCACGCCGACGATGCCGAGCGCACGCCCGCGCTCGCTGCCGGGGAAGGCTTCGGTGACGATGGCAGGACCGAGTGCGAACATCATGGCGGCACCGAATGCCTGCACGATGCGGGCGGCGATCAGCCAGCCGATGTCGCCGGACAGCGCACAGAGTAGCGAGCCAACCGTAAAGATAGCGAAGCCCGCAGTGTAAATCTTCTTTTTGCCCAGCATGTCGCCCAGCCGCCCGAAGCTGGCGAGCAGGGTGGTGATAGTCAGAAGGTAGGCAAGGATGACCCACTGTACCAGCGCGAAACTGGCGTTGAGTTCGCGTTGGAGGGTGGGGACGGCAATGTTGACAATGCTGCCGTCAATGGTGGCAAGAAAAACGCCAGTACTGACCGCGCCCATCACAAGCCACTTCTGGCGCGGTGCTAACGGTTTCTTTTCATATTCCATACAACCCGGTTACTCCTTATTGCGTTGCCTGTGGTTGGTGCATGTGGTGTAAGCGTAGCGTGGTGCCGTGCCCTGCTGTGCATGCACGGCGGGCTACCAGTAGGCACAACCCCACCTGCCCGCGATAGTTCGTCCGCGGGCAGGTGGGCTAGCAGCAGCTGCGGTGCCTATTCATCGGTGGGGGTGGTCGTTGGGTCGGGTTCGAGGTTGTCGGTGATGCCGTCGCCCTGCGGTTCAATCGAGACGGTGGCGGTCATACCCCAGCGCAGGCGGGGGTCCCATTCTTGCGGCGAGATGGTCACTTTATACACGATGTCGCCCTGCCGATTGACCCCGATCTCCTGAATGCTCTTGACGGTGCCATTGAGTTCGAGACCGGGGAGCGCGTCGAAGGTCAGGATGGCAGGGTCGCCAATCTCGACGCGAACGACCCCTAGTTCGGTCAGGTCGGTGGTCTCGACTTCCCACTCGGTCAGGTCGGCGACGCGCACGGCAACGGTGCTGGTGTCCACGCGCTCACCTACTTCGAGGTTCATCTCGATGATGCTGCCGTCAATCGGCGAGAGCAACACGGCTTTTTCGAGGTCGCGCTGTGCCTGCCGCACACGGACTTCGTTCTGCTGCACCACTGCTTCGCGGTCTTTCACTTCGGCGGGGCGTGGTGGGGCAGTCAGGTCGTCGAAGTTTGCCGTTTGCCGGTTTACGTCGGCTTCGGCGCGTGATACGCCTGCTTGCGACGATTGGACGTTGGCTTGCGACCCGCCTACGCCTGCTTGGGCTGCTTGCACATTGGCTTGTGCCCCCGCAACGGCGGCTTCGGCGGCGGCAACACTTGCCTGTGCGCTCGAGATGCTAGCTTCGGCGGCGGCAATTTCGCCTGCGCGTTGCTGCCCGATGAGGCGCGAGAGGTTGGCTTCGGTGTTGGCGAGGCGGGCACGGGCGGCGGCGAGTTCGTCGGGTTGGGCACCTTCGAGTACGTCGTTGTAGCGTGCCTGTGCATCGGCGAGGCGGGCTTCTGCGACCTGAATGCCGGTTACTTCGGCGCGGCGGGCAGTCTCAACATCTACCTGTGCTTGCGCGAGCGTGGCTTCGGCGTTCTCGACTTCGCGCAGGGCGGCTTCTTCGCGGTCTTTCAGTTCTTGCCAGCGCGTCTGGCGTACACGGTTGAGTTCGCGTTCAATCTCTTGGATTTCCCAGTAAATCTGGCTGTATTCTGCCTGCGCGGTTCGCAGGGTGTTGGCAGCCTGTCGCTCTGCCAGCTCGGCGTTGGTCTTCGCGGCAGACAGGCTGTCGCGTTGCGACTGGAGGGTAGCGCGGGCTTCGTCGAGGGCGGCGCGGGCGGTTTGTACGTCTACCGCGTCGGGTCCGTCTTCGAGGTCGCGCAATGTTTCGCGGGCTTCTTCGATATCGGCTTCGGCGGCAGCGATGTCTTGTGGGGTGACACTGCCGAGCGTGCGTTGCAGGTCGGCACCAGCGCGGGCGACTTCGGCTTGGCTCCGCGAGACATCAGCACCACGGGCGGCAACGTCGGCTTGCCGCGAGGTAACGTCGGCTTGGCTACGGGCAACGTCGGCTTCGTTGATGGCGACCGCCGCGCGTGCCTGCTGGAGGGCGGCTTCGGCATCGGCGACTTGGGCTTGGGCGGCAGCGACTTCGGCATCGGTGGCACCATCGAGCAGGAGTTCGAGGTTTGCCTGTGCTTGGGTCAGGTTGGCTTCGGCTTGCTCGACGGCAAGCTGAAGGTCGCGGGCATCGAGGCGGGCAATTACTTCGTCGCGGCGGATCGCGTCGCCTTCGGCAACAAGGATTTCAGAGATGGTGCCATTACTTTCAAAACGGAGTTCGACATTGCGGACGGGGACGACTTCACCTTCTGCCACCACGCTATCGCTCGCCGTGACCGGCGGGAGCACACCGAGTGTGGGGGTGGGTTCGCCGCCAAGGAAGCCGCCTTCCTCGCCGCTGCCGCCGAGTAAGAAGAAGGCAATTACGGCGACAACTGCGAGTACGCCTGCACCAATAAGCCAGTTACGCATGGTTTGTCCTTACGTGTTTCAAAGGGGTAGCAAGGCTACCGTTGGCATCTACGTCTATTCGTATGCGAGCACTTCTCGGATGGTCAAGCGTGACGCATTCCAGGCTGGCAAGAAACTAGCGAACGTTGAAAGGGTGACGACTATGCCGAGCCAGAGCAGGGCACCATTCACTGAATAGACGTAGGTGAACGGTGCGCCAGCGAAGAGTATCCCGACTTCGTTATTCAAGACTTGACTGAGGGGTAATGCGAGGGCAGCCGCAAATATCCAGCTTATGCTCCCGATGATGATGCCCTCGACGATCACGATGTTGAGGATCGAGCCATCCGACGCACCAATTGCACGCATCACGCCGATCTCGCGGGTGCGCTCGAGGACGTTCATGCTCATCGTGCCCATCAAGCCCAGCCCACCGACGACGGCGATGAGCACCGCCATGATCATCAGGAGGGTGGTAATGATGCCGAATTGGGTTTGGGCTTGTTGTTTGTTGTAGGCGGCGGTGTTGGTACTGCTGACATCTAGCCCTACGGCGCGGAAGTAGTCTTCAAGCGCACGGGCGGTTTCTTCTTGGAAGGCGGGTGTGCTGCTGGTTGTCACGATATTGAGATTGCTGGCACTGCCCACTTCGCGCATCTCTTGGTCGAAGTAGGCTTTATTGGCGTAGGCAGACAGGTCGCCCCCCAGCGAGCGGTAGAAGCCTACCACCACCCAGTCGCTTTCGCGTCCGCGCACCTTGAGCGTGATCGTATCGCCGAGCACAATGTCGCTTTCGTCGTTTTTCCAGCCGCTACTCAGCACGATAGCATTTTCGTCTGCGGGCAGCAACCAGCGACCTTCGATAATTTCGGGGTCGAGCAGGGTACTGTTGGCGGGCGGGGCTTCAATGAATACCTCGCTACTTTCGGTGTCGTTGGGGCGCAACCGCCGCCCGATGGTGCTGCCCCACGTTTCGGCAGCAGCAACACCGGGCACGTTGCGGGCTTCTTCTTCGAGGCGTACCTCGCGGTATTCGTTGACAAAGTTCACGACGACATCGTAGCGGACCAGCGACGCGAAGAGGTTGTCGAGTGTGCGGTCAATCGAGGCTTGCACGCTTTGCACGCTGATGAAGATGGCACCGCCCAGAATGAGGGTGATGAGCGTGAGCGCAAGCCGCCCTTTGCGGCGAAAGGTGTTGCGGAGCGAAAGCAGGAGCGGGCGCGATACGCCGCGAATATTATTGATGATCTGATCGAGGATGCCTTGCCCGTAGCTCCCCGGTCCGCTGTCGCTACTCAGGGCTTCGCGGATGGGCATGCTGGTGCCCGCGATCACGGGGATGATGGCAGCAACGACCGGCACGAACAGCCCGACGAACAGTTGCAAAACGAGGACGGAGGGAATAACCCCGTAGGAGCGGCTGTCGAAGTTGAATAGCCCCGCGAAGAAGTCGGTGAATACGCCCGCCGCGACCTGTGCCAGTGGCATGGCAATGATCAACCCTACGACCCCGAAGCCCGCGACGAGCACGAGGTACATGCCGAATATCTGATCGCTCCGTGCGCCCACCGCCTTCATAATACCGATCTGCCTGACTTGCTGTGCCAGCAACGCCATGATGGTATTGGTGACGAGAAAGCCACTGAGGAACACCGCCAGCACGCCGAGCGCACTCATGATGAAGATGATGGGCGTGACGGCGAAGGTGACAATCGGGCTTTCGCCGGGTTCTGGCGGTATCCATAGCTCCCCTACCTCAACCCCGCTCCGTTCGATCTTGTCACGCACTGCGAAAGAGGTTTCTTCGACAAACGCACGGTCATAGAACTGCTCTTCGTCTACCATAAAGCGCAGACCACTAAACGTGCGGCTTTCGCCGAGCCATTCGAGCGTGTCAGCGGTGATGTAGCCATAGTAGGTGCCGAAGATGAACGTGGGCGCGACGTGCAGGTCGTGGACAACCCCCACGATGGGAATGTCCCGGTCGAGTTGGTCGAGTGTCTGGATACGGACGTTCTGCCCCACCGTGAGGTCAACGCCGAGTGTTTCGCTGAGGGCAGATCGCTCGATGAGCATCGCGTTGTCGGGCGGCGGCCATGGTCCCTGCTCCAGTGACATGCGGGCAATGCGGATGTCGTCCCAGTCGTCAATCGCCCGTAGCACGAGCGGTTTCCATTCGCTCGGTCCGACTTGCATCCGTACCTGTAGGCTCTTGCTGCCTTCGGCAACTTGCACGCCCTCGATGGCTTCGACGGCATTCACGAGGTCTTCATCGAAGGGGTCTTCGGTGGCAAGGGCGGCACTGAAGGGGGTGGTTGCGAGATATGGGTCGGTCAACCCGCGTAGCATACGCTCGCGTCCTTCGGCAATCATCCCGACGGTGAACACCCCCACGCCAATCGAGAGAGCTACCAGTAGGGTGCGCGTTTTGTTGCTGATCAGGTCGCCCAGTACCTTGCGCCAGCGTGGACTCATTCGTTGACCTCCGCGAGGGTGGCGGCGTTTGTGGCGGCAACTGGCTGTTCTAGCACGTCGTCGTCGGCACTTGTGGTCGTGTCGCTGGTACTGCTGGGGTGCCCGTTGCTGCCGTTCGTGCTCAGCGTGGTAGTGTCACGGGCACGGCGCGACTGGATCAGGCTCTCGAAGGCGCGGCGGGTGGTTTCGTCTTCTTCAATCAGTTCAAAGAAGTCATCGCGGCTGATGGTTGAGACCTCGACGGCGTTGTCTGCGGTAGCCCGGACGGTGGCGGTGCGGTCGGTATCTTCCATCAGCCCGATCTCCCCGAAGTACTGGCTCTGTCCGAGGCGATCTACGACAATTTCTTGCCCATCGGGGTGGTGCAGAAAGACTTCGGCATTGCCCCGCGTGATGATGAAGAAGCGGTCGGAGGTGTCGCCCTGTGTCACAATCGTCTCGCCGGGTTGGTAGGTGCGCCGTTCGAGGCGGCGGGCGATGCGGGTCATCTGGTCTACGGTCAAGCCCGGCAGGGCGCGGGTGACGTGTTGGTCGGTCACTTCGCCGTCCACCACAATGATGGCCCGCGAAGCGCGGCGGGCGAGGTCGTTATCGTGCGTCACCATCACAATCGTTTTGCCTTGGTCTACCAGCTTTTCAAACAGCGTGAAGACCGCGCTGGCGGTGCGCGAGTCGAGGCTCCCGGTCGGTTCGTCCGCAATCAAGATGGGCGGGTCGTTGGCGAGGGCACGCGCAATGGCAACACGTTGGGCTTGCCCCCCGGATACGGCGGACGGGAGCTTGTGCGCGTTCTCTGCCATCTCCACTTGGTCGAGCAGGTCCATTGCGCGTTCGTAGCGTTCGCGGGTGCTGTACATGCCCGCAAAGTCCATCGGTAGCATGACGTTTTCGACGAGTGAGAGCGTGGGGAGCAACTGGAAGAACTGGAAGATGATGCCGAGATTTTTGCCACGCCACACCGCCATGTCGCTTTCCGACAGGCGGTTGACCATGGTGTCACCGACGAGTACATCGCCAGAGGTGGGGCGGTCAATGCCCGTGACCATGTTGATCAGGGTGGATTTGCCACTTCCTGATTTGCCGATGACGGCGACAAACTCGCCCCCGTCTACCTGCAAGTCCACCCCTTTGAGGACGGTAAACTTGCCGGCGGCGGTCTCGTAGGTTTTGATAATATTCCGCAGTTCGATCAGATGGTTGTTGCCGTGCTTGTACATGCCATTCTGCGCGTCTTTTTTCTGTTTGCCCCACAACCATTTCAGCATGGTACTCTCTCCTTGTGCCCTGCCCCGTCGTGTGCGTGGTTTGGTTGGGCTACACCCGTCACCGTTGCGGTAGCCGTTGGCGCGTGGCTCCGCTGCAATGCCCATGTGCAGTGCGGTAGCGGGGAGTAGCGTTACTATCGTTAGTATAAGAATACGGCGTGTGAATAACATCACCCAAAAGGGGTATCGCATTGCTGAAGTGGTGGGGTGCATCCCGACGATTGCCGTTAACTCCTCGTTGAAGTTTCATGTATCAGTATAGAACGGTAATGGGATGAGATCAACCGTGCTTTGCGATGCATGGCACCGTATGAGGCTACGATTTCGTTGCGCCCCGGCGGTCGTGTGCCCACGGGCGATTGGCGGAGCTGGCAGTTTTCGAGTATAATTCTTAGTCGGCACTGCGGAACGGCAGATACCAGCGAACCCCGCCAGGACCGAAAGGTAGCAACGGTAAGTTGGTCCCTCTGGGTGTTCCAAGGTGCCTTTTTTGGGCTTTCTTCCCCTAGGCTCTCTTTGTCTTATACTCCCTATTTGTCTCCCTGTGTTAGGCGGATGGTGGCGGCAAGAAGGTTGCACTGAAGCTACCGGGTAGCAGTGCGTCGGGGCTGGTCATGTGGTGTGCGCCACGGGTGTTGCTGAGGATGATCACCGCGTGGGGCGCAAGCTCGCTGATGACCTGCCGACAGCCACCGCACGGGCTGGCAACCGCGTCGGTGTCCGTGACTACGGCAAGGGCGACGATCTGCTGTTCGCCTGCCGCATACGCACAACCGAGTGCCACGCGCTCAGCGCAGATGGTCAGGGGGTAGGCGGCATTCTCGATGTTGCAGCCGGGGTAGATCATCCCGCTTGCTGTCTGGACTGCGGCACCTACCGCGAAACGCGAGTAGGGTATGTAGGCACGGGCGCGGGCTGCGGTGGCAGCCGCGATCAGGTCGGCGTAGGTGGTGGCATTAGGCTGAAGCATGCATGTCTCCTTGGGGCGGTAGCCCCCGTGACGCTGCGGGCACCGTGGGCACGACGCGGGCAAGCGGGGTGGCATCGGCGCGGGCGTGGGGCGGCTCGCAGGGGGCGTGGGGCGGCTCGCAGGGGGCGGGGCAGTGGCGCAACCGGAGCCGCTGCGGGCGACTGCCCTGCATTTCGAGTACCTCTATTGTTGCGTTGTGGTGGGTCACGACATCGCCGACCTGCGGGGTACGGCTGAGGAGTTGATAGACTAGCCCCCCAATGCGCCGCGCACTCAGTTGCTCGATGGCAAGCGGCATGTAGCCCTGTATCTCGTGCAGGGTGGTACTCCCGACAACCTCAATCGTCTGTGCGTCTATTACCTGTACACTGGCGGTGTCGTACTCGTCACGGATTGCCCCCACAAGGGCTTCGAGTACGTCTTCGAGTGTGACCAGCCCAGCAATGCCGCCATACTCGTCTACGACCAGCGCAAGGTGAATACCCGTCATGCGTAGCTCGTCCAGCAGCGTCATCAGGGGGATGGTCTCCGGGACGAAGAAGGCGGGGCGGCGCATAATCGCGGTCACTGGTTGCGCGGCATGCCCGTCGCTGAGGGCGGCGAGGGCATCTTTGGCATACAGCAACCCGATCACATTGTCGCTGTCTGTGGTATATACCGGGATGCGTGAGTGTCCGGTATCACGGATAATACCAATTGCATCAGCAAGGGGAGTCTCGGCGGGCAGTGCCACAATATCGGCACGTGTGGTCATAATATCGCGGATGGTGCGGCTTTCGAAGCGGGCAACACGTTCGGTCAGGGGGGGCGGGTCGTTAGGGGCGGTGGGTATAGGGTGGTCTTCGGGGGCAGCCGTCTGGTCAGCGGGGGCAGCGAAGCGCAACGCGGATGCCCGTAGCATGGTGGCGAATGCACCGATTACGGCTGCTGATAAGGGTATTTCAGGGTCAATATTCAAGGGTATTCCTTTCGCTAAGGAGCACACAGCAGGAGTGGCGCGGCGGTGATGGGTGGTACAAACGTGATGCGCTCCCGGCGTTGCTGTGGCTCCGGGCGGTTAATCAAACAGTGCGCTGAGTGAGAGGTCTTTGTGAATACGCATAATAGCCTCGGCGAAGAGTGGCGCGACACTGAGGACGTGTACCCGCCCGGTGTCGGCACCGGGGGGTAATGGGATAGTATCGGTGACGAGCGTTTCGCGCAGCGGCGAATCTGCCATGATGTGAAAGGCGTTGTGGGCAAACACACCGTGCGTCGCGCAGGCATGCACGTCGCGGGCACCGCGTTCGCGCAAGATACGCGCCGCTTCGACGAGCGTTGTGCCCGTCGAAATCATATCGTCCACAATGATCGCGGTCTTGCCTTCTACGTCGCCGACCATCTCTAAGACCTCCGCGACATCCGGCTCTGGGCGTTGCTTGGCGATGATCGCCAACCCGGCACCAATCCGTTCGCGGAAGCTGTTGGCACGCCGCACCCCGCCCGCGTCGGGCGACACCACCACGATATTCTCGCGCATGAGCTTGTGGTTGATATAGTAGTCTGCCAAGAGTGGTCCCGCTTGCAGATGGTCAACCGGGATGTCGAAGAAGCCCTCGATGGCGGGGGCATGCAGGTCTATTGTCAGGATGCGGTCAACGCCTGCCGTGCAGATGAGGTTGGCAACCAACTTGGCAGAAATTGGCTCGCGCCCGGTAGTCTTCTTCTCTTGCTTGGCGTAGCCATAGTAGGGGATGACCGCCGTCACCCGTGCTGCCGATGCGCGGCGGAGCGCGTCAATCATGATCAGCAATTCCATAAGGTGGTGATTGACAGGGGGGCAGGTGGACTGCACGACAAAGACATCGCACCCGCGCACGTTGTCTTCAATTTTGATACGTGTTTCGCCGTTCTTAAAGGTACCGACAATCGCCCGCCCAAGGTTGGCATTCAGGGAAGCCGCAATGTTTTCTGCTAGTTCGGGGTTAGCACCCCCGCTGAAAACCAGCAGCCGTCCATCCATGGGTCACCCTCCACATCACAACTGCCGTGTGGTGGCAGTCTCCGGTCTTCGGTGGGGGCACGCAAATGCAGCAAGGGCAAACGTGCCTGCGCGGTTGTTCCCGGCGTTGCGCCTGCATTGGTGCGGCGCGGCTTGGCTTGCTTGATAGGTTGGCTGCCGGACCAGGATTCGAACCTGGACAGACGGATCCAAAGTCCGTAGTGCTACCATTACACAATCCGGCAGTGCGCTATGGTTCTCACGACAGTATACCATAACTCGCACGTTCAGGGTATAATCGGAACTCAGCACGAGGCAGATACGTCTGGAATAGTAGTGTGAATGACGAGTATATGTCGCCTGACCCAACGGCGACCGCCCAACCCGACAGCCAGCCCGACGCACCCCCCCCCGCCACCGATGCCGCCGCATCGCGTGGCTATGCGGCGTTGCCACCGCGCGATGCTGCCCTGCCGCCGCTGATAGATGCGAGCACGCCCACCGATGCCGACGGCATACCCGCGCCGTATGCCGCTATGCCATCGGCTGCCTACATTGAGCTTGACCCCGGCGATGCAGACCCTGACCGTCCGGATGAGACGACCGGGGACGGGGGGTTGCTTGCCGACGGTGCCAGCCGCCGCGTGGTCGTCGCGGTGTTGGCTACTGCCCTCCTAATGGGCTTGATGGGCGGCTTTGGCGTGGTGCTGATGCTGGGCACTGCCCCCGCCGCACCCGTTGCCATGGGGACGGCGTTGCCCACCGCGGGGCAGGGCGCAGACGGCGGCGGGGTTGCCCCCCCGCTGATAGACATACCGGGCAACCCGACCGCCCGCGGCGATGTCTTCCCTGCGTTGTCCCCGGCACCGCTCGCGCCCGTGCTGATACCAGAGCCAACGGTTACTGCGCTGCCGGGCAGTGTCCCCGGTGCCATACCATTGGGTAGCCCGGTGGTGCCGCCCCTCCCGACGATTGCCGGCGCACCACCGCCGCCCGATGCTGACGACCCCACGCGCCCGCCGCCTGCCCCAGTGGGTGACGGCGATGTCCCTGCTGCCCCCCCAGTGACCGGGGGCAACCCGCCGCCTGTCCCGACGCAGGGCAACCCGCCGCCACCGACCACCGTGCCCACGGCGGGCGTTATTGGGGCGGTGCTGGTGAATGGCACGCTCGTGCCCGGTGGTGGCGGTGTGCGCCCGACTGCGCCGCCGCAACCCACGATCACGCCAACCTTCCCGCAACCTGCCCCCGCGCCGCCGCCGTCGTTCGCCGATTGCGCCGCCGACCCCGACCCGAACGCCGCGCCCAACTATCCGGTGCGTATCCTCGCAGTGGACAAGCGGATCGAGGTGTTTACGTTGCAGAACGTCAGCACTAGCCCGATCAACCTGAACGGGTGGCGTATGTGCAGCGTGAACGGCACGCAACAGATCGGGACGTTGCCGGTCACGTTGCAGCCGGGGGAAATCCGTATGCTGACCTTCCCCGGCGCGGCGGTCTGGGCAAATGATGCCCGCGACGATGGCGCATTGTACAATAGCAATGGGCAATTGATCAGTTACTGGTTTGATTTCTGACCTGCCGGGTCGCCCCTGCCCCGCGTGGGCAGGCGAGTGCTGGCGGCGGGCAGCAGGCACGGTAGCGCGAAAGAGCGCGAAGCGCGAAAGGATACGAATATGCTCACGGTGCGAAGCCACCCGGTCGGCAAACTTCAGATGAACGCCTATGTACTGGTGTGCGACGACACGAACGCCAGCGTGTTAGTTGACCCCGGCGACGACCCCCCGGTGCTGCGTCAACTGGTGGCGGGTACCACGCCGCGTGCTATCGTGCTGACGCACAGCCACGCCGATCACGTCGGCGTACTCGACATAATGCGCGAAGAACTCGCGGTACCCGTGTTGGCGCACCCCGGTCCGCGCAGCACAGACGTTGCGGTTGATCGGCTACTGGTAGGTGGCGACATACTTACCGTGGGTACCACGCAACTCGATGTGGTCGCTACGCCGGGGCACAGTGATGATATGCTCTCGTTTATCGCAACAACCCAACCCGTTGCGCTGGTCGGCGACACGCTGTTTGCGGGCGGTCCGGGGCGCACACGCACGGCGGCGGCATTCCAGACGACGCTACGTACCCTGCGCGAGATCGTGTTGCAGTGGGACGACGCGCTGCATTGCTACCCCGGACACGGCGCGTCCTTTCGGCTCGGCGACATTCGGGCGGCTGTTGCGGCATTTGTTGCGCGTGACCACGGCGCGTTCTATGGTGATGCAACGTGGGAACACGGGGCAGCCGGTGCGCGGGGCAATTCCTAACCAAATAGGAATTATTCCCCTGTACAGCGCGTGGTATCATAGACCTAGTGGGACGGGTAACGTGGTGCCGCCCTGATAGCGCACCCCCAGTCGTCCTGTTTTCGTATTGCTTGTTGTGCAGAGGAGTCGAGGAACTTGGAGTTAATTGCACTACTCGTGGCGGGTCTTGTGGCTGTCGCGGCGTTGGTGTGGCTACTGGTGCGCCGAGCGTCCCAGCGTACCTTGCTGCCATCGGGGGATCACCCCTTGCTACGGCTGATGCGCCGCATCATCGGGTGGCCGTTGGTAATGGTGGGTATCGTTCTGACCCCGCTGCCTATCCCGTTTGGGGTGCCACTGGTCACGGTGGGGGTGCTGCTGATTGGCACCCGCGACCGCCTCGTCCGCACAGGCTACATGTACATTCGGCGCGGGCTACGCAGTTGGGCAGACTCGCGCCTGCCGGTGGTCGGTTGGTCAGGTCGTTTTGTGCTGGCACGCCAGCAACAACTGGCACGGCTCGTCCGGCAACGCTTCCTCGACCGTATTGTTGTCGCCCCGACGCACGTGTTGCGTTTTTATGCAGGAGCACCAGAAAACCCGCATGCGCCTCACCATTCGCGGCGTTCGCGCTATGAAGCAGCGTAACGAACGCTTTACGATGATTACCGCCTACGACTACACGGCGGCACAATTGGCAGACCGGGCAGGCATCCCGCTTTTACTTGTCGGGGACTCGCTTGGCATGGTCGTGCAGGGGCACGGCTCGACGCTCCCGGTCACGCTTGACCATATCATTTACCACGCGGCAATGGTTGTGCGCGGCAGTGAGCGTGCGCTGGTGGTGGGCGATATGCCCTTCCTGACCTACACCACGCCCGAGCAGGCGGTTGCCAATGCGGGGCGGTTGCTCCGCGAGGCGGGCGTGCAGGCGGTCAAGTTGGAGGGCGGGAGCGCAGTGGTGCCCGTGGTACAACGGCTCGTCGCGCTTGGCATCCCCGTGATGGGGCACCTTGGCTACACGCCGCAGTCGTTCAACCAGATTGGCACCCGCACGCAGGCACGCGAAGCCGCCGCCGCCCGCGACCTGCTGCGCGACGCGCTGGCGTTGCAAGCGGCGGGGGCGTTCGCCATTGTCTTAGAACTGATCCCCATTGAGCTTGCCGCCGCCGTTACCGAGCGGCTACACATCCCCACGATTGGCATTGGGGCGGGTGCTGGGTGCGATGGGCAGGTGCAGGTGTGGCACGACCTGATGGGGCTGTACACCGACTTTGCGCCGCGCCACGCCCGTGCCTACGTAGACGGTGCCGCCCAGATGACCGCCGCGCTCCAGCAGTATGCCGCCGATGTCGCGGCGGGCACCTTTCCCACTGCCGCGCACGCCCGCAGCATGCAAGCCGACGAACTGGCGGCAGCCCTTGCCGCCCTCGACAACGATACTGCCTAGCCCCCCCGATGACCGCCCCAGTGGATGCCAGTCTTGCGGTGTTTGTGTATGGCACCCTCAAGCACGGGCACAGTAGCTATGGGCGGTTTTTGCGGGGCTACACCCGCCGCGAATTGCCCGCTGTGTTGCCACACGCCGCGCTCTACCGTGCCGACATCATCCCCTATCTGGTCATAGACGCGCAACAGTACACTGCCGCCCATCTGGTGCAGGGCGAAGTCATGGAGCTTGACCCAGCCCATTCCGCGGCGTGTCTGCGCGGGCTAGACTGGCTCGAAGACTATACCCCCGCCGACCCCGACAGCGAGTACCGCCGCATCTTGACGACGGTGTACACACGCGATGCCCCGGTGACCGTGTGGACCTATGTGGCGGGACGGCGCGTGCAGGCGGCAATTGCTGCCGGACAGATGCAGCATATCGTGAGTGGGCTGTGGTTGCCCCCCAACGGCGCAACCGGTACTGGGCGACGCTTCACCCCCCGCGACGACTAACGCGCCCGCCGGGGCGTGGTGTGCTGTGGCTGTGGTACAATGGCACCGAAACGGAACTGTTTAGAGTTACAACAAAGGAGTTGCGCCGTGCAGGAATTAACGGCATTGCAAAGTGCCGCCATCTGGGCGGTCATCGTGGTTTCGGTGCTGGCGGTTGGCTATGCGTTTCTGCTGCGCTCACAGATATTGCGTCGTGACACAGGCAGTGACCGCATGCGTGAGGTTGCCGGGTTTATTCAAGAGGGTGCAGACGCGTATCTGCGCCGCCAATTCAACACTATCGTGATATTGGTGGTGGTGCTAGCGATTGTCCTTGCCGCGAGCGTGCTGGTGGTGCCGCCCACCCGTGCCGCGAGCGAGATGTTTGGCGATGGTGCAACGCTTTGGATCGCCGTGGGGCGGGCGGTGTCGTTCCTGATTGGCGCGTCGTTCTCGTATGCGGTGGGCTTCTTTGGGATGAAGATGGCGGTTGAGGCGAACGTGCGGGTCGCTGCCGCCGCGATGAAGGGCTACAACCCCGCGTTGCAGGTGGCATACACCGCCGGAGCCGTGACGGGCTTGTTGGCAGTGGGGTTGGGCTTGCTGGGTGCAGCGGCAATCTTCCTTGTATACGGCATTGCTGCCCCCGACGCGCTCCTTGGTTTCGCGTTTGGTGCGTCGCTGATCGCACTGTTTATGCGCGTGGGTGGTGGCATCTATACGAAAGCCGCCGACGTGGGGGCAGACCTTGTAGGGAAGGTCGAGGCGGGTATCCCCGAAGACGACCCGCGCAACGCGGCTGTGATCGCTGACCTTGTGGGCGACAACGTGGGCGACTGTGCGGGCATGGCTGCCGACGTGTACGAAAGCTATGCGGTGGTGCTGGTGTCCGCCCTGATCCTTGGCTTGGCACTGGGCGACCTGACGGTGGGCACCGTCGGCGACGGGCAGTACGATATTCGCTTCGTGGTGCTGCCGTTGCTGCTGTATGGCGTGGGCACGCTCGCTTCGATCATTGGCAACCAGTTTGTCCGCACCGACGACCAGCGGCGCAACGCCCTTGCTGCGATGAAGCGCGGCTTTTACATCTCGTCGGTGATTGCGGTGGTGGGCTTTGCGGCGGTCACGGCACTGTTTATCGTAGACCCGGCTACGGGTGTAGTGGACTGGCGACCGTTCTTCGCCACCACTGTCGGTATCGTGCTGGTGCTGGTACTCGACAAGCTGACCGAGTTCTACACGTCAGCCCGTTACAGCCCGGTCAAGGAAGTGGCGAAAAGCTCGCAGTCGGGACCGGCGACGAGCGTTCTGTCGGGGCTGTCGCTGGGCATGGATAGCTCGGTGTGGGCAACGCTGGTGCTGGGCGCGGCAGTGCTCGGCTCGGTGCTGATCTATGCCACCGAACCCGTCGCTACGCAACTCAACGCTATTCTGTATGGCGTGTCGCTCACGGGCATCGGGATGCTGGCACTGGCGGGCAGCACGCTCTCACAAGACAGTTTCGGTCCGATCTCGGACAATGCTAACGGCATCGGTGAGATGTCGGGGCTGGACAAGAATGCCCGCAATGTGATGGACGACCTCGACGCGGTGGGCAACACGACCAAAGCCGCCACCAAAGGCGTGGCGATTGGCTCGGCGGTCATCGCGGCGGTGGGGCTGTTCGGCGCGTTCCTCATTGATGTGGGGCATGTGCAAGAGCAACTCAACTTGGAACCACTGACTGGTATCAATATTGCGAACCCGCTGGTCTTCGTCGGCTTGCTGGTGGGCGGTACGTTGCCCATGCTGTTCTCGTCGCTGACCATCCGGGCGGTGTCGCGGGCGGCAGTACAGATGGTCGCCGAAGTGCGCCGCCAATTCAAGATACCCGGCGTGATGGAAGGCACGACGTTGCCCGACTACCGGCAGGCGGTGGGCATCTCGACGACGGCGGCGCAGCGCGAACTGGTCAGCCTCGGCGCGATTGCCCTGCTGTTCCCGGTGCTGGTAGGCTTCCTGCTGGGTGTCGAAGCACTGGGCGGTTTCCTCGGTGGGGTCATCTTGGCGGGGCAACTTATGGCAGTGTTTCAGGCGAACGCGGGCGGGGCATGGGACAACGCCAAGAAGCACATTGAGGATGGCTTCCACGGCGGCAAGAACTCGGAGGCGCACAAGGCGGCGGTGGTGGGCGACACTGTGGGCGACCCGCTCAAGGATACGTCAGGTCCGGCGATCAACCCGATGATCAAGGTGGTCAACCTGATCGCGCTGATTGTCGGTCCGGTGGTGGTGGCGGTGCGGTTGCCCAACGAGCCGCTCAGCCTGCCCATCATTGCCGCGATGGTGGTGTGTGCGGCGGTGCTGACGTGGGCACTGTGGCAGAGCGGGCGCGAACGCCCCGGCGAGGCGGCGACTATCGCGGGCTAGGGCGCGGCACCCACAACCGAACGGGAGCGGGGGCAGGTGGGGGTGCCTGCCCTTGCTGTCGTCACGCCGACAATAATTCTGCACTGCCCCCCCGCTGTTACCACCAACCCCCCCATACACTTCGCCCAACTCGCCCGTGCTCTAGTTTGTATGTTTGCGTCTTGCGCAAACGCCCCAGCGGACTGTACAATAAAACAACATTGCTACGCACAGCGCAGCACGTAGCCGTCTTCCCGCAAACCCTGTCTCATGGTGGAGCACATGATAGACACCCCCGGTGGTGTTGCTATCAGTACTAAAGGTATGACTGATGAGCAATGAGATTGTGAACAGCGTCACCACATCGCCCACCGCCGCCCGTTCGGCGGCACGCCTGCCTACATTGCAGGCACTAGGGAGCGTGGGGCGGCGTGTGGTGCCTGTCATCACCATCTTTGGGGCGTTGCTGCTGCTGTGGGAGGGCAGCAAGTTCCTGTTCGGCATCTCCGACCAACGCCTGCCCCACGTCGGTGACATATTCGCCGTGCTCTTCACACGCACGCAGGGCGGCAACGGTCCGTTAGTGCTCGAAAGCATGCTGAACAACTCGCTGGCGACCTTTGGCGTGGCGGTGAGCGGCTTCGTGCTGGGCACGCTACTGGGGGTGCTGCTGGCGGTGCTGTTTATGAATACGCGCTGGCTAGAGCAAAGCCTGATGCCCTACGTGATCGGGTCGCAGACGGTGCCCATTCTGGCGATTGCGCCGATGGTGGTGGTTGGGTTGGGGCGGTTTGGTGCCCCGGACTGGCTCCCGAAAGCTGTGGTTGCTGCCTACCTGACGTTCTTCCCCGTCACCATCTCGATGCTGCGTGGGCTACGCTCGGTGTCGCCCGACGCGCTCACCCTCATGCGCTCGTATGCCGCCCACCCACTGATGGTGTTTACCAAACTCCGGTTGCCCGCCTCGTTGCCATACCTCTTCACCGGGCTGAAGATCGCCGCCACCGCCGCCGTGATCGGTGCAATTGTTGCTGAGCTACCGTCGGCGGCAACCCGTGGCATCGGTACCGTCATCATTCAGGCAGCACAATACTACAACTCGCGCCCGCCGATGCTGTTCGCTGCCATTCTGTTTGCCGCCCTGATCGGGTTGGTGTTCTTCGGGGCAGTGGTGCTTGCCGAACGGCTGGTGTTGGGCAAACGCCGTGTACAGAGCTAGAAGCGTGACCGACGACAGGAGCCTATGACGACTGATATATTGTCCACATCCGACCCTGCCGCCGCGCTGGTGGGCGGCACCCCCGACCGCATCGTGGTGGAGCGCGTGACCAAACGCTACGCCAGCAAGCAGGGCACCGTGGTGGCACTGCACGATGTCAGCCTGACGATTGGCGCAGGCGAGTTTGTTTCGCTGATCGGACCGAGCGGTTGCGGCAAAAGCACGTTGCTGCGCCTGACCGCCGACCTCGACCAACCCACCGAGGGCACCATTCTGGTTGAGGGCAAGAACCCGCAGGAAGCCCGCCTCAACCGCGACTATGGCATTGTCTTCCAGTCGCCCGTGCTGTACGACTGGCGCACCGTCAGCAAGAACGTTGAGCTACCGCTTGAGATCATGCGTTATGGCAAAGCCAAGCGGCGCGAGCGTGTCCACGACATGCTCAAACTGGTGGGGTTGGGCGACTTCGGCGGGGCGTACCCGTGGCAACTGTCGGGCGGCATGCAGCAGCGCGTCGCCATTGCACGGGCGTTGGCGTTCGAGCCATCTATTTTGCTGATGGACGAGCCATTCGGCGCACTCGACGAGATGACGCGCGAACGTATGCAGAGTGAACTGCTCAACATCTGGCGCGGGCGCGGCAACGCTATGACGATCATCTTTGTGACGCACAGCATCCCCGAAGCGGTCTTCCTGTCTGACCGTGTGGTGGTGATGTCGCCGCGTCCGGGGCGCATCGAGACGGTCATCCCGATTGACCTGCCGCGCCCGCGTGACAACGCCGTGCGCGAGTCGCCCGCCTTCTTCGAGTATATCACCGCCGTGCGCGAGCACCTGCGCCACGACTGACCGGGAGGAACCCATGACTGGTACCAGCCTGACCCGCGGCACCGCGCCCACCCCGCGCACCCGCACCCGTGTGTTGACGCGGTTGGTGCCCTATCTGTTGCCCGCCGCTACGTTTGTCGTGGTGGTTGCGCTGTGGGAACTGCTGGTGCAGGGCTTGGCAATCCCGATCTATCTGTTGCCGCCGCCGTCGGCAATCCTCGGCGAGTTCTTCAGCAATATCGGCTTTTTGTTCCAGATCGGGTTGGTCACGTTCAGCGAGGCGTTCGGGGGCTTCGTGCTGGGCTGTAGCCTCGGCGTGCTGGTGGCAGTGCTGTGTGTGCGCTGGCAGTTCTTCGCCGACGGCATGGTGCCACTCGCCGTGGCAGCCAGTGCCATCCCGATTGTCGCACTATCGCCGTTGCTGGGCATCTGGCTGGGTGCCACCAGCATCTGGTCGAAGATTGGCGTGGTGACGATTATGTGCTTCTTCCCCACGCTGGTCAACGTGTATCGTGGGCTACAATCGCCGCAACCTGCCGCGCTCAACCTGCTCTATTCATACGCCGCGCCAGAAAGTGCCATCTTCCTGAAGCTCCGGCTTCCGGCGGCATTGCCCTACCTGTTTAACGCCCTGAAAATCTGTGCCTCGTTGAGCATGATCGGTGCCGTGATTGCCGAGTTCTTCGGCGGCATCCGCAACTCGCTGGGCGTGTACATCAAGTCTGAGGCAACGATACTGCACACGCGCGAGGCGTGGGCGGCTATTCTGGTTGCGTGTATCTTCGGGATCGGGTTTTACCTAGCGATTGTGCTGGCAGAACGCTACGCCATGCCGTGGTACCGCCAACGGCACGGCTAGCACCGCCTGTATCCCGTCATCTGGCAACGTCGCCAGCGGTAACGACCGCAGATTACCCACTGCCGGGGGTAGCCCTCGCGCTACCCGGTGGAACCAGCCGCTTCTGGTTCAGAGCGCAAATGACAGATGCAACATGAGGAGGACACAATGAAACTTGTAGAGAAGGTACCACTAGCGGCGTTGGGCTTGCTGCTGGTCGTCGCACTGTTTGTCAGTGCCTGCGGGGGTGCGCCGCCCGCCGCCGAGGAAGCCCCGGCAGAGGAAGAAGCCGCCGAAGCCCCGGCAGAAGAAGAAGCCGCCGAAGCCCCGGCAGAAGAAGAAGCCGCCGAAGCCCCCGCCGCGGGCGAGCTAACGCCCGTCACGCTGCAACTGAAGTGGGTGCCGCAAGCCCAGTTTGCTGGCTACTATGCCGCCCTCGATCAGGGCTTCTATGAGGCCGAAGGGCTAGACGTGACCATCCGCTCCGGTGGTCCCGATATTGTGCCAGAGCAGGTCGTCGCGGGGGGCGAAGCTGAAATCGGGGTGAACTGGCTGGCAAGCCTGTTGGCGACGCGCGAGCAGGGCACGCCGCTGGTCAACATTGCCCAGATTTACACGTCGGGCGGGATGCGCCACCTATCGTGGGCAGACGGCGAGGTTGCCACGCCCGAAGACCTACGCGGCAAGCAAGTCGCGGTCTGGTTTGGCGGCAACGAATACAACCTGCTCGCCCTGCTCAATAAGTACGAAATCAACCCCGACACCGACCTCGAACTGGTGTCGCAACCCTTCGATATGAACCTGCTGCTCAACCGCGAAGTGGACGCGGCGGCTGCAATGACCTACAACGAACTGTATCAGGTGCTCAGTGCCGGACACGAGATTGAAGAACTGAACATCATTGACTTCAACGAAGAGGGCACCGCGATGCTCGAAGATGGGTTGTTCGCCAGCGAAGAATGGCTGAGTGAAGGCAACAACATGGACGTAGCCGCCCGCTTCGTGCGTGCCTCAATTGCAGGCTGGGAATACTGCCGTGACAACTCGTCATCGTGTGTCGAGATTGTGCTGGCAAACGACGAAGCCGGCGTGATGACCACCGAAGCGCAGCAGTGGCAGATGGACGAAGTGAACAAGCTGATCTGGGGCGACCCGCTCGACCCGGACACCAACGTCGGCTACATGGAACCGGAACTGTTCCAGCGCACCGCCGACATTGCGCTTGAGTTTGGCGTGATTGCAGAACCCGCCAGCGAGGATGCCTACACCCACGAAGTATGGGAGATGGCGACCGGGGCAGCCGCGATGGAATAGCCCCTGACGTATACCCAACCGGGCGGGGCGGGCGCACTGGCACCCGTCCCGTCTGGCTTTCGCCAGTTTGTAATACCAGCGCGTACTCGCGCACAGTGACGGAAACACGAGAGCTAGAGAGCGAGCAAGAAGGAGACGCACACGATGACGATGGTACGTACTGCCTTGATACAGGCACGCGGCAGCATGAGCATGGAAGAGAATGTCGAGCACCAGATCGCCATGATCACGCAAGCCGCCGAGCAGGGTGCACAGATTACCTGCCTGCAAGAGCTGGCAACCGGTCCCTATTTCTGTCAGGTGCAAGACCCGCAGTTCTACAGCTTTGCCGAGCGCGTGCCCGACGGTCCGACCGTCACGCGCATGCAGGAGCTAGCGCGGCAGCACGATATGGTGCTGGTGGTGCCCGTCTACGAAGAAGAGCAGACTGGCGTGTACTACAACACCGCCGCCGTGATAGATGCCGATGGCACCTACTTGGGCAAGTACCGCAAGACGCATATTCCGCAGGTGACGGGCTTCTGGGAGAAGTTCTACTTCCGCCCCGGCAACCTCGGCTATCCTGTCTTCCAGACCAAGTATGCCAAGGTGGGGGTGTATATCTGCTACGACCGCCACTTCCCGGAAGGGGCGCGTGCGCTGGGGCTGAACGGTGCCGAAATCGTCTTCATTCCCAGTGCCACCAGCCGTGGCTTGAGCATGCACCTGTGGAAGATCGAGCAGGTATCACACGCTATCGCCAACGGCTACTGGGTTGGCACGATCAACCGGGTGGGGGTCGAGCCGCTCGGCGACAACGACTTCTATGGCACCAGCTATTTTGTCAACGCCCGTGGCGAGATCGTCGCGGAGGCGAGCGATACCGAAGAGGAGGTACTGGTCGCTGACCTCGACCTAGCGAAAAACCGCGAAGTCCGCAACGTGTGGCAGTTCTACCGCGACCGCCGCCCCGACCAGTACGAGCCGTTGGTACAGTCGTAAGTATTTTGGAGCAGAAAGGGCACATCATGCTCGATTTTGGTATTACGCTCAAACTTTCAATGTCGCCGGAGCGGGCAGTCGCCCTGACGCGGCAGGCAGAAGCGGCGGGCTTCACCTATGGCTGGGTCTTCGACTCGCACGTCCTGTGGCTGGAGCCGTACCCCCTGCTAACCTTGATGGCAACCAACACCACCCACATGCGGCTGGGTACGTGCGTGACCAACCCGGCAGTGCGTGACCCCACCGTGACTGCTAGCACACTGGCGACGATCAACCTGATCAGTGGCGGGCGCATGGATATGGGCATCGGGCGCGGCGATAGCTCGCTCCGGGTGCTGGGGCGCACGCCCACGAAACTTGCCGAGTTGGAAGCCACCATCCACATGATCCGGGAGTTGGTGCATGGCGACGAAGTGACGGGCGAAAACGGCGCGGTACAGTTTCCGTGGGCACACCCGCACGACCTGCCGGTGTGGGTTGCGGCGTATGGACCGAAGGCGTTGGCGTTGGCAGGGCGCGTCGCCGATGGCGTGATTTTGCAATTCGCTGACCCGTTCCTGATCAAGTGGAGCCTGCAATTTGTGCGCGAGGCAGAAGCCGCCGCCGGGCGTGCGCCGGGCAGTGTCAAGGTGATGGCTGCCGCGCCGGTGTGGGTGTCGGACGACCGCGACTATGCCCGCGATCAGGTGCGCTGGTTCCCGGCACTCGTCTCGAACCATGTGGTAGACTTGCTGAAACGCTATGACAACCTGCCGCCCGAACTGACCACCTACGTCCAGAACCGCGACGGCTACGATTATCAGAAGCACGCCGAGGTGGGCAGCAGCAATGCCGCCTTCGTGCGTGACGATGTCGTAGACCGCTTCTGTATTGTGGGCACCGTCGAGGAGCACCACCGCCGCTTGCAAGAACTGCGCGACATTGGGGTAGACCAGTTTAACATTTACCTGATGAGCGGCGACGAGGAAGCCACGCTGGACATCTACGGGCGCGAGGTGTTGCCCGCCTTCCAGAGCGGTGTGACAGCGTAGTGTGACAGCGTAGATAGAAGTTCTTCTCTAGTCCAATGGAGGATAGCCAATGACCACCCTGATCAGCGGCGGTACCATCGTGACCGCTAGCGATACGTTTCCGGCGGATGTGCTGCTGGATGGCGAAACGATTGTCGCCATCGGGAGCGGGCTGCACGGCGACACCACGGTTGACGCAACGGGCAAGTATGTCATCCCCGGCGGCATTGACGTGCATACCCACCTCAACATGCCGTTTGGGGGCACCTACTCGTCCGACGATTTCTTCACCGGGCACCGTGCCGCCGCCTTTGGGGGCACCACCATGCACATTGACTTTGCGGTGCAGCCCAAGGGCAGTAGCTTGCAAGACACGCTCAAAATCTGGCATGGCAAAGCCGACGGCATGGCGGCGATTGATTACAGCTTCCACCTTGCCATCACCGACCTGAACGATGCGGTTATGGCAGAGCTACCGAGCCTGCCCGCCCACGGCGTGAGTAGCCTCAAGCTGTTTATGGCGTACAAGGGCGCACTGATGGTAGACGATGAAACGCTCTTCCGCGCGATGCAGGTGGCAGCTGAGCACGGCTTGCTGATTATGGTACACGCCGAGAACGGCGACGCAGTAGACGTGTTGATCAAGCAGGCGGTGGCGGCGGGCAACCTAGAGCCGAAGTACCACGCCCTGACGCGCCCGCCCGAACTGGAAGCCGAAGCCACTGCCCGTGCTATCCGGCTGGCAGAGGTGGCAGGCGCGACCCTGTACGTCGTCCACCTGACGTGCGAGGGTGCGCTCGAAGCGGTGCGACTGGCACGCGGGCGCGGCTCGTCTGTCTATGCCGAAACGTGTACCCAGTACTTCTTCTTCACCAAGGACGACCTTGCCCGCCCCGGACACGCGGGCGCGAAGTGGGTGTGCTCGCCGCCCTTCCGCACCGAGCACGATCAGGCGTTGCTGTGGCAGGGCATCGCCGACGGCTCGCTGCACATCGTCTCGACTGACCATTGCCCCTTCTGGTACGAGGGCGGCACCGATGGACGGCTGGCGGGCAAGGAGCTGGGCATCGGCAACTTTGCGCTGATCCCCAACGGGTGCCCCGGCATCGAAGACCGCATGATGGTGCTGTACACGCACGGCGTGGGGGGCGGGCGCATCTCGCTCAACCGGTGGGTTGAACTGACCAGCACCAACCCGGCGAAGATGTTCGGTTGCTACCCGCAGAAGGGCGCAGTCGCCCCCGGCAGCGATGCCGACCTCGTTATCTGGGACCCCACCGCCACGCGCACGATCACGGCAGCGACGGCACACCATAACATTGACTATAACCTGTACGAGGGCATGGAGGTGACGGGCGTGCCCGCGCTGGTGTTCTCGCGCGGGCGCATGCTGGTAGACGGTGACCAGTGGCTGGGTGAACAGGGCGCGGGGCAGTTTGTGGCACGCCGCCCCCTGAGCACGTGATGCACACGCAGGACGCGAGCAGAAAGGGAAAGGAAATGCACGGTGAGTATTGAGCTGGACAACCGCCCGTCGCTCAGCGACGACGCAATCTTGCAGATGAGCAGTGACTACACGGTGTATGAGTGGGGGATGCAGCACAACGTAGACCCGATCATTGCCGACCACGCGCAGGGCGTGTATGTGTGGGACACACAGGGCAAACGCTACCTTGATTTTAACAGCCAGTTGATGTGTGTGAATATCGGGCACGGCGACCCGCGCATGACCGAAGCCGTGGTGCGCCAGATGGAAAAGATTAGCTATGTGTCGCCGCGTGGTTTCATCACCGAAGCACGCGCACGGGCGGGGGCGGCTCTGGCTTCGGTGCTGCCCGCGGGCATGCAGAAGGCGTTCTTTACCACAGCGGGTGCCGAAGCGGTCGAGAATGCGATCAAGGCGGCACGCTTTGTGACGGGGCGGCAGAAGGTGATCGCTCGCTACCGTTCGTATCACGGCGCGACACTGGGCGCGGGGTCTGTCACGGGTGAGCCGCGCCGCTGGAACAGCGAGCCGGGGTTGCCGTGGGTGGTGCGTGCGCCCGATGCGTACCCCTACCGTTGTACGTGGTGCAAGGGCACGGTGGACGGCGGCTGCACGTTGCAGTGCGCCGATACGATTGAGGACATCGTGACCTTCGAGAACCCTAACAGCATTGCCGCGATCATCGTTGAGCCGGTGGTGGGCACCAACGGTATTCTCATTTCGCCCGATGGCTACCTGCAACGCATCCGCGAAATCTGCGACCGCCACGGCATCATGATGATTGCGGACGAGGTGATGAGCGGCTTCGGGCGCACGGGCAAGTGGTTTGCGATCCAAAACTGGGGCGTGCAGCCAGACATCATGGCGGTGGCGAAGGGCATCACGAGTGGCTACATCCCGCTGGGGGCGACTATCCTCAGCGAGGAGGTGGCGCGGAAGTTTGATACACAGCCGTTCCTCTCTGGCTTGACCTACAACAGCCACCCGGTGGCGTGTGCCGCTGCCGAAGCGTGCATCACTATTATGAAGGAAGATGGGTTGGTGGAGAACGCCGCCGCGATGGGCGAGGTGCTCAAGGCGGGCTTGCTGCGCCTGAAGGAGAAGCACCCGTGTATTGGCGAGGTGCGGGCTATCGGGCTGTTCTCGCTGGTGGAATTGGTGAAAGACCGCACGACCCGTGAGCCGCTGGTGCCGTTCAACCCGCCGCCTGACCAGATGCAGGCGATGAACCGCTTTAGCCGCTTCTTGCGCGACAATGGCTTGTTTACGTTCATTCGTTGGAATACGTTCTTCTGCAACCCGCCGCTCTGCATCACCGCCGAGCAGATCGCGGAGGGGCTAGCGATTATAGACCGGGGGCTAGACATCCTCGATGCAGAAGTTGCCGTATAGCCACCGCCCGGTGTGCTGCTCATGCGTATAAACGCCCTGCCGTGTGGTGGGGCGTTTGTGTTGCCCGCGCCCTGATCGCCGTCCCGCCTGCCGCCCCGCCCGATGTTGAGCAGTAGCGCACGCAGGCTGTGGGGCACTTTATGGGGCACTTTGCCGCCGTGCGCGGTGCGTAGCTGGCGAGCTGACATGCTTTTGCAATGGCTCTGTGCTACAATAGCAGCATTGCGTAATGCACCCCATCTCACCCCCCGATGTCTCCGAATGGTTCGTTGCGCCACCCAGTAGTTGACAGGTGCTTCGTGGGTAATTAGGCAGGTAATTCAGGTAATTCGATAGGTGTGCTCGTAAGAGTCTATGAAGGGTGTCAGTGTTGCGCTTGCTACCAGAGCTTGATTTGATGCACAGTGACTTTGTTGGTGCCTTCGC
>CAZNQP010000008.1:50526-74860 GCA_964575355.1 uncultured Chloroflexaceae bacterium
TGCGCTTGCTACCAGAGCTTGATTTGATGCACAGTGACTTTGTTGGTGCCTTCGCTCAGTGGCGGCAGCAGATAATACTGGCGTTACTCCGGACGAGTTTTGTCGTTTTTGTGCTTGTCACTCCGTTTGCGTTGATGTCTGTGTCCCCCGCGCAGTTGCCCCTCCGGGCGGTGTACTATGCGCTCGTGTGCATGCTGCTGGGGGTAGCGGCGTTCTGGCGCAACCTGCACGAACGCACACGGGCTTGGGTTGCCGCGATCACCGTGTACCAGTTGGCGGTCATGTTTCTGCTGAGCACCGGGTTTACTGGCTCGGGGCGCACGGCGTTCCTTATGCTGATCCTGTTTGCGGTGCTGGTGCTCCCGCGCAAAGCCGCGATCCTGCTGGTCACATGCACACTGGTATCACTCGGTGCGCTCTACTTTGCATTTTATGCCAATCTGTTACCCCGCCCGCCCACTGGTACCCCTTTTGCCGCATCGAATCTGACCGTGCGCTGGCTCGAACAGGTGGGTGCTTCGGTCATTATTGCCGTCCCCCTCATCTCGGCACTCGCGGTGGTGCAGCGGAGCCTGCGCCGTGCCGGGGAAGCCCGTGCCGACCTTGAACAGCTAAACAAGGAGCTAGAGCAACGGGTTGCCGAACGCACCGCCGAGCTTGCCGAAAGCAAGCGGTTGATAGAGCAGATCGCCGACACAATGCCCGATATGCTCTACATCCGCGACATCCAGACGGGCAAGAATATCTATCACAACCGTTCTGTGGATGCACAGCTCGGCTACAGTAGCGACGAGATTGGCGTGTACGGTGAAGATGTGATACCCGCCCTGATACACCCCGACGACCTCGCCCGACTGGCACAACTGGATGAGTATCAGGTGCGTGCTAGCGACGGCGAGGTGCTGCACTTCGAATATCGTGTGCGCCACCGCAACGGCGGGTGGCGGTGGCTCGCCAGCCGCGAGGTTGTGTTCCGCCGCGAAGACGACGGGCGACCCCGCCACATCCTCGGCATTGCCCACGACAACACCGAACGCCGCGAGATAGAAGATGCCCTGCGCGACTATCAGCAGCGGATGCAGGCTATCTGGGATACGGTGCTGGATGGCATCGTGCTGACTGATGCGGCGGGGGTCGTGCGCGATGTCAACCCGGCGTACTGCGCGATGTACGGCTATCGTGCGGACGAACTGGTGGGGCAGTCGTTGGTGGTGACGTTGCCCCCCGACCAGCAGGCACAGGCACAGCGTGATTATCTGCGCCTCTTCGCCGCAGCACCGCTGCACCAGCAATTCGAGCAGCGGGTTGTCGGGCGCGACGGGCACGACCGCACTATTGAGGGGCGCATTGCATTCATCGGGACCGACGGCGAACGCACCGCCATGGTCACGACGGTGCGCGATGTCACGCAGCGTGTCGAGATGGAAGCCGCCCTGAATGCAGCGAACCTACAGTTAAGCCGTGCCAACCAGTTGTTGCAAGATGCCAACGAGCAGTTACAGCACGAGGCAACCCACGACACCCTGACCGGGCTGTACAACCGTCGCGTTCTGCTCGACCGCCTGCCTGCACTGCTGGCGGAAGCGACTGCCTACAACCAGTCGCTCGCCGTCCTCCTGCTCGATGTGGATCACTTCAAGGAGTACAACGACAGTGCGGGGCACGCCGCAGGCGATGTGGTGTTGCGGGGCTTGGCGGCGGTGCTGGTGCGGCTGGTGCGCCCAGAGGATATTGTGTGCCGCTATGGGGGCGAAGAGTTTGTGGTGGTGCTGCCGAACCTCACCCGGCTTGATGCGTTGCAGCGGGCTGAGCATATCCGTACGGCGGTCGCGCAGTTGCGGCTGAGCTTTCAGGGGCAAGGGCTTGCGCCGATCACGGTGTCGGTTGGGGTGGCACTCCGTCCCGAACACGGCACTACTGTCGAGGGGCTACTCTTTGCCGCCGATAACGCGCTGTACCTTGCGAAGCACAACGGGCGGAACCGTGTGGAGATTGGCGGCGCACCGCTGCCGCTCCGTGCTAACGCAACACGCTTTCAGGCGTGAGGAGCGCGTGCGGGGCAGCATAACGCTGCCCCACGGTTAGTCGTTCGTCCTCGCTCCGGTGCCTTGCCTACTTAATCACCACCGGGATGTATACATTGCTGTCGCTCCCCGATCCGGGTGTGCCAGTGGCGGTGGGGGTGGTTGTGCCGGGTGTCGCGGTGGGGGTGGTTGTGCCGGGTGTTGGTGTATTGGTTGGTTCTGGCGGAACCACAGCGGGCGCACCAACACCGCAGAGGATGCCCCCACAGAGGGTGATACTGCCATCACTCACACTGCCAATGATGGGTTGCCCGATACTGGCTTGTAGCTTCAGCCCGCCCCCGCTTGCACTGCCGCCGCCACTACTGGGGGTGCTGCGTAGGGTGCCACTGAAGGCGAGCGCGATGCCGAGCGTGAGCAGCATGGCGAGGGTTGTACCCGCGATGAATCCGCGCTGGAGCCGTTGTGTCCACTGTCGCATAATGTCCTCCTCTCTGTACAGATGTCGCAAGCCGTGTTTCTATGGGAGGGTACAGCTGAGCGGTTGGTTGACCGAGTCGGACATATCCACACAGGTTACACTGCCTCCGCCATTGATCCCGGATGCCGACGACGCAATGACCTTGGATGTGCCTGCCTGAATGCCGCCGTTGTCGGCGAAGAGCGCATCGCCCACGACGCTCTGAATACGTGAGGTCTGTACATCAATCAGCGTGGCACTGCCAGCCCGCACCGCATTGGTGGTGCCAAACACCTTGCTGCCGAGGATCGCCGGGTTGCTGGCAGTACCCTCTGCGAGCAAGCCATATGATATTTGCCCCATACCCTCAGCCCGCAAGAAGCTATCCCAGATGCGCGGGGCGGCACCGTTGTAGTTGGCAATAGCGGCGTTGTACCCACTGGGGCTATTTTCACCCGTGGCGGTGAAGCTACTGCTTTTGATCAGGAAGTCGGCATCATTGGCGTACAGCCCGAAGTGGTAGGTGCCGCCGTTGCCGTTGGTTTCGGCGGCGATGTCGGTGAGGATGGTGTTCTTGAGCGGGATGTTGGTGGTGTTGTTGTCGTCAATGTCGTTGACATAGATGGCAGCACTACAGTTGCTCGTGCCCGTGTTCTGTACCTTGAGGTAGCTCAACTGCCCGCCATCTTGCACCTGTACGGTTGCGCCGCTTGCGGTCATGGTGGTTGGGTTGCACGCCACCGAGCGCGACGATGTGATGATAGTTGAGCGCACACCGCTCCCCTTCAGATGCACGCCTTCTGGCACGACGACGAGGCTACTTTCGTTGTAGACACCGGGCGCAACATACACGAGGTAGGGGTTGCTTGGGCTTGCGCCGGAAATGGCGTTCAGGGCGGCTACGACCGTGGGGTAATCGCCGCCGGTTTTGGCGACTACGACGACGTTCTGGTAGCCCTCTACGGACAGTGCCATGTCGGCAACCTTTGCCTGAAATGCGTAGGGCACCGACGCAAACTGCTGGCGGGGGCTGAGGGTTGTCGCGCCGCTGCCACTGTCTACTGCAATTTCGAGGTAGCGGGTCGGGCTGCTAAAGACGGTTTCATCGAGCGGCGTGCTGCCGCCAAGCAAGATTGAAAAGTAGCCGTTGCTGACGGGCACATTGTTCTGGGTTTCCGTCCAGAGGGCAGTGCCACCGCTTGCCGCGGCATAGATGCTCAGTTGCAGGTCTACCGTGCCGTTGAGTGGGTTATCACTCGCATCGGTTAGGAACCCTTGATAGCTGATAAGACCGGGTGTGTCCTGCAAGTTGCCAATAGGCTGCGCTTGCAGCCCCCCGGTAGTCAGCACTAGTGCCAGTGCCACCATACCACCAACCATGCCACTGATCGTGGCTACCATAGCTGTCCATCGTGCATTCATTGTGACTCTCCTTTCGCTTCTGCTCGCTGTGCTGCCGTGCCGGGTCGCGTTCCGGCACGCCGCGACCGTACCAAAGAGTGTACTGAAGAGCCTACCGCCCGTGCCTGCGTGTGGCAGATGGGTGTAGCATGGGTGCCAAAAATGCGGATTTATAAGCATAAATGGAGACTTCATAGGGTGCTACAAAATGATGAGACGGAATCTATGCTGACACGCGGATGTATGCTTTTCAGACATGGTTATCATAACATAAAGCGGCGAGTGATGCAAAAGTCCTAGTCTGCCCCTACTGATATGGCTGGTAGAAATAGGCTCAAAGTACTACCCGGTTTTTTCCAGTACCCGTGCTAGACTGCTGATACGCCCGTCAATGTGCTCGCAACTTTGAGGTCAGGGGCAGTGTGCGTGTGGAGTCTGTTGGTCATACGTTGCGTGGTGTCAATATGGTGTCAATGGGCTACTGTCGCTTGTGGGGGCATCCCCGGCGTAGGCAACGGTGCAGAGCAGGTTGGCGCACAGTGGCAGCAGCCCATACAACACCAACGCTGGTATGGAGACAACCGGAGACATCCGGAGACTACCATCACAGACGGTGGACGACGGGACGTTTGGTACGTGGTGTACAACACGTCCTGCCACCGCCAAGGTAGGCACACGCCCGGACGATACGAAAGGAGACTCTGTTGTCACAGAGAACACATCCGCTACGTTGGGTAGCATTGGTGCTAACTGGTGTCCTGCTGAGTGTGCTCACCTTTACGGTGCCAGCACCCACCCCCGCGCTTGCCGCCGATCAGGCATACCTGCGCGTGGTGCATGCCTCGCCCGATACAGGCGCGGTTGACGTGTACGTGAACGGCGCGACGGTTTTGACCAATGTGCCGTATCAGGCGGTCAGTGAATACTTGCCGCTCATGCCGGGTACCTACTCGGTGGCGGTTACGGCGACAGGCGCGCCGCTTGCCGATGCCGTGCTCGGTCCGGCTGATGTGACGGTTGCCGCTGGCGATGTCCTGACCGCCGCCGCCGTGGGGCTGTCGCAGGCAACCCCTGCCACCCTCGCCCTCAACACCTTCACCGACAACATCAGTGCCCCCGCCTTCGGCAGCACAAAGGTGACGGTGTATCACTTGTCGCCCGACGCACCCAACGTGGACGTGAAAGCCACGATTGATGGGAGCGACGTAACCCTGATCGGCGACCTGCCCTTTGGTGAAAGTAACACCAACCGCAGCACACCGCTGGTCGTTGCTGCCGGGACGTATGACCTGAAAGTGACCCCGGCAGGCTCAGACACGGTGGTGGCTGACCTCGCGGGTACCACGCTGGATGCGGGGCAGGTCTACAGCGTGTTTGCCTTTGGGCTGGTGGACGCGGGCGCACCAAGTGGGCAAGAGTTTACGGTGGCGTTGCAGGCAGAATACGCCCAGTTGCGCGGCGTGCATGCCTCGCCCGACGCGCCTGCCGTGGACATCTATGCCGATGGCAACCTGCTGCTGCAAAACGTTGTCTACAAGGACGTATCGCCCTACTACACGCTGCTGCGTGGCACCTACACCGTACAGGTTGTGCCGACCGGTACCGACCCCAACACCCCGGCGAACGTCGTACTAGCGGGCGACGCGACGCTGGTGGGCAACACCACCTACACCGTGGGTGTGGTTGGGTTGCTCGCTGATAGCTCGCTTGCCTTTGCTATCACCGAAGACGACATCAGCACCTCGCAGCAGGCGAGTGTCAATGTGTACCACTTCTCGCCCGATACCGGCGGCGTGGATGTGATCAATGCCGACAGCCCCACGCCCGCCCTGATCAGCAACCTGACCTTCACCAACAGCCAGAATATCAAGGTGCCTGCCGGTACGTACAACCTTGGGGTGACCCTGAGCGGCAGCACCGATGTGGTACTGCCGCTCAATAACCTCACGCTCGACGCGGGGCAGGTCTACAGTGTGTTCGCATTCGGCGAAAGCACTGCTACCCCGCCGACGCTCGAACTGGGTTCAACGGTGGAGTACGGCTTTGTGCGGGCGGTGCATGCCTCGCCGACCACGCCCAACGTGGATGCCTACATCACCAAGACGGGTGACGCGCACCCCTACGGCGACACGCAGATAGTGCAGGATGTGTCGTTCCGTACCGTGAGCGGCTACCTGTCGGTGCTGCGTGGGACGTATGTCATCAATGTGACGCTGACGGGTGACCCAGTGGCGAATGCTGACATCACCACGCCGCCGTCAATGGTTATGGGTGGCACGTCCTACACCTTTGCTGCGACCGGCTCGACAGACGCAGCGATTGCAGCGGTGGGCTTTGCGCTGTTGGTGGATGACCGCACCGCCCCGACGAGCGGCAACGGGGGCGTGACCTTCTACAACTTGGTAGAGGGCACGGTGGGGCTAGACCTGAGCAACGGAACCACCGACCTCGTGACCGGGGTGATGTATCAGGCGAGCGACAGCAACAAGAGCGTGCCCCCCGGTGACTACACGCTGTCGGTTGCCGACGGTGGTCTGGAAGTGACGGCACCCATTAGCATCGCAGCGGGCACCAACTATGATGTGTTTGTCATTGGGGGCAGCGACGCATACGGTGCCGACCTGTTCCTGATCGTCACCCCCAATGGGCAGGCGTTCAGCCTCAACCTCCTTTACCTGCCCGTTGTCTTCACCACCGACGACTTCTAGGCATACGCACACACAAGCATGCATACCCCGCGGGACAGGGCTACGGCTCTGTCCCGTGTGCGTCCCGGTTTGGGTACAAGCGGGCGATACGCTGATTGCCCGTGTCTTGTATACTACACAGCAATGGCTGAGATCGTTGCTTGCGGCGAGAACGCCAACACCCCGTTCTCGTGTGCGTGATCGTGATAGAGAGGCAGTGCGCTATGCGTTTGCTTGTTACCCTGATGTTGCTGCTGGTGTTGGGCGGGTGTGTGTTTCCCAGCCCATCGGGGGCGGTGCAGCCCACCCAGCCCGCCGTGTTGCTCATCACACCCGCCCCTACCCTTGATGCGGATGCAACCGCAACCGCGATGATTGTTGAGATGCGTGCCGCGTCACCCATTCAGGGGCGCGTGACGGTTACCGCAGGCGACACGCTCGCCGACATTGCCGCCCGTTTCGGTATCAGTGTGGATGCGCTGGCGCAGGCAAACAACCTGCCCTCGCCTGATGCCATTGAGCCGGGGCAGGAACTGATCATACCGGTGCAGAGCACGCCTACCCCACCCCCCGACGCGGGCGACGCGGGCGAGCCGAGCGATGCAGACGGCGCGAGCGATGCAGACGACGCGGGCAACACAGAGACAAACGAATAACCCCGCACCCACACGGGCACGGGGCGGCGGCGCGTAGCTCTCGCGTTGCTTACGGCGCGGGTTGCCCCAGTACCATCACCCAGTAGTGGAAGAACGGACCGTTGGTACTGCCGTCGGGGAGTACCACATTGTTCTGGTCGTTCTCCTGATAGGCATAGCCAATCCCTACTTCAGTGTAGGCACAGTCCAGCATGGCATCGCGGTGCGCCGGGCTGGCTTCCCATTGGGTCACGGTCACGTTGGCATCGGCAGTCCCGGCGGCAATGTTCTCGCCTGATTTCAGCCACGCATAGCCCGTCTCCGAGATGCGCTGATAGAAGGCTAGCCCCTCTGGGTTGGTGTGGCTCAGGTAGTCACGGACTGCCATATCTTCGGCGTGGCGTTGGGCAGCTACTGCCAGTTGCGGGTTGGGAGTCAGGGCAGGGCAACCCACGGCAGCCCGGCGTTCGTTAGTGCCAGCAATAGCTTGGGCGGGCAAGTCGTTGCTGAGGATACCCAGTCCCTCTTCGCTGATCGCCGGGTCTGCGTCTCCTGCGTTTGCCTGCGCCGCGTCTGCGCTCTGTTCGTTGTTTTCCGGGTCAATCAATTCGACCAATTCGACGGGGGCTGTGGTGGTGTCACTGGTCGGGGTGCCGCAACCTGCGGCGACCAAGCCGACGATGAGTAGCCCGACCAGTAGCGTGATTGTCCGTTGCATTGTCATCTCCTCCTTACATTGTCAGACCATTGTCAGATGTTGAACTGGTGCGGTAGTGTCGCCCACAGGGGGCACTGTGCTGCTGATGCGGGGACAGCGTTAGGGGTTGCCATACTGGGTATGGGTAGCAAGTCGCGTTGTGCCGCTTGATTCTGCTGCGGTACAGTGCGATGGCGGTGGTGCGCTACCAGAGCATTACACCTTGAGAACGTCGGCGACCGTCGGTTGGTTCCGTGGCGTGCCCCTTGCGCGTGTCGGTTAGTCCGTCAGGAAGTCAAGACCATTGGCGGGTGAAAGATTGGTCAAAATAGCGTATACTAGAAAGGCATCCGGTTGGCGACGATTGCGCGGTATGGGTCAGCGTTCAGGTCTGCATTGTCGCAGAAAAGGCATGGGTCTGACGTGAGTATTTTGCAGAACCTACTGATACGTGTGCTTGTTCTCAGTGATGGTAGCCCCGTGATGGGCGAACTGATGGGCATGCTTGAGCAGATGGGCTTGCGCCTGTGGGTCTACACGACAGGACCCGAAGCACTCGCTGCCCTCCGTCATCGTCTCGACCTCGATATGGCGGTCTTGCCACCGGGGGTGCCCGATGCTGCCCCCCCCACCGATTGCTACGAGTTGTGTCACTGGCTCCGCAACCAACCCGGCGGGCGGGCAATGCCCGTGCTGTTCCTTGAGCAGGGGACCGGCGAATGGCTGAACCGTGAACGTGCGTTTGCGGCGGGTGCCACCGATTACATCGCGGTGCCCCTGTTGCCTGCCGAAGTGGAGGCGCGGGTGCTGGCGTGCCAGAGCATGGTGCAGTTGCGGCAGCACCGGGGGCAACTCCGGGTCATCCTCGATGCCTTCCCCGGTCTAGTATTTTACCGTGACCTCGATGGGCATATTATAGACTGTAACGAAGCCTTCGCCGCCCAGATCACAGGGCTAAATATCAACGATGTGCGCGGCGAAAAACTGACCAACCTGTCGCGTCGCATCCCGATTGACGCAAACCTGCTGCGTGCTGAGCAGACCGCGGGCAACCCCGACCCCGGCAACGTCGTGTCGCAAGAGATACAGGTGTGGTGTGCCGATGGCGTGCGGCGTGACTTCACCTGTTCGTGGACGGGCTTCATGCTCGATAGTGGGCGGCTGATGGGCACCATTGGTGTGTTGCTCGACGTAAGCCAGCAAAAGCTCACGCAGCAGACCATCGAGGCGGCACTGCGTGCCGCCGAGGATGCCGCGCGTGCGCGTTCCGCGTTCCTTGCCAACATGAGCCACGAAATACGTACCCCCATGAACGCGGTGGTGGGCACCACCTCGCTGCTGCTGCTCACCAACCTGACGGCAGAGCAGCGCGACTATGTGGAGACCGTCCACGATAGCGGGCGGTCATTGCTTGACCTGCTCAACGACATTCTCGATTTTTCGCGCATCGAGTCGGCGCGCGTCGAGTTGGCGTACCAAGCATTTGACCTGTGGTCTTGCGTGCAGCGGGCGGTCGCGTTGTTTGCGGCGCAGGCGGGCGCACAAGACCTGCAACTGCTCTGCGACCTCCACCCCGATGTCCCCCAGTATGTCCTTGGCGACGAGGGGCGCGTCCGGCAGATTCTCGTCAATCTCATTAGCAATGCCCTCAAGTTTACCGAGATTGGCGAAGTGGTGGTGCAGGTCAATGTGGAACCGTTGCGGGTGTATCCCCACGACAGCGACATGCACGAGGAAGAGGATACCATCACGCAGCGGCTCCTTGATGTGGTTGAAATCGTCGTTGATGTGCAGGATACCGGGGTCGGCATCTCACCCGAATGGCAAGAGCGCATCTTCGAGCCGTTTCGGCAGGTTGAAGGCATTGATGGCATCTTGACGCGCCCCGCAGGTGGCACGGGGCTGGGGCTGGCAATTAGCCGCCAGCTTGCCACCATGATGCACGGCTCGCTCACGATCCAGAGTACGCCGGGCGCAGGCTCTACGTTTACGCTCCGCTTCCGGGCTGAGGTGCAGCCCGCGCCCCCGCCCGATTTCCTCATTACGCCGCAACCCGTCCTTGATGGTAAGACCGTGCTCCTGATTGATAGCTACCGCCGGAGCCGTGCGCTCCTCCAACGCTGGCTGGTACAGTGGGGCGTGCATGTCCTCATTCCCGATACCCTGATCGACGCGCCCGCGCTGCTGCAAGCGCACCGGTGTGACCTGCTGATGCTCGACGAGGAGACGTTACAGTCTGCCAGTGTGACGGAACGGAGTTGGCTGTCGCCGCCCAACGGCGATGCCGCCCTGCCCATGGTCACGTTGCGTAGCCCCAGCCAGCAGAAAGTGGATGATACTTTTGAGGTGCAGGGGTACCGGGCGACGATCAGCCGCCCAGTGAACGTGAACGACCTGCACCGCGTGCTGTTGCGGCTCCTCAGCGATGACCCGATCTACGAAGAGATGCGCTACGCACCTATTCTCGATACGATACCGCTGAGCGACATGCGGGTGCTGCTGGTTGAAGATAACGTGCTCAACCAGAAGGTGGTGCTGCGCCTGATCGAAAAGCTGGGGTATGATGCAGACCTTGCGAGCACGGGGCGCGAAGCGGTTGCTGCTGTAAAGCGCAATGCCTATGACCTTGTGTTTATGGATGTGCAGATGCCCGACATGGACGGCGTGACTGCGACGCGCCTCATCCGGCGGCAGAACGCCAGCGTCCACCAGCCGATTATTGTCGCCCTGACCGCGCAAGCCCTCGCTGGCGACCGCGAGTGGCTCTTGTCGTCAGGTATGGATGACTACCTGTCGAAGCCCGTCACGATTGAGCAACTGCGCGATATGCTGATCAAGGTGCAGGGCAAGCTGGTGGTGGGAGAACCAGCATCGAACGAAACCCCCCGCCTCGAAACGCCGGACATTGCTGTGCTGGACGAGGGCGTGCTGATGCAGGTGCTCGAATCCCTTGATATGGTCGAGGACTTCCCCGCCGCTTCCGAGTTCTTGATGACCTATGTGCAAGAATGCAACGAGTGCCTTGTGACGCTCAACCGTGCCTTCGAATCCGGCGATCAGGAGGTGTTTGTGCGAGCTGCCCACACCCTCAAGGGCATGAGTGCTCAGGTGGGGGCGTTGCGCTTGGCGCATGCCGCCGCTGAGATCGAGGAACAGGGGCAGAACGGGCATATCCACCGCGTTATCGGTGATGTGCAACACCTCCAAGACGAGTACACGCTTGTGCAGCAGGCTCTCGATGACCTGCTGGCGCGGCTGTCGCAGGGGTTGAGGCGTGGCTGAACACGTCGCGCAGGCAGGACCGCACGAGGGGCACGACACCAACGACGGGCTACGCTTCCCGCGCCCACGGGTGGCGGTGATTACCCCGACCTACAACCGCGCGGCGTTGTTGCCGCGCGCTATCGAGAGCGTCCTTGCCCAGACCCTCACCGATTGGGAATTGCTGATTGTTGATGACGGGAGTAGCGACAACACCACGGCTGTGGTTGCGCCCTATGTTGCTGCCCACGCCAACATCCGCTATTTGCTGCACCAGAACCGGGGGGCAGGGCTGGCACGCAACGCCGGTATGCAGGCGACATTCGGGCATTATATTGCCTTCCTCGATAGCGACGATGCCTATATGCCTGAGCATCTGGCATCGCGTGTTGCCTACCTCGACGCACACCCTGAGGTTGACCTCATTCAGGGCGGCTTCCTCAGTGACGAAGAGATTATGGTGCGCGACTACTTCAACCCAACGCAGTTTATCAACCTGCGTGCCTGTGCGCTGGGTCCGACCTTTGTGGGGCGGCGCAACGTGTTTGTGCGGCTGGGTGGCTTCCGCGACTTGCCCTTTAACCAAGATACCGACCTGTGGCAACGTGCGCTGTCCGCCGGCTTTCGCACCGCCGATGTTGACCACCCGCGCACCTACATCTACACGCAAGCCAGCGACAGTATCACCCGCCAACGCTCGGCGGGCTTACTCTAGCCCGCCACACTGCGCCACCGTGGTATGCAAGCGGGCAGCACCCAACGCATGAATGGTGCTGCCCGTGCTTGTGTTCCTGTCCGTGCGTGCTACCCGTGCTTGACGGGTAGGGCTTGATAGGCAGGGCTTTGGCGATTAGGGCTTAATGCCGCTCCGGTCTACGTGCCCCATAAACTCGGCGCGGGTCATGGGGTCGGTGCGGAATACCCCGCGCATGGACGAGGTGATCATGCTGGCGTTGGCTTTCTTCACGCCGCGCAGCACGCCACACATGTGTATCCCTTCCATCACGACGGCAACGCCGCGTGGCTGGATCATTTGCTCGATGAAGTCGGCTATCTCGACGGTCAGCCGTTCTTGCACCTGCAAGCGGCGCGAGAACATGTCTACGATGCGCGGGATTTTGCTCAAGCCGACGACCTTGCCATCCGGGACGTAGGCAACGTGGGCTTTGCCCAGAAACGGCAGCATGTGGTGCTCGCACAGGCTGTTGAAGTCAATGTCGCGCACCATCACCATCTCGTCGTAGTCTACCGTGAAGACAGCCTCGTTGATCAAGGCGTGCGGGTCTATGTGGTAGCCTGCGGTGAGTTCGGCAAACATTTTGGCAACACGCAGCGGGGTGCGTTGCAGCCCTTCGCGCTGGGGGTCTTCGCCGATGCCGTGCAGGATGGTACGAACGGCTCCTTCCATCTGCTCATTCGAGGTGAAGGTCATGCCTTCAAGTTTGCCGACCCCCGTGATGATGCTGGTCTGCAATTCGATGTCTGCATCATGGTCGTGGTCGTGGTGAATACCGTTGGTTTGCCCGTTGAGGCGGTCTTGTTCCATGGGTGTGTTTGTCTCCTGGCGCATGCCGTTGCCCGCAGCACGAGGTACTGCCGCCATCGTATGCGTTGCTACCAGCCAGTGGTCATGTAGTATCCGAATGGTCTATCGTCTATGACGTTTATGACGTTGCCAGTGGGGTGCTTGTTTCAGGCACGCCCATAAACGGGGACGATTGCGCCGTGTATATCCGCAGCAGCGGGCGAACAGAGAAACGCAATTACCCCTGCCAGCGATTCCGGCTCAACCCATTTGCTCTGGTCGGCGTTGGGCATACTCTGCTTGTTTGCCGGGGTCGCAATCGTTGAGGGCGCAATCGCGTTGACATTGATGCCGTGGGCGCGGTTTTCCGCCGCCAGCACCTCCACCAGTGCATTTAGCCCGCTCTTACTCACGCTGTAGGCGGCAAGGTTGGCGGCAGGCTTGAAGCCAATACGTGCGCTCACAAACACCAGTTTGCCACTGCCGCGTTCGAGCATGGACGGCAATACTGCCCGCGCCATGCCATAAGCCGAACTCAGGTTGAGGTTGAGCATGAACTCCCACGTGTGCCAGTCACTTTCGGCAACCGGCTTGCCCCCTGCGAAGCCGCCCGCGACATGCACGAGCGCGTCAAGCTGCCCGTAGTGGGCGAGCGTCGCCGCCACGAGTTGTTCGGGAGCATCGTGGTCGGTGAGGCTGGCGGGCAGTTCCAAAACGTGGGCATCTTCGAAGTGCCCTGCTTCCTTCAAGGTGTCGAGTTCTTCTTGCTTGCGGGCACTGAGTGCAAGGCGGTAGCCATCGGCAAAAAAGCGGCGGGCGACTGCTGGTCCTAGCCCCCCGGTTGCCCCAGTGATGAGGGCGACCGGGGCAGTGTCTGCTGTGGTCATGTCTGTTACCTTTGGTTCTGCGGCTACCCCACCGACGTGTGGCGGGTAGCACCCTGTTAATCTGATCCGGTTGTTGCAGGGCACACAAAAACTGTGTACCGTAGCAGCACACAGTTAAGCGATTACAGGTAATTGCCCTATATGCAGTGTACCTGAAACTCATGGGAATGGCAACTCGTTGGTATCGCCACTTGCCGATACCATGAGGTGGCTGTGCCCGCGCGGGTTGCCGTGCGGTTGTGGCGGGGCGGGGTGGCTAGAGAATGTAGCCGCGCTTGCGGGCAATTTCTTCTTTGTGCTTGCGAAAGAGAATGTCACGCTCGGTGCCCTTGATATCACGGCTGTAGGTTTCGAGCACGCGGTTTGCCTCGGCATCAATCTCTTCTTCGATTTGCAGGTCTGCCACCAGAAAGTCGTAGATTGCCTTGACCCGCGCGGCGCGTCCTTCGCCGCGTTTTGCTCCACGGCTTTCGCGGTAGGCAAGCAAGTCTTGCTCGGCTAGTTCGTCGTGCAGCCGCTCGGCAATGCGGCGTACTTTATCTTCGCTCAGGCGCATCAGTCGCTCCTTTGTGGGCAATGCTGGGTGGTGGCTCGCGTGGGGCGGTGGGATGCCCGCCCACGGCTACCGGGTGCGTCCTGCCGGGTGCGCGTGCTAGTGGTAGGGCGTGTACGGGTGCCTCGGTAGCGCGACGGTGCCCTCGGTTGCCCACTGCTGCAACACCGCCGCTAACCAGTATACCGCATCTGTGGCAACGCGGTAGCAGACTGCCGAGCCGTCGGCGTGCGCTTCCAGAATGCCCGCCTGCCGCAGCACGCGCAGGTGGCGTGATAGCGTAGATTGGGCGTGCGGTCCGTCGTCGGGCAGGTGCAGCAATATCTGGTTGCCGATGCAGTCGGGGTGGTGCAGCACATACTGGACAATCTGTACGCGCGTGGGGTTGCCCAGCGCACGGCACAGCAGCATCAGGCGCGTTGCGTCATCGGGGGGCGGGGCGGGGTCTTCGGGGTAGACCACATCTGTCATCATTGACATGGCAGTTCTCCTTACATGCCACATGCCGACCGGGTCACATGCCGACCGGGTCAGGCTTGCCGACCGGGGCGGGCACCATCGCCCGCCCCGTGGTTCGGCTCCGTTGTCGGGTGGTGTGCCGTCGCTAGGCGGGCACGTCTTCATTGGCGAGCAACACCCCCGCCGCGGCGGGCATGTACAGTTCGCGCATATAGTCCGTCAGCATGCGGCGCGTGCTAAACAGCGGCGCACAGGTCTGGATCGACTCTTTGGCAATCGCCAGCCAGCGGGGGGGCACGCCTGCTGCGTCGCGGTCGTAGAAGGCAGGCACAATCTCGTTTTCCAGCAGGTGATAGAGCGACTGCGCGTCGTGCCAGTCCTGTTCTTCGTAGCTGTTATATTCGCGCTCTTCGCCGATTGCCCAGCCATTCTTGCCATTATAGCCTTCGGGCCACCAGCCATCAAGGATGCTGGCATTAGGCCCGCCGTTCATGGCGGCTTTCTGCCCACTGGTGCCACTGGCTTCGTAGGGGCGGCGGGGGTTGTTGAGCCACATGTCTGTGCCCTGTACCATCCGTCGCCCGGTGGTCATGTCATATTCTTCGATGAAGAGGATGCGCCCGTGTAGCCCCGGCTCATCGGACAGCCGGTAGATGTCTTGAATGAAGTGTTTGCCGGGGTTATCGGCGGGGTGCGCCTTGCCCGCGAAGATAATCTGTACGGGGCGGTCGGGGTTGTTGAGAATCGCCTTCAGCCGCTCCTTGTCGCGGAAGATGAGCGTAGCGCGTTTGTAGGTGGCGAAACGTCGCGCAAAGCCGATGGTAAAGGCGTGGGGATCGAGCTTCGGCGGCAGGCGGTCGGTAATGCCGAGGCGCAGGAGCCGTTGGTGGGCGCGTGTGTAGGCGAACTCGACGAGGCGGTGCCGCAGCACGTTGCGAACGTCCCACAACACAGGGTCAGGGATGTCGGCAATGGTGCGCCACGTTGCCGGGTCGTCGAGGTTGTCTTCCCATTCGGCACCGAGGTATTCGTCAAACAGGGCACGCATTTCGGGTGCCAGCCACGACGCACTATGGATACCGTTGGTGATGCTGCGGATGGGCACCTCGTCGCGGCTCCGTTGTGGGTAGAGCCACTGCCACATGCCGCGTGCAACGTGCCCGTGAAGTTTGCTGACACCGTTGTGCCTCGCCGAGCCTTTCAGGGCAAGCACGGTCATGGCAAAGGCTGGTCCCCAGTTATGGTCTTGGCGGGCAAGTTGCATAAACTGTTCGTGCGTCATGCCCATCTGTGGCCAGTAGTTGACGAAGAACTTCTCGATGAGTGGGAAGGGGAATGCGTCGTTCCCGGCGGGTACGGGTGTGTGGGTGGTGAAGACGGTGTGTGCGCGGCTGGCTTGCATGGCTTCGTCGAGCGGCACGCCCGCCTGCACCTGCTCCCGGATCAGTTCGAGCACGAGGAACGCCGAGTGCCCCTCGTTCATATGCCACACAGTGGGGTTCAGCCCCAGCTTGCGAAGCGCACGTACCCCGCCCACGCCCAGCACCAGTTCTTGCGCGACGCGCATCTCTTGGTCGCCGCCATACAGCCGTGCCGAGAGTTCGCGGTCTTGCGGGCTGTTGGGGTAGATGTCGGTGTCCATCAGATAGAGCGTCACGCGCCCCACCTGCAAACTGTAGACCTTGGCATAGATGGTACGTCCCGGTAGCTCTACCTCAACAACTACTTCGCTGCCGTCGGCGGTGGTAGCAGGGAGCGCGGGCGACTCGCTGAAGTTGAGTTTGCGGTATTCGGCAAACTGCCATCCGCTTTCGTCAATGCGCTGCAAGAAGTAGCCCTGTGGGTAGATGAAGCCCACCGCGACAAACGGCAGTGCCATGTCGCTCGCTTCTTTGGTGTGGTCGCCCGACAGAATGCCCAACCCACCCGAATAGATCGGGAGCGACTCGTGCAAGCCAAACTCGGCACTGAAGTAGGCAATCAGTTGGTTCTGCTCGTCGGGGTAGTGTTTCGTGTACCACGTTGCGGGCGGGTTCATGTAGGCATCGAAGGCGGCAAGGACGCTATCATACTGGGCAACGTAGTCCGGGTCGGCGGCGGCACGCTCGAGGCTACTCTGGCGTACCTCGCGCAGCATACGGGTGGGGCTGTGGTGGATCAGCTCCCACAGGTCGGGGTCGAGCTTGCTGTAGAGTTCGCGGGCTTCGGGGTGCCACGCCCACCAGATGTTGTAGGCGAGTTCACGCAATCGGACGATCCGTTCGGGAATGGGGGTGAAGAACAGGTTCTCAATCCTGTTAACCATAGCTTCTCCTTTGTGCTCATGTGCTCAGGCTGGCAGGGTTCCATGGTGAGGTATGATAGTGTGTCGCGGCTTTGCTCTCGCATCTATTGTACGCGAGGGTGTGCTATCTGTCGAATATAGCTGAAGTATCAGACGATAGGGCACGACCACGCCACGCGAGCGGCGGCGGCAACGGCGGCGCAAAGCCTGCTATAATAGGGTAGCTACAAGCCTGAGCGCGAAACGGAAGACCAATGTTTAAACGCTTGTTTGGGAAACGCGACGATGCCCCGCGCACCGAAGCCGAAGCCCGCGAAGAAGAAGATAAGATAGACCAGAGCCTCGCCAAGTCGCGGCAGGGGCTGTTTGGGCGCATCTCCGACTTGTTCAGTACGGGCGAACCGATCACCGACGAGTTGTGGGAAGAACTCGAAGAGTTGCTTATTCAGGGCGATGTGGGCGTGGAAACAACGCTCTACCTGATAGACCGCACGAAAGACCGTGTGAACCGCAACAATGTCAAGAAAGCCAGCGAAGCCCGTGAATTGCTGCAAGCCGAGATGGTCAGTATTTTGCAGGAGCATGCGGGCGAGGCGGCGCAACCTACCACGCGCCCCTACATCATTCTGGTAGTGGGCGTGAACGGTGCGGGCAAAACGACGCTGATTGCGAAGCTGGCACACCGCCTGCTGCAACGCGACCGCCGCGTGATGCTTGCCGCTGGGGATACCTTCCGGGCGGCTGCCACCGAGCAACTGACCGTGTGGGCAGAACGGGCAGGCGTGCCCGTCGTCAGCAAGGGCATGGGTGCCGATGCGGGCGCGGTAATCTACGAAGCCCTCGACGCGGCTACCGCGCAGGACATGGACGTGCTGATTATTGATACTGCTGGGCGGCTGCAAGCCAAGTACAACCTGATGAAAGAGCTACAGAAGCTGCACAATATTGTGCGCCGCCGCGTGCCCGATGCACCGCATGAAGTGCTGCTGGTGGTTGACGCAACCACCGGGCAGAACGGCGTGGTGCAGGCGAAAGCCTTCCGCGATGCCGCCGACGTGACCGCCGTTGCCGTGACCAAGATGGACGGCACCGCGAAGGGCGGGATCGCCCTTGCCATTGCCCAAGATATTGCCCGCCCGATCCGTTACCTCGGTACGGGCGAAAAGATTACCGACGTGGTGTTGTTTGATGCCGAACGGTTTGTGTCTTCGTTGTTCAGCCGCGACGACTAACCGCCCGCAATGGCGCACCCGCCCCGCCCGCCCGTACCAAGCGAAACGACCGCGCACCCGCACCGAACGCATAGCGCGAAAGGAGACCCCCTATGCCGCCAGTTGTCTACGACCTTGAGATTGTCGCGTGCCCTACCTGTGGGCAGAAGCTCGCCCTCCCCGCCTACTTTATTGTGGGGGCGCGGATGGTGTGTGCCAACGCGAACTGTGACACGACCCTGCGGGTGGTCAGTCGCAACCCGGCACGCGTTGAGGTGGTGCCAGAGGCTGATCAGCTTAATGCGGACAGCGCACCTGAGTCGTATGGTTAAGCCTGCGAGAGAGTAGCCGTGGAAGGCAGGCGGAGCCGCCCCCGCCTGCAACCGCTACCCCGAAGCCAACGTCCTTCTTGCGATGCCTGAGGTGGTTGGGCAGAAGCTCGGACAGGTACCCCGGCATGCTGCGTGCTGCTTGGGTGCGTTGCCCTTGGTAAGGAGTGAGCATGGTGTTGGCACCATTACGGAGTTTGCGTATCTGGCGTGAACAGCGGCTGGCACGTCGCTGGTGCGTCAGTTATGATGAGGGCGATGGCACCACCATGGTTGCCTTCCCCGATATGGCAGCCCTGAGTACCTTCTTGAACGAGAAGCTCGGCTTGCTGCTCGACGACGACCACGACCACGAACCGACCCGTGATGCGCGGTTCCCAGTGATCGGCGTGCATCCCTTCGAGCTACTCCCCGGACGCTAGCCGCGCTGCTACGTCTCGTCCTATTTCCCTGCCTGCAAGCCTGTGTCTCCTGCTCTCGGTAGCGGCGGTGTGTCCGCCGTGGTGCGGTGGCGTGTGCGCTCCGGGGGACGTACCCGCCGCGCACACGGGGTGTGTTGGTGTGGTTGCATTCTCGTAGCGCACATGGTATACTCTTCGGGTGTGACTTGAGGCCTCGTAGCTCAGCGGATTAGAGCGCTTCCCTGCGGAGGAAGAGGTCCCGCGTTCGAATCGCGGCGAGGTCGCCAACTGGCGGTTGTGCTGGGTAACGGCACGTAGAGCACGAAGTCCTGACCATTCGTCAGGGCTTTTTGCATGCGCTGCGATCTGCCCCTCCTATGCTACAATACAGACACAAGCTCACGCACAGAACGAGGTGCCCTATGGCAACAACACACGCACCGACAATACCACATGCTACCACCAGCGACTATACCGTCATCCCCTCGCCAAGTCGGTCTTGGACGGAGGCTGATCTGCTGGCGTTGGACAACGACGACCACCACCAGTATGAACTGGTGCAAGGAGAGTTGCGCCAGATGAGTCCTGCAAGTCCTCGCCACAGTCGGTATGCATTCCGCCTCCTTTTTGCAATTGGCAAGTATCTGGAAGCGCATCCCATAGGAGAAGCACTTCCCGGAGATGCTGGTTTTGAAATCCAATCAAATCCGCTGACCATTCGTGTGCCTGATGTGGCATTTGTTCTCAAGCAACGCCTGCCTCCGACAGATCAGGGAGGCTTCTGGAAGCTAGCTCCTGACCTAATCATCGAAATCATCTCGCCTTCGGAGACGGCGAAGAGCATCGCCGAGAAGGTAAGCGACTACCTGCAGGCAGGCACGCGCCTGCTGTGGCTGGTCTACCCGGAACAGCAGGAGGTGCAGGAATATCGCCCCGATCAGCCGTTCCACATCTACCGCATTGATGAGGAACTGGACGGACGCGAGGTGCTCCCCGGCTTCCGCTACGCGCTGCGCGAGTTGTTCAAATAGTATCCTTTCAAAAGACCTCTGGACGTTCTTTGCAGCATCAAAAAAGAATCGGGTTTGGGGGTCACTTTATCCCTCGGAGTCAGTGTGTTATAATGCGCTCAGAGCAGTGATATGAGGGCTTGATGAAGTGGGTATAGAATGCGGTTTTACCCCATCCCAGTGAGGAAGAAAAACCCCGCAACTATTCGCCAGAGAGAAACCCGCAACCATTGCTGCATTTTACTACGGTGAGTAGGGTGTATCCCTACGCGCCGCTTTTTGTTACCCCTCTTTGCACCCGGCGTATAATAAAGGTATCTCCGGTTGCCGCGTGGCACGTCGGGGCAACCTGCTGCTGCACTGCTGCCCCCGCTAACGGTACCTGCCCCCGGCACGCATCATACCGCATGTGCCCCAGCAATCCGGTGTAGGAGCGAGGCGGAACTGACCGGAGCTTGGAACCGCAACCGATATAACCGTAGCCGACATAACCACAGCCGATAGCCGATAGAGGAGGCTCACCGATGATGCGACGGCACACGCGGGCAGTCTGGTTCTCGTTGGTACTGATGAGCGTGCTGGCAAGTGCGTGGCTAGCACCGCAGGCACAGGCAACCCCCACCCCGCCGGCGGATGGGGCGGTCTGGGTGCGTGTGCTAGCGGCGGCTCCCGCCGACCTGCGCGACTTTTTTGTGAACGACCCCTACACCCGCCCCGTTGGTGAGTTGCAACGCTGGACGGGCGCAGTGGCGGCGGCAGATGTGGCGCGGCTTGCAGCACACCCCGCCGTGTTTGCCTTGACGCGCCCCGACGATGTGCCCCCACCTGCGCCTGCCCACCCTGAGCCGGAACTGCTGCACGCCGATGCCGCCACCCCGCTGCGCCCCACCTCGGCACCGCCCGCCCTCGATGCGCCCGACGACTACGCCTTCAGCCAGCGGAACCAACTCCCCGCTACCCGCCAAGAGTACGGCATTAGTGGGGCTGGCGTGCAGGTAGCGGTGCTCGACTCCGGGGTGGACTTCGGTGCGCCGGCGTTGCTCGGTCGCTATGCCGTGCAGCCTGCTACGGCAAGCGGCAATCAGGCGTATGTCGGGTGGCCCATCGCCTATGATGACCTGTCGGTATTCCTGTACATCAGTGACCCGAACCGCACCCCCACCCCCACCACGACGGGGAACTGGGCACGCTTCGTCAATGCCAGCCGGAGTGTGGACGCGCTGAGCGGTCCCACCTTCACCGACGAACTGTACAACCAGACGTATACCCTCCCCGGTACCAGCCAGTCGGGTACCTACTACTACGGCTATCACCCTGACGCACGCTTGCAGGGCGGGCAGGCGGTGGTGTTGGTCAGCGACGATGCCAGCGCGGGCGTGTACGATAGTGTGTATGTGGATATTGACGACGACGGTACCTTCGAGACGCGGCTCGCCAAGCACAGCCCCGCCGCATCGCTTGACATAAAAAGCGACGGCGTACCTGATCGTTCGGCGGGCTTGCTCTATTGGATTAGCGATGGCAGCAACCCGCCGCCGGGTGCCAGCGCGATCTATGGTGCTGGTGTCCCCGCGCCCCCCGCCGGGCAGGTGCTCGCCTTCATGATCGAAATCACCGACCCCAACGGCAATTCGCACGGTACGCAAGTGGCGGGCAACATTGTGGGCAATGACAACGGCGCGTATGCCCCCAACAGTCGGGTACCTGCTTTCTACAATGCGGGGGTGCATGGGTCGTTGGTGCAGGGGGTTGCCCCCGATGCTGAGATCGTCGCGCTTGGCAGCATCTACGAACCGGGGGTGTCGCTCGAAGCATTTTTCCTCTTCACGGTGCTTGGCTACGATGGTATGCCCGCCACTGGCGACGAGCCGGACATCGCCAACCTGAGCTTTGGTGCTGCCAGTGTACTCGCCGATACATGGGACTGGCAATCACGTTACCTTGGGTATCTCAATCTCTTCTACGACCAGCAGTATGGCGCGGGTACCACGCCGCTCTATGTGGCTTCGTCGGGCAATGGCGGACCGGGCTACGGCACGATGATCCGCCCGGTACCGCCCACCGGGGTGAACGTGGGTGCAGCCACCCAGTACGGCGGCTACAACTGGTGGGGCAGTGGCGAAATTGTCAGTAGCTTCGCCCGCATGACCCACGGGCACATTGATAGTTTCGGCGGGCGTGGTCCCGGTGCCGACGGGGTGCGCCCGGTTGACATTGTTGCCGAGGGCATCAGCATGATGAGTGCCGACTCGCTCAACGGGCGACCATCGGGGGCTGGTGCCTATGTCAATTGGCAGGGCACGAGCGTGAGTACGCCCGTTGTTAGTGGGACGGCGGCGTTACTCGTCGAGGCGTTTCGCCAGCAGTACGGGCGCGACCCATCTTACAGCGACCTGCGGGCACTGTTGCTGAGTAGTGCCCGCGACCTTGGCAGTGACGCAGTGGTGCAGGGCGCGGGTGCGCTCGACCCGGTGCGTGCGCTGCACATGGCACTGCAACGCGATGGCGTGCAGGCAGACCCGCCGTTACTGCTGGTGGGCAACCCCACCGCCGAACGCTATACCGCTCGCACGGGGAGTGTGCAACGCGGCGAGCAGGTGACGCTTCCCGTGAGCCTGACCAACCAGAGCAGTAGCGCGACCACCGCGACGCTTGCCCCCGTGCAGTTGCAGCAGGTGGCGAGCTACACCCACACGTTCACCAACCAGCCCTTCACGCCGAGCAACTACAATCAGGGTGCCCCAGATTATGCACTCGACCTGTCGCCGTGGATTGCCGCCCACCCGGATGCTGACATGATGCTGGTGACGCTGACGAACCCGCCCGACCACTTCTTCGATAGCAACCTCGCCATGCAAAACCGCTGGCGGCTGATTGTCTATAACTGGTGGGACGACAATGCCAATGGTATTTGGTGGGACGACAGCAACACCGACGAGCGCGTCGCGCTGGCAGAACTGGACGGCGGCGACGAGTGGCTACGGGTTGAGTATACTGCTGTGGAAGGCTCGCAGCACCAGATACGGATTACCCGCCCGGCAGACTACCTGAACGCAAGCGGTGCCGCTGGGATGTGGGCAGGCTTCGCGCACGTCGGCAGCACCGCCCCCACCGACCTTGCCGAGCACGTCGTAGAGGTGCAGTTCTACGCATACCAGCCACTAGATAGCGTGACGGTCAGCCCGGACACGGTGCCGCTCGCAGGTGGCGCACGTGATACCGTCAATGTAACGCTGACGGTGCCGAATGATGCCGACTACGGGTTGCATCAGGGGGCGGTGCTGCTGACGACCCCCGGCAACACGGCGACTGACCCGCGCTTCACGCCGCAGCGTACCACCCTGCCGCTCGTGTGGCAGGTCGCCCCCACCCTGAACGATACGCGGGCAGTGACGGTGGGCGGCGAAGCCGGGAGCATGGTGCTGCCGGATATGCCGGGCTATCTGGGTGGGGGTTTCAGTTACCGGAGTAGCGAGTCCGGTGACTGGCGTTTCCATACGTTTGACCTGAACGCCGCCCCCGACGTGAGTGCCAGCCTGCTGGTCGAGAGTAGTGTGGCGGCAACGTCGAGCGTGGTAGACGCGACGCTGCTGGTGCCTGCCCCCGATAGCTTCAGCCGCGACTACGCGCAGTGGTTTGGGGCACAGACCGTAACCACAGGCGCAACCGCCGTGGCGAATGATGCGAACACCCCGGCGTGGTTGGGTGTGCCTGTGCGCGACGGCACGCACGTCTTTGCCCAGCGCATGAATCGCTACGGCGGCACGGGGCGGGCGGTGGCGTATAGCACCCGGTTGGGACTGACGAGCGTCTCGCCGCGTACCCTAACGATTGGTGATGCCTGCCCGACCACCTGCAACGGACCGTTGACGTTGCGTTCTGCCTTCGACTTGCCCGACGGCGTGCAGCAGGGTACCAAGGTCGCGTGGGCAACGCCCGTCAGTGTGAACCAGCCGACGAGCGGTGGTAGCCAAACGTTTGTCTACACCGTCACGATGGACAACGCCAGCCCGCGCTCGCGTTTCACCGTCACTGGGATGCCCGCCAGCGACATGCTCACGCTGAGCCTGTGGCAGGATAACGGTCTCGCGGCGGGTGTGATAGACACAGGCGATACGCTGGTCGCGAACGTGGCGGTGTTGGGCGACGCGGCGACGTTTGATGCTACGTCGCTGGCGGCAGGCACCTATCTGCTTGCCGTCACCACCGATGCCCAGAGCACGGCGGGGAGCTTCACGCTGACGGTGTTGCGTTGGTACCCCGATGCAACAGATGGGCTTGCCCTTGAGCAAGTGCCGACGCAGGTGGTGGCTGCCACTCCCTACACCCTCGATGTCACCATTCCTACGCCCAGTGACCCACAACAGGTCGGCTTGCTGCTGCTCGGTCCTGCGTGGGACACGGGCTTGCTGGCGGTGGATGTACAGGTAGCATCGCCCACGCCGACGGCAAGCACCACGCCGACGGCAAGCACCACGCCGACGGCAAGCACCACGCCGACGGCAAGCAC
>CAZNQP010000008.1:74960-82671 GCA_964575355.1 uncultured Chloroflexaceae bacterium
CCACGCCGACGGCAAGCACCACGCCGACGGCAAGCACCACGCCGACGGCAAGCACCACGCCCACAGCAACGGCGACGGGCACGCCGCCGACGGCAACGGCGACAGTGACGGGCACGCCACCCACAGCAACGGCAACGGCAACGGCGACAGTGACGGGCACGCCACCCACGCCCACCGCTACCAGCGAAGGCGAGCCATCCGACACACCGCGCGTCTTTCTGCCATTGGTGCGCCGCTGAGTGGCGGGTCGGGTGGGTGCGCCGGGTGTATCCACATCACAATGCCCCCTGTCGTGCGGCAGGGGGTGCCAGTCGCGGGGGCGGTGGGGGGGCGCACCGACTGAGTAGGCGAATGTGCGGTAGAGATACCTGCTTCCGGGCAGTTGACAGTGGCGGCGGCGGCGGGTATACTTGCTAACGTGTGGTGTCCGTAGCTCAATGGCAGAGCACCTGATTGTGGATCAGGAGGTTGCGGGTTCGAAACCCGTCGGACACCCCATCATCCCTCATCCTCTAGCGTAATGTGTCAGTTCCCCCAAAGAGCGGTAGATAGCGGTACCTCCCGGTTGGTGTGGTTGGCGAGGATGGCATCCGCACTGCCGTAACGCAGGTCTACATGGCGGGGTTGCAGATGGCTGAGATGACCACACTGACTGCCCTCTATGCCATTGACTGCCCTCCATGCCGCCGACCCTCTCACCCAATACTCATGGTGTCACGGGCTACACTGCCCATGCGGGTGACACCAATTGGTTTCCCGTGATGAGCATCTGCGGTGGGCTACTGGTTTGCTCGCCGTTGCGGTGGGGGCAAGTATACCACCGCCTGCGCTGATGGGTATCGCCGCGCCCGTGCCAGCACTACTACCAATGTGAGCAGTGCCCGCACTGCCCAAACATCCCTACGCTACGCACCCAGCACGCGCCCAAACACACCCGAACACACCCGTGGACGGTCTCCTCTGCGTGCCGGACAGGCAGGCTGCACGGCAACAGTATCGCTACTCCTAACGATACACGATACAAAAGCGAGTACCCCTATGTATTCTGCCGTCCTCACCAAGCACAAGCAACTATGCCTAGATACGGCGTTGTGGTTTTACCCCCGTAGTTCGGTTCCGATGGACTGCGGTTGTCCGGTAGGTGCTATGGTAAAATAGACAGCATTGAAAGCGAAGTGCTGCGATAACAAATGGGCACGCGGCGTGTGATTTATCGCCTATGTGCCCGTGTCGCACTACCCTGTACATTTCTGTACCACTCACGTTGAGAAAGACCACTGCCATGAGTATAGCTCCACCGCCCATCCCCGAAGTTGGGCAACTCGTTGATATTCGCCAGCGACGGTTTCTTGTCACCGACGTAACCGGTAGCGCACTGCCCACTGACCCGCTTGCGATCCAACCGCAAACCGGACACCACCTTGTCACGCTCACCTCCATCGAGGATGATGCACTGGGCGAGGAACTCCAAGTCATCTGGGAAGTCGAAAGTAATGCGGTCATCCACGAAACGCACGAACTGCCTGCCCCACGCGGGTTTGACACACCCGAACGCCTCGATGCCTTTCTCCGTGCGGTGCATTGGGGGGCTGTGGCATCTGCTGATGTGCAGACCCTCCAGTCGCCATTCCGCAGTGGCATCGAGATTGAAGAGTATCAGCTTGATCCCGTCGTGCGTGCCCTGCAAATGGCACGGGTCAACCTGCTCATTGCCGACGATGTTGGGCTGGGGAAAACGATTGAAGCGGGGCTGGTCGCGCAAGAGCTGCTCATCCGCCACCGTGCGCGGCGTATCCTGATTGTCTGTCCGGCAGGTCTGCAACAGCAGTGGCGTGACCAGATGCGCGACAAGTTCGGGCTGGACTTCCGCATCGTGGATAGCGAGATGATGCGCCGCCTGCGCCGGAGCCGGGGGCTGCACGTCAACCCATGGACGCACTTCCCGCGTCTTATCACCTCAATGGACTATCTCAAGCGCGACCAACCGCTACGCCTGTTTCGTGAGGCACTGCCTGCTCACGGCGACGTGCGCTATCCGCGGCGCTTCGATCTGCTCATCATTGACGAGGCGCACAACATCGCCCCCGCTGGCAAGGGGAATTATGCCATTGACTCGCAACGTACCGCAGCGATCCGGTTCATCGCCCCGCACTTCGAACACCGGCTGTTTCTGACTGCCACCCCGCACAATGGTTATGCCGAGAGCTTTTCGGCACTGCTCGAACTGCTCGACCCGCAACGCTTCGCGCGGGGCATTCCCCCCAACCGTCAGAGCCTCGAGCAGGTGATGGTGCGTCGCCTCAAGTCCGAACTGCCACCCCGCTGGGATGGCACCCCGCGCTTTCCTCCGCGTACACTGCACCCGCTGGAAGTAGCGTACACCGAAACGGAACAGCAAGCTCACACATGGTTGCAGCAGTATACCCAATTGCGACAGCAGCACGCCGCAGATACGCTAGAGCGGACCGCCACCGAGTTTGTACTGAAGCTCCTGAAGAAACGCTTACTCTCGTCACCGGCTGCCTTTCAGCGCACCCTGCAACAACATCAGCTCGGACTGACTACCGCAACGCGCGCAACTGCCCAGCGCACCACCCGCCGCCCCAGCGAGGGCATTTTGCGTGCGATGCTCGATGAGGTAGACGACGGTTACAAGGATGATGCCGCCACTGACGATGCCACGCATGATGCCATCCAGACAACCACCGCACTCTTCCAGCCGTTGACGGCTACCGAGCAAACCCTGCTCGATCAGATGCTGCAATGGGCAGACACGGCGGTCGGTCGCCCGGACAGCAAAGCCAACACACTGTTTGCGTGGCTTGACCACGAGCTACGCCCCAATGGGCAATGGAATGACCAGCGGGTCATTATCTTCAGCGAATACCGTGCCACGCAACAGTGGCTCCAAGAAAAACTCGCCACGCGCGACGTGACAGCCGGTCATCGGCTCCTCTTGTTGTACGGTGGCATGGACGACGAGCAGCGCGAAGAGGTGAAAGCAAAGTTTCAGGCTGACCCCGCCGACAGCCCGGTACGGGTGCTGCTCGCCACAGATGCGGCATCTGAGGGGATAGACCTGCAACGCCACTGTCATCGCCTCGTGCATTACGAAATCCCGTGGAACCCCAACCGCATGGAGCAGCGCAACGGACGCATTGACCGCCACGGGCAGCGGCACCCGCCCCTCATCTATCACTTCGCGCCGCAGGGCTACGCTGCCCACACCCCTAGCCAGCGCACGACTGTCGGGAAGCTGGCGGGCGACCTAGAGTTTTTGATGCGGGCGGTGCAGAAGGTCGAGACGATCCGGCAAGACCTTGGCAAGGTGGGTCCCGTGATTGCCGATCAGGTGAGTGAAGCCATGCTGGGGCGGCGTGACCGCCTCGATACGGTTGCCGCCGAGGATACCGCTACCCACCTCCGCAAGATGTACACGTTTGAGCGCAACCTACGCGACCAGATTGAGAAGCTGCACGAGAAATTGCACGAGAGCCGCCGCACCCTCAACATCACGCCCGAAACCGTCGCGGCGGTGGTGCATGTGGGGCTACAACTGGCAGACCAGCCGCCGCTCCGCCCCACCGCCCGCCCCGGTTTGTTCGCGGTGCCGCCCCTGAAGGGCAGCTGGAGCGTGGCGGCGGAAGGGCTAGGGCACCCCCTCACGCACGTACCGCGCCCCATCACCTTCGACCATGCGCTCGCACGCGGGCGCGACGATGTGGTGCTGGTACACCTGAACCACCGCCTCGTGCAACTGGCACTGCGCCTGCTGCGTGCCGAGGTGTGGAGCAGCAGCGGCGCACAGAAGCTGCACCGCGTCACGGCGCGGCTCATTCCCGACGAACTGGCGACCACCCCAGTGGTGATTGCCCACGCCCGCTTGGTGGTGATCGGCAACAACCGCTACCGCCTGCACGAGCAACTGATCACGGCGGGCGGCGAAATCAATGGGGGACGCTTCCGGCGTATCCCGCAGGTGAACCGGGTCAGCGAGTTGCTTGCCAATGCCAGCACAACCACCCCGACCGCCGCCGTGTGTGCGCGGCTAGTCGCCCTGTGGGACGCGCTTGCCGCCCCGCTCTACCAGTCGCTTATGGTCCGCATGGAAGACCGCCGCAACGGCTTGCAGAGCCTGCTGGACAAGCGCCAGCACAAAGAGCGCGCCGACATCGAGACGATCTTGGATGAACTGGAAGCGACCATCCGGGGCGAACTGGGCGCGGCACAGCCCATGCAGCTTGCCCTGTTTACGCCCAACGAGCACGACCAGTACCGCCGCAACATCGCCATGCTGCACGAGCGGCTCGCCAGCATCCCCGCCGAACGCGAACAGGAGCTTGCCGCGATCAATGCCCGCTATACCAACATTCAGCCCCGCCTGTTTCCGGTTGCCGTGACCTTTCTGGTGCCGGAGCGACTGAACCAATAGGCTTGCCCTAGAAGAAGGAACCGCTATGTCTATTGCCCGCCACCACGCCGAATGGCTCTCACTGCTCGATATTTCCGGTCCGTTCCTCAGTATGCCCGTCCTGCTGCGGGTGCTGCCGCACGGGTTGGATGCCCACAACCCCGACCTCACGCGCTTGCTGCGCCTCACCTACGCCGAATGGCTCAACGACCCCACCCACCTGCACGCGGTCTGGGTGCGCTGGGTCCTGACGCGGGTGCTGACGATGCGTGACGATATGCTCATGGACGACCCGCCCATCGCCGTGCCCGTCCCGGAATATGGCGAGGTGCTGCGCCCCGATGTTGCCATTGTCCACCCCCGCGACCAGCAGCCGCACATGCTGGTGCTGCGCGTGCCCCCCCACCACGACTTGGACAAGCCGTTGCCGCGCCACACATGGAAGACCCCCCCGACGACGCGCATGATGACCCTGCTGCACGGCAGCGGCGTGCGCCTTGGGCTACTGACCAACGGCGAGCAGTGGATGCTGGTAGACGCGCCGCGCGGCGAAACCACCGGCTTTATTTCGTGGTATGCGCGGCTGTGGCTCGATGAGCCGCTCACGTTGCGCTCGTTCCACACGTTGCTTGCGGCTGCCCGCTTCTTTAGTGTGGCAGAAAGCAACACGCTGGCGGCGATGCTGCACGACAGTGCCAGCGACCAGCAGGATGTGACCGACCAGTTGGGCGAGCAGGTGCGCCGCGCCGTCGAGGTGCTTATTCAGGCACTCGATACTGCCGATGTGGACGCGGGGCGCACGCTCTTGGCGGACGTGGCTACCCCGCTCCTCTACGAAGCCGCGCTCACGGTGATGATGCGGCTGGTGGTGCTGCTGTGCGCCGAAGAGCGCGACCTGCTGCTGCTCGGCGATACCCTCTACGATGAGAACTATGCTGTCTCGACGCTCCGGGCGCAACTCCGGACCACCGCCGACGAGTATGGCGAGGCGTTGCTCGAACGGCGCGTTGATGCGTGGTTTCGCCTGATCGCCACCTTCCGCGCTGTCCACGGCGGTATCCGTCACGACCGCCTGCTGTTGCCCGCCTATGGCGGCAGCCTGTTCGACCCCGCCCGCTTCCCCTTCTTGCAGCAGGCACGCGTCAACAACCGCACGGTGCTGCACCTGCTCGAAGCCCTGCAAATCTTGCAGGTGAAGGTGCCCGGCGGCGCGGCTGCCGAAGCCCGGCGGCTCTCGTTCCGTGCCCTCGACATCGAGCAGATTGGGCACGTCTACGAGGGCTTGCTCGACCACACCGCCACCCGCGCCCCTGCGACGGTGCTCGATCTGGTGGGCGGCAAAGACCGCCAGCCGCGCGTGCCGCTCGCCGACCTTGAGGCTGCCCTGCAACAGGGTGATGCCGCCCTGCTTGCGCTGGTGCAGCAGCAGACCGGGCGCAGCGCGAGTGCCCTGCTCAAAGACCGCGCCACCGTCCTCGATGAGATGACCCATAGCCGCCTCCGCGCAGTCTGCAACAACGACGAAGCCCTGTACCAGCGCGTGCTGCCCTTTGCGGGCTGGCTCCGCGACGATGACTACGGCAGACCGCGTGTTATTCTGGCGGGCAGTGTGTATGTCACGGCGGGCGACGAACGCCGCGCCAGTGGCACCCACTACACGCCGCGGAGCCTCACCGAGCCGATTGTGCAGCATACGCTTGAGCCGCTGGTCTACGCCGGTCCTGCCGAGGGGTTGCCGCGTGAGCAGTGGCACCTCCGCCCGCCCGCCGACATCTTGCGCCTGCGTGTGTGTGACATGGCGATGGGGTCGGGCGCGTTTCTGGTGCAGGCGTGCCGCTACCTTGCCGAACGCCTGCTTGAAGCGGAGGAGCAGGCGCAGGGAGCCGGTGCAGCCGGGCGCGGCGATACCCCCGCCGAACATGACCCCGCCGAGCACGAAGACGCGCTCGTGGATGCCCGCCGCCGCATCGCTGACCGGTGCCTCTATGGGGTAGACAAAAACCCGCTTGCCGTCGAGATGGCGAAGCTCTCGTTGTGGCTTGTGACCCTGCAAAAGGGTCGCCCCTTCACCTTCCTTGACCACGCCCTCAAGGGCGGCGACTCGCTACTGGGGGTGTCGGTGGACAACCTCACGCGCTGGTCGCTTGCCCCCGACGGCGGCGCGGTGCAGCACACCTACCTCACCTACGCCCTCGACCGCGCCCTGACGCAGGCGTTGCACCTGCGCCGCACCATTCAGGCGGTGCCCGTCCACGATGTGCGCGATGCCGAACGCAAAGCCGTGCAGTTGCGGAATGCCGAAGACGGGCTACGCCTGTTGCAACTGGCGGGCGACCTGCTGCTTGCTGCCGAGTTCCACCCGGTGCCGAAGGAACGCGCGCGCGTGCGGCAGGCGTGGCTTGCGCGGGTGACGGTGCTGGCGGAGGCATGGGACGATGTGCAGGCGGGGCGCACGACGGCGGCGGGCGCACAGCCCTATTATGACGGCATGGCGGCACTGGCTGCCGAAGCCGCCGCCCTGCTTGGTGCGCATCGCCCGTTTCACTGGGAGCTTGCCTTCCCAGAGGTGTTCCGTACCGCCGCGCCCGCCCCACCCGCCCGCCAAGCCGAGATGCCCGGCTTTGGCGACGACCTGCTGCCGCTGTTTGCGGCGGACAACGCCGCCGCGCCCGCCGCGCCCGCCGCGCCCGCCGCGCCCGCCGCGCCCGCCCCACTCGCCCCACTGCCTGCAAGCCCCGGCTTTGCCGCCATCATTGGCAACCCGCCCTTCATGGGGGGGCAACGCATCACGGGTGCGCTGGGCACCGCCTACCGCGACTACCTTGTGCAGTACCTTGCGGACGGCAAGCGCGGCAGTGCCGACCTGTCGGCGTACTTCTTTTTGCGGGCGGGCATGCTGCTGCAAGCGGGCGGCGGCATGGGCTTGTTGGCAACCAACACTATCGCGCAGGGCGACACGCGTGAAGTCGGGCTAGACCAACTGAGCGCAGGTGGCTACCACATTACGCGGGCGGTGCCCTCGCGCCGGTGGCCCGGCACGGCGGCAGTCGAGGTGGCGCATGTGTGGCTCCGCCGTGGCGACTGGCAGGGCGGCTACATGCTTGCGGATGCGCCTGTCGCGGGCATTACGCCCTACCTGACCGCGCCGGGGGTAGCGGTGGGCAACCCCTACCGGCTCGCTGCCAATGCGGGCAAATCGTTCATCGGCTCGTATGTGTTGGGCATGGGCTTTGTGCTAGAGCCAGCAGAAGCCCAAGCCCTGCTTGCCAAAGACCCGCGCAACAAGGATGTGCTGTTCCC
>CAZNQP010000009.1:0-39399 GCA_964575355.1 uncultured Chloroflexaceae bacterium
CTTGTGGGGTGGGCGACGTGGCAAGCCCGCGACGTGGTGAATACGGGCACGACCTTTGTCACGGCAGCCGATATACCCGCCCTCGAATGGGCAGCCACCAATACCCCCAACGATGCCCGCTTTCTCGTCAATGCCCAGCCGTGGTTCCCGAACGTAGACCGTGGCAGTGATGGCGGCTGGTGGTTGCTGCCCCTGACGGGGCGGTGGACAAGCACGCCGCCCGCGATCTATGACTACGGACCGCCCGACTACGTGGATGCCGCCCACACCCTCAGCCGCGAGATAGCGACCTTTACGCTGGACGCACCCGAACAGCCGGCACGCCTGTACGAGGTCATCGAGCGTGAAGGTATTACACACGTCTATCTGGGGCAGAACGCCGCCCCGGTCACGGCAGACCTGCTGCGCGGCAATGCCGCCTTCGCGCCTGTCTACGACCAGAACGGGGTGACAATTTTTGCGGTACGCGGTAGCCCACTGGCTGCTGAATAGCTAGGGAGTCTATCAGCTTGCGTACACCTCGTTGGAGTTGCAGCAACGATGCCCGTATGGTATGCTCACACCGGAAAGGACAGCAGCATAACCAGCCATGAGCGATGAAGTAGCCCAACTCAGCGAGCGCGAACGCCAGATACTGACCCTGCTGGCAGACGGCGCAACCAATCAGCAAATCGCGCACAATCTCGGCATTAGCATCAACACCGTCAAGGTGCATGTCCGTAACATCTTCGGCAAGGTTGGCGCGGCATCGCGTACCGAAGCCACCGTCTATGCCATCCGGCATGGGTTGGTGCAGGTTGCCGAGCCGCCGATTGCAAGCGAGCCACCCCCAGTAGCCAAGACGACTACCCCGCTCGCAGGCGACCCAACGAGTGACACAAGCCCCCCCCCGGTAGCCCTGTCCGTTGGTGCTGCGCCACCCAACGAGCCGACCCCGGTTAGCCTCACACCTGCCCAGCCAACGAACGCACCACCGCCCACACCATCTACACGGCGCGGACTGTTTGGGCACCCGTCTATGGTGGCAGCAATCATTGGGGTGGTAGGGCTACTGCTGGCGGTGGTGCTCTATTCCCTGCTCAACCCGTCGTCAGTCTTCAACCAGAACACCACCACGAACGACGTGCCCACCAGTGCCCCTGCCGCAACGGTTGCCAACGACAGTGCCACCGCCGCCGCACCCACGGCGATGCCCCCTACCAACAACCCTACCCTGCCGCTCAACCCGGCGGGTCCCGAGTTTAGCTGGCAGCAACTTGCTGAGCCACCCGTCAATACGAGTGCCGCCGCAACCACCAATTTGCAAGGCTTGCTCCTCGTGATTGGCGGCAGCACCCCCGATGGTACCACCCGCGATGCATGGCGATATGACCCCGACAATGAAGCATGGCGACCGATTGCGCCGCGCCCCATTGCTGCCAGCTTTGCCCACGCTACCGAGTTGAATGGGCTGGTGTATGTACCGGGCGGGGCGATTGCTCCCGACGAGGTAAGTGCTGCGCTGGATGTGTACGACCCGCGTACCGATAGCTGGCAGACTGCCGCGACGATGCCCGCCCCACGGACTGGCTACGCGCTTGCTACCCTCAACGGACTGCTGTACCTGTTCGGCGGCTTCGACGGCGAAGCCTACCACGACAACGTGTGGCAGTATGACCCAGTAGTGGATGCATGGCGTGAGCTAGCCCCCATGCCTGAGCCGCGTGCCTTTGGGGGCGCAGCCGTGAACGGCGGGCGGGTTGTGCTGGTGGGCGGCGAAAATGCCACGGGTGCCCTGACCCGCAACGCGGTGTACCTGCCGGGCATCGGCGATGACGAGAGCGGCACATGGCAAACCGACGCGCTAGCCAGCCTGCCCGGTGAGCGCACCCGCTTCAGTCTGGTCAACTTGGGCGACTATCTGGTACTGGTCGGCGGCGAAACTGAAGCCGCACCGCTTGCCTATAACCTCCGCACCGCAACATGGCAGACCTTCGCGGAGCCGCCCGGTGCGACGGGGGTTGCGCCCGCCATGGTGGTACGCGACTCGGCGTTGCTTGTGCTCAGTGGCAACCTGCCCGATACGCTCCCCCCCGCGCTCTACCAACTACGCCTGATCTACACCATCGTGATCCCGCCTCAATAGCACCAATAGCACCGCTCTGCTTGCTCTAAATCCCATAACTCCATCTATCTATGACTCCATCCACCACCTGCTACAGCCCCACGCGCCAGAGGTCTTGTGTTACAAACGCCACCACCAGTGACAGCATCAGCAGCACCGCAAGGATCGCATCGGTGCCGCCCAACAGCAGCATGCGCCGCCGCTGCACAAATTGCAGCATGCGGTGGCTCACCCAAAAGAGCAACAGGCTGGCAAACCAGTAGAGGAGCCATGTTGCCCGATAGATCGGGACGACCGTGAGTTCGGTGCCCGTCTGCACAACCGTGCCCTGCGAGAGCAAGCCCAAGATCGTAATCGGGCGCAGTTGCCCCTGTCCGGCAAGCTCCGGCGGCAGGTTGCTGGCAAGGGCGGCTGCCATTGCCGAAAGCGGGTTGCTGACCACGTAAGCAGGCGGCGCGGGGGCTTGCCCATTCGTCAGGCTCCACAGGTTGGCGGCAAACAGCGTGCCCCCCACCAGCGTAATCAGTAGCGCATAGCACAGGATGGTCGCCACATAGGTCTGGCGCGTCACCGTCGAGCAGAACAGCCCCAACCCACAGCCTGCCAGCACGGTCAGCAGCACCGTGACAACAGCGGGCACTGCATCAAGCGGGTTTACTCCTCCAAACAGCACCACCACGCTAAACAGGGGCAACGCACACACTAGGAGTACCAGCATGAAGGCGAGCGCAACCAGCAACTTACTCAGCAGGATTTGCCCCGCCGCCAGTGGCGTGGTCAGCAGCACCTCAATGGTGCCCTTCTCATATTCGTTGCTCACGGCATTGAGGGTGAGCGCGGGTGCGATAAACACGGTCAGCGTCTGGAGCGCGATAGCAAGCCCTAGGTAGAGTGCCTGCCCAATCTGCGGGCTGAGCAACGGCACGCCCAGCCGCACCTGTGCCGTGATACTATCGTAGAGCCACCATACCCCCAGCAGCAGCAACGCCAGATAGACTGTCAGGATAACCGCCGTTCGATAGCCACGAATGTACGTCCGAAACTCTTTGAACAGGATCGGGAGAAAGCCGGTCATGGCATACTTCCTGTTATGTCAATCTCTAGGGCAATACACCCACTGATGAACGCCTGCGGGTCGCTGTTGCTGGCACGCAGAAGCACGCGCCCACGTTGCACGAAACGGTCAGGACGAGTGATCGGGAGCGGCTCTAGGGTTGGCTCGAATGTGATAGGCGGCGACCATTCGCCCGTCTCCCAGTTGAATAGCTCGAACTGCAAGCCCGGTGGGGGGGCGGTTTGCGTTGCCGCCCATCCCACCGCTAGCGCGTCAACCTCCAGTGCCGCCAGCGACGACGGCACGACGTAGGCAAGCACGTCGCTCGTGCCATCCACGTTTACCCCCAGCACATCACCTGCCGTGCAGAGGAGCCGCCCCACCACCTGCTCAGGCGCAAGGAGCGCGGGCGGTACACGGGCTTGCCCTTGCAAATCCGTTGCAACCGGCACCACTAGTAGCGTTTGCTCCAGCCGGGTGGCGTTGGCAACCTCCCACGCTACGCCCGTGGCATGCGCGGGCACCCATGCCAGCAACAACGGCTCACGCGCGACAATATTCTGGGTGCGGTCAAGTGCCGCCCGCAACAAGCCCTCACGCATCAGCCCGCGTGCCGTGCGTAGCCCCTGCTGCACCGACGGGTCAGCCGCCTGCACTACATCAGCAAGCCCAATCCGTTCGCCCCGTGGCTCCCATGCCGCCGTTGCCTGCTCGCCCGGCGCAATGTCACCGAGCACCAACAACTGCCCGCCTGCCAACACAAACGCATCGGTGAGCGGCACGTCAAGCGGGTTCGTCACAGCAACAGTGCTACTATCGGCACGCACCGTCAGGGTGGCAGCAAATGCCGCGTGGTCGGCTATCTCATCGGTCACAATGCCTGCGCCCTGCCAGCGCGGAATGGTTAGCAACAACGGGTCGCCCTGTTGCCCATACACGCCGCTTGCCCCCGTGATCGCTGTTGTCTGCGCCCCGGACACTACCGCAGCCGTCAGGGGTACAGCGAAGGTGGTAGCCGACAGCGGCAATTCGAACTGTTCGGGTGCCGGCAGCAACACTGCCTGCCCGCTCCGCACACGCGCAACGTCGGCGTGCACATGCTCGATCAGGGTGGCATGTGTCGTGGCACGCTGTGCGCCCCGGCTACTGTCCGCCACCCAGAAACCCACCGCCGCTGCCACCACAGCCGTGCCGAGCAGCACGCCCCACGCCAGCGGCTGGCGGTCAATGCGACGGAGCGCGTACAGCGTCACCGGTCCAACGATCAACAGATATGCGACGAGCACGCCATACAGTGGCAGCGCGGTGGGCAGTTCGCCCGGTGGCAGGCTACTGGCAGCCTGCCCCAACCCAGCAAGCCGGAGCGGGTCAGCCGTCGCACTAATGCCACTGTTGAGCACACGCGGCGATGGCGGCAGCAATAGCCCATCCCACAACAACGGTGCGGCAGCCCACGCCGCAAGGTCGGGGTCTTGCGGATTGAATGCGAGGAGTGTGACGCGCCCGTCGCCAATGTCGCGCCACACCCACAGCGGCGCAACGCCACTGCCGCCATACACACGGGCATCGGTGGCAGGTACCAATCGGTTGCCGTCAAGGGTCTGCATCGTCGGTGGCTCGCTTGCCGTGAAGATGCCAAACCACGCCGTGTCGAGATCAGTGGTTGCCCCCAGTGCGGCGGGCTGCAACGTCGGTGGTAGCCCATTGAACAGCGTGCGGTTCACGGCACCGCCACCAACCAGTAAGTGCCCGCCATTGGCAACCCACGCCAGCAACGCCCGTTGCTGAGCACTGTCCAGTTGCAGCGCGGCAATGTCGTGCAACAGCAGTGCCGTTAAGCTACTATACCCCTGCACATCGGCGGGCAGGTCGGCGGGGTCAAGCGCGAACGCATTGATCGGATACTGAGTGACATCTTGCCGCCGCAGGAGCGTCAACGTGTACGGCGTGTCGCTGACCAGCGCAACCAGCCGCTCCTCCAAGCGGGGGCGTAGTTCGAGCCGCGCCGATGCCAGCAACGGAGCCGCCATATTGTCGGTGTCAGTCTCTGGCAACGCCCGCACATTCAGTGTGCGCGTCGGGCGTTCGAGATATACATAGAACGGTAGCGTGCGCGTCTCGCCTTGGGTCAGTTCCACCGTCATAGCCTGCAATGCCGGGCTACCATCTGGCTGGGCTACCACCTGCACGGTGCGGGTCGCGCCGCCGTTAGTGAGCGTCACCTGAAGCGGCACCCACGCGCCCGGCTGATAGTTGCCGTCGTAGAGCGGTGCAACCGTCAGTTCGAGCCTGTCACCCGGCGGCGGCTCCTGCGCGACAAGCGGCGACCCGCCCGCAAGCAGCAGGAGCATCCACAACGCCGCCCAGCCAAGCCAGTTGCGCCCCATCCTCACGGTAACGTCCCGCGTAGTTCGAGAGCCGGGAACACACATTCAGTCTCGGCAATCCGCCCATCGAGGGCGAGCCGCACAGTGCCCTGCTCAACAAAGCGGTCAGGATCGGGCACTGCCAACGAGCCGGGACCATCATAGCTGATGTCGCGCCACTCCTCCGCTTGCCAGTCGTACAGGCGCGTTTGCACGCCTGCGTTGGGGAAGGCACGCTCAGTCTCAACCGTCAGGGTCAGCGCGTCCGTGCTCAGCGGTGCAAAGTCGGGTGGGATTGTCAGTGTGCTTGTCATCGGGGCGGTAGGGCGTAGCCCCTGCCCGTAGCTCCCAAAGCAGGTGGTCAGGTTGTCACGCGCGGGGTCAGGACGTACCCACACCGGACCCAGTGCGATAGTATCGCTGGCGGTCAGGGTGGGGCGCAGCATCAGCAGCGTTGCCTGCTGTACCGCCGCGCCCTCTGGGGTCACGCGCACGCCAGCGGGGGCGGCAGGGAGCCACGCCAGCACCATTGGTCCGGGGTTTGCGTCTTGCCCCTGTCCGCGCAGTGTCGTGGCATCTACCATAAATTGCCGCGCTTGTAGCAGACGGTCGGGCTGCTGCCCCGGCTGCTGGCTCGCAACAAGGTCGCCCGCAAACACCAGCGCACCCGGCGACGTAGGGCTGTTGGCAAGCTCCGCCTGATACAGGTAGCCCCCCTGTGCCGTGGCGCCGGGCGCGATAGTCCCCAGTTCCACAAGCTGACTGGCATACAATACGGCAACGTCTTCGAGTGGGGCGGCGGTGGTGTTGCTCACCACCACCTGCCAGCCGTTGGTATCCACGTTCATCTGGGCAGTAGGAGCCACGAAGGGCACTATCTGGTCTACCACCGCGCCCTGCACTGCGCCGCCCCGGATGGCAAACTGGTGGGTTGTTGCCTGCTGCACAAACGCTCCGTTAACGCCTGCAACAGCCCCATACACGCCAAACTCAGGCAGCAGGGGGCGCACCAGCGCGGTAGGGTCGGTTGACACCGTGACCGTGGTATCATCGGGCGACAGCACGCCCCAAAACGTCTGCGCTCGTGCCGCCGATGCGTCGAGCGGCTCGACAAGCGTCAGGTGTGTGACCATGCGCTGGTCTGCCCGCAGCACCCACGCGCCGCCTGCCAGCACCACACCAGCACCACCCGCCAGCACAGGCAGCAGCACCCATGTCAACACTTGTTGATCAAGGCGTAGCAGCACCCATGCCACAACGGGACCAACTAGCAAGAGGTAGCCCAGCAGCACGAGCAACAGTACCCCCAGCGGCGGCAGGTTGACTGGCGGCAGGTTGCTGAGGGCAACCGTGAGCAGGTTGGAACGGGCGGCATCTATGCTGCTGCCACTGGCATGCAACACACGGATGTGAAGCGGCGGGTGCAACAGTTGCTCGAACAGTGCTGCGCTCCCGTCCCATGCTGGCACGTCGGTGGGATCGAATGCCAGCAACGTGATCTTGCCCTCACCATAGCTACGCTCAACCCACAGCGGCGCAGCAGGATCGCCAGTGATAATGCCACCGGGGAGCCGTTCGAGTTGCACGCCGTTGAGGGCAGGTAGCGTCGTGGGGTCGCCATAGGTAGCAAGTGCAGTGGTATCGAGCACAGTGCTGTCGCCAATCGTCGCGGGTTGGGCGGCAAGGGGCAGGCTGTCGAGCAGAGCACTCCCTGCCGGGGTACTGACGAGCAACAGGTGCCCACCACGCGCAACCCACGCCAGCAGCACATTTCGCGCGAGGTTATCGGACGGGGCGGCGGTCGCCCCCCATACGATGCTGCTGAAACTGTTCAGGCTCCCCACCCGTGGCGGCACCTCGGCAAGTGGGCTAACGGTTTGGAACGCCCCGGTTGCGGGGAGGCTCTGTGCCACGGTACCCACCAGTTGCTGATTGCCAAGCGGCTGGAGCACCACATTCTGCTGCGCCAGCACAGTGCCGTTCTGTTCAAGTACCACCACAATGTCACGGGGCGGTTGTGCCGGGTCGGTGGCAACGTACAGCCACACCGGGTCGCTGGTGGGCAGTACCACGTCGCGGACATAGCTATCGGGGCTGCCCGGCGCAGTGGCACGCAGTTGGGCTACGCCGCTGCCGCTCGTGGCAGGCAACATGACGCGCAGGGGCAACCAGTTGCCCGCCACATACTGCCCGCCTGCCAGTGGCTCGACCACGAGCGACCCAGCAGACTGGGCTACCACGGGCGGAGCAGCTGGGAGTGCCAGCCCCAGCAGCAGGCACCACCCCAGCACCCACCAGCCTAGCGGGTGTAGTCCACTTCTTCGCCCGTTATCGCACTGATGGTGTAGAGCCACTCTAGCGTCTCCGGCTCAACGACACTCCAGACTGGCTCATCGGCGTTCGCAAGGTAAACCAGTTCGAGGTCATACAGCTTTTCACTCGATGATGGTATCTCACGTTCGGCTGCCACTTCGTCAAACTGGGCGAACACATCGTTGCTATCTAATGTAACCGCATCGCGTTCAACTGGCAACTCCAATGGTTCGAGCGCAACCAGTGCGGAGACATTCGTAGACCCACTGATGGTCTCGTCCGTCACTTGCACGATAAACTCACCGAGGCTATCTTCATCAGTCTTGAACTTGAAGAACCAGCCCGGAGGCACTGGCGGGCTACCCAGATTACGTAGCATGACACTGGACGGTATGACCATGAAAAACTGGGCATCGGGGTCGTATTCGCTACGTGCGTAGTCCGCCGCAATCTCCGATGCTTCCAGTGCCGTCAATGAACGCCCTTCGCGGCTCCCCTCCAATTCGGGTAGGTCGGGCGGTTCGGGGTAGGGATAAAACGGCGGGAGCGGCGTGGGTGCGGGGTAGGCATCATCGCCCGTGTCGTCCCCTTCGACCCCTTCGCCGTCTGTGCCAGCCGTTGCGCCATCGCCCGGTGTGGGGTAGGCATCGCCACTACCGCTTGCCTCGTTGCCGTTCTCGTCGGACGGCGGGGTATCAGTATCAGGGTCATCGGCACCGGGTGTACCGAAGAACTCCTCGGCAACGCCACCGCCTTCCTCTGGCGTGACGACGATCTCGCCCGTGCCGCCACCGCCACACGCGGCAACGAGCAGGAGCACGAGCACGATGCCGAGCAGGGCATAATATCGTTGTTGCATTGCTTCACCATAAACTTTCTAACACAAAGGCAGGGTTACGCCGTGTGGTGTAACCCTGCCCTGTCGCGGATGAGGAGTGTTACAACTACCCATCCATTTACCGTCAGCCTTACTTAGTCCTACTGAGCAACCGAACCCGTGAACGCCGACAGGAAGTCGCCGCTGACCTTGCCTGCATTGAAGCGGGTCAGGCTCGATTCGGTGTTCTGCTGGATAACAGCGACCAGCGGAGCATTGTTGCTCGATGTGATGGTAGCCGAGGTCTGCGTACCGGGGTCAGCATCCGGAATGGGACCTGCATCCTTCAGGAAGATGAAGTTCTGTGACGAACGTGCCGGAATGCTCTGGGTGTATGGTTCAGTCCCTGCTGGCAATGTCATCGTAACCGTAGTTGCCGTATCACCAGCGTTGTACACCGTGACGGCGGTAAAGAAGCCGAAGTAGTTCTTGAGTACAACCGGGATGTTCAGCGAGGTGCCAGTGCTGGCAGGAACGCTGTAGCTAGCGAAGGCGTTAGCATCCTGCACTGGTGTGAAGAACTGGCTCAGGCTGACCAGACCAACGATGCTGCCGCCCGTGGTGGTGACAGTCGCACCGAACAGACCGCTTTGGTTGCCCGACGGCAACGACGCACCAGCGTTACCCTGCACCAGTTCGCGGGCAGCGAACGGAGCCAGTGTGAAGTTCTCAGTTGCACCGTTCTGGTAGGTCACGGTCACGTTAGCCGTTTCGCTCGAACTGATGTTCTGGACGGTCAGAGCCGAGCCGAAGTTGAAGTAGTTCTGGTACAGCGACGGCACGAACAGTTCCGTGCTACCCGTGGTGAAACCACTGTAGCCTGCCGTACCTGCCGGACCGCTCGACCGCCAGATGTTGACCACACCGGCAATCGGCTGGTTGTTGGTCGCGGTGACCACTGCGCCGAACAGACCACTGTTGCCCGACGGCAGGCTGGCGAAGATGCTGCTGCTCATTGGGAAGGTCTGCGAAGCGTTCGACTGGATGGTGCCAAGGCTGATCGGGCTACTGTTGATCTTGTTACCGTCGGCAGCGTAGAAGTCTACTTCAACAGTGGCTGCCGCGCTCCCTGCGTTCTGGATGACCATTTCCGAGTTGAAGCCGAAGTACTCTTTGTAGTTACCGGGGAAGAACAGGCTCGTAGCCGTATCTGCCGTGTTGAAACCTTCGTAAGCAAAGATTGTCCATGGTGCCGCATCGTTGTTGGTCGAACCTGTGTTGACCGTCGCTTCAACCTGCACGTCGCTGGTAATGACAGCCGAGTACTGACCGCCAGCCAAGTCCGGCACGCCGGCCGGCACGAACAGACCGAAGAAGCCACCGTTACCCGTCAATTGCGACAGTTCATCTGCCGTCAGGTTGCGAGTGGTCGCCGGGGTCGAACTGTTGCCCTGATAGAACGCAATTGACAGGCTACTTGCCGTGCTGGGGCTGACGTTCTGCATGTTGATTGACGACTGCCACACACCGGGGGCATTGGTGTTGGACTGCCCCTGTGCTTGGGCGGTGGGGGTGGCAGCAAAGAACATGCTACCTGCGACCAGTGCCAGTGCCAGCACTAGAGCCACGCCACGACGAACGATAGTCATTGTTTCATCCTCCTGAACAATTCACTACTTGTGTCACAGATGACAGCACACTGCTGTCCCGTTACTGTGACTAGTCTAGCAGGCGGCACCCCAACAAACAATGCTCTCTTCAGGTATAACCCCTTTTGGGGCAAACCTGACTGTAATCACCAAAACGACGGTACTACTACTTTCGGGTGATGGTATTATTCCGGGCTACCCGAAGCGGTTGCAATGCGATTTGCCTGCTCGCCTGCCAGTTCGTACACCACTGCTTGGAAGTCCTCCGGCGTACCGATGTCGCGGTAACGTGCGGGGTCAAGTACGACCCCCTGCACACGTAACCCCGCCGCCCGTGCTGCCGCGAAGATGTCACTGAGCACGCACTCTTTGCCACCCGGCGGCACGGTATGTAGGGTGCTATGCAAGAGTGTCGTGAACGTAGGCTCCCACACTGCCAGCCCCCACATGTAGCGCAGGTCAGTCTGGGCGGGCTTGTCTACGAACGCCGTGATCAGCCCGTCGGCGGCACGCTCAACCATGCCGAACTTGTGCGGCGTGCGGGTGCTGAACAGCCCTAGCGTCACATCAGCGGGGTGCGCCGTGTGATAGTGCAGCACCCGTTGCAGCGTGTCGCTCGGTGTAATCAGCGTGTCGGGCATGGCAAACAACGTGGTTGCCGCGCCAATCCATGCCGTAGCGAGGTCAAGGGCAAACGGCATACCACGCAACTGCTGCTGATAAAAGTAGGCGACCGATTGCCCGTACTGGCTACCATCGCCAATGTAGCGCACAATGTCATACTTCGACTCGCCGATGATCAACGCGGTGCGGGTTACACCTGCCTCACGGAGCGCGTGCAGGTGGCTCTCTAGTGCCGTGACGGGTTGCCGCACCCCCGCACCTGTAGGGGTTGTGGCGGTGTGCTGCAACCGGAAGCCCAGCGGCATGATCTCTTTGCTACACGGAATGGAACCGAGCCGCGTGCCCCGCCCTGCGGCGGGCAACAGCCCGACCAGTGGATGTGCCATGCGATTATGCCTCGCTTTCGGGCGGAGGGGTTGGCGTGACGCGCAGCACCGCCAGTACCGCCCCGCTCACTATGATCTCGCCCACAGTCAGCAGGAGTTTCACCAGAATGCCCGTCGCAACGGCAACCGCAAGCGGGTACGCCTGCGTGAGCAACACCACCAGCGTGATCTCGCGGGCAATGCCAATGGTGCCGAGCGTGAGACTGACCACGAATGACGCGACCCCGGTAAAGAGCCACGTTATGGCAAGTGATAGCAGGGTTGCTGCCGTGACGGGCGCAAAGGCGGCGACTATCGCCGCAAGGAACGCCACCCCGGTAAGCCACGTCACGGCATAGCACAGCAACGCCAGCAGCAACCACACCCGCCCGACCGTAGACGATGGCGCGGCGACGGCATGTGTGGTCACGCGCCGCCGCCACCAACGACGGGCAATGCCATCGGGGACAGCAACCACGAGCAAGCCCACGATCACCGCAGCGAACGACAATAACCCCAGCGACCAGCCATAGCTACTAAACCAGAACAGCAGCAAGAATACCGTCCCCGACCCCAGCATAAACGCCAGTTCGAGCAGGGATGCAGCCACCACCGCATGCACCGCCACCCCCCGCCGCGCATAGAAATCGGCACGATTGGCGATGTACCACGCTACTGTCGGGAGGTACTTCACCAGATTGCTGGCAGCGACGGCTTCGGTGTTGGCACGTAGCGAATGCACGCCACAGAAGCGGCGCGCGAGCAGGTGCCAGCCCAGCGTATGCAGCGTGTAGTTGACGGTGTAGATGAGGAGCGCAACCCCCAGCCAGCCCGGACTAAGCTGCACATCGCTACGTGCCAGTTCGCGCACGGCATACACACTGCTGATGGCGACGAGCAGTAATGACAGAAGCGTCAACCCACGCCACAGCCACCGCCGCCGATTCGGTGTCACCCACGCCACAATGCGGGCGCGTGCCTGCTGGAACGCCGCCCACAGACCGCGTTGCCCGGTTGCTGGTTGTTCGCTCACGATACTGCACCTGCCCGGTGCCACACACGGTAGATTTGCGGCTGTGCCCGTTGCGCCAAGCCCCGTAGCACGCCCCCCGGCGTGAGCGGCTCGTCGCCACGCGACAGAAAGTACAGTGCTACGTCGTAGGCATCGAGTGACACACAGGCATCCGCGTCATAGTCCCAGTAGGTGTCATAGTTGGGAGACAGGGCGCGGGCGTGGACACTGGTGGGCGTGCGGTGGCGCAGATAGCGGGCAAGGAACCCCGTGCGGCGCAGTAGGCGCGTGCCAAGCTGGTAGGGGAGCGTTGCCCGCCACAGCAACGACAGCCGGATCAGCCGCTCACCGCCCGTGAGGTCGCGCCACGGGCGGCGGTGGATACCCCGCGATACCCACGACGGGACGTGAAAGGCGGCTCGTAAGAAAATGCTGCCACCGGGACGTACCACACGCCGTAGCTCGGCGAGCATCCGTTCGGGGTACTCGACATGTTCGAGCACCCACACCGACCACACGCCATCGAAGCTGTGATCGGCGAAGGGCAGGTCGGTTGCCGATGCCACCGAGAAGGGGCGGTGCATGTAGTGCGCGGCGGTACTGGCAATATCAATGCCAACATAGTGTGCAGCGTAGGCTTGCAGCAAGCCGGTACCGCTCCCCACTTCGAGCACGCGCCCGTGCGTATCTAGCCCCTCACGGTGCAGCCAGTCGCGCAACTGTGCCACAGTCTGGTGCCACACACGGTTTGTCGCGTAGGGGTCGCTACCGTGGCGGGTGGCATGCTCGTCCATCACCTGCTGAAAATAGGCGCGGGTTGTCTGGGTGCTGCTCGTCATGCGGGTCTCTTTCGGAAGACTACCGTCACATTACAGCCGCGCAACAGGCGGTCTTGCACACCCGTGAATGGTGCGGCGAGTATGCGGAGCGGCATACTGAGCAGCACGCGCTCGACCAACCGCCCCACGCCACCCACACCTAGCCGTCGGTTGAGCGTGAATACCAGACTGCTGACCAGCGCGGAGTAGCTCCCGTAGAGGCATCGCTGCTCCACTTCGTACAAACCCAACGGCGCGAGCGTCGCGCGGAGTACGGCGGGCGGAAACAGGTACAGGTGGCGTGGCAACTCGTAGCCCAGCCAGTTTGCCCCAAACAGCCAGCGGTCAAGGCTGTTGAGGTTGGGGTGGTTGACCACTAGCACGCCGCCGGGACGTAACAGCCGTGCTGCTTCGTGCAGGACGGTATAGGGGTCATACACATGCTCGAGCACGTCCCAGAAGGTAATCGCGTCGAACGATGCCGCCGGGAACGGCGCAGTGGTGAGCACACCACACAGCACGTCCAGCCGCGATTCGTCGTGGGCACGGCGGGCGGCACTGTAGCCCGGCTCGATGCCGTAGACCTGCCACCCCGGTTGCTGGCGCATCTCGGTGAGGAAATCGCCCGTGGCACAGCCTACATCAAGCAGGCGACCCTGCGGCACATACTGCGTAATCACACGGCAGCGTTTCCACAAACCGTACCGCCGCATCACCCGAAACAACGGCGGCTCGCTCTGGACGGCGGGCTTGTAGGGCTGGTAGTCGGGGGGGTAGTGCCGCCCCATTGCGGCGGGCGTGGGGCGCGGGTGCAGGTAGAGCACGCCACAGCCGCCGCATTCGTGCAGCGTGTAGGTTTCGTCGCCACCGAGCAGCAGGTCGCTACGCTCAACGATGAGTGTGCGCTCGTCGCTGCCACACAGTTCGCATGGCACCGCTTCCATTGTCGCCGGGGGCGCGTGGGTCTCCAGTGTCGTGTGCATCAGATACTCCAGCCGGGGCGCATGTCGGCAACCGTGCGGGCGTGCAGCCCACTGCGGATGCCCGCCAGAAAGACCGGGATGTGGCGCAGGTTGCCCTTCGCTGTTTCGCGCAGCACCACCCACAGCACATAGGCGGCAAGCGCGGCGGTGCCGTGGTGCTTACGGTGGTAGCGCACACAGCTTTGCCCCAGAATACGCCACCAGCGTTGCCCCTTCACGCTGTTCTGCGTGCTGCGGCTGACTTTGTGCCACAGCTTGGCGGCGGGCGCGAATACAAGCTGGTAGCCCGCCTGCCGCGCCTGCACACAAAAGTCCCAGTCATCGTAGTAGAAGAAGTAGGCTTCGTCAAAGGCGACCTGCTGGCACACGTCGCGCGTCAACAGCAGGCAGCAACTCGGCGCAAACTCTAGCGGTTGCTCATGCTGGTAGCGCGGACTGTCGCGTCGCTTGCCCCGCATGATGATATTGCCGGGGAGCCACCGCCAGCGCAGGTAGCCGCCCGCCGACCAGATTACGTCTGGCTCGTTGTAGTAGTAGATTTTGGGCATGACCACGCCGCAGTCGTTCCAGCGGCGTTGCACGTCGAGCATAGCGGCGATGTATGCCGGGTCTACCACCACATCGTTGTTCATCACGACTACATAGTCGGCACCGCGTGCTAGCGCAGCCTGAATGCCATAGTTGTAGCCCGTGGCAATACCGTGGTTGGCAGGGCACTGCACAAGTTCTAGCTCTGGGTGGTCACGTTGCAGGCGGGCGGGGCTGTCGTCTTGCGAGGCATTGTCTACCACCAATACCCGGTAGTTGCCATAGGCGACGGTTCGCAGGGACAGCAGGCACTCGTGGGTGTCGTCGTAGCCGTTCCAGTTGAGGACAACAATATAGACCAGTGGCAGGGTAGGCGACGCGCTCATGCAGCGTGTGCCTTTTGCTCGTGGTACACACCTTCCCACTGCGCCGCCAGCGCATGCCACGTATAGTGCTGCCGAACGTGTACGGTGCCCGCCGCCGCCAACTCCTGTCGCCGTGCGTCGTCATGCAGCAGCGCGATAATCCCCGCCGCCAGTGCGTTGGGGCACCCCGGCGCAACCAGCACCCCCGCCGCGCCATCAGCAAGCATGGCGACGCGGTCGCCCACGTCGCCGGTCACGACAGGCACCCCCAGCAGCAGGCTCTCAGCGATCTTCAGGGGCGAACGGGCACGCGCCACGGCATTATCATACACGGGGTCAACGCTCAGGTCTGCCAGTGCCAACCACGCGGGCACTGCCGTGTACGGTACTTCGCCCGTCATCACCAGCGCATCGGCAATGCCGAGTGCCTCGGCGTGTTGGCGCACCTGCCCACTATCGCTCCCGCCGCCAATCAGCAGTAGCGTCGCGTTGGGCACGGCGCGATACACCTGCACGAACGCCTGCAATAGCAGGTCTACCGGGTGGTTGTGCAGTGCCAGCGTACCACAATACGCCACCACGCGCCGCCCCGCCAGCCGTGCCGCGCGGCGCATGCCCGCCAGCACACGCGGCGGCGGCGGCGCAAACTGCTGCGGCTCAACCCCGTTGGGCACCAGTACCACCCGTTGCGCGGGCGGCATGCGCCGCGCCAGATAGCCCGTGTTAACCGTCACGCCTGTTGCCAGCCGGGGCAGCACTTGCTGCCAAACGTCAAATACCTGTGCCTGCCACGCGGCGGCAAACTGGTTGCTCGTGCGCTCGTCATCGTCGCAGTCTACGTAGAAGCCCTGCCCGCGCAGCAACGCAACGCCGATCAGTGCCGCCATGCCGTTGACGGGTTGCGGTTTGCCGAGGTGGTACACGGTTGCTGGTGAACGCATAATGCCTGCTATCATACCACACGTCGCCCCCACCACCACACGCAGCAACGGCAACGCGGCAAAGCGCGTGGTCACACCGTCGCGCTTGCGGGCGTGCATCTGTCCGACATACCACACCTCAACGCCATCGCGCCAGAACCGCCGCTGTGGGCACCGCGCAAGGTCGGGGTGGAGCGCAAGGATACGCACGCGGTGCCCGCGCTGGACAAGCTGACGGGCAATGTTGAAATAGCGTCGCCCCGATGGTCGCTCGATGCCCATTATGATGAGCAACACTATTGTCACGGAGCCACCCCGCTTGGCAAGAGATCATGGTGGATCGCTTCGAGGGTGGCGACAAGGTGCTGCCAGCCATAGGTGCGGGCGGTGTTGGCTGCCTGCACATTGCGCTCGAACGGCACGCGCAACCCTTCACGGATGAAGCGCACAATCGCGGCAGCAAGGGCGGCACTGTCCTGCGGCGGCACAATTAGCCCGGTCACGCCGTCTTGCACAATTTCGGGCAAGCCGCCCACCCGCGTGGTGATGACTGCCTTGCCCGCCCCGAACGCCAGTTGTGCCACCGCGCTCTGTGTCGCCGAGACGTAGGGCAGCACAACCACTTCGGCGAGGTTGAAATAGGTGTGTAGCTCTTCGTTGGGCACGTAGCGGTTGACCAGCGTCATGGCGTTCTGCACACCGAATTGGGCGGCGTAGCGTTCGTAAAACTCTGGGGCGGTCCAGAACTCGCCCACCACCAGCAGATGCACCGGTTGCTCGCGCAACACCAGCGGCAATGCCTGTACCAGATACTCTAGCCCCTTGTATGGGCGCACAAAGCCAAAGAACAGCACCACTGGGCGGTTGGCGGGCACCCCCAGCACGGCGCGGTCATCCGCGTAGGGGTCGCTGCCCCTATCGCCGGTGAGTTGCGCGATTGGCTCATAGGTCGGCAGGTGCGCCTTGTAGATCGCGGCATCGGGCAGGAGTGCCCGCAGATAGTGCTTATCCTGTTCGCTATGCACAATAAAGGCATCGCCAGAGCGCAACACGGTCATTGCCAGCCGCCGATCAAGGAAGCCCCCGCCCTCGTGGGGCAGCACATTGTGGCACACAAACACAATCTTGCTGCGCGTGTTGCGCTTGAGCCAGCGACCAATCACCGTCATGCTCGGTGTCCAGTAAGGCACCCACCATTGCAGCAACACCACCTCTGGGTCGTCGCGGCGCAGGTTGTGGCACAGCCGCCACCACGTCAGCGGGTTCACCGGGTCGAGCACATACTCACACTCGACGCGCAGTGCGGCGGTACTGGGGTCACGGTCGGTCTTGCCGGGGAACAGCCAGCGCGGGTACTGGCGCGTGAACGAATAGAAGCGCGTGGTGTGCCCAGCAGCCCGCAGGTGATACACCAGCAGTGTGGTGTAATGGGCGATACCGCCGCGATAGGGGTAGGTCGGTCCGACAACCGCAATTCGCATATCAGTCCTGTTCGTCCTGTTGTAGCTCGAAAATCAGCACGCCATCCCGGTCATAGACAGGCGTGAACACGGGCGAACGACGTAGCGCATCCAGATCGAAATGGTCAACGCTGGTGCGCGGCGGGCTAGCGTGCGCCCCGATGTACACATGAGTCACGCCTGCCCGCGCCAGCCGCGCACGGGCGGCGGGGGTCGTCAGGTCAAGCGACACCGCCGTGTCATCGGTGAGCGGTCGCCCGCGCAGGTCTACCGCCAGTGTGTTGACATCGCGGGAGAACGTGGGCGATGGTCCTAGTTCGCTGCCATAGGTGAGCGGCGGCAGCGTGCTGCTGCGCCGTGCTAGCAACGGCAACCACCATCCCGCGTCGCTGCCTGCCAGCAACGTGCCGCCATACGCTGGGAAGCTCTGCACAAGGAAGTGGGCATCGGCGGGCGTGCTACGGCGTATCCATTGCATCGCTTGCACATCGGCGGGCGTGACGAGTTGCGTCGCGGCATATGCCGGGTTGCTCTCCGATGGCGCGATGATGGCAAGTTGACGCGGTACACCCACCACGAGTACCAGCGCAACAACAGCCAGCGGCAATGCTGCCGCGACCCGTGCGGGCACGCGCTGCCCCACCCACACGACTGCTGCTGCAACGGCAACCCCGGCGAGCGGCGCAAGCAGGAGCGACAGCTCACCAAAGCCCGTGAGGTAGTCCATCACGCCGACACCGGGCAAGCCCAGCAACCACGGTGCAACAGCCAATACCATTGCCGCCAGCCACCCAACCGGCAGCAGCATACGCCACTGTCGCTGCCAGATGAGCCACCCCACACCCACCACCGCCAGCGGCAGCAACCACGCCGGGCTAAACAGGGGGAACACCGGCGGCAGGACGGCGGCTTGGTTCAAGCGTTGTTCGCCCACCGCGCCGCTGACGAACGCCGCCGTATTTCGGAGCAGGTAGCCCTGCACCACAGTGCCGAGCCACGGCAACACCAGCAGCAGTGTTGCCCCCCCGACACTCGTTGCCACCAGCACCAACCGCCCAACCGTGCGCCATGTCGTGGCGTGCCACGCATAGGTGCCCAGCAGCACCGCCACATACAGCCCACCCAGCATCGCTACCCGGTAGTGCGTGAGCGACAACGCCAGCGCAAGCAGCACCGCCAGTGCCAGCACCCGCCCGTCGGTGCGCCACTGCCACCGCCCATGCGGGCGCGTCGTGCGGTCTGCCAGCAGTACCCATGCCACCAGCACCGCCACCAGCACCACCTGTCCAGTCAGTTGGGTGTAGCGTCCCCAGTTGACGAAAAAGCCGGGTAGCTCGGTGGCAAAGCCGGTGAGCAGTACGGCGAACACCGCCACCCACGCGCTACCACGCAACGCTCCCACAAGCGCGAACGGCACCAGTACCATGATCGTATTAAGGATTTGCCCCACCAGTAGCACCGCTTGCGGTACGGGTATGCCTGTCAACCAGTGGACGAACGCCACGTTAGCGTGAAAGCCAAAGTGGTAGGTCATGGTCGTCAGGGGGGCATAGGGTTGCCACGACTGAAACAGTCCGCCGTTGTCCACCAGCAGCTGTGCCATCGTGGTGTGCTGGTAGCTGTCGCCCAGCAGACCCGTCGGCAGGTCGCGTACCACCCACAGGCGCGTTAGGAGCGTGAGCAGTGCGAGCAGCAGCAACACCCCCCCTGCACCATCGAGCCGGGGCAACGCATGGGGTAGACCAGCACGGTGCCGCGCCACTGGTACGAGCACCGCCAGCAGTGCCAGCAGGAGGTAGCCGCCTGTAGCTACGTGCCCCCATTGCCCACCCACCACAGCCACAGCATGCAGCAGCACCGGCGGCAGGGCGGTGCTCACGGCGAGCGCAAGCACTGGGCGGGTCAGTGGGTGCCAGTCTGTGCTCTGCGCGGCGGGCAGTAGCCAGTGCAACACTGCCAGCCCCGGCACTGTGTAGAGCGTCAGCAGGAGCAGGGCATGCCACGCCCCCGCCCACAGCGGCGACACCGCCCACGCCAGCAATGGGAGCGACAATGCCCCCCCAAACAGAAGGGCAGCAGGGGGTTGCCAGCCATGCGCTGGGCGCACCGAAGAAGAACGCATCAGGGCTGTACCACCCATGCCGAGGCCGCGCGGCGGCATTGCCAATGTGACATCGCACGGTATACTATAGCAATATGCTTTCTGTTCACGGTTGCACTCGCAGTATGCTAAACTGATGCAATAATACCATGTTTGCCAATCTCTTCCGGCGGAGTTACGATATGACAACCGCGCACAGCCGCGCTGCTACCAGTGACGACCTCACCAGTATTGCCCGTCTGCTCCGCGACTCAGAACGCCGCTACTATAACCTGAACGCCACCGACCTCCCCGCTTTGCTGGCAACATCGCCGGGTGTGATCTACGAAAACCACCAGACCACGCTAGCGGTAGCTTTGGCTGGCTGGCAGGCATTGCACGCAACGTGGTTGAGTTGTGTCGTGCTGTCACGCGGTCTGTCGCCCACCCCGACGGTCACGACCCTGCTTGATACGTTGCACCCGTTGCTGTACCAGCGCGGCTTGCGGCAGGTGTTTTATGCGGGCGACGGTGCATCAGAGGTGTGGCTGGCACCGCTCCTCCGACAGTACGGCTACATCCAAGATACCACGGTCGTGAGCTATGAAAAACACACCTATGATATACCCTCGTTCGGCAACTCCGCGATCACGGTGCGGCAGGCGATGCCGCCTGACTTACCGATGCTCCTTGGCCTTGACGCGGTGTGCTTTGAGCCGCACTGGACGCAAAGCCAGAGTGCCATGCACGCGGCCCTCAATGATGACGGGTACTTTATTGTGGCAGAAGACCACGGGCGCGTAGTCGGCTATGCCTACGCATCGAGCCACTTTCAGGGGCGACTGGTGCATATCGTGCGGATTGCCGTACACCCGACGATGCGCCGCACGGCAACTGGCATCCGGCTCCTTGCCGAGTTAATTCGCTTCGCGCAGACACGCCGTAGCGAGGTCATCACCCTAAACACACAGCAATATAACACCCGCGCCCAACGGCTGTATAGGTGGTTTGGCTTTGCCCTTGCGGGCGACACACAAACTGTCCTTCGCTACGACCTGTTCACGGGAACTTCGCCCCATTCGGCTTCGTCACTCTAGTCAGGGCTATCGGGATATGGTATGCTGTGTTGGGCGGTGCTCATTGTGGGCGCACAGCCTCACCACACAAGAAAGGCGATCCTGTGGCACGCGAAGGGTACGTACAGCAATTGGAAAACCTGCGCGACGATCTGATCCGTCTCGGGAGCATGGTTGAGCACGCAATGATAAATGCCCTTCGGAGCCTAGAGCAATGGGATACTGTTGCTGCTGCTCGTGTGATCGTTGACGACCGTGAGATTGATCGCTTCCACCGCGAGACGGAACGGCAGGTGGTACGGCTGATTGCCGAACAGGGCGCAACCCGCGACGACCCGCGTATGCTCGTGAGTGCCTTTGCCATTGCGGGCGAACTCGAGCGTATTGGTGACTATGCGTGTAGTATTGCCCGCCGCGTCGAACGGATGACCGTACAGACGACGATGGTGCCCATTCCGTCTGGTGTGCGCGAGATTGCCACCATTACACGGCGGATGCTCAACACCAGCCTAGAGTCATTTCTGCTACAAGACCTCAACCTTGCCTACAGCCTACGCAGTGATGAAGACCGTGTAGACGAGCTAGAGAAACGTGTACGTGATGAGCTACTCGCAACGATCCGCGATGACCCGCAACGGCTTGAAGCAGGCATGAACATGATTGACATCGTGCACGCGCTTGAACGGGTAGCTGACCGTACCACCAATATTGGCGAGCGCGTGATCTATCTCACGACCGATATTCGTGAGGAATTGAACCCCTGAGTAGCAGGCTATGACCGCAGGCGCGAACGACTCGCGGCAGCAACCCGATCACAAACCAGATCAACCTACGCCGCCTACGCCGCCGACCGATGCGGACGGCATTCCTTCTTTGCCCCAGCAAGCGGGGCTAGCTGCCAGCTTCGACCCCGACGGGCTACCGTCGCACCCCGGCACTGCCGACCAGCCCACCAGCTTCGACCCCGACGGGCTACCGTCGCACCCCGGCACTGCCGACCAGCCCACCAGCTTCGACCCCGACGGGCTACCCGTCTTTCCTGAACGCGACAGTGCCCCCCCCGCCGACGCAGCAGACGCACCCCCCGCGCCTGTACCAGCTGCCGACCCGCTCCGCTCGGTAGACGACTATGGCTTGCCCCCCTACCCTGACCCCGACGCGCCCCGCGCTGATCTGAGCGAGAGCGACGAGGAACGTAGTAATGCCGGGTGTGTGCTGATTCCGCTTGGCTTGGCTGCGTTCCTGCTGCTCTGTTGTGGGGGCGTGGCTCTGCTGTATGCCCTCCTTGGTCCGGGGCAGCAGGTTGCCGAAAACCTGACCCCAACACCACCGTTCTTTTTCCCATCGCCGGGCGCACAGACGGCGACAGCCAGCACTGCGACCCCACCCAGCATACCGGGCGGTGGTCTTACACCAGAGCCACCCTATCCCTACCCGTCACCGATTGGCTCGCCGCCTGCCCAACAGACCATCACGCCCATGGGCACCCTAATACCGGGTGGTTCGACTACGCCTCTGCCAACCTTTACCCCATTTCCGACCAACCCCCCGGTGGTGCCAACATCGTATCCGCCGCCGCCCCCCGTGCCCACGTTCGCACCACCGCCGACCTCGCCGCCGCCCCCCCCCGCGACGGTGCCGATCCCGACCAGTGTACCGGTCACGCCCGCAGTACCGACGAGCGGCGTGACGGGTGTGCCCACAACGAGTGGTACCAGTGTCTTGCCGACCTTCGGACCGTTGCCCACGCGCCTGCCGACTTTCGGACCGCTGCCAACACCGGGCGGTGGGGGCGTGCCGCCCATCGGTGGCAGCGATGTCGAGGTGATTAGTGGCAACGAACGCTGGACACCTGCCGACAGCCCGATCATTGTTGGGCGCGACCTGCGTGTTGCCCGTGGTGCCACCCTGACTATCGAGCCGGGTGTGCAGGTGCAGATACAGCCGGGGGTCAATATTAGTGCTGTCGGTGGGCAAATCCTGTCGCTGGGCGCACCCGGCAACCCCGTCCGCATCGAAGCCGCCGTGCGTGATGTGCGCTGGGGGGGCATCTACACCAGTGACAACAGCCTGCTGGTACTTGAGCACACCGAACTGAGCGGCGGCGGTGCAGAGGCAACCATCCTTGTTAGCTCGGATGGTGAGCTACGCATTCGTGACAGCCGTATCTTCGAAAATGGTGGTAACATTCGGGTGCGCGATAGCCGCTTCGAGATGCGCGACACCGAAATCACGGCAAACGACATGGTTGCTGGGGCGAGCATCACCGCCAGCTACAACCGGGGTAACTTCGTGACAATGACGGGCAACCGTGTGGGCGGCAACCGCCTGAACGAAGCTGCCCCCGGCATCGAGATTAACAACCTCAGCGAGTTTAACGGGGTCGTTCTCGATGTGCAGGGCAACCTGTTCCGGGGCGGCATCGGCAACCTGCGCGTGACCACCAACGGACCGATTGAGGGGACTATCGCATGCAACGCCCTGATTGGCGACGGGCTGGGGTTGGGTCTCCGTACCGAAACGCTCCAGGTACCCCAACCGCGCCTTCGCATCGAAAACAACTACATTGACGAACACACCCCTGCTATCCAGCCCACCTACCTTGACTTTGGTATCGGGCGCGGCGCGACCAGTGAGGTTACACTTGATATGCGAAACAACTGGTGGGGCGAGTCATCGGGACCGTACCACCCGGAACTCAATGCTGAAGGACGGGGGAACGCGGTAGGGGTCAACATCGAGTTTGAGCCGTGGCTGACCAGCCCCCCTGCCTGCGTGCCGCCGCGCTAGCCCCCTGAAACAGAAAGGTACCTGTAACGTGCGCTATGCAATCGTGCCGCTTGTGTTCCTTATCGGTGTATTGCTGGGTGCCTGCACTGCCACCGAACCACAGGCAACTACCCCTGCCACGCCCACGCTCGTCATTTTGCGGCAACCTACTACAACACCCACGCTGACCACCCCGTCCAACGACGGCACAACCGACGGCATAACCGACGGCACAACCGACCGCGAGCAAGTACGCCTTGACGCGGGCACCGACGGGCAAGCCACTGCCCCAGATGGCACAGCAGAGTCTATGCCCACTGCCGTGGCTGAGGCTGAGACCGCGCTTGAGGCTGACGCGCCCACCAATGCCCCTGCCCCCGACGCAACCAGCGTGCCGCCTACCCCGGAGCCTACCGCCGCGTTACCGCTCTACGATGGGTTAGCTCAGCATGTCGCCGAGGATGGCACCCCGCTGCTTGGCGACCCGGCGGCACCGATAGTCATCACCGACTACAGCGATTTTCTCTGCCCTACCTGCCAGCGGCATGTGCTCGAAATCGAGCCGCAACTCGTCGCGGCTTATGTACGCAACGGCAGGGCACAGCTCGCGTTCCGCCCCATCCTCAACCACGGCGAGCGGTCACTGCGGGTGTCCGAAGCCGCCGAGTGTGCCAACCAGCAGGGGCAATTCTGGGCAATGCACGACCTCCTGTTTGTGCGCCTCGACCAGTTGTGGAGCGTTCCGGAGAGTGAGTTATCCACCCTCACGCGGCAGTTTGCCGTCGAGTTGGGCATGGATGACGCGACGTTCGCGGCGTGTCAGGCAGACGGGGTGGCAGCGCAGCAGGTACAAGCGTGGGATGCCGAGCAACGGAGCCGGGGCATCACGCTCCAGCCCACCTTCGAGATCGGGGAGCAACGCTTCGTCGGGTTGCAGCCGTTCACGGTATTCGAGCAGGTGCTTGCAGGCGACTAGCCCGTCCAGTCCATCCTAGCGCACCTGTATCAGTGGCATATAAACCAGTTCGCCCCCCGCAATGGGGGGCGGCAGTTGGGTCGTGACTCCGGTGGTTTCCGCGACCCAACTGGTGAAGGCGGCAACCCGTGTGTAGCCCGCCGGGATGTCTGGTGCGGCGCACTGCGCCGCGACCGAGAAGCTCGTGATGCCCGCGAGCACCATACCGCCCTGCCCGTCCGCAACCATTAATGGACCGCCACTGTCGCCGTAGCAACTATCGGCACTGCCACCACCCGCACAGATATGGACGGTTGGGTCGCCGCCACCAATATCACGGCACACTGCGTCACTGCTGATCGGTACTTGTGCCTGCTGCAACGCGATGGGTGCGCCACCGCCTGCCGGGTTGGTGTCGCCCCACCCGGCAATCGTCGCAGCAGTACCGGGGGCAGCCAATGTTGCCTGCCGGTCTGCCCGCAGAAGCGGGAGGGTGCTCACCGCAGGGTCGTTCAGGTCGGCGGGGGTGGCAAGTTCGAGCAACGCAATGTCGTTGCGTTCGAGCACATTATCATAGGCGGGGTGGCGCACGATACGCTGCACGCCGAGCCGTTGCCCGCCGTTCTCCAGTTCGGGCGTATTGGTGCCAGCAATCACTTCGACGCTACCTGCCATGAGCGGGGTGTTATTGTCGCTGAACAAGCAGTGGGCGGCAGTGAGCACCCAGCGAGCGGCTATCAGCGTGCCGCCGCAAAAGGGAAACGTATCGCCGCGCTCCACGAGTGCCACCAGCCACGGAAACTCGCCGGGGGCAGCAGTATCACCCCCAACGACCTGCGGCACTGCCACAGTGGGCGTGCGGTGTTCTGCCGCAACCGGCGGTGCTCCGAGTAGTACCACGGTCAGCAACCAGACGAACAATAGCCACCCGCGCATGCTTGTCCCTTCCCAGTGGCACAATTGGCACAATGCTCTTTGCTGCCACCTGTTGTTCGCTGCCACCTATTGTTGGAGACCCGTCACAATGCTTGCCGACACAATGACGAACAGCACGCCCATTGCCGCAAGAGGTGCCCAGCGTCCCAGTGACGCGAGTGGGCTACCCGGCTTCTGGTACACGGCGAAGCTCGCTAGCCCAATGGCAAGCAAGCCGAGGATCGGGTGTAGGATGAACGGGTAGCCAAGATAGTCGCCTCTGCCCGCACTGATGCCGTAGAGCCATACGATAAGCCCGAAGACAAACTGGGCGGCGATGGTATAAAGGAAGATGCGCCCCACCAGCGTGCGCCCGCGTTCCGGTTTCCACGTCACAGTCAGGTAAATGCCCGCCGCAATGATGATGAGTGGCAGCACCATCATGCCAAGATAGTAATGGATGGTTATCAGCAGGGTAATAATCGCTTCCACACTCTGTCACTTTCTAGCTTGTCGCAGTTCGACCGATTGTCTCGCTAGCATTATACCCGCGATTTCGCCCAGTTCGCGGAACGACAACCGCCGCTGCACAAACGGGTACAGCCACGCTACGCCCGCTGGCGTGCCCCTACCAAGGCTGTCGGTGAGGCTGTGCAGCAGTTGCCCCAGCAGCACCGCCCCGAAACCGTAGCGGCGCAACAGCCACGCTACACCCACCTGCACCAGTGGCGCATGCGTGATAGTGCGGTGCCCGCGCGCCCGACCCAGCAACGGCACAAACAGGAGAAAGTCAATATCGGGGAGCACGCTGCCTAGCACCACCCCCCGCAGCGACAGCCGCCAGCCGCACAGGGCGCATGCCTCGCGGAGCAGTACCCCACTGAGGGCGTGTGCCCACGGGGTCATGGGGCGTGCCCATAGGACGGTGCAGCACGGACGCTACACAGGGTCGTTGCGCTTGATACGCTCATACAGATCGGAGGTTTCGGGGAGTGGTTCAATATCAAGTTCGGTGTCCAGTGCGAGCCGACAGCGCGTGTACGTCCGCAATGCCTGCGAGCGGCTCCCATTGCGGGCATACACCCGCATGAGTACCTGATAGGCTTCTTCGTAGCAGCGGTCGCGGCGTAGTACTTGCTCGGCAAGCTCAATCGCGCCTTCGGGTTGGCTCTGTTCCATCAGGTGCTCTGCCAACGACGTTGCCGTCGCCAAATACCGCGCCATCAGGCGTTCGCGTTCTTCCAGCGTCCACGGGTCGTACAGGGCTTCCGCGAGGTAGTCGCCCTGATACAGCCCAACCGCCGCCTGACTACTGCGGATCATGAAGTCAGCTTCGGTGTGGGCGATGTTCGTGGTACGTAGCTCAAACTCGTCTACGTCAATCCAGCAACCATAGGATGGTGCGAAGCTGTAGGCAAGCCCTTGCCGCCGCACAAAGAAGGGCATGGTACGCGGTGGGCGCGTCGGTTCGAGGGCGGTGTTGAGCGCATTGAGTGTCACCTTAAACTGGCGTTCGGACGATTCAAGGTCACTGTCGGGCCAGAGCCAGCTACAGATTTGTTCGCGCTGCAACCACTGCCCCCGGTACGTCAACAGCAGTTGCAACAGTTGGCGGGCTTTCTCGCGTTGCCACTCACGCCCGTGGATTTCGCGGATGCCCCGCCACACCCGAAAGCTCCCAAGCATCTGGATACGGAGGGTGTAGCCGGGGTGGTAATCGTCCACCATCTCGTCACTCGCCACCGATGGGAATGCCTGCCGCAGCAACTGCTGGGCGTAGATACTATGGTCGCGGAGTGACCGCCCGTGCAGCAAGATCGGGATCAGCATGGCGAGGTCGCGCGGACCAAACAGCGTGTGCCCGGTCAGCAAACCGTCATAGCTGTACTCACGGGCACGGTGCAGCAGGTCGTTGACATGCGTGCTGGCTGCCGCAAGTTCTTCGTGCTGGAGGTACCAGCGTGCCAACCAGAGCGACACGACTGCCTGTCCATAGTTGTCGCCGCCCCGCTCAAAGCGTTCGCGGGCATGGTCAAGCCAAGCTAGGGCACGTTCGTCCGCCATCACGACAGCCGCCCCGCCTAGGGCAAGCCATACCAGTGCTGCAATCCACTCATCGCCCGCTTCTTCCGCAATTCGGAGGGCTTCTTCGGCGTGCTCTTCGGCGCGGGCAAGTTCGCCGTGGTGCCCGTGCAACAACGCTAACCCCATAAAGGCTTCCACTTTGGTGCGCGTCACGCCGCCCGCCTCAATCAGTTCGAGTGCCCACTGGTAGTGGCGGCGAATCGCTTCGGTGTCGAGTGGCGACACCACCTGATAGGCGTGGGCGACGCGCATGTGGGCAATCGCGGTGGTCAGCAACGAATTGGACTGGTGGGCTTCGAGTAAGCCACGCCGTGCGGCAGCAAGCGCACGGGCATCTTTGCCCAGCAACGAATAGACGAACGCCAGCAGCAACGCTGGTTCGCGGTGTGCCAGCACAGGACCGGACGGCTTGTTATGCTCGATGTGGTGCATGCCGAGGTCGGCTTCAAGTTGTTCGAGAGCCTCATTCAAGCGACCACTCCGCAGCATCAGCCGCGACAGCAGCAAGGCTGTCGAAAGCTGCACACCCTGCGGTTCAACGGTAGTCGCGGTGTTGTGTGCTGGGTCGCCATCTTCAGCTTCGAGGGTGCGTGCGCGGGTCTCTAGTTCAAGCGCAACATCAGCGCGTCCCCGGTTTGCCCAGTTTTCGGCTTGCAGGCGCAATATCTCGATCCGCTCGTGGCGACGCTGCGGGGACAACAGGTCGAAGGCACGTTGCAGCAGCGTCTCGGCGGGGGCGGGTTGCACCGTATCGAGATAGATCGCCGCCATTGCCCGCAGCAGGCGCACCTGACTATCGGTGTCTTGTTGCTCGCGGAACCCCGCTTCCGCCTGCTCGTAGTAGACGAGGGCTTGATCGAAGTTGCCAATGACCCGCGCCGCCGCCCCGCGTGCTTCGTAGATGCGCGGGCGGTGCTGCTGTTCGGGGGGCAACTGGTCAAGCCAGCGGGCAAACTCCATCACGTCACCCTGATCGACCCACGCGAGGGCAACTTGTTCGAGGACGGCAGCCGCGCCGTTCGCGTCGTCTGCCAGCAACAGATGATACAGTACTTCGGCATACTGCTGCTGCTGAATATACTGCTCGGCTGCCTGTTCGTGGAACAGGTGCCAGTCGCTATGATAATCGGCGGCGCAACGCAGCAGCATGCCCCGAAAGAGCGGTTGGTAGCTGAGGCGATGCGGGGCAACCTCTTCGAGGAACAGGGCGCGGCGGTGGGCTTCGGCATGCCAACTCTCAGCACCGTGCAAGCCGGGCAGCAACGACAAGGTGTGTGTATCGAGCCAGCGCAACTGGGCACTGCGGAAAACCACCACTTGCAAGCCGCTGGGCAAGTCGTCAATCACTTGCCGTGTCAGGTAATCGTCTACTACCGGGATGATCGGCTGAATGAGCTGTTCGGCTTCGGGCGAGAGTGTAATGCCGGGTGGCAGGCGCATAGGAGTGGGCAGGACCTCTGGGTATACCGATGTGTGCCCATTGTACTCTTGGGTACCGTTGTTGCGCTGGTCGGCAAGCAGGCGCGTGGCGAGTGCCCACCCACGACAGAACACGACGGCTTCATCGAAGGTGGCATCGGGTGTCAGACCATAGGTGGTGGCAAGGGCGTGCGCCTCGTCGCGGGTGAAGGCAAGGTCGTCCGCCGCAATACTCTGGACTTCGCCGCGTGCCTGCCACACCGCCAGCGACTGCCAGAGGGGTGTTTCGCGGGTGGCGATGAGGATGTGCAGGCGGCGGGGCTGAAGCGAGAAGAAATATTCAACGAGGTCGCGGAGTAACGGTTGGCGGTCAACGTATTGGTAGTCATCAAGGATCAGGAGCACGTCACTGTCGAGTGTTGCCGCCATACTCGTGGTCAGTTCATCGAGTGCGGCGTAGCATCCGCCGTGTGGGTTGCTTTCACTGCCGTGCTCGTGGTATGCTGATATGTCGGCGCCAATGGCGGGGCTGAAGGACTGACACGCCGCCGCCAGATAGTTGAGCAACGCCCACTGGTCATAGACATCGGTGAGGCGCAACCACGCCACCGCGACGCTCGCACTGTCGGCAAAGTCAGTGAGGGCGACCGTTTTGCCACTGCCAGCGGGGGCAACAACTAGGGTAAGCGGGACGTGCAGCGATTCCTGCAACAGCGTTTGCAAGCGCGGACGCTGTTGCAGGCGGGACTGTCTGGCAGGCGGCGCCAATCTGGTCATGTTTCTCTCCGCACAAGGTTCGTGTCTGTAACTATAAGTGAACCTGTGTGTAACTGTGTACCCTAATCTATATGGATAACAGGCAATATGCTATAGTATACAAGACGACAGTAGGTATACGCAAGACACAATGATGTGCATTGGCAGTTCCCAATGATGTTATGTCTCCTCGGTTCCGGCGTAGAGCTACGCCGACAGGAGGTATATAATAGACTAGTATGCTTTGAAAGGGACATGTGAATGTCGCAGGAAAAACCCAAGATGGTTGAGCAGATGCAGAAACAAATGGATGAGGTGCAAGACGCAACCACTCGCTCAATGACAACGTGGAACGAGTTGCTCAAAGCCAGCACCGACATGGCATTTGACGTTGTGCTCAAAAATTGGAACTACAGCCGAAGCCTGCGTGGCTACGCCGAGCAAGCTGTCGAAGATGCCATCAAGACGCAGCACGAGTATGCCAGCGAGATGATGCAGGTCTGGCAGGGCTACACGTCACACGTTCAAGGTATCGTTCATCAGTCAGTTGACCAAGCCATGGACTCGACTTCATCAATGGCGCAGAACGCCATGCCGGAACCCCTGAAGAACGGCACGCCCCGTCAACCTACCAGCACCACAGGTGGTGACAACAGCGGGAACTAACGCACGTCTGATTTGCCCTGCGTCCCATCTAGCGTTGCACGCATGCCACAACCTATGAAAAAGTGCCGCGGGTACAGCAGGTTGTACCCCCAGCGTTTGCCTGCTTTTGTGGGGGCGGCGTGGGGGCGAACCCCCACGCCGCCCCATGCTCACCGGCACTTAGTTCACGTGCTCTTTAGTTCATGCGCTCGATGATCGCGGCGATGCCCTGCCCGCCACCAATGCACATCGAGATGAGACCATAGCGACCGTTGATGCGTTGTAGTTCGTACATCGCCTTCACGGTCAGGATCGCACCGGTTGCCCCAATCGGGTGCCCAATCGAAATACCGCTCCCGTTCGGGTTGACCTTCTCCATCGGCAGTTCTAGTTCGTTGATGCAGACAAGTGCTTGTGATGCGAAGGCTTCGTTGAGTTCGATGGTGTCCATGTCGGCAATGGACAGCCCCGACTTTTCCATCACGGTGCGGATAGCGGGAATCGGACCCACGCCCATATACTGCGGGTCTACGCCACCAAAGGCATAGGCGACGAAGCGTGCCATCGGCTTCAGCCCCTTCTTGTCGGCAGTTTCCGCGTCCATCATCACCACGGTAGCCGCTGCATCGTTGATACCCGATGCATTACCGGCAGTCACAGTGCCAGTGCCATCCGACTTGAAGGCGGGGCGGAGCTTCTGGAGAGCTTCCATGGTCTGCCCCTTACGAATGTGCTCGTCAGTGTCAAAGAGCACCACTTCTTTCTTCTGCTTGACCTCAACCGGGACAATCTGTTCTTTGAAGTAGCCTTCTGCGGTGGCTTTTTCGGCGCGGTTGTGGCTCAGAACCGCAAGTTGGTCTTGCTCTTCGCGGCTCACTTCCCACTTGGTTGCCACGTTCTCTGCCGTGACCCCCATGTGATAATGCAGAAAGGGGTCATTCAGCACGCCCACCGTGGCATCAAAGGTGGTGCTGTCATTCATACGCACGCCCCAGCGTAGCCCGTTGACCCAGTACGCACCACGAGTCATAACTTCCGTACCACCCGCCAGCACCGCATCGGCATCGCCGAGCATTACCATTTGGGCGGCTGAAATAATCGCTTGCAGTCCGCTCCCGCACAGACGGTTGCAGGTATAGGCAGGCGACTCAAAGGGGACACCAGCTTCGACGGCAACGTAGCGCGAGATGTACATGTCGCGCTGGTCGGTGTGGATCACGTTGCCGATCACGCTATGCTGGATTTCGCCCGCTTCGATGCCCGACCGTTCAATCGCAGCCTTCGCCACAATCACCCCTAGGTCGGCGGGGGTTTTATCTTTCAGGGTTCCGCCGTAGTCACCGACTGCTGTCCGTGCCCCACCCAGAATGACAACTTCACGCATTATGCTTTACTCCTTACTTATACTGTATGCTCACTGTTGGTCGCTTCTCACTGCCGTGTGCCCCAATATTATGTCCGCAGCAATCCACCCGTTACTTCGATGGTCTGCCCAGTAATGAAGCTCGACTCGTCTGAGGCGAGGAACAGGTAGCAGTTGGCAATATCCTGCGGCTCACCGATGCGGCGCATCGGGGTCTTGCTGATGATGTCATCAAGCACCTTCTGCGGTACTGTGTCAAGGATCGGCGTGCGCGTAAAGCCCGGAGCAACCGCGTTCGCACGCACGCCCTTCGGACCCAACTCAATTGCCCACGTCTTGGTCATGGCAATCACACCGCCCTTGGTGGCAACATAGTTGCTCTGCCCAAAGTTCCCATAGAGACCCACCATTGAGCTTGCATTGATAATCGAGCCACTGCCCTGCTCACGCATGACACCAGCGACTGCCTTACCGCACAGCCAGACCCCCTTCAGGTTGACGTTGATGACAAGGTCCCACTGCTCTTCCGTCATCTTGTACAACTGCGAGTCGCGGGTGATGCCAGCGTTGTTGACCAACACGTCAACACGCCCGCCGCCAAACTCAAGCGCGGTCTTGACCATTGCATCAACATCTTCAGCACTAGCCACATTTGCCTTGACACCCACTGCCTGCCCACCGGCAGCCTTGATACCTTCGACGACGCTGGTTACGGTTTCTTCGTTCATGTCGGCAACAACGACCTTCGCACCTTCGCGGGCAAACGTTTCCGCGGTGACCTGCCCAATACCCTGTCCGCCGCCGGTCACGATAGCAACTTTATCCTGTAGCCGCATGGTAAACACTCCTTCTCTTGCTGTTGCAACATTTGATCAGCTTTGATCCACGGAGACACGTACTAACTATACCATACTCGGCGAAACGCTTTGCAATATGATGTATGTGGCACACCTTAGTGGTGCCGGGGGCACGCCTGCTACGAAAACGCCAGCCGCCGTCGGTGTAGCCGGATGCTCTGCAACAACCCGATGGCAAGCAGGGTAGTAATCGTAAAACTCCCACCATACGAGATAAATGGCATGGGTAGCCCCGTTACGGGCAGCACACTCATTGCCATACCAGCATTGATGAGGATGTGACACAGGAACATGCCGAAGATACCGAAGGCGATCAGCCGCCCGAACAAGTCGCCCGCTTCGTCGGCGATGGAGAGGATCAGCCACAGCAGCATGCCCTGAAAAACGAGCAGCACCGTGCCCCCCACAAAACCGAGTTCTTCCCCGATGACGGCGAAGATGAAGTCGGTGTACTGGACGGGAATGTAGTTCCCCTGACTGAGTAGCCCCGTGAGCAAGCCAGTGCCGAGCAAGCCCCCTGAACTAATCGCATTGAGCGACTGAATGACGTTGTAGCCGTCGTTGGGGTCTACCTGATCGGGGTTGGTCAGCAGCACATAGAACGTCAACAGGCGCGACTTCTGCTCTTCATCGAGTACCGCTTGCCAGCCGATGGATACCACAGGCACCGCCAGCACCGCCAGCACCGCCAGTTGTGGCACGCGGATACCCGCGCCCCACGCCATTGCTAACCAGATACACCCGATTACAATCGTCGTGCCAAGGTCAGGTTGCAGGGCGACAAGCAGCATCGGTGCCCCGACGAGTGCGAGCGACCCGGCTTGTACGCGCCACGTACTACTGCTCTCACGGAAGCGTTCCCAGTAGGCGGCAAGGACGATGATAATGAAGAGTTTGGCAATTTCGGACGGCTGGATCGTGCGTGTCCCGATAGACACCCAGCTCTGTGCCCCTTCGGAGACTGTGCCGCCAACCAACACAAAGCCCAGTGCAAGCAGAGCAAGCATGTAGATCGGCACTGCGAATGCCGTAAGCTGGCGGTAGTTGACGAGCGATGCGCCAACCATCGCCGCAACCCCGACGGCAATGTTGATCAGGTGACGGGGGAACAGCACACTGAGCGGTGTGCCAAAGGCAGTCACAGCATTGAGCGTAGCACTGTACACACTCAGGATACTGATGCCAAGCAGCACCATCACGCATGCTATGAGAAAGTAGTTATAGTCGCGCCAAGATACCCGTACCACTGCCAAGCCCCTTTACCCACTGCGATACCAGCCGGCCCACAACGGCAATTCGCGCACACCGCGCATACCACGCACGCCATGCTCGCCGTGGCGGTGTGTCCGTACCGCGCACGCTATGCTCACCATAGATCGCTCACAGCATACCACAGGTGGGTAGCGCGTGCAGACCAGACCGGCAGTAACACCCACGCGGCAGGGTCACGACTCGGCGAGCAGGCTGGCGATGTAGGTAAAGGTTGCACGGCGTGCCTGCGGGTGCAACTGCCGCCACAGGTGCAAGAGGCGTTGTTCTTCACCGCCATTACTCGTCGGCAGATCAAACAGCGCACTTTCTGGCATGGCACCGTCATTGGTCTCACCACGGGCTACCACAACGGACGCGGCAACGGCACCGGGTACGGTGTTGCCGCCGTTGCGTTCGGTTTCGTCTGCCACGATCACCTTAGCCACTTCGAGTGGGTCAGCCGCGAGCACCTCAGCAATCTGTTGGGCTTGGTGGCTGTCAGGGAGCGTCTTGCCCTCCAGATAGTTCCGCAGTGCCCCATCGCTGATGCCCGTGCTGCGCGTCAGGTGTGCCCGCGACAGGCGCGCGTCTGCGATGGCAGCACGAAACCATTCGTGGAAGGGCGGTGCCGCCGCCGGTGCCAACCCCGCGAGGCGGCGCACTTCCTCTTCCGACACATCGAGCAATTCTGCCAGACTACTCAGCGTTGTACTACGCGGGCGTTGGCTTTTGCCCCGTACAAACTGGCGCAACGACAAAGGATTGATATTCAGATCGCTGGCGAACTCGCTCATCTTGCGCTGCCGACGCATTGCCTCGTAGAAAATGAGTACGCTCAACGGCAACTCGGCGGGCGGCGACCCATCTCGCCCTGTATCCACCTCTTCACTCATGCCAAATACTCCTGCAGAACGCACGCAGCACGCACGCATAGCCACCTGAACAGGTGTGAATGATCGTACAAAGCGACTGAATGGTGCTGGCTCTCGTGTTGTGGGCACACCATTCATTGTAATGGCTGCAAGTATACGGGTGCTTAAGGGTTTTGTCAAACAACCCTGCCGTTCAAAACAACAAAATACGCCCTCTTTGGGTGTTTATCGTAGAGACTGGATGCGAAAACCACCCAATCCCCATGCGGTATGGTGACGCATGCGGCTCACCCGCCAGACAACCGTACCACGTTTCCCACGCGGCTACGTCGCCCACCACAACATCACTGCGCCGCGCCCCGTGCGTCGCCATGTGAAGCGTGGTACAATGCAGAAAGAGCATGCACAACCCATGGATACACTCCCTGCGCCACGAGGGTGCAGGCAAGTTACCGTATCACGACGTACCAAGGGCACACGGTTTGCACACTGAGCACACAGCCGAAATACATGAAACTCTTTTATACTGACCAATTTGCGTTGCCACTCCCGGAGGGACACCGCTTCCCGATGGCGAAGTATACGTTGCTCCGTGAGCGCATAAAGCGCGAACAACTGGTACCACCCGAAGACCTATGCCTACCGCCTGCCGTCTCCGATAGCCAGTTGTTGCTCATACACGACCGCGACTATCTCGCTCGCGTCATTGGCGGCACCTTGTCGCGCCACGAAGTCCGGCGCATCGGCTTTCCGTGGTCGCCCGCGATGGTCGAACGCTCGCGCCGTTCGAGTGGGGCAACCCTGTCGGCGTGTCGGGTTGCGCTGCACGAAGGGTGTGCCGCCAACCTCGCCGGGGGTACACACCACGCCTTCCGCGACCACGGCGAGGGCTACTGTGTCTTCAACGATGCCGTGCTCGCGGCACGGGTGATGCAGAATGAGGGCACCGTGCAGCGCGTCGCAATCATTGACTGTGATGTCCACCAAGGCAACGGTACGGCGGCACTCGTTGCCGACGACCCGACCATCTTTGCCTTCTCGATCCACGGTGCCAGCAACTACCCCTTCCGCAAAGAGCCGGGCGACCTCGACATAGCCTTGCCGGACAATACGGGCGATCACGCCTACCTCCAGTCACTCGAAGACGGAATCGAGGCGGTTTTGCAGCACGGACCCTACGACCTAGCAATCTATATTTCGGGGGCAGACCCATATGCAGATGACAAACTGGGGCGGTTGGCTCTCAGTATGCAGGGGTTGGCAGAGCGTGACCAACTGGTGCTACACTACCTGCGGTCGGCGGGCATCCCAACGGCAGTCTGTATGGCGGGGGGCTATGCGCGTGTGATCACAGATACGGTTGCTATTCATTATCAAACACTCCAAACAGCCGTGACCCTACAGGCAGGCTGGTTTGCCTCGCATCAACCGGGGGCATGAGCCAGCGCGACCAACGCACAGCGACACCGTGTAACCAACGCACAGCGACACCGTGTAACCAACGCACAGCGACACCGTGTAAAAGAGAGGAGTAACTCTTGAGCGAGACGGTACAACACCGCATTGGCGTGATGACGAGTGGTGGTGATGCTCCCGGCATGAACGCCGCGCTCCGTGCGGTCGTGCGGGCAGGCTTAATGATGGGCGCGGAGGTCTATGCTATCTGGGAGGGCTACAAGGGGCTAGTCATGGGCGGCGATGCCATCCGCAAGGTCGGGTGGGAAGCCGTCGGCGGCATCATCTCGCGGGGGGGCACAATCATTGGCACCGCCCGCTGCCAAGAGTTTCGCACCCGTGAAGGACGGCTTCAGGCAGCCCAGAACCTGCTCGAAAAGCATATAGACCGCCTTGTCATTATCGGCGGCGATGGGAGCCTGACCGGGGCAAACCTGTTTAGCGAAGAATGGGCGGACCTCGTCAACCAGTTGGTAGTCGAGCAACGGGTTGACCCCGCTACCGCCGCCCGCCACCCCCATCTGGCAATTGTCGGTCTGGTCGGCTCGATTGACAATGACATGTACGGCACCGATATGACGATTGGCACCGACACCGCCCTGCACCGTATCACCGAAGCCATTGACGCGATCAACAGTACGGCATCGAGCCACCAGCGTACCTTCGTGGTCGAGGTGATGGGGCGCAACTGTGGCTACCTCGCCCTGATGAGTGCGCTGGCAACTGGTGCCGACTGGGTGCTGATCCCCGAAAGCCCACCCGATGTAGATAACTGGGAAGACGCGATGTGTCGCACGCTCAAGGCAGGGCGACGCGCCGGACGACGACACAGTACTGTCATTGTCGCGGAAGGTGCATGCGACTATCACGGCACCCCGATCCCTGCTAGCTATGTGCGGAAAGTGTTGGAGGAACGGCTTGGCGAAGACACGCGCGTGACGATCCTCGGTCACGTCCAACGTGGTGGCGCACCCAGTGCCTTCGACCGCAACATGAGTTCGTTGTGTGGCACGGCTGCCGTCGAAGAGCTACTGCGGGCAACCCCCGACAGTGAACCCTATATCATCGGGCTACACGACAATCAGGTGGTGCGTACCCCCCTAATGTATGCCGTGGAGCAGACCCACGCCGTTGCCGAGGCGGTCAATCAGCGTGACTTTGCCCGCGCCATGGCACTGCGCGGATCACGCCTTCAGACCGCCTTTCGCACCCTGCGTACCACTGTGCGGGCACTGCCGCACAACCCGGAGCCGGGACAACCCCGCCGCACAATTGCGGTCTTGCACTGCGGTGCCCTCGCACCCGGCATGAACACAGCAGCACGGGTGGCAGTCCGTCTTGGTCTGGACAAGGGGCATACCATGCTGGGGGTACGGAATGGCTTCGCTGGGCTGATCAACGATGACATGGAACCTTTGTACTGGATGGACGTTGCCGACTGGACGGGACGTGGCGGGGCGGAACTCGGTACCAACGAACGGGTGCCCCGGCGCTCCGACTACTACGCAATGGCACGCACCATCGAGCAACGCAAGATTGACGGTATCCTGATGATTGGGGGCAACATCGGCTACCAAATCGTTCATACGATCTATGATGAGCGGACAAACTTCCCAGCATTCAATATCCCGATTGTGTGTGTACCAGCGAGTATCAACAACGACCTTGTGGGCTGTGACCTGAGTATCGGGGCAGATACCGCCCTCAACAACATTGTGCGCTCGGTAGACAAGGTAAAGCAATCAGCAGTTGCATCGAGCAGTTGCTACATTGTCGAGGTGATGGGTGGCAACGTCGGCTACCTCGCGGTGATGAGCGGGCTAGCAACTGGCGCAGAGCGAGTCTATACCCCCGAAGAGGGTGTCCATCTACGCGGGTTGCTTGAAGACATTGAGACCATGGTACGTGAGTTCAAAGAGGGCAAGCGCGTCGGCTTGATCATTCGTAACGAGAACGCCCACAGCCTCTACGACATTCGCTTCATGCAAGCCCTCTTCGAGGAGGAAGGCGGCGAGGTCTTCGACGTACAGCACGTCATTCTGGGGCACTTGCAGCGCGGCGGCGATCCCTCTCCCTTCGACCGTATTCAGGCGACCCGCTTCGCCAGTGATGGGCTAAACTTCCTGCTCAAAGACATCGGGAATGAACAGCCCACGGCGGGCTATCTCGTCCACCAGCAAGGCAAAAACACGGTGAACAGTATGGAAGACTGGCACCGCGCCATGGACATCGCCCACATGCGCCCCCGCAAACAGTGGTGGCTCTCGGTGCTGCCCGTGGCACGCATCTTGGCGGGCGCGCAGATCGTCGCCACCGACGAGCAACACACGCTTGGCTAGGGCGTTGAGTCGAGCAACGGGTCGTCATCGAGCAGTGCCATCTGTTGCAGCAGGGCAATCCCGTTGTGTAACAGTGGCACTGCAAGAGCTGCGCCCGCCCCCTCGCCGAGCCGCAGATTGAGGTGAAGCAGAGGGGGCGCACCATGTTGTGTGTCAAGTCGCAGTTGGCGCAACGCGAGACGATGCCCCGGCTCTGCCCCACAGTGGGCAGCCAGCAGATGGGCAGTCACATTCGGTGCTGCTGCCGCCGCGACTAGTGCCGCGCTCGTGCTGATGTAACCATCGAGCAGCACCGGCACGCGCCGTGCCGCTGCCGCAAGGATCGCGCCCACGAGTACCGCTATCTCCAGCCCACCTAGTTCGGCAAGGACGTGCCACGGGCTTGCCAGTGCCGATACTGCCGCACGGTCGAGCGCACGCACCACGACAGCCTGCTTGTGCTGCTGCTGTGCTACCGTCAGCCCAGACCCTGCGCCCACTGTCTCAGTTGCAGGTGCCCCAGTATATATGCTCGTCAGCGCGGCGGCGGGGGTGGTGTTGCCAATCCCCATTTCTGCCGGAATAAACAGGTGCATCCCCTGCTGGTGCGCGGTCTCCACCAGCGCGATGCCCGCCCGTACCGCTGCCAGCATTTCGTGCCACTGCATTGCCGGTTCGCGGGCAATATTGCCACTGCCCTGCCGGATGTTCAGCCGTTGGAGTGCCGGATGTTCGGGCACCTGCCCCCGCACCCCGGCATCCACCACGAGCAGGCGGGCACCCGTTTGGCGTGCCAGCACTGCAATCGCGGCACCACCCGCGAGAAAGTTCTCGACCATCAATGCCGTGATATGCTGCGGGTAGGCACTCACGCCCTCGGTTGCTACCCCGTGATCGGCGGCTGCCAGCAAAATAACCACTGGGGCTACCGTGGGGTACAGTTGCCCACTGCTTGCTGCCAACCGTACCAGCACGCTCTCCAGCGCACCGAGGCTGCCGCGTGGCTTGGCGAGGCAGTCGAGGCGGTCTTGCACCGCACGGGCGGCGGTGGCATCCGCAGGCGGGATACTGTCGCAGAGGCGGGCAATGTCTGACGATATGGTGTGCATCACAACTCTTTCACTCATGTTGGCACGCGCAGCAGAGAGCACGTCGCCAGAATGTGGATGCTCACCACTATAGCATATCTCTGCCGCCTGCCGCCT
>CAZNQP010000009.1:39499-53794 GCA_964575355.1 uncultured Chloroflexaceae bacterium
CGTCGCCAGAATGTGGATGCTCACCACTATAGCATATCTCTGCCGCCTGCCGCCTGCGTGCGCCCCCTGACACAAAGCGGCATCTATGTTACCATAATGGCACGCATACGTACCCAGATACACACTAGGAAACCTATGAGCGAACAGCAGCAACCTACCGATAGACACCGCACTGACGACGACACGGCATCTGGTCAATCCGTAGCGCACAAGTTGCGCCACATGGTGACCGGTGGCGGCACCGGGTTACTCGCGGGTGGGTGTACACTGGGTAGCTTGATGGCACTGATTGGCGGCGTGACCGGGCTAATAGTTGGTGGCTTCCAAGGCTGGGAGGCATTCTATGCCGATTTCGTCCAGTCAACCGTCGAAGCCGGGCAGGGGTCGGGCGTATTCCTCGTGATCTGGGTACCCTTCTTCCTGATTTATGTCGTGTTTGGCAGCGTTATGGGGCTAGTAAGCGGTGCTCTCGTCGGGTTGGTCAGTGGGTTAATGCTCGGCGGGTTGGTCGGCTTGTTTACCGGGAGCGGCATTGGCTTCGGGATGAACAAGGTGGGTAGTGCGAGTAGCTTGCAATCGTGGCAGACAGTTGCTACCATTGTTGCATCGTTGCTCGCTAGTATCGCACTATCATTCCTGATTATCACGTTCTTCACATCGGGCATAGAAGATGTCTTCGACGGTACCGCCATCAACGGCCCATCGGCGGGTACCCCAACCGCGATGACTACCACTACCACTGCCACGAGCGAGCCAGCACAGGCAAGTGCTATCGCCAACCTCACCGCACTGCCACGCCGCACGCCGCGCCCCACACTGACCCCGCTCCCCGATTTTGCGACCTACAACGACCCCGACGGTGCCTTCAGCATTGCGGTGCCTGCGACATGGCAGGCGGTACCCTCTGCTGACACCAGCCCAGCGAACGCCAGTGCCCAGTTCACCACCGACGACCCACTAACCCAGCTGTGGGTCTTTGCGCTCCCGCTGGATGCGCCCCTGTCGCAAGAGGAGATGCAGCAACAACTGGAACAGGTGGTGCTTGACGTACACGGTGCGATAGGTAGCCACAACAACCCGACTTTTCAGACGTTTGACTCACGGGTCGAAGGATGGAACGTCCGGCAGGTCTTTACTGCCCTCCCCAATGATAGCGCAGACGCTTTCCTGAGAGGCGAAGGCTACGCCCGTATCGCAGACGACCGCTTGCACATTATCGTGTTCACCAGCGATTACACCGCCGTACCAGATGGGTTGATCCAAGCAGTTGGCGCGAGCTACCAACCCTAGCCTGTCCAGCCCGTCGCGGCAACGGCAGCCGGTTGGTAATGCAGCAATTCGCAGTACAGGCGTTCACCATCGGACACATTGACGTATTAAGATCATAGTACGCGGAGCCGTTCCCGTGTGCCGCAGTTTGAGGGTACAGCCGTGTACTGTGATCTGGTGGGGGGCGGCATAGGGGATTGTGATAGTGGTGCGTTGCCGCGTGAACTGGGGAATGCCGATAGACACGAGCACCCGTGCCACGATGATAGCGATGTTGGCAAAGAGCGCAGTGCTCGCCCCTATACGATAGCCCTGTATCACCAGTTCATCTGGCGTGAATTGCAGTGTGCCGCGCCCCACAAACCTCTGCCGGGGGAGCCAATCCATATGGGGCACAAACTGCACATCGTAGGGCAAGCCGCGTGCCTGTGACTGACGGTAGGGGTATGTGGTACGAAACGGCACGCGCCCACGACCAAGCCACCATACAAAGTCCCACAGTGCCGCCGTAATAGCGAGCACCACCGCGGCACCAAGCGGGAGACGCCCCGCAAGCAGCAAGCCCACGACGGCACTGCACACCGTGAGCAATATTAAAAGCATGGTGAACACGATGGGTGCCAGCAGCCACAGTCCCAGAGTTGCAGCAAACTTGACAAAAAATGACGGCTGACGCTCCTGCCACGGCGGTCGTGTGTCCGTGCGTATTGTTTGGTACATACTATGCCTCTCAACTCTTGATTACAAGCCCACAATTATATAACAATAGTGTCGTGTACCAAGCGAGCAGAAAAGCATGGTACACTAGCTTGTGCTAAGAGTCGTACCGAAATGAACTAGACAAGGCTACAACATGCGTATTACTGCCACAGCATGGTTGCTCGTTGTGATGTTGCTTGCGGGTTGCGGCGGGGCGGCACCTGCCGCGACTGACGAAGCGGCACCGACTGCCGCCGATGCACCCGTAACCGTCACGCTCGCCTACAACCGCTTTATGCAAACATCGTTTACCGACAGTCCCCCGCCAATCGAAGTCATTCGGGCAGCGGTGGCGGCACAGTACCCCAACATTGATGTGCAACTCAACATTGTGCCCGACTCGATTGAAGCCAACCGCGATGCACTCGCTGTCTGGATCGCCGCTGAAGACCCCACTATTGATATTTACGGCATGGACACGCCGTGGGTTCCAGAGTTCGGCTCGGCGGGCTGGGCAGTGCCCCTGAACGACCAGCTACCATCGTTGGAAGAAAACTTCAACCCATCCGGGCTAGACGTGTTCTCCTACGAAGGCGAGCGGCTCGGTGTGCCCTTCTGGGGCAGCATCGGCGGGCTGTTCTATCGCGCCGACCTACTCGAAGAGTATGGGCTAGAGCCACCTACAACCTACGACGAGATGATCGCCGCCATCGAGACGATCACGGCAGACCAGCCCGAACTGACCGGCTTTGTCTGGGCGGGTGCGCGGGAAGAAAGCCTGATCCAGACATGGTCGGAGATTTTCCTCGGCTTCGGCGGGCAGTACAGCACCCCCGACGGGCAGTGTGCAGTCAACTCGCCCGAGGGCGTTGCGGCGGTCACCTTCATGCTCGATACGATTGAGTCGGACATCTCGCCGCGCCAGACCACCGCATGGAGTGCCGAAGAAGCCCGTACCCGCTTCGTCGAGGGCGAAGCAATCTTCTTGCGCCACAACGGGGACATCGTGACGTGGCTGGACGACCCCGAACGCTCGGCAGTGGCGGGCAAGTGGGGCTTCATCGCCAACCCCGCACAACCCGGCGGCACGTCGGCAGGCTCAACGGGTGGCTTTGCGTTTGCCCTCAACCCGCACACCGACAACTTCGATGAAGCCATCAACGTGCTTGAGGTTATCGCATCGGAAGAAGTCCAGAAGGGCTTCGCTATGGCGTGGGGACCGGTGCAATACTACAACGGGCTGTACGAGGACGCGGACGTGCAGGCGGCAAACCCCAACGTAGCCGTGATCGAGACCGTGCTGGACAGTGCCGCGCCGCGCCCGCAAAGCACCAGTTACACCCAGCTTTCCGATATTCTGCAAGAAGAAATCCACTCGGCACTAACGGGCAGTAAGTCGGTGGAGGATGCTCTGAACGAAGCGTGTACGCGCATAGACGCGCTCGACTAGCCTATGCGAGCCTTTGCCCACCGCCTGAAACTGCGTGAGCCACAGATAGCAGTGCTGTTTTTGCTGCCTGCTTTTCTGGGGCTTACGCTGTTTCTCTATTATCCCATTGCGCGTACCTTCGTCTTTAGCTTCTATGACCTAGAGCGCACCAGCGAGCTATCGCCTGATCGGTTCGTCGGTTTTGCCAACTACATGACCATCGCCCAAACGTCTCAGTTCTGGCAATCGTTCGGCTACACGCTCTACTTCACCGTGCTATCGGTCGCCCTTGAGTTCGTGATTGGGCTGAGCACGGCACTAGCGACCTTTTGGGTGGTGCCGCAGTTGCGTGGCATGCTCCGGGTGATCATCATCATACCGTGGGCTATCCCCGCGATTATTCAGGCATCCATCTGGAAATGGCTGTTCAATAGCGATGTGGGCTTGATCGGCGACATGGTGGTACGGCTCGGCATCGCAGACGAGCCGCCGCTCTTTCTCAGTGACCCGCAACTGGCAATGCACGCCGTCATCGTTGCCAATGTGTGGCGCGGCGCAGCGATTACCAGTATCTTTCTGATGGGCGGGCTGGCAATGGTGCCGCGCAATGTGCAAGAAGCCGCCATGGTGGACGGTGCGCCGCCGTTGATGCAGTTCTGGCGCGTAACGTTGCCGCTCATGTTGCCCACCATCCTCGTCACGCTGATGTTCCGCACGATTGACGCGCTGCGTGCCTTCGAGATCATCTACGGGTTGACGGGCGGCGGACCGGGTACCACCACCGAAGTCCTCAGTTCGTTTGCCTATCGCTTCTTCACCTATCAAGAGTATGGGCAGAGTGCCGCCTACGCGGTTGTAACGTTCGTGTTGGTCATGTCGCTGAGCTGGCTGTACATCCAACGCATCGTGCCGCACCTCCAGTTCCGGGAGTCGTCCTGATGACTACCTCATCGTCACCTTTGCCAACTGCAACCAGTGTGCAGGTAGCCCGTCGCCGTACCACCCGCCAGACACGCCACGCCCTGCTATCGCTGGTGGTCACGCTCATCATCGCGCTGTTCAGCCTGACCCCGCTGTACTGGATCGTGATTACCTCGTTCAAAGAGCCGGGTACCGAGTTTCGCACCCCAATCACCTACCTACCGACAACGTTGTCGCTCGAAAGCTACCAGCAGGTACTCAGTCCGAGCTTCAACGTGCAAAACGCCATTCTCAACAGCATCATCGTCTCGTCGTGCGTGACTATCGGCGCGTTGTTCCTCGCGGCGTTATCGGCATACGCCATCGCCCGCCTCAAGTTCACCTACAAGATGCAGTCGCTCTTCCTAATCCAACTTGCGGGCATGGTGCCGCCCATCGTAGTCATTGCCCCCACCTTCTTTCTGGTGCGCTCGATGGGCTTGCTGTCGTCGCTGCCGGGGCTGATCATCCCCAACATTGTTTATAGCATACCGCTCAGTACGTGGCTGATCACCGCCTACTTTGCCAGCCTGCCCTTCGAATTAGAGGACGCGGCGAAGGTGGACGGCTACGCGCCGTTTAGCATTTTTCTGCGCGTCATCCTGCCACTTGCCGCACCGGGGTTGTTTGCGGCGGGCGTGCTGGTGTTCCTCGGCTCGTGGGGCGAGTTTATGCTGGCGTTCACGGTCAGCCTCGGCTTGCCGCAGGCGCAGACCGTGCCCGTCGCGGTGCTCAGTTTCAGTCAAGCATTTGAGTTGCAGTGGGCGTGGGTAGCGGCGGGCATCGTGCTGTCGCTGATCCCAGTGATCGTACTGGTGCTCATCTTCCAACGCTGGGTGGTGCAAGGGCTGACGGCTGGCGCAGTGAAGTACTAGCGCATGGCAGCGATCACCCTCGATGCGATTAGCCGCGACTTTAAGGGCACACATGCCGTAGACAATGTGAGCCTGACGTTCGCCGATGCCTGCCTGACCGTGCTGGTCGGTCCGTCGGGGTGTGGCAAAACGACGTTGCTGCGCCTGATCGCCGGACTGGATGAGCCAACAAGCGGGAACATCTTTATCGGCGAACGGCTCGTCAACGACCTGCCCGCGTGGGAACGGAACATGGCGATGGTCTTCCAGTCGTATGCCCTCTACCCTCACATGACTGTCGCGGACAACATCGCGTTTCCATTGAAAGCCCAACGCCTCAACCGGAGCGAGCGCACCAAGGCGGTTGAGCAAGCCGCCGCCGCCCTCGGCATCAGTGAGCTACTCCGCCGCAAACCCCGCCAGCTATCGGGCGGGCAGATGCAGCGGGTTGCACTCGCGCGGGCAATTGTGCGCCGCCCCCACGCCTTCCTGATGGACGAGCCACTGTCGAACCTCGATGCGTTGCTCCGGATTGAGACCCGCGCCGAACTGAAGCGGCTGCAACGCGAGTTGGGCATTACCACCATTTATGTCACCCACGATCAGGAAGAGGCAATGACCTTAGCCGATACCCTGATCGTCATGCGCGACGGACGCGCTGAGCAGGTGGGCACCCCAGATGCTGTCTACCGCGCACCGCACACGTTGTTTGTTGCCCGCTTCATTGGCAACCCGCCCATGAACCTGCTGCCCTGCCACCACAACACCGACACCGCCACGCTGGTTGCGGCGGGTTGGCAATATGCCGTGCCGCCGCAGTACACCGCCGCCCTGACTGCCGCAACCACCCGCGACCTTGTGCTCGGCATCCGCCCCGAACACATCGCACTGGGTGCCACGACTGCACCGCACACTATCCCCGCCGAGGTGTACATCCTCGAACCACTGGGGCGCGAGACGCTGGTCACGCTGGTGGTGGGCAACACACGGGTTAAACTGATTGCGCCGCCCGATCTGCACTTACCACTCAATAGCACCGTCGGGCTACACCTGTCGGCGACGCACCTGCACCTTTTCGATGCGGCGACGGGTGCCGCCTTGCCAATCGGGGCTTGACGATTGACAATTGACTAGGACGACGAACGCGGATGCTGGCTCGTTGCGGTGGCGGTGGGTACAAACGCCACTGCAACAACTGCCACAGCAACCACAGATAACCCACTGCCGAGCCAGTAGGGTGCCGTCACTGCAATGCCATCGAAGACCACGCCTGCCATGAGCGGACCAATCATCATGGCAAGGCTGATAATGGCATTGGTGCCGCCGAGGACGCGCCCGCGTGCGTCGGCGGGGGTGCGCTGCGTGATCAGGCTGGTGACGGACGGGATGACGAAGCCCGACCCCACCGCCAGTGCGCCCACCACCGGGTAGAGCATCCAGCCTTGCGACACACTCGCCATCAGCGCAAAGTTGATGACCATCAGACCTAGCCCCACCAGCAACAGCCGTCGCTCACCGAGCAGGGGTTGCACCCAGCCCAGCAGTACGCCCTGCGTCAATGCCGCTGTGATCCCGACAAACGCGAAAAAGACCCCGTTGGCGAGCGGGTCCCAGCCGAAACGCGCCGCACTGAAGAGCGGAAAGTTGGTCGGCAAGCCGGAGAACGTGAGGTTGACCAGCAAGACAACCAGCAGCAGCACGCGCAATTGCTGCATGCGGACGAGCGCAAGCAGGTGCGTCGCTGGGTTGAGTTCGCGGAGTGAGGGCGCGAAGCGTCGCCGTTGCGCGGCAGGCAACGACTCGCTGAGGGTGAGCCAGCCGAACAGTACGTTACTGAATGCCATCGCCGCCGCGACGAAAGCAGGCACATGTAGCCCGTAGCTACTGAGCACACCACCGAATGCCGGACCGAGCAGTAACCCCAGCCCAAACGCCGCCCCGATAATCCCCAGCCCACGGGCGCGTTCAGCGTCGCTGGTGCGGTCGGTGATGTACGCCTGCGACAGTGCCGGGGTGCCCCCGGTGATCCCATCGAGCATCACGGCGAGTACCACAAACGGCAGTGCCTGCGCCGCCCCAAGGAGCAGGTAGGCACTGCCCGTCCCGGCGAGACACAGCAGCAGTACTGGGCGGCGACCAACGCGGTCGGAGATGGCACCGAGCACCGGCACGCTGAAGAACTGCATCAGGGCATAGAGCGCACCAATGCTGCCTACAATGATAGCTTGCCCCGCCTGTTCCGCGATAAAGAAGGGCAGCAGGGGCACCACCATACCATAGCCCAGCATGTCAATGAAGACGGTGAGAAACAGAAACACCAATGGTGAAGGTTGGCGGCGTTGTGTCGCTATCGTGGTACCTCCCGGTAGAGCTGCTGGATCAATGTGCGTGCCTGCTGGTAGACAAGGGCGGTGAGTTCGGCGGCACCGTCGGCGGTATGGCTCGCCGCGCGGAATGGCTGCCCGAACACCACACGCGGCTGCACCGCCTGTCGCGTTGGGCGGGCAAATTGCAGCGTCGCGGCAAGCCAGCGTTGCGCCTGTGGGTCGCGTTGCAGCCGTACTAGTGGGTGTTGCAAGAAGGACAAGTCGAAGACACCGCCGACAATGACGGGCACAACCGTGAGACCGGGCACCTGCCGCACAAACAGCGCGATGCTGTCAGACCACTGGTCTACCCACGGGAGCGCGTCGGCAAAGTGCAACGGGTCTGGCTCGATGGTGCCTGCCGGGTAGGTCAGAAGCGTGCCCCCAGCGCGCAGGTGGCGCAGAGCCGAGCGGACTACCCGTAGCCGCCCGGTGTGGTTGTCGCTCATCTGCAACAAATAGCGGGCAGTCTGGGGGAGCGCATGCCAGAAGGGACGCTCGGCAGCCACAATGCGGACATCGTCACGCGGCAGGTGTGCCACTACGCCCTGCGTGTCGTACATGCCGGGGTGGTTGGCAACTAACAGCAACGGCCCGGAGTGGGGCAAGGCGGTGTGCCCGGTGACGTGTGTGCCGTACAAAACGTTATCGAGCACCCACGCTGCCCCAGCGCGTAAACCAACTCGCCCTACGAGTGCATCATACGTCACAACGTGCTGCACGAAGCCATGCACCCGCTGCCCCAGCAACGCACGCACGAGTGGCTGCGTACCGGGAAATTGCGGACGCCCCAGTGCATTGCAGAACTGGTCGTAGGTTTCGGCAACAAGGGTACGCTGCTGTTCATCGTCACCACCGGGGTCAGTCGTCCATGGTGTCCACACAGCCCGCGATGAGCGTGATTCAATTGTCATACACTCCTCTGATTATCTCACTAAGACAAAGAATGTCCGGTACGCTTCACTGGAGAGCGTGAGGCATACAGGACACCAGATAGCACTGATTTTGCTTTCTATTGTACCAGAAATAGGTGTACCAGAAATAGAGGGTACCAATTGTGTCAGGCGCAGCAACAACCCAGCAACGATCACAACGATCAACGGCACGCCAGCACTTATGTGCCAGCATGCCGTGGTAAGTGGTGGTCTCGTTGTTGGGTTAGTGTGCGGTTGTGCCGTTGCCTTGAGCTTGATGATACGACTCGTCGAGCAACTCGACGATGTAGCGCACCTGTACATCCTCACCCCGGCGGCGCAGTTCGCCTGCCAGTTGCACAGCACAGCCGGGGTTGGCGGTGGCGATCACGGTTGCGCCAGTCGCCAGTGCGTTGTCTACCTTGCGCGTCCCAAGCCGCGCCGCCATGTCGGGTTGCGTAATGTTGTAGACCCCGGCACTGCCGCAACAAACAGCACTTTCCCGCATTTCGCGCAGCGTCAACTGGGGAATCGCGGCAAGCAGGGCACGCGGTTGTTTGGTGATGCGTTGCGCGTGAGCGAGGTGGCACGGCTCTTGGAAGGTCACGTTGATGGGGAGCGGCTTCAGGTCGGCGGTGTTGAGTTCGATCTTGCCGAGGAACTCGTGTATGTCTTGCACCTTCTGCAAGAGGCGTTGCGCCCGTGGGTACCACGCTGGGTCATCGTGCAAGAAGTGGGCGTATTCCTTGATCGTGCTGCCACAGCCTGCCGCGTTAACAATGATTGCGTCTACGCCCAACCCCTCGAAAGCCGCAATGTTGCGGCGGGCAAGTTCGCGTGCCCCGTCAAGGTCGCCGCTGTGGCTGTGCAGTGCGCCGCAGCAACCCTGCCCCGGCGGGAGAATGACCTCACAGCCGTTTTTCTGCAAGACCCGGATGGTCGCGTGATGGACATCGGCAAAGGCGGTGCTCATGATGCACCCAGTCAGCATGGCAACACTGTGGCGGCGGGTGCCCTCTGCCGGGTAGATTTGTCCTTCGGGCACCACAAACTGGCGACTGAGACCGGGGAGCAGGCTTTCCATGTCTTCCATCCGGATCAGCTTGAGCATACGGCTATTGCGGGCAATCCATTGAACGCCCGTCTGCTGGTACAACCGCATGGCTCCTGAGAACGCACGGAACAGTGCCATGCGCTCGAACAACCCGCGAAAGACAGCCTGCCGAATTGCCTTTACCCAGAGCGGGTAGGGCTTGATGGCAGGGGGAGCATCGCTTGATGGGGCGGCTTCTTCCGCGATACGGGCTTGCTCAAGTTGGGCGCGGCTAGCTTCAAGGATGCTGCCATACTCGACCCCGCTGGGGCACACGGCTTCGCAGGCGCGGCAGTTGAGGCACTGGCTCATCTGCTCTTGAAAGACGGTGCTTTCCATGCCGATCACGCCTTCGCTCACGGCTTTCATCAGCACGATGCGCCCGCGCGGCGATGACATTTCTAGCCCCGTTTCAAGGTAGGTGGGGCACGAAGATAAACATAGCCCACAGTGGACACAGCTATCTATGATGCGGTCGCTAGGACGGTCCTTGTCGGTGTAGCCGATACGCGGCGTGCTCGGTGTCTGGGCGGACTGCTCCGCAGTGCGCTCGTTAATCATAGGACATCATCATCCTTTCCAAGTAGAGGGGGTTTATCCGTTGCGTGGTTTACCATCCGCGATGGTCACGTTTGCCGCTTCCTGATAGATCAAACTCACAGCACTGTAGTCGTCGCGGCTGTGCCCGTGCCCTTCGCTCAGTTCGTACAATTGAAACGCCAGCCCGGTCATCATCATTGGTACACCAAGGTTACGGGCTGTCTCCAGCGCGGCACCAAGGTCTTTCTGCATCAGGTTGGTTGCAAAACCGGGGTCGTAGTTGTCTGCCAGCATGCGGTCTTTGATCCACTTGTCGAGCAAGAAGTTGGCTCCCGCCGACTTCAGCACAACGTCGCGGATGACCTGTGCATCGCCACCCGCTTTTACCGCCATGGTCATGGCTTCGCTGAGGGCGATCATCAGATTGCCCACAATCGTATTGTTCGCCAACTTGACCACCTCGCCCATGCCGTTGGGTCCGACGTGGGTTACGTTGCCTCCCATCGAATTGAGGACGGGTTGTGCCCGCTCATAGACGGCGGCTTCACCGCCCACCATAATCGCCAGATCGCCCGTGGCGGCGCGTTCGGGTCCGCCGCTGATCGGTGCGTCCAGCATGGCAATGCCATGCGCGTGCAGTGTGGCGGCAATACGCTGTGAGGCAGTGGGGGCAATTGTGCTACAGTCAATCACAATCAGGTCGGGGCGTGCGCCGTGGACAATGCCCTGCTCACCGAGACAGACTTCTTCCACCTGTGGCGCGTCGGGAACGCAGGTCACGACAATCGCGCTAGCAGCCGCTACATCGCGCGGGGTGCCCACGACACGCGCCCCCTGCGCCCGCAACCGCTCGACGGGTTCCATGTTGCGGTGCCCACAAACGGTCAGGGTAAAACCATCGGCGAGCAGATGGGCAGCCATCGGCTCACCTATCGTCCCCAGCCCGATAAATCCTACTGGCATATTCATGGCTATCGTTCCTCTAGGCTCTCGTGTGCTACCTGCACTATACCACATTCTCAGCAGGATCGCCCCGGCGGGTCAGCACCGCCAGCATCTCAACGTGCGGGGTGTGCGGAAACATGTCGTAGCCGCGCATCTGGACGACGCGATAATCAGGGGCGAGGTGTTGCACGTCGTCGGCTTGCGTCAGGGGGTTGCACGATACATACACGATGCGGTGTGGTTGCAGCCGCCGCAGGGCACGGCACACCGCTTCGCCCAGCCCGGTGCGTGGCGGGTCTACCACAACCGTATCGAATGCGTTGGCGGGCTGTTGTTCAATGAATGCGAGTACGTCCTCGGCGTGGCTTGTCACGTTGGCAATACCGTTGGTGGCGGCATTGCTCGTCGCAAGGGCGGCACTTTCGCCGTGGCTCTCGACTGCCACCACATGGGCGACGTGCGGCGCAAGGTGCAGGGAGATCGCGCCCACGCCTGCGTACAGGTCGGCGACCCGCTGCGGCGGCGTAGGCTGGTCAAGCACGGCATCTTTCACCGCATCGAGCAGGGGTAGCAGCAGATGCACATTGTTCTGGAAAAAGGTGTTGGGTCCAATGTGCAGCGTTACATCACCAACAGGCATGGGCAGCAGTGCTGCCCCCCAGTGCTGGCGCGGCTCCCCAAACGACAGGTCGGTGCGGGTAGCGTTGATCAGCCAGTGAAAGCCCTGCACACCGGGTTGTGCTAGGGCAAGCTCTGCCATGCGCGGCATGAGCGGCGCAGCACTTGCGTCGTCGCTCGTGACCGCCGCGAGCAACAGTGCGTCGGTAGGGCTACGCCGCACCACAATGTAGCGCAGAAAGCCCTCGTGCGTTCGGATGTTGTAGTCGGGCATGCCCCACTGCTGGCTGGCTTGCCATACCGTGTACGCCGCCGCGAACGCCGCCGGTGGGATCAGGTGGCAGGTGGTTAACTCGACGATGTAGTTGAAACGTCCGGCGCGGCGTAGCCCAAACCGTTGCTTGGTCGCTACGTAGTCCATACGGGTGCGATAGTGCAGCGGGTCGGGCGACGGCACAACCGACAATGTGTCTACCACCTCGGCGGGCACGTAGTCGGGCACAAGCTGTTGCCACAGGTGGCGCAGGGCATTGGTTTTGACTGCGACTTGCGCGGGGTAGGCACGGTGCTGGAAGGCACAGCCGCCGCATTCTTCGGCGTGCGGGCAGAGGGCTGCGTGCGGCGGCGCGGCGAGTGTATCGGTGACGATCAGCTTTTTGAAGGCTTTGTTGGAGAGGGTCATAGCAGACTCGGTTGTGCCAGTGCAGGCTGGTGCGTGGCGGGCAGTGCAACCGGGGCAGCAAACAGATCGTGCATGATTGCCTGTGCAATGCGGCGAGCGAATGCAACAGGCACGGCATTGCCCACCATCTTGTAGCCATCGCCGACGCGCTGGTAGTCGAAAACAAAGGTGTCGGGGAAGGTTTGTATGCGGGCACACTCGCGCACTGACAGACGGCGATAGAGGTGCTCACTACCGGGCACAAAGCGAAACTGGTCTTTGCCAACGTGCTGCATTTTGGGGGCTTGCGGGTGCAACGGTATATGGCGTGCCCCGGCTTGGATGGTAAACGAGGGTTCGTGCCAACTCCGCACACGGTTGCGCGACATGTAGATGGGCGAAAAGCCGCCTATCGCATACTCGTGGTTGGGCACAGCCAGCAGAGCCGGTGGGTTGGCGTGGTTCTTCTCACGAGCCGGGCACGCCGTCGTATGCAGGTCAGGCAGGACATCCCGCAACGACAGGGGGGTGGTGTCACGCGGCGGGAAGGTGCAATGCTTGCCCGTTTGCTGGTGGTAGCCCACGATAATCACACGCTCCCGGTCTTGCGGTACCCCATAGTGGCGGGCGTTGAGCAGACGATACCTGATGGTATACCCGATGTCCTCGAACGCCGCCAGTATACGCTGCAAGGCGGATTGATTGCGGGTTGCAAGCAGACCCGATACATTCTCTGCCAAGAAGAACAGCGGTTGTTTGTCGCGGAGCACCCGAATGTATTCGAGAAACAATTGCCCACGAGGGTCATTGATGCCGCGTTTCGCTCCTGCCTCTGACCAACTCTGGCAGGGCGGTCCGCCGACAATACCCACGGCTGGTGGTATATCATCAGATGGGATGGTGGCAATGCTGCGGGTGTCGAGTGGCGTGTCGGGGAAGTTCCGCCGATAGGTCGGCGCAATCACGCGGTCATATTCGTTTGCCCACGCGATATGGAAGCCTGCTTGCTCGAAGCCGAGATCAAGCCCGCCACAGCCACTGAAGAGCGATAGTATGGGTACATTTGTCATGACGTTTGGTATTCTACCACCCGCACCGGGACTAACTGTGCCGCGATATGGCTATCCCGTTGTAATATTGGCTATCGTGTTCGAACAGCATCATCCAACCGTCTAGCATCATCTAATCGTCTATGTAACAGTGTAATCGTCTATGTAACAGTGAGGCGAACGACAATATGTCTAGTGCATCCTGTTCATCAATCTTCCACTTGATTTTGGGGGCGTGCGCCGTTGTGTTACGAACAGTCCCAAATAACCCTTTGAGTAAGTTCATTAAGCCCTTATGCTCACTCTTTTCCGTTTCGGTCTGTAATGAATTGAAAGCCAATCGAGGTATACCCGTCGTACCCATACCAAAAGCCTTATCTACAAGTTCTGCACCATCGTTCTCAAGACCAGACAAGTCTCGTATCTTGTCTGCAATACTTTTAGTCGCCTCGAAAACAGCATGAAAGTAGTTATCTTGCAGCAATTCTGCTTTACAGAACTTCAACACATCACCGTGAACACCACGCTCCCGTAATTTTCGCTCTAGCCTTCCAGCCCGTTGCTGTGCAGCGAAAAACCCTTTTGCCGCTTCTACATGTTGAAGTTCGCCATTCCCATCAAGAATAAGCGAAACATACGGTAAAACCTTATTAAGTCTCCCCCTTAAATATTCAAACTTCTCATGTTGCTCGGAGAAACGGACTGGTTCCATGGCTGTCTGGATAAAGTTTATAACACAGTTTGCAGATTGATCTTGTTTTTGACCTGCTGATAGTGCGTCGAAAAGACGATCACGTTTTGTGGAAATGGACGAGTCACCAATACTACACTGCTTCAGTAATCTTCCTATCTCTGAACCTGTAAGCCCTTGCTGTGTATCACCAAGAACCTCACAAAC
>CAZNQP010000009.1:53894-75873 GCA_964575355.1 uncultured Chloroflexaceae bacterium
TTCCTATCTCTGAACCTGTAAGCCCTTGCTGTGTATCACCAAGAACCTCACAAACACCCCAAAGAGTATTCTTATCAAATGGTGGTTGGTGTGTCATTGTACTAGTTATTGCCCGGCACAATCACTCCCCATACCCCTCATCCTCGACGACGCGGCGCATGCGCGTGAGCAGCACCGCCCGCTGCGTCGCCGCCAGCACGTCCGCCGCGCACGGCGCAAACTGCCAGAGCGTGCCCTGCGTCTGGTTCTCCAGCGTGCCGCGTGCCAAGTCCAGCCGCAACAATGCCCCCGTCTCGATCTTCGCATGCGCAGGCTCGGCGGCAACAATGGGCAAACCAAACACGCCAGCCACTGCCAGCATCGCGGCATCGGCACGCGTACAGACCACTGCGGCGAAGCCGGCTGCCTGCAACGCCAGTACCGCCGCCTCGTGCAGGTCAGGCGGGACATCATCGCTCACGAGTGCGCCGCCGAGCACCAGCACATCACCGGGCGCAACCCGCGCCGTCAGGTCGGGGGCGACGTGCTGCAAACAGTGCGCCGCAAGGTCTGCTGGGTCGCCGCTAGCGGCAACGTGCGGGTCTATAATGTGGGCAGGCGTGAGCGTGCCTGCGACACAATGGGCATAGCCAGTCAAAACCATACGCGCATCACTCAAGCAGGCATCGCTTGCTGCATTGCTTCGAGGCGCGTATCAATTGCCCGCCGCACCGCGTCCATATTCGCTTCGACTTCCACCGGGGGGTTGGCGTGTTGGCTGACCACATGCTCAAGCACGCCATCGTGGTACTTCACCTTGAAGTTGCTAAACTTCAGTCCGTGCGCTGTCGAAATGACCACTACCCGTTCGTGCGGCTGGATGACACCGCGCTTGACCAGCTTGGAAGCCGCCGCAAGGGCAACCCCCGTGTGCGGGCAGGTATACACCCCGGTGCGGTCGGCACGGGCGGCAGCATCGGCAAGCTCCTGCTCACTCGCCTGCTCAACAATCCCATCAAACGCTTTGAGCATCCGCACAGCACGGTGGACACTGACCGGGTTGCCAATCTGGATCGCGCTTGCCGCCGTGGTAGTAGCCCGGATCGGCGCGAAATGCTCATACCCCGTCTGGTAATAACGGTAGAGCGGGTTGGCGTGCTCTGCCTGTGCACACACAATGCGCGGCAGGCGGTTTATCAAGCCGAGGTCATACATCATCTGGAGACCTTTCCCCAGTGCCGCCGTGTTGCCGAGGTTGCCACCGGGGATAATCATCCAGTCCGGCACCTGCCAGTCGAACTGCTGCACAATCTCGATACCAACCGTTTTCTGCCCCTCAATCCGGAGTGAGTTCAGCGAATTGGCGAGGTAGATACCCTCGTCGGCAGCAACCTGCCGCACAATCTGCATACAGCCATCGAAATCAGTATCGAGCGACAGCACCAGCGCACCGTGTGCGATGGGCTGTACCAGTTGGGCGGTACTAATTTTGCCCTTGGGCAAAAACACAATCGTCGGGATGCCCGCCGCCGCGCCATATGCCGCGAGTGCCGCCGAGGTGTCGCCCGTGCTCGCGCACGCCACCGCCCGGATCGGCTTGCCCTCCTGTATCATCTGCTTGACAACCGACACCAGCACAGTCATACCGAGGTCTTTAAACGACCCAGTGTGGCTATTGCCGCACAGCTTGATCCACAGGTCTTCTACGCCGATTTCCTTACCGAGCCGCTCTGCCCAGAACAGGTTCGAGCCGCCCTCGAACATAGACACCACGTTGTCATTCTCGACAATAGGGCACACCCATTCCTTCTTGCCCCACACCCCAGAACCATAGGGCCACGTTGTACGCATCCAGCGTTGTTCAAAGAGGGCTTTCCATTCGCTACCACTACGCTGGCGCAGGGCATCCATGTCGTGTTGCACCTCCAGCAAGCCACCATTCTGGCTGTAGTACACCACATCAGTCAGGGGGTAGGTTTCACTGGGGTTGTCTTCGGCTACAAACCACGCATTGTAGGGCATAGAGTTTTCCTGTTATGGTATTTCAGAGAGCAGTCTATCCGGGTGTACCGCTGGTACATCTGAGCGTTATTATACCATGTGGCTCTCGTGACGTGCAGGCGTGTGCCACGAATCGCTCAGGTGTCGTATAATAGCAGTAATATCTGCACCTGTGTTCAAGAATGTGTACGAAGACTTGAAGACTTGACGTATGGATGAAATCTGCGTTGCGCTCGATACCGAGATGACCGGCACCCAGCCCGGTACCGATGAGATCATTGAAATTGCGGCGGTCAAGTTTCGCGGCGACGAGGTGCTCGACACCTTCAGCCAGCTTGTGCGCCCGCGCCGTAGCGTGCCGCTCAAGATTACGCGCCTCACCGGGATCACGCCGGAGATGCTTCAGGATGCGCCGCGCTTCCGCGAGGTGGGGCAAGCCTTTGCCACCTTCCTCAGCAACCACGCGCTGGTCGGGCATTCTGTGGGCTTCGACATTGGCATGCTGCGGGCACAGGGCTTGACGATCAACCAGCCTGTGTACGACACCTTCGACCTCGCCACGCTGCTGCTTCCGCAGGCTTCGGTCTATGCCCTCAGTGCGCTTGCCGATTACCTGCATATCACCCACCCCGACGACCACCGCGCCCTGCAAGATGCCGACGTATCGCGGCAGGTGTTCTTGCAGTTGGTACGGCGGCTCGAAAACATGGACTTGCGCGAACTGACCGAAGTCAGCAAGCTGATGGAACAGACGGGCATGTCATCCAGTGTGCTGTTTGGCACCATCTTACAGTCGCGTGCCCGCCGCGTGTGGGACAAGAAGGGCAGTGAGCAAAAGGCACGCCTCGAAATGGCACGCCGCCTGCAAAGCGGTGACGACGATGGGCTGCCGCGCCGCCACGTTACGCCCAACCAGTATGAAAGCCTGCGACCAACGGGCAATACTCACCCGCTTGACCCAGAGCGCATTACTGCCTACTTCGCCCCAGATGGCTTGCTGGCACAGCAGTTTCCACGCTACGAGTACCGCGAGCAGCAAGCCCGCATGGCGCAGCAAGTCACCGAGGCATTTAACACAGGCGAAACACTACTGGTAGAGGCAGGCACCGGCACCGGCAAGAGCATGGCGTACCTGATCCCGGCGGCACTGTTTGCCGTGCAGCGCGGCGAGCGGGTTGTCATCTCAACGAATACAATCAACCTGCAAGACCAACTCTTCACCAAAGACATCCCCGATGTGCGGCGCATGCTGACACAGGAACGCATCCGCGAGGGTGTGCAGAGCACAGATGACGAGGCATCCCCACTAAAAGCCGCCCTGCTGAAGGGGCGCAGTAACTACCTCTGCCTCAAACGCTACCGCACCATGCTGCGCGAAGAAAACCTGCAACCGCACGAAGCCCGCGCCCTGCTCAAGGTGCGGCTGTGGCTCGCTACCACCACCACGGGCGACCGTAGCGAACTGCTGCTGCTCGACAACGAGCTTGCCGCGTGGCGACGGCTCGAATCTACGCCCGATACCTGTGCCGGGAGCGAATGCCGCAGCGAATGTTACTTCTACCGCGCCCGCCGCAAAGCCGATGCCGCCCATCTGGTGGTGGTTAACCACGCGCTCCTGCTCGCAGACATCGCCGCCCAATCCAATGTCCTCCCCGAATACGCCCACGTCATCATTGACGAAGCCCACAATCTCGAAGAGGTTGCCACTGACCAGTTTGGTTTCGCCGTTGATCAGGGTGCCCTAATCCAACTCCTCGACAACCTGTACAACACCAGCGGCGTGCAGAGCGTCAGCGGCTTCTTCTCCGAATACCCACGCTATTTGCGCGATACCCCCGCCGATACCGACGACAACCGCGAACGCGCCCAGCAGATCATCCAGCCTGCTGTCGGTGCCATCGAACGGGCACGCATTGCCAGCACCGCGTTCTTCCAGTCGCTCCACACCTTTGCCGATGGCGTGATGGAGACCAACAACGGCTACGACCCGCGCATTCGCCTAACCCCCGCCCTGCGGAAACGCCCCCTATGGAATGCCACGACGCAGGCGTGGGAAAACCTCGAACTGCTGTTGAACGAAATCGGCGATGCCATCGGCAAGTTCGAAAGTTTCGTGTTCGATCTCGAAGATGCTGGTATCCCAGAGTATGAAGAACTGCGCCTGCGCGTAGAGACCCTGCGACGCGAATGTACCGACATTCGGGTGCAGACTGGGCACATGCTGCACGGCGACGACGACCTCATCTGTTGGCTCAGCATTGACCAGATGCGAAACACGCTTAGCCTACGGTCGGCACCACTGGCAGTAGACGAACTGTTGCAAACGCAACTGTTCGGCGAAAAAGAAACCAGCATCCTCACCTCAGCTACGCTGTCCGTAGACGAGCAGTTCGGTTATGTCAAGCAAAGGTTGGGGCTAGTCGAGCCGCTCGAACTGCAACTCGACTCGCCGTTCGACTATGAGCAGCAGGCGTTGCTCTACATCCCCGACGACATCCCCGCCCCCAACCAGCACGGCTACCAAGGCGCAGTCGAGCAGGCGATCATTGACCTAGCGATTGCTACCGAAGGGCGCATGCTGGTATTATTCACCGCCACCAGTGCCCTACGCCAGACCTACCAGAGCATTCAAGAGCCGCTCGAAGAGCACGAAATTGTGGTGCTAGGACAAGGCATTGACGGCTCGCGGCGGTCGCTCCTTGAACGCTTCAAAGAGTGGAACCGCACCGTACTACTGGGTACCAGTAGCTTCTGGGAAGGGGTGGACATCGTGGGCGATGCGCTGTCTGCGCTCGTCATCGTCAAGCTCCCCTTCAGTGTGCCCGGCGACCCGATTGTCGCGGCACGGAGCGAACAGTTTAGCGACCCGTTTGGGGAGTATTCGGTGCCGCAGAGTATCCTACGTTTCAAGCAGGGCTTCGGGCGGCTCATCCGTAGCCGTACCGACCATGGGCTGGTTGTCGTGCTCGACAAACGGCTGGTGGTAAAGAATTATGGACAGAAGTTCTTACAGTCGCTGCCGCCCACGACGGTACGCCGGGGCGCGTTGCGCCGCTTGCCGGGGCTAGCAGCACGCTTTTTGGGGAAGAAAGCATGACACATGATCTGGTGCAACGGGCGCGCGTGTACGTGCGCGAAGACGACCGTAGCGCGACGCAACCGTTGTTTGTCGCCATTCTGGAGCATCTGCGCCGCGAGGGGGCATCAGGGGCAACCGTGCTGCGCGGTGTCACTGGCTTTGGTCCAGCGCGGCGTGTTGTCGCCGCCACTGTCGCGCCCGGCGACAGTGCGCCGCTCATCATCGAATGGGTAGACCCCGCCGACCGTATTCAGCGGGTGCTGCCCGAAATCCAAGAACTCGCCCCCCGTGCCCTGATCACCGTCGAGCCGATTGAAATCTACCATGCGTTGCTGCGGACGCAGGGGGCACTGGCAGGTGGCGTAGAGGTAGCACGCTGTATGCGCGGCGAGCCGTATGTGCTCCACGCCGATGCGCTCGTGGGCGAAGCCCTGATTGTGATGCTGGCATACGACCAGCCGGTTGTGCCCATTGTCAACGACCAGAACGTCTTGCAGGGCATTGTCACCCCGGACGACCTTGCCCGCGCGGGCGTGGCGTTACCCTATCGGGTGCTGCGGTCACTCACCCACGACGAAAGCAAGCAGTACCTCAGCGTCGTGGCGAACAAACCTATCCGTGCTATCTTCAACAGCGAGCCGCGCAGCACCACCGCGAGTGCCCCGTTGATCGAAACGCTCCGCAAGATGATCGAATGGGACTATGAGGCGATGCCGGTCACAAACCGCGATGGGCACGTTGTGGGGCTAGTCTATGCCGATGATGTGTTGCAGCAGGTGCTAGCGACCCCCGACTCCACCCCCGGTGTCGAAGCCGCCGACGGTGAAACCCGCGTGCGTGTGCTAATGCAAACGATGGTGCCCCAAGCCGCCGCCACCAGCGCGTTGGTAGATGCGTTGCCCACGTTGCTCCGCACAGCACCGCCGTACCTCATAGCCCTTGATAGCCGCGGCACCGTCACGGGGACGGTCAGCGACACCCAACTACTGGCGACCGTGCCCGCAGCAGCCCGCCCGCTCATCCTCGACATGCTGATCACGCGCAGTGTGCCCCAACACAACGATGCCTTGCGCGGGCTGACCGTGGCAGATGTTGCCCAACCCCACGGTACGCTCCTCACCACCGACAACACCTTGCAAGAAGCGGTGCAGTCTATGCTAGCTGAAGCCCAAGAATACCTACCGGTGGTCAATCAGGCAGACGCGCTGGTGGGGTTGGTGCGCCGGAGCGGGTTGCTCCGCGCGATCTTGCAGGAAAGTAGCTGACCGCGCTAGTCGGGGCGGCGGCGGCGCAACGCCGAAATCTGTTCCGCGAGCAAGCCAAACAGGAAAATGATCACGCTCCCGACGAAGAAGATGACCGCCGAGTTGGGGATGAAGAGGCGACTCGGTCCGGTGATAAAGTAGCTGACCAGAAACGACAGCACCCCCAACAGAAACAGCCCTACCGCCACCGGGAAGTAGACCCGCAACGGTGCAAACAGCGAGATCATCCGTAGGATAATCAGCCCGAACTTAATGCCGTTCTTCAGGAGCTTCTGCCCACTGCTGCCACTGGTACGCTGGCGGCTAACAATCGGCACAAACGCCACCGTGTAGCCACCCTGCAACAACGCCAGCGTACTGGTGGTGGGGTACGAATAGCGGTTGGGCAGCAGGTGGACAAACTCCATGATTACCTCGCGGCGCATGGCACGGTAGCCACTAGTGAGGTCGCGGACGGGCACCTCGACGAGATAACTGCCGAGCGCGTCGAGCGCACGGTTGCCCCCACGCCGGATAGCGGTATCGCCCTGCGTGTCGCCCGTGCGGGTGCCCACCACCATGTCGTAGCCCTCTGCCATGGTGCCGAGGAGCAACGGGATATAACACGGGTCCATCTGCCCATCGGCATCCATCAGCAGCACCACCTCGCCGGTTGCAGCCCGGATGCCTGTCTTCACAGCAGCACCATTGCCCCGGTTCATCGCCCGCCGGATCACCTGTGCGCCCGCACCTGCGGCGGCTCCGGCGGTGTCATCGGCAGAATGGTCGTCTACAACAATGATTTCCGCATCGGGGAGATAGCCCCGCACCGCAGTGACCGTGCTCGCAACACTCGCCTCCTCATTGTAGGCAGGCATCACGACTGTGACCGTGAAGGGGTAGCTGTCCACATGGGTCACATCATCGCTGACGTGCGGTGCCTCCGTGCGTGGCGTGGCAGATGTACGTATTTCCGGCATACTGTTCCTGTTTCGTCCAGTCTCGATGGCAACAGCGCACCTGCACCGCTGCCGCGCCGATTGTAGCAGATCAGGCATACCTCTGACAAATGGCACGGGCACAGGTGGCGATGGCACGGGCACAGGTGGCGATGGCACGGGCACAGGTGGCGATAGTAGGTATAATGCAAGTACAGGATGTTGTAACTATCAAGCACCGACCACGTAACGATTCGGCACGGGGTGGCTCGCACACCGGAGCTACGCCGACAGTACGGACAACCCCGGCTCCATCCGCCCGGCTGCATCCCGTTCGCAGTTTTGGTTTGAGGTACCTATTGGTAGTAGCAGAAAGGAGAACAGTCTATGGCAACGCTTGGCAAGCAAGTACGGTTTACATGGCTTGGGCACGCCACATTCCATGTGGTCACGCCCGAAGGTGTGGGGGTACTCCTCGACGCATGGGTGGACACGAACCCCGTCACCCCCGAAGCGATGAAGGCACAGGCACGGAACAACCTTGCCGCCATTTTCATCACACACGGTCATGCCGATCACGTCGGCGACATTACCGCCCTGACCAGCGACAACAACGCACACGTAGTATGTCAGTTTGACCTCGTGGGGTGGTTGCAGCAACAGGGCATTAGTGAAGACCGCATTGTGGGCTTCAACACGGGCGGCACCATCAAGGTTGCTGACATTGAGGCGACGATGGTCACGGCTCACCACAGCAGCACCATGCCCGACGGCGTAGCACTCGGTAGTCCTGTTGGATATGTGTTGCGCTTCTCCAGCGGTCTCACGGTCTACTGCGCGGGCGACACCGCCGTGACGATGGACATGCAGATCGTGCGCGACCTGTACAAGCCCGACCTTGCGATCCTGCCGATTGGCGACCACTTCACGATGGGACCGCGCCAAGCAGCGTATGCCCTCAAACTGATCGGCGCACCATACGCTATCGGTTGTCACTGGGGCACGTTCCCGTTACTCACTGGCACACCGCAAGCACTCGAAGCGGCGTGTCAAGAGTTCGCCGTACAGACGACGGTCATCCCGCTGCAAGTCGGCGAGTCGGTCGAGTAAGTGACCTGTACTGTATAGTCACGGCGGCTGCGTTACGTGGTGGCTGCGTTACGCGGTGGGTGCCTCACTCAACGGTAAAGGGGATGACTACTTGTGCGCCGCTCCTATCGCCGCGCACAACCATTTGCCACGCGCCGGGCAGCGTATTCAACGACGACTGCCACGTCCACGCCGCTTGCCCGGCACTGGCACGCCCTGTGTAGGTTGTGTCGGTGACGACCGTACCGTCGGGGGCGTTGAGCCAGAAGGTAATGGTTTCACTGTCCACAAAGCCGCGTGCGCTGAACGTAAACAGTGTCCCCGGCACCCCGCTCGTGGGCGACACCTGTGGCGCACCCGCCGCCCCCGACGGCGGCGCAACGGGTTGCCCGCCCGTCACCGTGAAGGAAATCGTCGCCGTTGTGCCCGTGGTGCGCCCCTGCGCGACCATGGTGTGCTCGCCGTTGCGGGCATTCACCGGGGCACGCCACACCCATGTGGCAGTACCGTTGCGGGTTGCCCCAGTCACGTAGTCTTCGGCATTGCCGATCACGCGCCCGTCGGGGGTGTTCACCCAAAACACGACGCGCTCACCTGCCCCAAACCCGCCCGCCGTGAAGGTAAATAGTGTGCGCGGCGTGCCCACAGCAGGCACCACCGTACCCGTCGCTGCATAGGCGGCATTGGTGCTCGCGAGTACCACCAGAGCCAGCAACAGCCCTGTTATCCATATGGGTCGCACGGCAATGGGTCGCGTGGCGATGGGTCGCACGGCAATGGGTCGCATAGCATGTCCTTTCGCTCGGTCTCGGTGCGCTCTGGCTGTCGCGCCGATTACGAGTGTTCAGCCAGACTAGTACCTGCATGCATGAACGGGATACGGGCGACGAATTGCACGGATGTACCGCACCGAATGACCAAATACACTGCACCGGATACACTACGCGGGCAATCTGCGTGATAAAACGACCCAGAGCATAGCAACACGCACCCACAATACCCAAGCCGGGGACGTGCCCCGGCTCGTGCCTGCGCGACCAGTTGTTGTTCGGGGGTGTGGGTTATGGGGTGCGAGTGGCAATGTAGGTAGCGATAATGCCTGCCGTATACGCCGCCTGCTCGATGTGCATGTAGTGGCTACTCCCCGGTACCTCAACGTACTGTGCGCCTGCGATCTGGCTGACCACCTTCTCGTGCAAGAACGCAGCGTTCAGAAACGGCTCGTGCTCTGCGCCAATCACAAGCGTGGGTGCGCTGATCGCGGGCAACCGCTCTGGGAAGTTGGCGTTGCTCCACGCTTGGAACGTTTCGAGCACGGCTTCACGCCGCCACGTCAGCGAGTCAGTGACGAGGCGATCCAGCAGGTCAGGCGCAAGCGGCGTGCTCCACCCCGCCTGCCAGACCGTCGCCTTGCCTTCACTGGACTCGGCGGCGGCGGTAAACATCGCCTTGCCCTCTGGCGGCATCGGCACGCCTGTCGCGGGGACAGGTCCTGCCAGTACCAGTGCCTTGAACGCATAGCCCGGTTCGGCAGCCATCCATTGCGCGATAGCCGCGCCCGTGCTGTGCCCCACCACACTATACGTTCCCTGCTCCCAGCCGAAGTTATCAATGACGGCGAGCGTGTCGCGGGCGAAACGCTCAATCGTGTACCCCGTTTCCGGCTTGCCCGACTCGCCCGATCCGCGCAGGTCGGGGATCACGAGCGTGTACTGCTGCGGGTTGAAGTAGGGGGTAATCCAGTCGAAGTTGTGTCCGCTACAGTTGAAGCCGTGGATGAGCACAACCTTTTCGTTCCCGTTGCCCTGTTGCCGATAGGCAATGCGCGTGCCATCGTCAGCGTGTACTATGCCCATAGCATTCTCCTCCTACGTGTTAAATATGGTTGCTAGCCAAGCCGCACGCCATAGTCGCGGGCGGCATAGTCGTACATCACATCTGCAAAGGGTGTCCCATTGCGAAAGCCACGATAGGCGGGCTTCACTTCGCTGAGTTGGATCAGAAAGCGTATGTCGCCAAGCGTGATCGTGCCATACAGCGACAGCCGTTCTTCGCGTTCGAGCAATGTAAAGTCTGAGCCAAACGCCGGAAAGGTCTGTTTCAGGTGGGCAAAGGCGGCTTCGAGGTTATCCACGACGAAGCCGATATGGTGAATGCGCGACGGGATACCATCCGACAGTGGTGCATCGGGGTCTGCATCGAAGAGGAACAGCGCGGTGTTCCCCGTTGTGACAACCGTCAGGTGGCTATCGTCGCGCACAATCGTCATGCGTAGCCCGTGCGCGAAGAAGTCGCGGGCGGCGGTGCGGTCGGTCACGGCAAGGGCAAGGTGGTCGAAACCGTAGTTTGTCCACGGTGCGGGTGTGTCGCGCAAGGGGCGTGCTTCAACGGTAAACACCGCTTCACCGTAATGGTCGGCAATTTCACCGAGAAACATGTCGGGGTAGATCAGCGTGCCATCGTTGGCAAACACCCGCACATGGTGGGCGTGCAGCACGGCACGCGGCAACAGACGCTCCATCGCCTGATGCACGATCTGACCGCGTGCCGCTGTGCCTGTGTGGGTGCTATCGCCCACGTTGAAGGTCACGGTCACATCAGCAGTTGGTGTGGTGGTTGCGTGCATTGGGTTTCCTCCTGACAAAATGAACACGTTCAATTTGTGAACACGTTCATTTTACCGAGAGGTTGCCCCACCTGTCAAGCAGACACCCACCTGTCAGGCAGACCAAAGAGCCGGTAGCACACTTTTGCAGTGCTACCGGCTACGCGACATAGCCAGTCGTATCCAGTCGTACCCGGTTAGCAGTCGGGGGAGCTATCTTCAAGCGGTTCGCTGAAGATGGTCGTGATCTCCGCATTGTTACGAAAGCGCACGCTACGGGTCGTCACACGGGCGGCGGTGCCGTCGTTGTAGAAACACGGCACAATGTTCGAACTTTGCTCTTGCGACGCAATGCCCCCATTCACCAGACCAAGTACCTGCTCGTGTGCTACAGCCATGTTTGCGGGGCTAAGGTACGCTGCGCCTGCAAGCGCAGCCCCACCCGCAACCAGCAGCAAGACCACCACAATTATTACAATCCGCATACTAGGCTCGCCGTTCTTGCTACCCCCCAACAGGGTATTCTGTTCTCATAAACGGCTTCACAGGTGACTTTCTCAATCATCCACATCTTCAAAGCGCACTTCATCTACACGTTCAATCTGCATCCGAATAGTTACCCGGCTCTCGTCTTTCACTTCGGCTGCCATGGTGGCGGCATCGTCGGCACCATGGTAGCGACGCGCGAGGGTGGCAAAGTCGCGGTGGGCGGTTGCTTGGTCATCAATCAGCGTCACGGTACCATAGATCGCCATGTAGCGATCCCCGGTACTCACGGTCAGGGCAGCACGCGGGTCGCGCTGGAGGTTAATCACGCGCTGGTGGTCGGAGCGTCCGTTCATCAACAGCGTCGAGTCACGCTGCAATTCGTACCAGAGAACCGCCAAGTGGGGGCTACCGTCTTCGTCAACGGTGGACAACACCGCCAGACGTGGCGCATCGAGGAACGCCCGCATCCGGGCCGTAATTACCGTGCTCACTCTGCACTCTCCTTGCTAGCAGGTCTACAATGAACGCAGGCTACCCGCATACCGTGCAGGTAGCCTGTTGCCCATCAGTATACCCTATCTCTGCCAGCAAGTTGCCTACACAGCAGCACTCCGCACCGCGACACCCCGCAGATTGGGCAGGACGTGTTCACCAAATGCCTGCAAAAACTCACGCTGATTGCGCCCGACATTATGAATGTGGATTTCGTCGAACCCAAGGTCGAGAAAACCCTGCAAACTCTCACGATGTTCATCAAGATGGGGAGAAATGACCATCCGCCCGGCAAAATCCTCCGTGCGTACCAGTTTTGCCATTGCGGCGAAATCATCGGGCGAGCGAATGTCTTGCTTGGGGAACTTCATGCCACCGTTGGGCCATTCGGTAAACGCATTTGCGAGGGCTTCTTCATACGTATCAGCCCACGAAAGATGCACTTGCAGCAATTTGGGCATCGTCGTGACATCCTTGCCCGCCTCGCGTGCGCCTGCCTCAAAGGTATCGAGCACCCGCTTCAGTTTCTCGTGCGCCGCCCCCGGCGTGATCAGCCCGTCGCAGGCACGCCCACACCAGCGCACAGTCTGCGGTCCGACTGCCCCGATGTAAATCGGCGGCGGCTCGGCGGGGAGCGTATACATCTTCACCGCTTCCATCGTGAAATGCTTGCCCCGGTAGCGCACCTTCTCGCCCGTGAAGAGCCGCTGCATCATCTCGGTGGCTTCGATCATCATCTCCATACGCTGCAACGGTTCTGGCCAATACCCAGCCGCTACGTGTTCGTTCAGGGCTTCGCCGCTACCCAGACCCAGCCAGAACCGCCCCGGATACATCGCCGCCAGCGTCGCGGCTGCCTGCGCGATCACAGATGGGTGGTAGCGAAAGCTGGGGCAGGTCACGCCGGGACCGAACGAATGCCCAGTAGTGCTGCCCAGCGCACCCATCCACGAGTAAACATAGGCACTGTGCCCCTGCTGGGGTACCCACGGTTGGAAGTGGTCAGCAGCCATCACGCCGTAGAAGCCGTACTGTTCTGCCAATTGGCAGTAGTCAAGTAGCTCGGTGGGGTGAAACTGTTCAAGTGCCGCAGCGTAACCAATAGTTGCCATCGCTCGTACTCCTTTCGTACTGCTCGTACTGCTCGCACTGCTCGTGCTGCTCGTGCTGCTCGTGTCGCTCAGTATGTCCTGTTGCATGCTGCTGGGCTAGGCGTTGCGCCTGTTCCAGATCAGCCGGGGTGTCAATATCCAGTGCTAGCGTCGTGCTCGTCACAACCTGCACGCTCCAGCCGTGCGCCCGTGCCGCCGCCGTATGCGCCTGAAAACTCGCGCTACCATACTGCAAGGCAAACGGCAACGGCAACCCGAATGCCAGCGCGTTGGTGCCGTCGAGGTCGTGACCGGGGGCAATGACCAGCCGTTGCGGTGCCGCTAGGAGCAAATCGAGGAGGGTATGAATGTCGGCAGGCGTAGCCAGCGGCACATCGGCGGGCAATATGACCACCGCCGCGCCCCCCGCCCGCGCCACGGCGGTGATACCTGCCTGCAATGCCCCGTTGAGCGTTCCCACGTCGTCAGGCAGGTGCCGTGCGCCATACTTTGCCGCAAGATAGGGGGCGCGTGGTTCGCTGCTGACCAACCAGACACACGCCAACTGGGGCACCTGCTGCAAGGTTGCCAGCACCCGTTCGCACATGTCCTGTACCAGTTGCTCGCGTGCCGCCGTGTCCAGCGCGGGGCACAGGCGGCTCTTTGCATAGCGCAACGGCTTCAGCGGTACGAGGGCGTGGGTGGCGAGCACCTTCATGGGCACAGCTCCTGTGCAGCCAGAGCAGTCTGGGCAAGGGCAATCTTTTCGCTCAGCCCGCGCATGATGGTATCGGTGACAACCGCCTGCACCCCGGTGGTGGCGACGCTGGCTCGGAGGTCGGCATCCTGCTGGTCTATCACCAGCACATCCAGAAAATCGTGGTAGAGCCGCGCTACGCCTACTGGCGACACCTCGGTACCTGTCGCCTGCAAGAGCGGCACCGCCGGTCCCTTGATCGCCACCCCGCCGACAATCGGGCTGATAGCAATAACCGGGCGTGTGCGGGCTTGCAGGGTTGCCCGCACCCCCGGCACCGCAAGGATCGGACCGATGCTAACGACTGGGTTGCTGGGTGCTACCAGCACCACATCGGCGTTCGCCAGCGCATCGAGCACACCGGGCGCGGGCTGTGCCTGCTCTACGCCAACAAAGCGTACCCCCGTGATCGTGTCGCGGGCTTTGCGTTGCACGAGATATTCTTCAAAATGAAACGCACCCGCCGTCGTGTCAATGTAGGTCGGCACGGGTTCGTTGCACATCGGCACAATCGTCGGCACAACGCCCAACGCCCGCCGAAACTCGTCGGCGATGGTGTGCAGCGCGGTGCCCGCACGGAGCAGGGCGGTGCGGCGAATGTGCAAGGCAAGGTCGCGGTCGCCAAGGTTAAACCACGTCGGTCCACCGAGCCGCCCCAGCCACGCCAACGCAGCATACGTATCGTCGGCAATGCCCCACCCCTGCTGCGGGTTGATGACACCTGCGAGGGTGCAGGTGACAATATCAAGGTCGGGGGAAATGTGCAACCCGTGCAACGTGAAGTCGTCGCCCGTATTGACAATCACCGTGATCTGTTCGGGCGGCACCACCTGTACCAACCCTTCGAGGAACCGCGCCGCACCAATGCCGCCAGCGAGCACTGCCACGCGGGGCGCGGTGGCAGCACTACGTTGCAGTATCAGCCCGCTATGCGCCATCGTCAAACACAATCAACTCGTCAAGGGGGCGGCGGGGGCGGCGTTGCGGGTCGCGGGCAGCATAGCCCACCGTGATCAGGGCGTGCGGGGTTAGCTCAGGCGCAAGGTCAAGCGCGGCACGCACGGTGTCTGGGCAGAACAGCGGCGCACACATCCAGCCCGTATCTAGCCCGAGGCTGTACGCCACCAGCAGCATATTCTGGACAGCACACCCAAGGCTCTGCACGGCCATAGTGGTTTCGGCTTGCTGGCGTTCATCGTCAGGGTACTGGTCAAGTTCCGTCAGATACAGGCAGGGGATGATGATCGCCGGGGCACTCTTGATGCGCTGGTGGGACTTTGTGAGGCGGGTCTGGATAATGTTGTCCTCCTGCCCATCAAGGGCAAGCTGGCGTTGCCACTCGTTGCCCATCGCGTCTGCCACCTTCGCGCGGTTGGCGGGTTGCGTCACGACTGCAAACCGCCACGGCTGGCGACCATGCGGCGACGGTGCCCACCGCGCAGCATCGAGCATATCACGCAGATACTCTGGTGGCACTGGGCGTGGCAAAAATGCCCGTACCGAACGCCGTTCGCGCATCAAACGCCCCAACCCGTCACTCGAACACTGATGCACCCGATTGTTGCTTATCATGGCTCTATCTATCCGTTAGCTCGCTACGCTCAACGAAACAGGTCAAACCGTGGGTTTCGCAGTAACGGTTGGACACTCCCCTCGGCTCGCTGATAGGGGTAGCCCCGCACCAGCGCCAGCGGCACGCGATCCGTTTTGTTCATCACCAATTCGGCAGCACCGGCAATCTCATCGGCAACCGCCATGGTGCTGGTCTGCAAGGTGCGCCCATAGTTATCGTGCTGCCCGGTGTAATCTTGCAGGGGTGCCATGCCTGCCACACCGATAGCAATATTGACCTGTCCTTCGCGCCATGGGCGACCGAACGAGTCACAGAGGATTACAGCAAGTTCACATCCGGTTGTTGTGTGCAGTATAGCACGAATCCGGGCGGCACTCTCATCGGGGTTAGGCGGCAACAATGCGACGATGTTCCCCGCTCCCATATTCGACTCGTCCACCCCGGCGTTGGCGCACACAAAGCCGTGATGCGTTTCGGTGATGAGCACCCCGTTCTGCATCCGCACGATACGGCGGCTCTGCTGAAGGACGACTTCGTAGTAGGCGGCAGACTTCTGCCCCTGCGCCGCCAGTTGGTGGGCAAACGGCGATGGTTGCACCGTCGAGAGGTCTACCAGACAGTTCTCTGCCTTGGCAACCACCTTGTGTGTCACCACCAGAATATCGCCGCCCTGCAACGCAAGATTGGCGTGGCGCAAGGCTGCGAGCGTCAGTGCCGCAAGGTCGTCACCGGGGTTGACATCGTTGGCAAGCGGAATGGGGATAATCCGCAGGTCAGCCAATATATTTCTCGATGAAGAGTGCGACCCGTTCGCGTGTCGCAGGCGGTACAGATTTTGGGTCAGTGATGATGGCATGGTGCAGCGCGGTGTGCGCGGGCGACACGAAGCCATCACCAATCAGGGCGACGGTTTCGCGCACCACCTGCTGCGCGATCGCGGCGTTTTGGTGCAGCACCTTGACCACCGCCTCAACCGTCACGGTGTCGTGGTCGGGGTGCCACACGTCATAGTCCGTGACCATGGCAAGGGTTGCGTAAGCAATTTCGGCTTCGCGGGCGAGCTTGGCTTCGGGCAGCGCGGTCATCCCGATCAGGTCGTGCCCACGGCGGCGGTTCTCCTCGCTTTCTGCCAGCGTCGAAAACTGCGGACCCTCCATGCAGACGTAGGTGCCACCACGATGCACAGTCGCGCCTGCCTGCTCTGCCGCGTGGTACAGTCGCTCGGATAACTCAGGGCAAAAGGGTTTGTCGAAGCCAACATGCACGACAATACCTTCGCCAAAGAAGGTGAAGGGGCGGATGCCCTTCGTGCGGTCGAAAATCTGGTCTGGGATGACCAAATGACCGGGGACATACTCATCGCGCAGGCTCCCCACGGCACTGACCGAGATAAGGTAGCGCACCCCCAACTGCTTGAATGCGTAGATGTTAGCGCGGGACGGCACCTCCGTCGGCGAGAGGCGGTGCCCCCGCCCGTGGCGCGGCAGAAACGCCACCCGCTGCCCTGCGAGCGTCCCGATGATGAGGCTGTCGCTGGGCAAACCAAACGGGGTCGGCATCACGCGCTCTTCCACATCGGTCAGGTCAGCCATGCCGTATAACCCGCTCCCACCAATTACGCCAATTGCCACCTCACTCATTGCTGCTTCCCTCTATCATCCATCCGCGCCGACTATCCGCGCCGACTATCCGCGCCGACTATCCGCGCCGACTATCCACGCACGTCATCCCCGCAGGCGTGGTCTGGTGCTGGCGGTACTGCTGCCACATGCCCTAGCGCAACGCAGTAATCCGGTTGTGCAAGAGACCTTCGAGTTCTGCCCGCTTGCGCGGCGGCACCGACCGCTGCGGGATAGCAAGGATTGCGCCCGCATTGAGCACCAATACATAACAGTCTGCCATGTCGCGCCATGCCTTGAAGTCCCCCCAGTACAACTGGCTTGCCCCTTCGCTGGTGCTGACGTGTACGCCCTTGTCGCTGAACTCGTAGCGCGTCGGCAAGAATGGCACCGTGTGCAACTTCGCATCGCGGTAGGTCATCACGAAGCCAAACACGCTGTACATGATCACCGGTGTGAACGCGAATAGCAGCAGCATCGTGAAATTGGTGGAGATCGCGTAGGCAGCGACGGCAGCACTGGTAAATGCTGCAAAGAAAAAGCCAGTACGCTGGAAATGGCGCGTCAGCGTCAACTGGATGTACTGATCGCGGTTGAGTGCGGTCTCTACCACCAGTTTCGCCCCCGCCTGCGTGGCGGGCTTGACTTCGTTGTCAGGTGTTGCTGCGTCAGCCGGGGGTGTCGTCGGCGACGCAGATGGTGCTTTCCTCACAGGTGCATCTCACTCTATGCTCAAGCTCTATGCTCAAGGGTGGTTGTGGCGTATACCCCCGATTCTGTGTGAGCCGTCATCTCTCTCTCTGCGATTGCAGAGGCTCCGCCTAACTTGTCGGGTGTTACCCGACCTCGTCGTTGGAGCGGCGATGCGAGCGAACGCGGAAGTACCAACGCATTGCTGCTCCTTCCGGGTAGCTCGCCCCACGCACCTTGCTCCTCATCAGCCAGCGCAGTCACCTAGCCACCGCCATCACTGACGATGCTGGTAGGCTCTTACCCTACCCTTTCAGCCCTCACCTGTGCAGCCGGGCTGCCATCGGCGGGTTTGCTTGCTGTTGTCGTCTTGCGTCACGCGCGGCTTACGCCACCCGTGCCCCCGCTTGCGGTTTCGCGGGGTAGCCTTCCGCGCCAGTAGCGCGGGCGAGGAGTCGGGAAGTTCCTCTAGCGGTTTCGCTCCGCCAGCGACGGCACGCCACAACCACCGAATCCGTGTTCTTCTCTAGTATAGCATAGTGCGCCCCACGATGGAATGCCCCCTGCTACAGCGTTTGCCCCTGCTTGTGAGGTGCGCCCCCGCTCGTGAGGTGCGCCCCCCAAAGAACCCCCACTCGTACCCGACGTGCTGCGCTGTAACGGTGTTGTAATCGCACGGTGTTCCTTGCAGAGGGATATCTCCCGTTCAAACTCGCAGAACGTACCCAAACGGTACGCACGCTATAGACCGAACAGGAGAGGCAACCAATGAGTGAACGACAAGCCGATTATCGCCAGCGACATCCGGATCGCGTCAAAGAATCACAGCGCAAGTGGCGCGAGAAAAACCGTGAGCATGTGCGCGAGTATAGCCGCGATTACAAGCGGCGGACCCAGAAGGACTATCGCCAACGCCAAAAGGTCTCGCTCTGGGAATCGCTGATCGGTGGCGTACAAAACGACGACGACTAGCTACCCCCTGATTGCCACTCGCGGTGTCCCCACCCACCGGGGCACCGCACCAGCCTAGAAGCCCACCTCGATCAAGGTACGTGCCACTCGATCTTGCGGGAAGCCTACCCCATCCTGTATCAGCCCAACATAGAAGCTCATGCGGGTTTCGCGCTGGACAATCTCGACACTCCCGACCACTTCAACCTCTTCGCCCGGCATCAGCCAGTCTTCTTCATAGGGCACCTTCCACGCTTCCGGCGGGCGGTCAGACAGTGCCCAGCGGAAGGGGTACCGCCGCGCCCCGCCGCCGCTGTTTGCATCCCAGTCCATCCCGACGCGCCAAAAGCCACCCGCCTGCGCCGTGTAGCGTCCGTCTTCAATCGAAGAATACACCTCATCGGTGGTGTAGCGGTAGCCACTCGGCGGACCGTATGTGCGGATGGGCACATCGCCCGTGTTACGTATCCGCATCGTGACCGTGATCGCCTCACCCAGCATCACCTGTTGCGGCGCAATGCGTGCCTCAACAATCGTGGCTTCCGGCTCGCCCACGTCCACCAGCTCGATCTGTCCCGTGCGGCGGGCGATGTTGCCAAAGCGGTCGGTTGCGCGGATGGTGTAGGTGTACACGCCAGACGGCAACGGCGCACCGTCGGGGCGTTTGCCATCCCAGACGTGGCGTTGCTCGGCGGCATCCTCCTCTTCGCGCGTGACGAGTGGCACCACCTGATTGTTCGGCGTAGTAATTTCAATGTCTACCGTTGACGTGACCGGCAGGCGGTAGGTGATTTCGGTCACGTCATCAATGGCATCGGCGTTGGGCGACAGCATGTCCGGCATCACCATCAGGTTTTCAATCGCGGGCAGGTCAGGCGGTACCCCCGCAATCGTCAGGTTGGTTTCTGCGCGGGCGGTGCTGCCGTCACTGGCGGTAGCCGCCACCACAACCGTGTAGTCGCCTGCTGGCAGCAGTTGCCGCACCAGTTCGCTATCCGTATCCGGGTCGTTGACAGCAACCGTGCCATCGAAGCGTACCGTGTACGGTTCGCTTTGCGGCGCACGCGGCTGCCCCACCCGCAGGGGGTAGGTGCTGCCATCGCGTGGGTTGACCAGTGTCACCGACACATCGGCGGGGCGACCAATCGTATAGTTGATGGCGGTAGTCTCGCCATTGCCCGTCGGCTCCAGTACGGCGGGGGTAACAGTGACATCGCTCAGTAGCGGCGTGGCAAACCCACATGCTGCCACCAGCACGAGCACCAGCACAGCCGCCCCCCACGCCATCCCGAAGCGCACGAGAGAGTATATCATAGCGCGTTATTTCTTATGGTATGCTTTCCGAGTACACACTGCCAGCTACTGCTCGTCGCGGTCACGTAGGCTGACAGCACACACCAATGCTACCAGCAAGCCCGCGAAGACGCAACCCAGAGTGAGGGCGCAACCTATGCAACCAATCAGTGGCATCATTCTCGCGGGCGGGCACAGCCGTCGCATGGGCTATGACAAGCGGCGTATCCGGCTCTGGGGCGACCACGCCCCCACCCTGCTTGAACAAACCGTCCAGCGGCTTGCGCCCCTGTGCGCCGACCTGATCGTGGTACTGAACGACCCGGCAGCGTGGCACTTGCCCCCGGCACGGTTCGTGCGCGATGCGTGGCACGCCAGCGGACCGCTCGGCGGTCTCGTCAGCGGGCTACAGGTTGCCGCGTGGCACCACGCCGTGGTGGTAGCCGCCGACTTGCCCCACCTCAACGCGGCAGTGTTGCGTGCCATGCTCGAACACCCCCGCACCTACGATGTGCTGCTCCCCTACACACCACACCCGCATACCGGGGTGTTGTACCCCGAACCGCTGCACGCGGTCTATCGGGTGGGGGCAACCACCACGCTACGCGACGCACTCCAGCGTGGTGTCCGCCAGCTACAACAGGCTATCGCGCTCCTTGGTGCAGTGCCACTGCCGCCCGCCGTGTGGCAGGCACACGACCCAGACGGGCAGACATTCTTTAACCTGAACACGCCCCGCGATGTTCGTGCCCTGCGGTATAATAACAGAACAAATAGCACACAGGAGTAATCATGTCCTCCCAATCGCTGTATCGCAAATGGCGTTCGCAGACCTTCGGCGAACTCGTCGGGCAAGAGCATGTCGTCCAGACCCTCCGCAACGCCATTCGTGAAGATCGCGTTGCGCATGCCTATTTATTCACCGGACCGCGCGGCGTGGGCAAAACCAGCATGGCACGTCTGCTCGCCAAAGCTGTCAACTGTACTGCCCCACTGCCAGACCGCCCGTGTGGGCAGTGTACGCTATGCACCACATTCGCCGATGGTCGCCTGACCGACGTAATCGAGATGGATGCCGCTTCACACACCAGCGTCGAAGATGCCCGCGACATCATCGAGCGCGTACAATTTCGCCCGGCGCAGGGGCACTACAAAGTCTACATCATTGACGAAGTGCATATGCTCTCGACGGCAGCATTTAACGCGCTCCTCAAGACGCTGGAAGAGCCGCCCGACCACGCTCTCTTTATCCTCGCAACCACCGAAGTCCACAAAGTACCGGCAACGATTCTGTCGCGTTGCCAGCGGTTTACCTTCACGCGCCACACCATCACCCAAATGGCGCAGCACCTCGCCCATATCGCCGCCGCCGAAAACCTGACCCTTGAAGACGGCGTGGCACTCGCGGTGGCACGCGCCGCCACCGGCAGCATGCGGGATGCGATCAGTACCCTTGAACAGGTCGCGTCGTTTGGCGATGGCACCGTGACACTGCAACAGGTACAAAGCCTGCTCGGTATGACCGCCAGTGTCGAGGTGGAACGGCTGATCGCTGCACTCGTGGCGGGCGACGTGTCCACCGCGATCCAGACGGTCAATGCGGTTGCCGAACAGGGTGCCGACATGCGCCAGTACACCCGCGACGTGGTGACACAACTGCGGGCAGTCTTGCTTTTGCAGACAACCCACAACCCTGCCCTGCTCGACGTGGGGAGCGACGAGATAGACCAGTTACAGGCGTGGGGCGAGCACGTGCAGGCGGCGCAACTTGCCCACTGGATACGGCTACTCAGCGAGCTAGACTACCAGCTCCGGGTCACGACCTATGGGCACCTGCCGCTCGAACTCGCGCTCGTAGATGCCATGATGCCGCCCGCCGCCAGTGCAACCCCCGCCCCAAACCGGGGAGCACCGCCCGCCCGTCGTCAGCCTGCGCCGCCGCCCAACGCTACGCCAGAGCCACCGCCCGTAGCACAACCCGCAGCACCGCCCAGCCCTGCCGTGCCCCCCGCCGCAGCACCGCCCACGGCGGAAGCATCGCCGCCCACGGCGGAGGCAGCCCCGCCCACGGCGGAAGCATCGCCGCCCA
>CAZNQP010000010.1:0-64289 GCA_964575355.1 uncultured Chloroflexaceae bacterium
TCGACCGGCTGGGCGGCCTGGTGGCGTGTGGCGCACCCACCGCCGCCGACGAGGCACCCGTCGAGACGGTGCAGGCATTTGTTGCGGCGTGGGAAGACCACGATACGACGCGCATTCTCGAACTGATCGAGCCTGCCGACTGGCGTATGCAGATCGGTCCCGAAGTGCGTGCCTACACGGGGCAGATTGAAACCCTCGCCTTTCGTGAGCCGTCGTATACGTTGCTGGAAAACGATGGCACGACTGCCCGTGTGCGGGTGCAGGCGCAGGTTGCATATACGTTGCGTGGGCAAGCCCCCGGCGCGTTTGACCTTGATGTGGTCGTGATTCTTGTCTACCTTGATGGTCAGTGGTACCTCCGCAATGTCGAATTGGGCAATGAAGTACAACCGTTTTCGTAGCGTGGTCGTGGCACTGCCCGTGCTGGTGCTGCTGCTGGCGGGGGCGGTGCTGCTCAGCCTGCTGTTGCCGCAGGCGGCGGCGCAACCTGCCCCCGCACCGCCTGCCGCACAGTGGGCACTCGAACGGCTGGCAGCGACGTGCGCGTGGGACTATACACGCGGTAGCCCGCAGGTCACGGTGGCGGTGCTCGATACGGGGGTAGATGCCGACCACCCCGATTTGCAGGGCGTGCTGCGCGACGACGGCTACGACTTTGTGGATAACGACCGCGACCCCCGCGACGAGAATGGGCACGGCACGCACGTCACGGGGATCATCGTGGGCACCCTGAGCCAGCGTGACGGTGTGCAGGGGCTGGCACCCGGCGTGCGCGTGCTGCCCATCCGGGTGATGAATGCCGAGGGCTGGGGGCGCAACGAGGACATCGCGGCGGGCATCCGGTATGCCACGCGCAAGGGGGCGCAGGTCATCAACCTGAGCCTTGGCGCGACACTCTACACCCTCGACGGCGAACAGCGCGAGTCGGTAGTGGGGAGCGCGATCCGGGCGGCGCAAGAGCAGGGCGTGCTGGTGGTGGTGGCGGCGGGCAACGACTTTGTGCCCTTCCCCAACGTGCTTGCCTACGAAAACCCCGGTGTGCTGCTGGTCGCGGCATCCGACGCGGACGACCGCCGCGCCGCCTTCTCGAATATCGGACCGTGGGTGGACGTGGTGGCACCGGGGCAGCAAATCCGCTCGACGATGCCCACCTACGAGGTCTTTCTCACCAGCACCGCCGTGTCGCCTGCCGAACGCTTCACCCAGCACTATGCCGAGATGAGCGGTACCTCGCAGGCGGCACCCTATGCGTCGGCACTGGCGGCGTTGCTCTTTTCGCGCTACCCCGGTGCCACCGCCGACGATGTGCAGCAGGTGCTGCGTGTCACCAGCGACTTGAGCATCTACGCCCAGCATCCGGCTTCGTTCCGGCGGCTCCACGAGTTGGGCGACGGGCGGCTGGATGCCTGTGCTGCGCTGCAACAGAGTACCGCGCCCGCCCGTCCATAATATCGCACAACAGCAAGCTGGCACGACAGCAAGCTGGCACAACAGATGACCCGGATAGCAACGCCGCGTGCTGTGGCGCGTCTGGTTGGCTTGACCGTCCTGTTAGTATGAGCCACGTAGCATGGGCTACACGAGGGTGTCGTTGCTGTAAGTACGGCACTGGCAAGGAGCAAACCCGGTATGGGAGACCCTGATAACACACCGCCCATCCAGCCGTTTCAGCCCGCCCCCGACGCGGACGACGACCCGCCCGCGCCGCGCCGCCGTGGGGGAGGCTTCGGGGCGTTTGTCGCCCGCCTCTTTTTCGCCATCTTTACGGTGCTGCTGACGTTGGCGGCGGCGGGAGGCATTGCTTATCTGTTTGGCTACCGTATCACGACGGCACAGCAGGTGCAGCAGCAAAGTACCGCGATTGCCGCCCTCCAGCGTGAACAGGCGGTGCTGCAAACGGCGGTCACGAATAGCAACGTCACGAGCAGTAGCGACCGGGAAATCTTGCAGATACTTGATGATGACGTGCAGCAGTTGCAACAGGATATTGCCGTCGTCAACCAGTTGAGCACCGAGATGCGCGAAAATATTGCGCTGGCAAGCACCGCGCAGGCAGAAGCCCGCGACACACAGGCACAGGTTGCCGCGTTTGCCACCGTGCAGGCAGAGCGCAACGCCCAGCTGGATGAGCTAACGACGCGCACCGACCGCATCGCCCGCTTTCTGGCGCGGCTGGGCGACATTGCCGACGATGCCACGCTCGACTTGCAGGGCGACGACCCCCCGCCCACCACGCCGCCTACCGCAACCCGCACGCCGCCTGCGCTGCGCGACGATGCGGACGACGGCGACACCGGCGACGATGCAGACGATGATGCAGACGACGGCGACACTGGCGACGATGCGGACGGCGACGACGGCAGTGCTGCCACGCCGACCCGTACCCCTACGGACAGCCCCGCCACGCCGACCCGTACCCCTACGGACAGCCCTACACCGCCTGCCGATGATGACATCTAGTGCGTCTGGCGCGGTTGGCACGAAAGCCGCCCGACGCAGTGTGCTATACTAAAGGGCAGCATTGCCAACCGTTGCAACCGTGGGAGGCTCAGACTAGCTATGAGTGATGAAGTGCTGCTGCGTGCCGTGCTGGCACGCCCCTATTTAATGGCAAATACGCCGCAGCAAGTTGCCTACCTGCTGCTAGAGATGCACCCCGCTGGGAGTGTCGCGCAGGTCCGTATGCCCGTGAACGTTGCCTTTGTCCTCGACCGCAGCGGCTCGATGAAGGGCGACAAGATAAACCGCGTGCGCCGCGCCACCGTTACGGCTATCGAGATGCTCGACGCGCACGACACCGTGTCGGTGGTGACGTTTGACCACCGCTCGTCGGTGCTCATTCCCTCGACCCCTGTCACCGACAAAGACGCGCTGACCAGCGAGATCGAGGGCATCCGCGACGCAGGGGGCACCCGCATCGCGCCCGCCGTCGAGAAAGGACTGAAGGAAATCCAGCAGGGCGACCCGTCCCACATTCGTCGCCTCATTCTGCTGACGGATGGGCAGACCGAGCACGAGAAAGAATGCCTGTTGCGTGCCATGGACGCGGGCGATATGGGCGTGCCAATTGTCGCGCTGGGCGTGGGCAAAGACTGGAACGAAGACCTGCTCGATGAAATGGCAGCACGGTCGGGCGGCACCGCTGACTTCATCGCCACCCCCGAAGCAATTGCCGAGTCGTTCACCAACACGGTGCAGCAGGCACAGACCGCCGTGGTGCAGAACAGCCTGCTCACGCTGCGGCTGGTGCAGGGCGTAACGCCGCGTGCGGTGTGGCAGGTCATCCCGCTGATTGACAACCTTGGCTACCGCCCGCTCTCCGACCGCGACGTGCAGGTGCCACTCGGCGAGATGGACACCACACAGGGGCGCACGCTCCTGCTCGAACTGCTGCTGCAACCGCGCCCCAGCGGGCAATACCGCATCGGGCAAGCCGAGGTCAGCTTCGATGTGCCCACACTGGGCATCCACGATGGCAAAGTACGGCAAGATATTCTGCTGACCTTCAGCGACGACCCGAACCTCCTCGCACAGGTCACGCCGTCGGTGATGAACATTGTCGAGAAGGTGAGTGCCTTCAAGTTGCAGACGCGGGCGTTGCAAGACCTCGAAGCGGGCAACGTTGCGGGGGCGACCCAGAAGCTGCAAAACGCCGTCACGCGCCTGCTCAGTCAGGGGGAAGCCGACCTCGCGCAGGCGATGCAGCAGGAGGTGGAGAACCTGAACACGAGCGGGCAACTGAGTAGCGAGGGGCAGAAAACGATCAAGTTTGGCACGCGCAAGACGGTGCGCCTGAGCGACCTCGAACTGCCCGATGAACTGCGTCAGGGTGGCGACGGTGGCGACGGTGGCGACGGTGGCGACGGTGGCGACGGTGGCGACGGTGGCGACGGTGGCAATGGCTGAGTCGCGCCGGGGTTTGCCGCTTCGTATTCGCCTGACGTTGTACTATACTATCTTTTTTGCGCTGGCACTGCTGCTGTTGAGTGTGGGCACATATCTTGCCGTGTGGTGGTCGCTCAACCAGCGCGTGAGCGACGACATGCACGCGCTCCAGCGGCAGGTTGCCGCCGCCATGCAGCCCGCCCGCTCGCCCGCCGCCGTGCGCGACGGGATGCAAGCCCTGACCAACCAGCAGGCGGCAGGTGTGTATACGGGCAGCGATATGTTTATTCAGGTGTTTACCCCTGACTGGCAGTACCTCGGTAGCTCGAACAGTAGCGCGAACAGCGCGGGCGATACGGCGGGCACACCACCCATGCCATTGCCTGCCGCCGCGCTGGAACTGGAGCCGGGGGCAGAACTGTTGGTAGACGTGATGGTGGACGATGCCGACATGCGGATGTTGGTGGCACCCGTGGCAGGCAGCGATGGCGCACCCGTGGCGTACCTGCACATCACGCGCACGATAGAGGACATACAGCGCACGCTGTGGTTGCTGCTGCTGGTGCTAGTGGGCGGCGGCTTGGGGGCGTTGCTGCTGACGGGTGTGGGCACTGCCCTGCTGGCGGGCACCGCCCTTGCGCCCATCAAGCAGGTGACGACCACCGCGCAGGGTATTGTGCGTGCCGAAGACCTGAGCGAACGGGTGCCCGTGCCGCCTACCGACGACGAAACCTACGAGCTTGCCGTGACGTTCAACGACCTGCTGGCACGCCTCGAAGAGTTGTTTAAGATGCAGCAACGCCTGATTGCCGACGTATCGCACGAACTGCGTACCCCGCTCACCGCCATGCAGGGCAACCTCGACGTGCTGCACCGGGCGGGTACGCGCGACCCCGCCCTGCTCGACGAGTCGCTGACTGACCTACGCTCGGAGACGGCGCGGCTTATCCGCATGGTCAACGACCTGCTGCTCCTCTCGAAGAGCGAGCTAAACGTCCCGCTCCGCCGTGAACTTGTCGAGCTTGACATGCTGCTGCTCGAAGTCTACCGCGAACTGCGCCCCATCACGGGCGGGGTTGCGCTGCACGTAGACCTGCAAGACCAAGTGCTGGTGGATGGCGACCGCGACCGTATTAAGCAGGCGTTGCTCAACCTCGGCATCAACGCCATTCAGCACACCCCGGCGGGCGGCAACGTGACGCTGCAACTGGGGCACGCCGATGGCATGGCACAGCTCCGGGTGATAGACACCGGGAGCGGTATTGCCCCCGCCGACGTAGCGCGTATCTTCGACCGCTTCTACCGCGCCGATAGCTCGCGCACGCGCCGCGACAAACTGGGCGGCTCTGGGTTGGGGTTGGCAATTGTGCAGCACGTCGCCGAAGCGCACGGCGGGCACATCACCGTCGCCAGTGAAGAGGGGCACGGCTCCACCTTTACGCTGTGCCTGCCGCTCTTGCCTACCCGCGACGATGACCCCACCGCCGCCGCTTCTGTGCCCGCAGATATAGCCGCCGACGAGGTAGCCACCGTATGACAACGCGCCGCATCGTGACCGCGCTGGTCGTGGCGGTACCGCTGGGGTTGGCGGTGCTGCTGCTGCTGCAACTGCTGTTTGCTGTGTTGGTGGGCGGCAGCTACCGCGTGGCGGTGGGGTCGCCGCTCGACTGGCTGCACCTTGGCAACTTCTACGACTACGAGACCGATACCGAAGGGCGTACCTTCCGCTGGAGTGGCATCGAATCGCAGGTGTCGCTGCACGCCGCTGATGACCGCCCCTATCTGCTCGAATTGCACTTGCACGGCGACCTGCTGGCGCAGCAACCCGACCCGCGCCTATTCGTGCGGAGCGACGACACCACGCTGGCGGTGTGGCAGATACAACCGGGCTGGCGCACCTACGAGGTGTTGGTGCCGCCGGGTGCCGCCCAGAATACGTGGACACTGCCCCAACCGATCAGCCTTGCCGTGTCGCCCTACTGCCCCGTAGACAGCGAAAACCGTGTGCTGGGCGTACCAATGGACTGGTACTACTATCGCCCACTGGCTGCCGTGCCCACCGCCGAGTTTTTCGTTGCCCGCGTCGCGCTCATTATTGTGCTGGTCGGCATTGCCATTGGGTTGGCGATGATCATGTCGCAGTTGTTTGCCGCCGCCCGTGCAGTGCGCTGGGCGACGCTACGCCAGTGGCACCTTGTGCCTATCGTGGGGTTGCCGTTGCTGCTGCTGCCCGCCGTGCCGCTCCCCGTGGACGTGCGCCAGACGGTGGCGTGGGCGGTGGCGTTGCTCCCCGGCTGGCTCTTGGGGCAACGCCTCGTCGCCCCCGACCGCAACCCGTTGGCGCGGGCACTGGTGGCGGCGTGCATGGCGATAGCACTGCCCGTGCTGCTGCTGCTGCTGGCATTGCTGCTGCTGCCCTTCAATCCGCCGCCGTTGTTGCTAGCGGGGCTGTTCACCGCGCTGAGCGTGCTTGCGGTGCTGCTGCGCGTGCCCGCCCCCGTGACGCGCGGGCGGCTGGTGCCGCGCAATGTGTGGCTGGTGGCGGGGCTGACTGGGCTGGCGGCGGTGTTCCGGATGTTGTGGCTGGGGAGTGCCGAGTTTCAGGGCGATGAAGCGCGGGCTATCGTGATGGCAACCCACCTGCTAGACGGCGACGACAGCGTGCTGATGATGCACCGCAAGGGTCCCGTTGAGGTGTTGCTGCCCGCCGTGCCGCTCATCCTCACCGCACAGATCAGCGAATGGGGGGCGCGGTTGCCCTTCGCGCTGGCAGGCGTGGCTGCCGTGCCGGGGCTTTATGTGTTGCTGCGCCGGATGCTGGGCGGGCGCGTGGCACAGGTGGGCGCGGGTGTGGCGGCGGGGTTGCTCGCCGTGGACGGGCTGTTGATTGGCTTCTCGCGCATTGTGCAATACCCGATCATTATTATCTTGATGAGCGTGTGCAGCGTCATGCTGGCGTGGCAGTTCTATCGTGGCACGCGCTACTCACAGGTCGCGCTGGTGCTGGCTGCCACGTTTGCCGCTGTTGCCATGCTGTCCCACTATGACGGTATCTACCTTGTGCCGGTACTGGCGGGTTTGGTGCTGGCGGGTGGCTGGCGGCACTGGCGGCGCGACGTGCGGGCGTGGGCACGCGGGTTAGCGGCACCCGCGCTGGTGGGGGTAGTGCTGGTGGCGGGTTTCTACATCCCGTTCTTCACTCACGAGAACTTTAGCCGCACCCTCTATTACCTGAACACGCGCGTTGCCAGCGAATATGCGCCGCTCCTGCTGTTTTACCATGCGCCGCACCACTTCGAGCGCATCAGCTTTTATGGGACGCGCATCCTTGCGCTCATACCCGTCGTGTTGCTGACGATGGGCGTGCTGCGCTGGCTGGCGGCATACGCCCCGACACGCTGGGCGGCATGGCTGACGGGCGGGCTGTGGCTGCTGGGCGTGTTGCTGCCGGGGTTGTTCATCCTCCCCGACGGCAACCATCTGGCGGTTGTCGCGCTGGCACCCGCGCTGCTGCTGCTGCTGCTGGCACCGCGCACCCCCGCCGCGCTACGGGTGTTGCTGCTGTGGTTTGGGGTGCCATTCGTGGTGTATGCCTTCTTCATTGCCGACCCGCGCAACCACTTCTATAACGTGAACACTGCCATGTGGTTGCTGTGCGGCGTGGTAGTGGGGCAGGTGTGGCACGCACCGCAACGCTTCGCGCCCATGCTCCGCGCCCCGGCTTGGGTACGTCCGGCGGTGGTGGGCATGGCAGGGCTGGCACTGGCGGTGGTGCTGCCCTATCTGTATATCGCCTTTCTGCAACAGAAGCCCGAATATGAACGCTCTTTCCCGCAGTTTCGCCCGCCCATTTATGCGTGGCTTACAGGCGAACGTGTCCCCGGTATCTTTGGCTTTCCGCACCGCGACGGCTGGAAAGTGGTGGGCAACCTCTATGAGCAGGGCGTGCTCGATGGTGCGTACCTGACCAACCAGCGTGAGCGTATCGGTATCTGGTATACGCGCGGCGAAGCAACCTGCGGACCCGAACCCGACTACTACTTGCTCGCGTCGTGGGATGGGGACCGCATTGAGGCGATGCCGCCCGCCTTTGCGCCCGACGACCCCGATGCCTACACGCAGCAGTCGTGTGTGGTGGTAGACGGCATGCGTTTGCTGCGCCTGTACGGGCGCGAACCCATCGCGGACTTGCCGCCGTTTCTCGCCCTCACCAGCGACGAGATTGCCGCCTACGACGCACGCAGGCTGCAAGCCACGCCCGTCCGTAGTGCGCTCAAGGCACCCTTCCCGCAGCACGCGCACGCCGCCGCGTGGGGCAACGGGCTGTCGCTGGTCGGCTACGACCTGCCGCGCCCAACCCTCGCGCCGGGGCAGCGCGGTGACCTCACGCTCTATTGGGATGCGGAAGAGCCGCCACGCTATGACTACGAGCCGCGTGTCGCTGTGTACGATCAGCAGGGCAACCGCGTGGGCACGGCTACGCCCTACTGTCAGCCGCCCGCCGCCCGCGAATGGCTGACCACGGACACCAACACGCTGCACTACCGCTTGCAGGGCGACGCGCCGCTCGCCCCCGGCACCTACACGTTGCGCCTGACCTTGCACGACCCCACCACCGACCAACCGTTGCCGCTCCCCGATGGGGGCGACAGCGTGACCCTGACAACCATCACGGTTGCGCCCGCTGCCGCCGTGACCGCCAGCGAGTAGCCGCTGTGAGCACGCTATCGGCACCGCACGAAACAACCCGCGCCACCGCGCACGCGGCGGGCAGGCTGGCAGCGTGGCACACGCCCCTGCTGTACCTACTGGTGGGCATGGTCGCGCTGGTGCCGCGCCTGCTCGATCTCGGACGCTTCCTTGACAGTGACGAGCGCAACTTCTGGTTGGGGCGTTCGGAAGAATGGCTGAACGCGCTACAGAGCGGCGACTTTGCCGCCACCGCTATCTCGACGCACCCCGGCGTGACAACCATGTGGCTGGGTACGGCGGGCATTGTGCTGCGGCGTACCCTGCTTGAGTGGGGCTTGATCGAGAGCCTGCCTTTCCCGCTCATGCTCGCCCTGACGCGCACGCCCGTGGTGCTGGTGCATACCGCCGCGTTGCTGGTGGGCTACTGGCTCCTGCGGCGGCTGCTCAGTGTGCCGCTTGCCACGCTTGCCGCGCTGCTGTGGGCAACTGACCCGTTTGTGGTGCATTACAGCCGCATTCTGCACGTAGACGGTCTGACGGGTACCTTTCTGACGCTGGCGGTGCTGGCGGCGTGTGTGGCGTGGCTCCGTCCGGCGAGCGACCCCCCGGCACGCCCGCCGCGTGATATGCTGCTGCTGTCGGGGGCGTGTGGTGCGCTGGCAGTCCTCAGCAAGTCGCCGGGGCTGATCGTGCTGCCGATGGTGGGCGGCATCGCGCTGTATGCCGCGTGGCTGCACGGGCGCGGCGGTTGGTGGGCACGCCTGCGGGCGGCAGTGCCTGCGTTGCTGTGGTGGGGTGGCGCGTTTGGGGTGGCTGCGTTGCTGGTGTACCCTGCGCTGTGGGCGGCACCGTTGCGTGTGTTCGGGCTAATCTTCCTTGGCGTGGACGGCGAGGGCGGCACGCCGCACGTCGTTGGTAACTATTTTTTGGGGCAAGCCGACCCCACCCCGGATGCCCGCTACTACCCGGTGGCGTTGGCACTCCGGACGACCCCCGTGTCGCTGGTGGGGTTGCTGCTGTTGCCGCTGGTGTGGTGGGCGGGCACGCTCTCGCGCGAGACGCAACGCACGCTGGCGGTGCTGGCGGCGGGTAGCGTGCTGTTTGTGTTGGCGATGAGCATCTTCCCCAAGAAGCTGAACCGCTACATTGTGCCCATCTTCCCGATGGTGGACGTGCTGGCAGCGGCGGGGCTGTATGGTGCGGCACGCTGGCTGACCACGCGCCCGCGCCTGACCGCACTGCCCGCGCTGCATACTGCCGTGCGCGGCGGGCTGGCGGCGGTGCTGCTGGTGGGGTTAGTCGTGAATGTGTGGCACTGGCACCCCTATGGCGTGGTCGCATTCAATCAGGTGCTTGGTGGCGCACCCGCCGGGGCGCGGGCGTTTCTGCTCGGTGACGGCGAGGGGTTGGGCGTGGCGGCGGCGTGGCTCAACGCCCAGCCCGACAGCACCGGCTACACCGTCGCCAGCACCATGATCCAGTCGTTGCAGCCGTTCCTTGCGCCGGGGGTGCAGGCGGTATCGCCTGCCGACACCCTGAACGAGCAGGTGGGCTATGTGCTAGTGTACCTGCGCCACACGCAGCGCGGCGCGTTGCGTGCCCCCTTCAACCAGTTTTACCCGCAGCAGGTGCCAGTGTATACGGTGCGGCTGCACGGCGTAGCCTATGCGTGGCTGTACGAGACGCGCCCGCCGCTCGCGCAACCACTCGCGGTGACGCTGGGCGACACGCTGACGCTGGCGGGCTACGAAGTACAGGGCGATGCCGCCGCGCCGCGCCTGTTGGTGCGCTGGTCTGCCAGTGCGCCGCCGCCCACCGACTATCTGCTGTTTGTGCATGTGCTCGACCGCACCGGGCAGCGCATCGCCCAGATAGACGCGCCGCCGTTGGGCAACACGCCCACCAGTACCATGCAGCCGGGACGCTCGTATACATGGGCGCACCCGCTCCCTGCGCTGCCCCCCCTAGCCCCCGACCAGCCGTTGTGGTTGGCGATGGGGTTGTACGACCCTGCGACGGGTGCCCGCCTGCCCGTCAGCGAGGCACCCGCCCCACCCGCCGCCGCGCCTGCCGCCACAGGCTACGATCTACTGGTGCCGCTCACCTATACGTCCGCGCCTGCGCCTGCGCCCGTATCAGCACCAGAGACCGCCGCCGATGAGTAGCCTCGACGTGTCGCCACTGCCCAACACCCCACCGCGTAGCCGTGCGGCAGTGTGGGGCACACTGGCAACGCACGCGGGCTGGTTGCTGCCCGTGCTGCTGTTTGGCGTGGCGGCGTGGTTGCGCGTCACCGACCTTGGCGGCTTCTTGACCGTGGACGAAGCCAATAGCTGGATACGCCGTACCCGTGCGTTTGCCGCCGCCCTCGCCAGTGGCGACATGGGCGGCACCGCGATTACTGCACACCCCGGTATCACGACCATGTGGCTGGGCACGCTGGGGCGGGCGGCGCACCGTGCGCTGGTGGGGGCGGGCTGGCTTGCCGCCGACGACTTCCACCACTACCTGTTGTGGCTGCGCCTGCCCGGTGCGCTGGTGCAGGCGGCGGCAGTGGCGGTGGGCTACGTCCTGTTGCGGCGGCTGTTTGCCGTGCCGCTCGCGCTGCTGGCGGCGGCACTGTGGGCAACCGACCCGTTCAGCATTGCCTACAGCCGCGTGCTGCACGTAGACGGGCTGGCAACTGCGTTCATCACGCTGAGTATGCTGGCGGCGTGCGTGGCGTGGCTACGCCCGCAGCAACCCCACCCACGGGCGATGCTGCTGCTGTCGGGGGCGTGTGGCGCACTGGCAACCCTCAGCAAGTTTACCGCCCTGCTGATTGTCCCCGCCGTGGGGTTGCTGGCACTGTATGCGCTGTATGCCCGGTGGGAGCACGGCAACGGCACGCTCCTGCAACGGCTCTGGGCGGCGGTGCCTGCACTGCTGTGGTGGGGCGGCGCGTTTGTGCTGACGGTGCTGCTGGTGCTGCCCGCGACGTGGGCAGACCCCGCCCGCGTGCTTGACCTGCTGCGGGCAAGTGTGACGAGTGAGGGCGGGCAACCGCATGTGTGGGGCAACTATTACCTAGGGCGGAGTGTCGCCCTCCCCGACGCGACGTTCTACGCGGTGGCGGTCGCGCTCCGCAGCACCCCGCTCACGCTGGTGGGGTTGCTGCTGCTGCCCATCGGCTGGTGGGCTACTACCACCACGCCCGACACGCGCCGCACGTTGGCGGTGCTGGCAGTCTTCGTGCTGCTGGTTCTGCTGGTGCTGACCGTCTTCCCCAAGAAGCTCAACCGTTATGCGGTGCTGACATTCCCCACGCTCGCCATCCTTGCGGCGGCGGGCTGGACAACCGTCGCGGCGTGGCTGGCAGCCCGCACGCGGCGGCGGTGGCTGCCGTTGGCAACGGCGGTGGCGGTGGCACTGGCGGCGGCGTTCAATGCGGCGCACTGGCACCCCTATAGCATTGTTGCTGCCAACCAATTGCTGGGTGGTGCGCCCGCCGGGGTGTATGCCTTTGCGTCGGGGTGGGGCGAAGGGCTGGACGCGGCGGCGGCGTGGCTGACGGCGCAACCCGACAGTCGTGGGGTGACGATTGCCAGCGAACGCTACAACAGTTTCCAGCCCATGCTGCCGCAGGGCGTGCAGGCGTTTTCGCCCGCCGAAGATGGAAGCGACCTGCCGCCCGACACGGGCTACCTGCTGGTGTATCGGCGGCAGCACGAACATGGCACCCTGCCGCCACCCTACGCGCACTACTGGCAGCACGAACGCCCCATGCACACCGTCACGCTGCATGGTGTGCCGTATGTCTGGATATACGCCGTGCCGCGCCCGTTGCCGCACCCCGCCGCCGTCACCTTTGCCGCCCCGGATGGCGGGAGCGTGACGTTGCACAGCTATGGCTATGCCCCCAGCGACGACCGACAGACGCTTGACATAACTGTGCAGTGGCGGAGCTGGCAGCCGCCCGCCGCCGATTACCTGCTGTTCGTGCATGTGCTAGACAGCAACGGGCAGCGCGTGGCACAACTGGACGCGCCGCCGCAGGGCAGCGACACGCCCACCAGCGCGATGCAGCCGGGACGCTACTACCCGTGGCGGCACCCCATTCCGGCGGCACTGCCCCCCGGCGACTACTGGCTGGCGATGGGGCTGTACGACCCCGCGACGGGCGCACGCCTGCCCGTGCAGGGCACGCCGCCCGCCCTGCCGTCGGGCGCACCCGCCGCCACAGGCTATGATTGGCTGGTACCGCTTGTGCTTGACAGCCCCGACAACTAGCATATACCGGGTACACTAGGACGTATGAGCAGTATAGAGGTACAACCTGACCGCACCGCCACCGCGCCCGCCCGCCCTGCCGTCGCCGTGCGCTGGCAGACGTGGGGGCTGTGGTTGCTGGCGTTGGCGATGTTTGGGGTGGGGCTGTGGCTGCGCGTTGCGGCGGGCGGGCAGTTCGTCATCGAGGACGAGGCACGCTACTGGATAGACCGCTCGTATACCTTCTACGACGCACTCGAACGCGGCGACCTTGGCGCAACGGCAATCTCGACGCACCCCGGCGTACTGACGATGTGGTCGGGCACCACGGGCATTGTCGTGCAGAACTGGCTACTGGCACAGGGCTGGCTCGAACGCGCCAGCTTCCCGGTCACGTTGGCACTGATGCGCCTGCCCCTGATGCTGGCGCATGCGCTGGCGGTGTTGGTGGGCTTTGGGCTACTGCGCCAACTGCTACCCGCGTCGGTGGCACTGCTGGGGGCGTTGCTGTGGGCAACCGACCCGCTCACCATTGCGTACCAGCGCGTGCTACACGTAGACGGCGGGGCGGGTACCTTCGCCACCCTGAGCCTGCTACTAGCGTGCTTCTATTGGCTGCACACGCCGCGCTGGTGGGTGGTGGTGTTATCGGGGGCGGCGGGTGCCGTGGCGATGCTGAGTAAGTCGGTGGGGGTGGGCGTGGTACCCGTGGTGGGTGCGTTCGCCCTGTGGCAAGCCTTCGATGCTGCCCGCGCTGCCGTGCCCGCCGAACGTACCCGTGCCGCCGTGCGCCAGTTTGCGCCGGTGCTGCTGTGGGGCGGCGGCTTTGGGGCGGCGTTGCTGCTGGTCTACCCGGCGATGTGGGCAGACCCGTGGCGCGTGTACGAACTGATGCGCGTGGGCGTGGCGGTGGAAGGCAGTAGCCCGCACAACCTCGGTAACTTCTTTCTGGGGCAGCGCGACGACGAGCCGGGGGTGCTGTTCTACCCGGTGGCGGTGGCACTGCGCCTGACCCCGTGGGCGATGGTGGGGCTGCTGCTGCTGCCCGTTGGCTGGCGGTTGGTCGCCCCCGATGCCCGCACGCGGCGCACGCTGGCGGTGCTTGCCCTCTTCGCGCTCGTGTTTATCGTCGCCCTGAGCATCTTCCCCAAGAAGCTCAACCGCTACCTGATGCCCATCTTCCCCGCCCTGAATATACTGGCGGCGGCGGGCATCGTTTGGACGGTGCAGGCAGTGGGGGCGTGGCTGGCAGCCCGTGTGGGCGCGGCACGCGGGCGCGGTAGCGTGGCGGGCGTGGCGGTGGCACTGCTGCTCACCGCGACGCTGGCAATTGGGAACGCGCTAGCGTACCACCCCTACAGCATTGTGTACTTTAATCAGCTTCTTGGGGGCACGCCCGCCGGGGCGCGTACCTTTTTGATGGGATCGGGCGAGGGGCTAGAGCAGGTGGCGGACTGGCTGAACGCCCAACCCGACAGCACGGGCGTGGTCACGGCGGCGACGATGACGCACCCGTTGCAGCCCTACCTCGCCTCCGGCGTGCAGTCGTTGCCCGAACGCAACGGCGAGTTACCCGCCAGCACGGGCTATGTCGTTGTCTACATCCGCAACGTGTGGAACGGCGCAACCCCGCCCTTCGACCGCTTCTGGGGCGTGCAGCCGCCGCTCACGGTGGTGAGCCTGCATGGTGTGCCGCATGCGTGGGTGTATCAGGTGCCGCCGCCCACCCCGCAGACGAGCGACGCACAGTTCGGCGACGGGTTGCGCCTGCCCGGTTACGGCATCGAGCGCACCGCCGACGGGCTGATGCTCACAACGCAGTGGCAGACACGCACGCCGCCGCCCACCGACTACATGCTGTTTGTGCATGTGCTTGCTCGCAACGGGCAGCGCGTCGCCCAGATAGACGCGCCGCCGCTCGGTGATACGCCGACGAGTGCGATGCAGCCGGGACGTTACTATACGTGGCAGCATCCTGTGCCGTTGCCCGCCGACCTGCCACCCGACGCACTGGCGGCGGGCGACTACTGGCTGGCGTTGGGGCTGTACGACCCCGCGACGGGTGCCCGCCTGCCGTTGCAGGCTACGCCGCTTGGGGCGGGTGCCCCCGATGGGGGCGGCAACGCACTGGTGGTGCCGCTCACGCTGGACACACCCGCCGCTCCGCAGGACGAGCGCAGCAACGGGGGCACGCCATGAGCCACGCCGAACACCACCGCACCGCCGCGCCTGCCGCGCCTGCCGCGCCTGCCGCCCGTGCTACGTCGCGGCGTGTTACCCGTGAACAGGGCTGGCTGATTGGCGGTATGCTACTGGTGGCGGTGGTGGCACTGTTGCCGCGCCTGTTCAACCTCGGCGGCTTTCTCACCCACGACGAGGGCGAGTTTTGGCTTGACCGTAGCAATGCCTTCTTGCGTGCCATCCAGAGCGGTGACTTCGGCGCGACGGCAATCTCGACGCACCCCGGTGTGACGACCATGTGGCTGGGGAGCATCGGCATCGTCATGCGGCGGGCACTGTTCGCGCTGGGGTGGCTCGCCGATGATAGCTTCGCCACCTACCTCGCCGCGCTCCGTTTGCCGGTGGTGCTGCTGCATGCCGCCGCGCTGGTGGTGGGCTACCGCCTGCTGCACGCGCTGCTGCCGCCCGCGCTGGCGTTGCTAGCGGCGGTGCTGTGGGCAGCCGACCCGTTCGTGATCGGCTATAGCCGCCTGTTGCACGTAGACGCGCTCCTCGCAACCTTCGCCACTCTGAGCCTGTTGGCGGCGGCGTACTATTGGCTGCACGCGCCGCGTAGGTGGGCGTTGCTGCTGTCGGGGGCGTGTGCCGCCCTCGCCGTGCTGAGCAAGTCGCCGGGGCTAGCCCTGCTGCCTATGATCGGCGGGTTGGCACTGCTGGCACCGCCCCCCGGTATGGGCATGGCGGGGCGCGTGCGAATGGCAGTACCCGCGCTTCTGGCGTGGGGCGTGGCATATGCTGCCACTGCGCTGCTGGTGTACCCGGCACTGTGGGCGGCACCGTTGCGCGTCTACGAACTGCTGCGGCTGGGCGTGGAAGCTGAGGGCGCACAGCCCCACATGACGGGCAACTTCTTTCTGGGGCGCGAGGTGGAGGTGCCGGGGCTACTGTACTACCCGGTCACGGTGGCGTTGCGCCTCACCCCGATCACGCTGGTGGGCGTGCTGCTGCTGCCGTTTGGCTGGCACCGCCTTGCGGCACACCACCGCCGCGTGCTGCTGGTGTTGCTGCTGTGGGTGCTGCTGCTGGTGGCGGCGTTTAGCATCTTCCCCAAGCAGTTCAACCGCTACCTTGTGCCCGCCTTCCCTGCCCTCGACGTACTGGCGGCGGCGGGGCTGTATGCCGCATGCTCCCACGCACGGCTGTGGGTGTGGCTGGCACCCGCCCGCCGCAGGCTGGTGCAGGGCGCGGCGGCGGTGGTACTGGTGCTGGCGGTCGTCGCCAATGCGCTGGGGTGGCACCCCTACTACATCGCGGGCTTCAACCAGCTTCTGGGCGGCGCACCCGCCGGGGCACGCACCTTTCAGGCGGGGTGGGGCGAGGGCATGGAGCAGGCGGCGGCGTGGCTCAACGAACAGCCGGACATTACGGGCAAACTGACCGCCGCCGTGATGATTAAGCTGATCAACCCCTACCTGATAGACGGCGCACGCGCCGACACGCCGCGCACGGGCGACCTCGACCCGCGCACGGGCTATGTGGTGGTCTACCTCTACCAGATGCAGGGGACGGTCTTCCCGCCCTTCGACCAGTTTTACCCAGTGCAACCGCCCGTGCATACCGTTACCATCCACGGGGTGCCGTATGCCCACATCTACGCGGTGCCGCCGCCCGTTGCCACTGCCCGCCCCGCCGCTTGGGGCGATACACTCGCCCTGCGCGGTTTTACGCCACTGGACACGGCTACCACCGCGAGCAGTGACGAGCAGGCGTATCACCTGCACTGGGCGACGGGTGCGCCGCCGCCGGGTATGGTGTGGCTGTTCGCGCACGTGGTGGACGCGAGCGGGCAGCGTGTCGCCCAGATAGACACGCCGCTGGTGGTGCAGCCGTGGCAACCGGGACGCTACCCCACCAGCGAGCTACGCATTCCGCTGCCGCCCGACCTGCCGCCGGGCGATTATCGTGTGGTGCTGGGGCTGTACGATGAGGCGACGGGCACACGCCTGCCGCTCCAGTCGCGGCATGCCGCCGACCCCGCGCTGAGCGGCGGCGACGCGCTGCTGGTGGAAACGTTCCGCCACGCGCCGTAGCCACGCCACCGCCGGGGTGGGGACTGACCGTCTGTCCTCACTCGCCTCACTCACCTCACTCGACGGCGGTTGGTGCAAGGTGGGTGGCAGCACCGGGGATGAGCACGAGATTCCCCACAAAGCCCTTCGCGGCAAAGTCTGCTTGTGCCTGATGAATGGCGTGCAACGGGTAGGTCTGCGCTACTATGGGCGTGAGTAGCCCCTGTTCAATGTAGCCCACAAGTGCCGTGAACTCGGCACGAGTGCCCATTGTCGAGCCGATGATTTCGAGGTGCCGTAGGTACAGCGTGCGCAGGTCTAGCTGCACCAGCGGTCCGGCGATGGCACCCGCCGCGACGTAGCGACCGTGTGCCCGTAGTACGCGCATCAGGGTAGCAAACTGCGCTCCCCCCACCACGTCAGCTACCACGTCTACACCCTGCTGGCTAGTGAGTGTGGCAACAGCATGCTCTAAGTCGTTGTGCTGGCGCGTGACAATGTGGGTTGCTCCGAGGGCGCGCAGAGCATCCTCTTTGCCCTGCCCGACCACGGCAATCACGCGGGCGTGGCGCACCCGCGCTGCCAGTTGTACCAGCGCAGAGCCAACCCCGCCCGATGCCCCAGTGATGAGCACCGTCTCGCCTGCCGCCACCCGCGCCCGGTTGAGCATGTGCTCTGCTGTCAGGTATGAGCAGGGGAAACTTGCCAGTTCTGCGTCGCTGAACGAGGAGGTAACGGCGTGGGCGTTGGTAGCGGGCACCGCGACATACTCTGCGAAACCACCGTCGCGCTCGCTACCGATAATATCAGCCGCGGCGATGCCATCGCCTGTGCCACGGTAGATCGTGGGGTTCACGAGCACCCGTTCCCCCACCCGCGCCGCGTCCACTGCACTGCCCACGGCAACAACATATCCGGCAATATCTAGCCCCTGAATGCGTGGGAACTGCATCGGCTCGGCTTTCCAGCCCGCCGTCGCGGTGGGCGAGGCAGGGTCGTCACCGTTGCCATACGCCCCCTCACGCGTCCAGAGGTCGGTGTTGTTGACACCGCACGCCCCCACCTTGATGAGCACCTCGTCGGGTGCAACCGGGGGTTGCGGGACATCCTCACGATACACCAGCTTGTCTGGACCGCCGTGCCCGGTCAATACTACTGCCCGCATAGTTTGCTACTTTCTTGCTGTTCGCCGCTACTGCCCATAGCATAGCACAGACGGGGGCGATCCTCACGCCCGCCCTGCCCCCCAGCACTGTTGCCAGTGATGGTATAGTAGAGCGGCACCGGTGCAACGTCTGTGCCTGCTGGTGCCGTCCGCAGTCTATGCTACCTATGGGCTACCGAAACGAAAGGGGGAAGCCGTGAAACTGTTGCTGCGCTGGCTGATTACTGCCATTGCGCTGGTGGTGGCGGTCAATCTGGTGCCGGGGATTACGATTGAGGATGATAATGCGTGGATTGCCGTTCTGCTGATGGCAGTAAGCCTAGGGCTGGTAAATGCGTTTATCCGCCCCCTGCTGAAGCTACTGTCGTGTCCGTTGGTGTTGCTCACGCTGGGGGTGTTTCTGCTCGTCATCAACGCGGTCTGTCTGTGGTTTGCTTCGTGGCTTGCCACCGTCGTGTTCGGGGTGGACTTCAACGTGGACGGGTTCTTCCCCGCGTTGTTCGGCTCGATTGTCGTGAGTGTGGTGTCGTTCCTGCTGTCGCTGTTCTTGCCCGACGACGACGAAGACCGCCCGCGTCGCGCTGCGAACTAGCCACGGGCGCACGGGCGCACGGGCGCACGCCCCCCCGCCCCTAGCCCATGCCGCGCAGTGCCGCCGCGCCCACCACCAGCACCGCCAGTAGCCACGCTAGGCGTACCGCCCACCATTCGCCCCGCCGCCGCCAAAACCTTGGCAGCAGGTGGAACGCCGTGCGCCGGAAGGGATAGAGCAACGGCACGCCCGCCGGGGTCACGAGGTCGCCGGGGAGGTGTGCCACGATGCCCCAGCCCATCGCGGCGGGCATCAGCCACAGCCATGTCCACCACGCCCGCCGCGTATCCCCGCAATACCACAGCAGGAACAGGGGCACCGCGAGCACGCCGAGTACCCCCACGGCGGTCAGGCTGTGCGTAAAGCGGCGGTGCCCCCCAGCAAACCAGCGCATCAACGGTGGTATGCTTGCGCCGAGCACTGCGCCGAAACCGAACGCAACCAACAGATTCGCCGCCGCCATATCGAGGGTTGCCGCTTGCAGTGCCAGCATGATACCAAGCAGTGCCCCGCACAGCATGGCAGCAAGGCGCACATGGCGGCTAATCCAACTGCGTGGCTCGTCTATGTCGGGGATGGTGGCGAGCACCGCCGTGCCTGCCGCTAGCACTACGCTGTCGAGGAGCCACCAGCCGCTTGTCAGGGGCAGGCTTGCGCCCCCCAGTGCAACGGCAGCAGGCAGGGTTGCGCCGCCCGCCGCCCCAATGCTCATGTGGTTCTTCCAGCTTGCCATGGCTGACCTGTCTACCTCGCTCGTCGGTTCGGGTATGTACCGGGGTAGTATAGCACAGGTGGGCGGCTTGTGTGGGTCGCCCGTGCGGGGGCAAAAAGCAACCCGCCGGGGCGATCCCCCGGCAGGTATGCGCGTTTGGTTGGGTGTGGGGCGTGGGTGCTGCTACGGGCTAACCGGCGCAGGAATGGTCAGGTTGCCGCCTTCGCCGTCGGGCGCACCGTCGGGCGGTGCCTGCGCGGGGTCGGGCGTGGGGAGCGGCGTGGGTGGACCGGGCACGAAGGTCGGCGCAGGTGTGACCTCCTCCGGCGGTGGGTAGGCTTCGCCGCCCTCAAGGGTGGGGGTTGGCGTAAACCACAGCACTTCGACGGTGCTGGCTGTGCGTTGCTGCTCAAGCCATGCGGTGAAGGCTTCGCTGCGGGCGGTCTGCAACTGCTCGTCTTCGGTGGGCACCGTGCGGTCAGTCACCTGAATGAGGTGCCAGCCAAAGGCGGTGCGTACCGGCTCGCTGATTGCGTCCCCCTCGAGCGCGAACGCCGCCGCGACAAACTCTGGCGCATACTGCCCGCCGGTATCGCTGAAGCCGTCGCGGTCGAATGTGCCCACGTTGCCGCCCTGCTCGACGGAGCCGGGGTCATCGGAGAACTCGGTGACGAGTTCGGCGAAGTCGGCACCGTCCGCGAGTTGCTCGCGGATAGCTTCGGCTTCGGTTCGTCGTTCGGCAAAGGCTGCGTCGCGTTCTGCGTCGCTGGCATCCGGCGGCACCGCGACTGCCAGCAAGATGTGGCGTGCCGTAATGCGCGTGGGGTCTTCGCTTGCCACGAAGCTATCGGCGGTCACAAGCGTAGCCTGCACCGCCTCGCGGAGCGCACGGTCGCCGTAGGTGCGGCGGAGCGCACGCTCGAAGTCGGCTTCGTTAAGGGCGGGCTGTATTTGGCTCAGTTCTAGTTCGGTGGTGTACTGCGTGTAGAGCGTCTCGATGATGCTGGGCAGTTGCGTCGCGGCGGTGTTTGGGTCGGGCGTGGGCACCGGCGTTGCCGTCACGAAGGGGGTGGCAGTCGCCGTTGGTTCGCCGTCGTCGGTCGCGGCGGCGGGGTCGTCGGTCGCAGGGTCTGCGGGGTCGTCGGTCGCAGGGTCTGCGGGGTCGTCGCCGTCGTCGTCGGTCGCGGCGGCGGGGTCGTCGGTCGCAGGGTCTGCGGCGGGCGCGATAGCAAACTGCTCACCAAGGTCGGCGACAATCGCCTGCTCCACCGTAGCCGCGTCTACACTTACACCAAGGTCGGCGGCTCCCTGTTCGATCAGGGTGCTTTCTTCCCATGTGTCAATCGTGACTTGATCGGGTTCGTTGTTACGAATGGTGACAATCTGCTGGTTGAGACCCGGCGACTGCCCCGCAAACTGGCTACTGAACTCTTGCCCCGCCGTGAGCGCAAGCAATTGCAAGTTCTGGATGATCTGCGCGGTGAGGCTGTCTTGCTGCACCTGCCAGTAATCGCCGAGGGTCAGGGTGGTGTCGTTGACGCGGGCGACGGGCTGTGACGGTCGCCATACCTGTTCGTAGAGCACCCCCGCGAGCAACACCACCGCGACCACTGCCACGGCTCCCCCCACGATGGCGTAGATGGTACGTTGCTTGCGCTGTTCGCGTTCCTTGCGGGTCTCTTGGCGGCGTTGTTCTAGCGCGCGGCTCCGGTCACGTTGCTGCTGCCGTCGCTGGTCGCGGGCACGCTGGCGGCTTTTCTTGCTATCGGCTTTATCTGTTTTTTCAGTGGTTGAAGTCATAGTGGAATATCATCATCATTAAACTCAAGCGGCGGGGTCAGGTCGTCATCCTGTGTGGCGGCAGGGCTGGCAGGCGGCGCGTCGTCGGGGGCGGCGGGAGCTTGGTCGCGCCCCGGTCGCCCATCGAGCAAGATCATGTCGCTGGCGACAATCTCGGTTTTGTAGCGCACCTGCCCCGTCTGGGCATCTTCCCAAGCGCGGGTTTGCAGCCGCCCCTCAATGTAGACACGGATATTGCGGGCAAGGTGCTGGTAACAGATTTCTGCCAGCTTGTTCCATGTCACGATGCTGAACCATTCGGTTTCTTCGCGCATCTCGCCGGTGCTGCCCTTCCATTGCCGACTGACTGCGACCCGGAAGGTCGTCACGGGATTGTCATTGGCGGTGTAGCGCATTTCGGGGTCTGTGCCGACGCGCCCGATGATCATGACTTTGTTAAGGTCTTTCGTCATATGCCGCTCGTACCGTGTTTACCGTGCGCTCATAGCGCAGTGCCGTTGCTCTGCTAGCGTTTGTTGCTTTCGTCGGCATCGTCGTCGGCATCGTCGTCGGCATCGTCGTCGTCGGCATCGTCGTCGTCGGCATCGTTGTCGTCGGCATCGTTGTCGTCGGCATCGTCGTCGTCGGCATCGTCGTCGCTCGCACTGTTGCGACTGGTGTCGCCGCCACTGTTGCCGCTACTGTCGCCACCGCGTGCGGGGCGAGCACGACCATTGTTGCTTGCGGCGCGTTCTTCGCTCTCCTCCTCATCAAGCAGAAAGGCGAGGCGCGTCTCGTCGGCGAGTATGACAATGTGCCGCAGAATCTGGTCGGTCAGGCGGATAGTGCGCTCCAGCGCATCTACCTGACTTGCGTCCAGTTGCAGTGTGTACAGAATGTAGTAACCTTCGTTGAAGATACGGCGGCTGGACTCACCGCCTGCATAAGCCCGGATGGGATAGGCGAGCTTGCGTCGTCCCCACGGCTTGGTGTCTTGCATAGCGAGGATTTCGCCATTGGCGTTGCTGATGGTCTCGCGGATGCGGGTATCCACCCGTTCAATGCCTTCGGGGTCGGCATGCAGTGGGCTGATGAGTACCATAAGTTCATACGAACGCAGACGGTCGGGCACGGTTGGTTCCTCCTGTGGTGATGCCACGCTCGGAACGGCGGCGGCGTGCGCCCACGCGCCGACGGCGTAGCAGAAAGAGTATCTTCTATTACAACTCGTTGAGTATACCACGGCAACCACGCGGATGCAACCGTGTGGCACGCAGCCCTGCCAGCAGGACGGCACCGGCAGCACACGCTGGCAGGGCGTGGGGAATGCAATACTTGACGGTTCGGTATTCCTTGCTACACTATAACCAGAGTACAAACGCTTTCTAGCGCGACATTAAGATAGATTGCGAGGTGCGGCGAGATGGCACACTGCGAGGTCAATGGTATCAACCTCTACTATGAGCTACACGGGGCGGCGGATGCGCCGGTCGTGGTGCTGATCAATGGGCTATTGTCGGATACCACCCGCTGGGCGTTGCAGGTGCCTGCACTGGCACCGTATTTTCGTGTCCTGACCTATGACTGCCGGGGGCAGGGGCAGAGCGATAAACCTGCCGGACCGTACCCGCAAATCCAGCACGCCCACGACCTGCATGCCCTCCTGACCACGCTTGACATTGAACGGGCGCATCTGGTGGGGCTGTCGAACGGCGGCACCGTGGCGATGACGTTTGCGCTTGAATACCCGACCATGACCGAACGGCTGGTTGTGACCGACTCGTTTGCCTATGCCGATGCCGTGATGCGTGCCAAACTCCGTAGCTGGCTCGTCGCGCAAGAGCACGGCGGTCTGGTTGCCCGCTACGACGTGATGATCCCGTGGATATGGGGGCGCAAGCACCTTGCCAAAGCCGAGTACCTGTTGCCGCTGGGGCGCGAACTGGTGGCGCGTACCGACCCAGACGGGGCACGCAACTTGATCGTCGGCACGATGGACTATGACATTCGGGAGCGGTTGCCCAGCATCACCCAGCCCATGCTGGTCATCGTGGGGCGCGAGGACATTCTCACCCCGCCGTGGTATTCGTCCGAGATTGCCCGCCTCGTCGCCACTGCCCGCCTCGTCGAGCTTGAGGATGTGGGGCACGACCCGCCGTCGGAAAGCCCCACCCTCTTCAATGGGTTGGTGCTTGCCTTCTTGCGCGAAACAACCGGGTAGGGGTGGGCAACGGGCAACGGCACACAGAGCAGTGAGAGCCGGACACAGAACCGGGGAGACGGAAGGAGCACGGAGGATGACCGAACGAGTAGCCCTTGTCACGGGCGCGGCAAGTGGCATTGGGAAGGCAATTGCAACCGCGATGGCACAGGCGGGCTATCGTACTGTCGTGACCGACGTAAACGAAGCCGATGGCGAAGCCGCCGCCGCCGCGATGGGTGGGCTGTTTCTGCCCGCCGACCTGCGCCAGCGTGCCGCCTGTCGTGGGCTGGTAGATAGCGTGCTCGAACGCTATGGGCGCGTGGATGTGCTCGTCAATAACGCGGGCTTTCAATCTATCAACCCCATTGAAGATTTCGACGAAGACCGCTGGGACAGTATGCTGGCTGTCATGCTGACCGCGCCGTTTCTGCTGACCAAGTACGTCTGGAAGTCTATGCAACAGCACCAGTGGGGGCGCGTCCTCAACGTTGGCTCGGTGCATAGCCTGCGGGCATCACCTTTCAAGTCGGGGTATGTCTCTGCCAAGCACGGGCTACTGGGGCTGACACGCACCGCCGCGCTTGAGGGCGGTCCGCATAATATCACCGTCAACCTGATCTGCCCTGCCTATGTGCGGACTCCGCTCGTCGAGAAGCAGATTGCCGACCAAGCACGCACGCGCGGCATCTCCGAAGACCGCGTGATTGAAGAGGTGATGCTGGCACCGCTCGCCCTCAAGCGGCTGATCGAGCCGGAGGAAGTCGCCGCACTTGCGCTGTTCCTCTGCTCGGATGCCGCCCGTACCGCGACGGGCACCGAATGGGTGATGGACGGTGGCTGGACGGCAAAGTAAGCGACCTCGCCCACCGTTCAGCTTGCACATACCAACGGCACGGGCGACCCCCGTGCCGTTCTGGTGTGTAAACGCGGTACCAACCAGCTACATGCGGGTGGTCTTGCCCGTCACGGCTTCGCGGGCATCGTCGTGCTGCGGTTGCGGCGTTTCGACGGCGTGCGGCAACACAGGGGCGGCGGTGCGAGCGGGTGGTGTGGGGCGTGAGTCAAGGCGTACCCCCACCCGTGCCAGTGTGTCTACAATGGCGGTGTCAATCCGGACTTCGCGCCCGCGTGCCAGCAGGCTCCCGCCCGCCACAAACAGGATGCCCGGAAAGACAAAATCGAAGACAAACAGCAGTGCCAAGCCCAGCAGCCACAGCAAGCCCTGCACTGCCGCCACGCGATCCCCCGCCTTGCGGCGCGTCGCGTAGATGTATGCCCCCACCCCGGCAAGGATGAGCGCGGGCACTGCCCACCACAGGTCGAAAATTACGACGATGCCCAGCGCAAGCAGGGCTGCCCCGACATAGTGTGACCGATTGAGTGTCAATTTGCGTGTCATGAGTACGCTTACTCCCTTATCTATACAGTGTAACGTTTCGGCTATTCGCTGCTGCATATGACGCACCGACTGCGAACGGGGTTGCAGCCGCGCCTCTGCAACGTCACACTTGACGTGGGCATGGTCGAATAACCTGCCTGCGGGAGAATGACGTGCTGCTCACATGCAGAAAGGTTGTGGTATACTTTGGTAGACATCACAATTTTATAACAAGTAGTCGCCGTAGGAAGTTACTAACCCGAAGGATACCGACTATGTGTCATCTGGTGCGGGTACGAACCGTGGTATGTTCGTTCATTCGGCAGTGGGATGCGAGACAGACAGCATACAGACCGCGACGTGTGCAGGTATGGAGCCTTCTTGTAGCGGGCGCGTTGTTGCTCGCAACGGTGCCTACGGGAGCGCATGCCGCGTGGGGCACCCCCCAGCAACCCACAAAGGTCTATTACACCGACCCCGACATGCAGCACCCCGCCATGCCGCAGCCCGTGCTGCTGGGCGCAACCGCCGCGTGGTACGCGCCCAGTGGCGACCGCGCCGCGCCGATCCCGGCGGGCACGCCCTACACGCCACAGGCTCGCTACGGCAGTGCGTGGGTTTTGGCGACCTTCGAGGACTATGGCGACCTGTGGGTCGCGGCACACCACCTGCCGCCGCTCCCGCTCACCAGCCTGCCCGACCAGCAACCCGCCATCACCGGCTTTATGGGCTACCGCCCCACCGCAGGCGAAGACGCGCTGACCATCGCGCAACGCACCGGTAGCGACACGGGCGTACTGCTTGCCTACAACAACCTTGCCCCCGATAGTACCATCCGTTCTGCCTTCCCGCTGGTGGTGCCCATGCTGGCAGACCGCACCCCTGCCGTGCCCGCTGAGCCGCTGGTCATTCGGTGGGGCGACACCACCCAGCCCCGCGTTGCCCTGACGATTGACGTGGAGGTGGGCAACGCCGATATGCACCGCCTGCTCGCCGTCATGCGTGAGCACGACGTAACCGCAACCTTCTTCTTATTGGGCACGTGGGCAGAATGGAACCCCGATGTCGTGCAGCAGATGATACTGGACGGGCACGAGATTGGCAACCACTCGTACAGCCACGCCAACTTTACCACCCTCACGCCGGAGGAAATTAAGGACGAACTCAACCGCACCGAGGAAATCCTTCAGCGGCACGGCGCAACCACGCGCCCCTATTTTCGCCTGCCCTTTGGCGAATATAACGAAACGGTGCTGCGTGCCTCGCTTGCGGCAGGCTACTTGCCGCTGCACTGGTCGCTCGATAGCCTTGACTGGCAGGGACCGCCCAAGACGGGCGAAGAAGCCGTGGATGCCATCATCGGCGGGCGCACGCCCGAACAGATGTATGGGGGTACCATCCTCGCGCACTGCTGCATTCGCACGACCACCATTGACGCTATCCCGATTATGAAGCAACGCTTTGACGAGATGGGAATCGAAATTAGTACCGTGGGTCAAACACTCGCAGCCGACGACTACCGCTAGCCTGTCCACTTGCCAACTGAATAACTGAACAGCTGAACAACCGAACAACTGAGGAGCATCGCCGATGATGAACGGGACAGTACCAGACACGCCCACCCGACCGAATGCCCGCGAACGCTTCGAGAGTCGCCGCCGCCACAAGCACGCCCAGCGCACCCACCGCCGGAGCGCACGGCAGGCGGTGCTGCTGTGGCTTGTGCTGGTGCTCGCCGCCGCCATGGTCTTGCAGGCGGCAGCGACGACCGCCGCGCCGCGCCGCGCCGAAATCCCCCCCGCACTCCAACTCGTCCACCCCGACACGCAGCACCCCGCCATGCCGCAGCCCGCCCTGCTGCGCGACACGCCAGCATGGTACGCCCCCAACGGCGACGCGTATGGTACCCTGCCCGCAGGCGAGCGCACCACGCTGCTGGCACGCTACGGCACCTACTGGGTACAAGCGGTTTTTCACGAACACGGCGAGCTGTGGGTGAAAGCCCGTGACCTGCCCAACTTTGACCTAGCGACCCTGCCCGAAGCCCGACCCGGTGTGGTGGGCTATGCCGCGCACGTGGTGCAACCCACCGACGACCTATACAGCGTCGCCCGCGCGGGTGGCAGCGATGCTGGGTTGCTCGAAGTATACAACCACCTCGTACCCGATAGCACCCTCGCTGCCGGGCAACCGCTGATTGTGCCACGGCTGGCGGGGCACACGTCGCAGTATGGCAGCGAGGTCTTTTTGGTGCAGCTGGGCAACCCCGCCCAACCCCGCGCTGCCTTGACCATTGATGTCGAGATGGGCGACGACAGTATGCGCCGCCTGCTTGCTGTCTTGCGCGAACACGACGTGCAAGCCACCCTGTTTGTGGTAGGCGCGTGGGCTGACGAGCACCCCGACATTGTGCGACAAATCATCGTGGATGGGCACGAACTGGGCAACCATTCGTACAGCCACCCCAAGTTCCCGCGTCTGTCTGACCAGCAAATGCTTGCGGAACTAGCACATACCGAAGCCGCTGTGCAGGCAGCAGGCGGCACCACGCGCCCCTATTTCCGGATGCCCTACGGCGAATATGATAACCGTGTGCTGGCACGCGCCATTGAGCAGGGCTACCTGCCCGTATTCTGGACGATAGATAGCCGCGATGCACTGGGGCACACCAAGAGCGGCGAAGAGTTGACCAGCATCATCATTGGGCAGCGCACCGCCGCCGAGATGCAGGGGCAGGTGATCCTGACCCATTGCTGCATCCGCGAAAGCGTGACCGCAGCGATCCCGCTGTTGAAGGCAGAGTTTGCTGCAATGGGCGTGGAACTCACGACGCTGAGCGCGACGCTGGGCGGGGCTGCCCCCACTGCCGCCCCAGCCGCCGACCCGCCAGTCACGCCGACAGCAGACCCGGCGGGCGACGTGTAGCCCTGCTACGCATCGGCGGGGCTGTCGGCGCGGGCTGTGTAATAGATACCAAGGTAGGCTTCTGCGGTACCGTCGCGGGTGACATTGCCCAGTTGCACCGTCATTACCTGCGTGTCGTTACCCACCGCAAAGGTCACGGTAATGTCATCGCCGGGGGCATAGCGGCGAAGCTGTGCGTGCAACGCCGGAATATCGGCGATGGGCACGTCGTCCAGCGCAGTGATGACGGCACTGCGCGGAATGCCCGCACGGGCGGCGGGGCTGTCGGCTTCCACGCGCGTGACGAGCACCCCGACCGGGGGCAGGAGGCGCGTTTCGGCTTCGCGCACGCCGAGGTCATAGCCAGTCATCCAGCCGAGCGTCCCGCTGACCGTGCTGCACAGCCCGCATAGCAAGAACGCCCCCAGCCCAAAGATAAACACCACGCGCCGCCAATCTACGGCGGCTATTTCGCTTCTTCTCATTGCCTCACTGCCTGATTGCCTCACTGCCTGATTGTCTCACTGCCTCACTGCCTCACTGCCTTAGTGCATGACCTGTTGCTAGGGCGTGCTCAGGTGCCGCGCTAGCCACTCATCCAATGCTGCCGTTGCCCCCGGCAGCAACGGCAGCGCACTAATGTTGCTGCGGTAGTGCGCGGCGGGTGCCGCCGCCGGGTAGAGCAATGCCACTGCCTGCACGGCTGGCTCGCCGCTTGCCCACCCGATAGCCCCCAGATAGGTATAGGCTGCCTGCAAAGCAACCGACGGCAACCGCCCCTGTTCATCCTGCCGATATTTGGCATCCAGTATCAGCAGGACGGTTGGGGCGGTGGGCGGGTTCCATTCGAGTACGAGGTCGGGTATATGCGTGATGGCATCGCGCGAGGCAAACGGCGTGCTCGTGGGGGTATAGCGTGGCTGATAGCGGAGCTTGAGCGTGCCACCGCGCCACTGTAGCCGCAGCAACGGCGTGGCGGTGGGCAGGCGGGTCGGCTCGTGCAATGGGTGCCAACCTGCCGCCAGCACCTGCGTATCCGGCAGTGCCAGCACCGCCCGTAGCGTGTGCAGGGCACACCACACCTCGTACAGGCGGGCGAGCGGTGCCAACGGGAGGAGCGTAGGCGGTGGCTCGCTACGGGCATCGGCAAGCACAGGCAGCGACATCAGGCTACGCCACGCCGTATAGACCTGCTGGTACTGCGGGTCGCGTCGCATCAAGTGGGTGGGTTCGCGCACCCCCGCCAGTGGCGCAAGGTCTGCCAGCCATGGGCGGTGCAGCAGGCGCGTCAGGGTGGCAACCATGCCACGGGCGCGGTGGGCGATAGCCTGTAGCCCGCTAGGGTTGCTCGCGTGGTCGGCGGCACTGGTGGCGTGGCGGGCAAGTGCGCTGGCACGTTGCTGCACGGTTTGCAAAACGTATTTCAGCAGGCGGTGCTCAGGCAGGGCACTGCTCGCCTGTGGCGTGCTTCCTCGCACCAGCGGCGGCAACGGCACGCTCACACGGCTGCGGGTAGCCGTGGCACTCAGGGCGGCGGTGGGCAGGGGCGGGGTGCGGGCAAGCCCACTGGGGAGCGTGCGCGGTACGGGTTGCTGCTGTGTGGCGTGGCTCCGTTCGAGGTGTGCCGCCAGTGCCGATAGCTCTTGCACGCGGCGGGCATAGAGCGCGGCATGCTGCTCAAGGAGCGACGGGGTGATCGGTGCGGCAGATGGTCGGAGAGCGGCGGGAGCGTTGCCGCCGTGCAGTGCCAGTGCAAGCGTGCGCCCGTGCGTGGCTATCTCGTCGAGGAGCGCGGCATACTGCTGCGGCGACAGATAGACCGGCAGCAACCGCAGGTGGTGGCTTGTGCTGTGCGGGTGCCCGTTGGCAAGCCTGACCGTGAGCATGAGGCGATAGTCGCCCGGCTCGGTGGTGGGCGGCAAGTGCCAATACCAGTGTACGTCGCCGGGGCGCAACGACGGTGTGAGCACCACCACCGTGATAGCACCATGCAGCATAAGCTGCAACGTCGCCCCTACGGGCGGTACCACCGCAAAGGTATGGAGCATACCCGCAGTCAAGGTGATAATGGCAGGCAAGGGTTGCCCTGCGTGGTGCAAGCTGGGTAGTTCAGGCATGGGCGGGCGGGGTATCGTCGGGCGGGGTGTCGCCGGGGGCAACGAAGGGCGGCGGTAAGCCTTGTGCTGCGCGTGCCGCGTGGTAAGCCTGCCGCAGGGCACTGTACAGCGTCTCGCGCTGGTCATACAGCCGCTTGAGCGGGCGCGGGGCGGTGTTTGCCAACACATAGCCCGCCAGAATGGGCAACGCAATCGTGCTGTCGGTGTAGCACACAATACTGTCGGGCAACTGCTCTGGGTCTACCTTGCCCCACGTCATCGCCTCGCTGGGGGTCGCACCGGACAAGCCGCCCGTATCGGGGCGGGCATCGGTAAACTGGATGAAATACTCGAAGCCGTTGAACGCCAGCCCCAATACCTCTTGCAGTTGCGGCTCGGTTTGCAGCGCGAAGTTCTTGGGCGAGCCGCCCCCGAAGATGACCACCGCGCTCTCGCCATCGGGCACCTGCCGCGCTGCATACACAATCGCGGCGGTTTCGTTCACGTCGCGCTCCACGTCAATCGCCAGCGTGCTGCCCACCATCCTCAGGGCGGCAATATTCATCCCAATGGTCGAGTCGCCGGGGCTACTGGTGTACACGGGCACGCCGCTTTCATAGCAGGCAGTCAGCAACGACACATAGCCGGTTTGGAGCAGTTGCTCGCGTGCCTGCGTGTAGCGTCCGAGGCGGTAATGCAGTTCGGCGGTACTCATCGTGCGCTGGAACTCGTCATCTTGCAAACACTGATACAAGAAGGCATCGCTTTGCAACAACACGTCCTGCGCGAAGATAATATCGTAGATGCGGATCAGTTTTTGCTCACGCAACTGCGCGTCGTCCACGAAGGGCGAGGTGCCGTACAGCTCGAAGCCGAGCGAGCGGTGCATGTCGTGGTAGAGGTTTGCGCCCGTGCTCACGATCCAGTCTATCATGCCAGCGCGCACGAGCGGCACCAGTGCTGCCGTGCCTAGCCCGGTGGGGGTCAGCGCACCACTAAGCGTTACCCCGATGGTTACGTTGGGCTGTGCCAGCTTGCGGGCAAACAACTGGCAGGCTTCGCGCAGGCGTGCCCCGTTGTAGGCAAGTAGGTATTCATTGACCAGCGTCGTGATGTCGAGGTTGGTGCCCATCTGGGGCGGGTCAAGCCGGGTGCCGTGAGTCATGACATGCTCCTTCTCGTGTGGTGCGCGGCGCAAGTGCGTGCAACCCCTTATCTCAGTGTAGCGGGTTGTAGCCCGCTTCGTCAACTGCTGGGTAGTTGCGGGGCACAGGTTGGCAACCATGCGTATAATAAAGGCAACGACTACCAACCACTGGTCAGGAAGGAGCAACGCCCAGATGGACTTCCAACTGCGGCGTGCAAACCTCGATGTGTGCGCCCTGCGTGCCCACATGCACAGCGAGAGCAACCAGTGTAAGAGCACGACCGGGCTAGAAGCCCTTGACCGCTGGCACACATGCACGGCGCAACGGCGACGCAGGCACCCACCACCCCAATGGACGACGCAGCACGCCCCCCGCCCGCCGATATGACCGCTTTGGCACCACCGCAGGCAGACGCAGATGGTACAATGGAACGAAAGCACAAGCGAAAGGGACAGTTGCTATGCCTACCCCGACGACCGCGCTTATCACCGATGATCGGTATCTCCGACACGACCAGCCGCAGCACGTCGAGCGTGCCGCCCGGTTGCAGGCTATCCACCAGCAGTTGCACAGTAGCGGGCTACGTGACCGCTGCGCGGTGCTTGCCCCGCAGCCAGCCGTGTTTGAGCAGTTGCTCGCCGCCCATACGGGGGCAATGCTGACCCGTAGCGAACAGTTTGGCGCAATGGGTGGCGGTCAACTCGATGCCGACACCTACATGACCGATGAGTCGTGGGATGTAGCAGTGCTAGCGGCGGGTGGGGCAGTGCGCCTGACTGAAGCAGTGCTGGCGGGCGAATATCGCAACGGCTTCGCGCTGGTGCGCCCGCCGGGGCACCACGCCACGCCCAGTCAGGCGATGGGCTTCTGTTTGATAGACAATATCGCGGTAGCGGCACGCGCTGCCCTGCAACACGATGGCATCAACAAGGTGGCTATCGTAGACTACGATGTGCATCATGGCAACGGCACGCAGGATATTTTCTACAACGACCCACAGGTATTGTTCTGCTCGACGCACGCCTTCCCGTTCTACCCCGGCACCGGGGCTGCCCGCGATATGGGCATGGGCGATGCGCGGGGCACGACGCTCAATGTGCCCCTGCCGATGGGCACGGGCGATAGCGGCTATGAGCGCGTCTTCGATCAGGTCATCGTGCCGGCATTGCACGCCTACCAACCCGATATGCTGTTGGTGTCGGCGGGCTACGATGCCCACTGGAGCGACCCGCTCGGACCGATGACGGTGACGGTGGCAGGCTTCGCCCAGATGACCCACAAGCTGTTGCAGGTGGCGGACGACCTGTGTGCTGGGCGGCTTGTGCTGGTGCTCGAAGGTGGCTACAATCTCGATGGGCTGGCGCATAGTGTCGCGGCAGCATTGGCAGTGCTGCTGGGCGATGCGCCTGCCACCAGTGACCCGCTGGGGCACGTCAGCAACAACGAACCCGATATTAGCGGTATAATAGAGCAGTTGATCAGCACGCACCCGTTGCTGATGACCACCTGAGCCATACGGAGCGGGCAACCGTGACCATGGGCGGCGGTCACGCACGGAACAGCGAGGATACGAGATGCAGCTAACGGTAATCAACTATGGCGCGGGCAACCTGCCCAACGCCGTGCGTGCGCTCGAACACGTCGGGGCGCAGGTACGCGTCACCGACCAACCCGCCGACGTGGAAGCGGCGCAGGTGGTGGTACTACCGGGCGTGGGCGCAACCCGCGACACCATGGCGAGCCTCACCCGCATGGGCTTGACCACGGTGTTGCCGCGCGTGATTGCACGCGGTACGCCGTTCCTCGGCATCTGCGTGGGGATGCAAGTGCTGTGCGCGACGAGCGAAGAGTTTGGCACGCACGCCTGCCTTGACGTGGTGCCCGGTACTGTGCGCCGCCTGCCCGACGGACAGAAGGTGCCGCAGATTGGCTGGAATCAGGTACACCCCGCCGCAGCCTGTGCCGACCACTCGCTCTTCGCCGACATTCCGGTGGGCAGTGACTTTTACTTTGTGCATTCGTACTATTGCGATGTGCCGCCCGACTTTGTGGCGGGTACCACCGACTACGGGCGCGTGTTTCCGTCGGTGCTGCTGCGCGACAATCTCGCGGCGGTGCAGTTTCACCCCGAAAAGAGCGGGCGGTGGGGCTTGCAGTTGCTGCACAACTTTGTGGCGTGGAGCACGCAGCAGGTGGCAGCAGCACCGACCGGGGCGGGGGCGTAGCTATCGTGCAACAGGAATCGCTCACGGGTGCCAGTTGGTTAGTCTGTGAAACATACGAGCCAGTAGCCGATGCGGTAGTCTACGCGGGTACCGCCGCAGACTTCTTGACCTCGTTGCCCGATGAGTCGGTGCAACTCATCATTACCTCCCCGCCATACAATATAGGCAAAGGCTACGAGCAGCGACAAACCATCGAGGCATACCTTGAAGCGCAGCAGTACATCATTCCCCAGTTGTACCGTGTGCTGCGCCCGACGGGGAGCATTTGCTGGCAGGTGGGCAATTATGTGGAAGATGGCGAAGTCTACCCGCTTGACATCTACTATTACCCGCTTTTCAAGCAAGCAGGGCTTGCCCTGCGGAACCGGGTTATCTGGCATTTTGGGCACGGGCTGCACGCTTCGCGCCGCTTTTCTGGGCGGTACGAAACGTTGTTGTGGTTTACGAAAAGCCCTGAATATACCTTTAACCTTGATGCCGTGCGTGTGCCTGCAAAATACCCCGGTAAGCGGGCATTTAAGGGACCCAACAAGGGCAAGCCGTCGGGCAACCCAGCAGGCAAAAACCCATCCGATTTTTGGCAGATGCTCACAGATGAGTGGAGCGATGCGTGTTGGGACATCCCCAATGTCAAAGCAAACCACCCCGAAAAAACGCTCCATCCGTGTCAGTTTCCCGTCGAGTTGGCAGAACGGTGCGTGTTGGCGTTGAGCAATACAGGTGATGTCGTGCTTGACCCATACGCTGGGGTTGGTTCTGCCCTTGTCGCTGCCCTTAAACACGGGCGGCGTGCGTGGGGGAGCGACAAAGAACCCGACTATACAGACCTGACCCGTGAACGCATCGCTGCACTCGCGCAGGGCACGTTGCGAACACGTCCGTTGGGCAAGCCTGTCCACACCCCGTCGGGTAATGAGAAAGTTGCCCGCGTGCCGGAAGAGTGGCAGGACGCTCGCCAAGCACGTCTGCTTGAACATCCTGAGACATCGTATTCATGAGGGTAGCGGGGGTTTTTTCACTGAAAAACGGTGAAACGGTGTTGCAGCAACAGTATGCTGCCGAACTTGCTACCGTCCATACTATTATTGCAAGCATAGACAGTGCTGCCTGCATGACCAAGCAAAGCCGTGAGCGCACCCGTCAGTATAGTATGCTGTACAGCCCGAAGTGCCTCAACAATGCGTTCAAGCGTGGTTTCGCGGCGGCAGGGTGGTTAAAGCATCGTGAATATTGTATCTACCCGACCCAGTACTATGTCAGCGATTACACACCAGTTGGCGGGCGTGGGAACGTGCCCTACCGCGAGATGGACTTTGTGCGGAATCGCGTGGGGGTAGAGGTGCAGTTCGGCAAGTATGCCTTCATGGTTTACAATGTATGTGCCAAAATGACGATCTTTCGCAATCTCAATATCATTGATGTTGGCATAGAGGTTGTGCCGATCAAAGCGTTTGCTGCCAAGATGTCAACAGGGGTTTCCTATTTCGAGCAGTTTGTGTGGGACTTAGAGCAGCGTGGTACAGCAGATATTGACATCCCGGTTTTGATTCTCGGTATAGATGCGTGACAAGATGCCTGATGCGGCAAAGCGATAGAGTACAGAATATGGAACTGATACCAGCAATTGACCTCCACAACGGGGCGTGTGTGCGGCTCGTGCAGGGCGACTTTGACCGCGCTACCGTGTTCAGTAATGACCCGGCAGCGATGGCACGCCACTGGGAGCAGCAGGGTGCCAGCCGTCTGCACGTCGTAGACCTCGACGGCGCGAAGACCGGGCGACCGGTCAACACCGAAGCCATCACCGCCATTGTGCAGGCTGTCGAGATACCTGTGCAACTGGGCGGCGGCTTACGCAACGCCGATACCGTGCGCGATGCGTTCGCGCTCGGTGTAGAGCGCGTGATCCTCGGCACAGCGGCAGTCCAGCAACCCGACCTGCTCGGCGAACTGGTTGCTCGCTACCGCCCGCGTATTATCGTCGGCGTAGATGCCCGTAACGGCAAGGTTGCCACCTCGGCATGGCTCGAAACGAGCGACATAGACGCAACCACGCTGGTACGTGACATGACCGACATGGGGGTGGAGCGGTTTATCTACACCGACATCACGCGCGACGGCACAATGACCGAACCCAACTTTGGCGCAACGGCGGCACTCGTCGAAACCGACGGAGCCGCCATCATCGCCAGCGGTGGCATCAGTGCCCTGTCGCACATTCGCCGCCTTGCCACACTGGGTGTTGAAGGCGTGGTTATCGGGCGGGCATTGTACGCCGGTACACTGTCGCTGCCAGATGCGCTGGCAGTCTTGCGAGAAGGGAACGCACAATGACGCAATCGAAGCTCACGGCACGCATTGAAGAAGAACGCCAGCGCACCCACGACCAGAGCCAGCTTGTCTATCTGCAAAACCAGATAGACGAGTTGCACCGTACCATTAAAGACCAGACCAATAAGTATCACTGGGCACTTGAGCAGGTTCGCAAAAACGAGGGCATGGTGACGCAGTTGCAAACGCTCCTCGACGAACACCGCGAGAGTGTCGCGCAGATGCTCGAACGCGCCCGGCGCGAGACCACTGACCTGCGGCGCGACATTGCGAGCACGATGGTGCGGATTGACGAGGGGTTGAAGCCGATCCGTGATATGCAAGCGCAAATCCAGCAGCTTGCCGAAGCCCGCAAGCAAGACCGCGAGTACGTCAGCGGACATCTCGTCCAGATCGAGGAAACCGAGCGTAAACTGGGTGACCTGAGTAGCCGCGTGCGCGAAACCGACGAGCAGTATCGCCAGCTTGGGATGCAACTGGAACGGCTGCGCGAGGCAGACACGGTCGCGCTCCAAGAGGCACGCCGCGTCTCTGATGACCTACAGGGCGAAAAACAGACCTTTCGGCGGCAGGTCGTAGAAACGCAACAGCAGATTAACGAGGTAGCGGGACAGTTCGAGGGTATTTACTCGCGTCTGTCACACGTCGAGCACCTGCACGAGCAAGTGATGCTCCTCAGCGAGGCAGTGCCCAGTCAGATTAGCGAAATAGCGGCACAGGTGACCGTCGCGCAGAGTGATGTACGGCGCGTCGAGACCAACGCCGCCGATGCGTTCATGATGTCGCAGGAGCGGCTAGAGGACCTCCGCCACGACGTAAACGAGCGGCTCCACGAACTGCGCGACGTGGACGAGCAACACTATCGGCAGTTGCTGGCGTGGCTCGAACGGCTCGATGCCTACAGCCGCGACCTTGACCAGCGGATCAATCAGGGTGTGAACCGCCTCGACCTGACGAACCGCTCTACCGCACAGCGCATTGCCGAGATAGAACGGCGTGAACTCACAGTCGTTCAGCAGTTGCGCGAGGCATTTATGGCACAGGCATCCTTCGTCGAAACGGAGCACGTTCGCCTTCAGCAGCAAGCGCAGCAGGAACACCCCGACGACGAGTAGCAGAGTGTCTTCCCCCAGCGGGTGGCATCACCCCTCGCTGGGGGTAGTATCGGGGGCGTGGGTTGCCAGCCACGCCGCAAGATCGGCGGGGGTAGCGAAGTCGAGGAGCGCGTCGGCAAGGGCGAGCAGGCGGTCACTGTCCAGCGCGGTGATGCGGGTTGTCGTAGCCGCGTCCATTGTGCCCACGCGGCGCGTGAGTTGGCGGAGCACGACCTTCTGCAAGCCCTCAACACGCCCCTCAGCACGTCCCTCAACACGTCCCTCAGCTTGCCAGTCCTCACGCAGGGCACGCATCCCCTCCAGTTCTGGCAGTTGGTTCTCTTCGATAATCTCGCGTAACATTCGGCTCACCTCCGCATCTCGACACAGGGATAAAAACTCATAGAGCACCGTTTGCTGGTGGTGCTCGTCGGGCAACGACTGCATCTGTCGCACCACTTCGTTCACGATGGTCTGCCGTTCGGCGGGCGCAATCTGCATTTGCCCCGCGAAAGGCAGCAGGGTAGGGCGTTGCAACCGCAGCAGGTCACGGGCGGGCATTTGCCACAGCCGCACCACACGATACTGCCACGACAGGGCGGTGCCAGCGATGCTGGCGATGTGGTGCTGCCCGTGGTCGTCGGCACCCGCGCCCAGCAAATAGATAACTACAGTATACAACGGCAACGCCGTCGTTTCCGACAACCCCAGCATATATTCTGCCATACGCCAGTGCATTGCGCGGCTGGGGTTGCGTGCCTGCAACTCGACGTGCAGCAGCAACTGGCTCCCGTCCCGCAGTTCGACGGCGAGCACATCGTCGGCATAGCGGGCTTCGCGGCGGGCGGGCAACGCCACCGGGCGGGGCGTGACGCGCACCACCTCGGCGTTAAGAAGCCACGCCGCGAGGTCGTAGCGGATAATCTCCAACAGGCGTTTAAATGGCTTATCGGTTTGCATGGCTCGATAGCTGTTGGCTACGGACTGGACGGGCACACCACGCGGGTGCTACCCGTCATACGAGATGATGTCGCGCACGGTCAGGCGGATCGCGTTCCAAGCGGGCAGCGCACTCGCTATAGTCGCCAGTACCACCACACCGATAAACCACTGTACCACGCCGCCCACCGAGAAGGTGTAAATGAGCGGTGCGCCTGTGAACAGTACACCGACTTGATTACTGAGCAACTGGCTGAGCGGGACAGCGATCAGCCCGCCCAAAAACCAGCTAATCAGCCCAATCATAATCCCTTCCGCGAGGATCATAAACAACAACGTTGGTGTGGACGCGCCAATTGCCCGCATCACGCCAATTTCGCGGGTGCGCTCTAGTACATTGATGCTCATGGTGCCAGCCAGCCCCATGCCGCCCACGAGTGCAATCAAGATTGCCATGGCAGTCGTGAGAATGACAATCAGCCCGAACTGTCGCTCGCTAAACTGAAACTGCGTACTTGCGGTCTGGGTCTCGGCAATGCGTAACCCCCGGTCGCGTAGTTGCTCTTCGATGGCGGCGGCGGCGGCGGTTTGGGCTTCGGCGTTGCCCGTGTCTGCAATCGTCACCTGCACGCGACGGGTCTCGCCCACTTCGCGGACAATCTGCCCGAAGTAGTCGGCGTTGGCATAGTTGGTCAACTGGAAGCTACTTAGCCCTTGGTACGACCCGACAATCACCCATTCGGTTTCGCGTCCATCGAAGGTGAGTGTAACCGTATCGCCGACGCGGATGTCGTCTTCGTCGTTGAAGTAGGATGAGTTGACCACAAGCGCATTCTCGTCGCTGGGCAGCAACCACCGCCCTTCGACAATGCGCGGCTCAAGTTGCGTTACCGCAAGGTTGACCCCCTGAAAGTTGAACGAGTCGCCCTCGGTGTCATCGGGGCGCAAGCGACGTGCCTGAATAGTGTTCGTGTTTTCGATGGCGACCACCCCCGGCACTTCGGCGATGACCTGCTCGACCTGATCAATGCGGTAGGGGCGTTCGAGTGACACTTGCACATCGTAACGGACGAGTGTGCTAAACAGGTTGCTGAGCGACAGGTCTATCGAAGCCTGCACCGTGGATACGCTGATGAAGATTGCCCCTGCCAACACCAGCGTGACGAGTGTCAGGGCAAGCCGCCCCTTGCGCCGGAAGGTGTTCCGCAACGACAGCAGCAATGGGCGTGGCACCCCCCGCACCGACTGCAAGATACGGTCAATGATGCCCGTGCCGTAGCTACTGCCACCGCCATTATCGAGGGCATCCCGGATAGAGATGTTGCTGGTGCGTGTAATGGGGATGATCGCCGCCAGCAACGGTACCGCCAGTGCTAAGAACGCCTGCACCGCCAGTACTGGCGGCAACAGACCGCCCGTTGCTGGGTCGAAGTTGAGGAAGGTACCGAAAAAGACGGCAAACCGCCCCGCGACGACGTGCGCCAGTGGGACTGCTACCACCATGGCTAGCACGCCAAAGATCGTGACTGTCCAGAGGTATAGCCCCGCGACCTGCCCCGTGGTGGCACCAATCGCCTTGAGCACACCAATTTGGCGCACCTGCTGCGCGAGCAAGCCGGAGATAGTATTGGCGACGAGAAAGCCACTGAGGAATGCCATCAGCACACCGAGCGCACCGAGCAAGAACACCAGCGGCTCAAGGACAAAGTTGGCAATTGGGCTGGTGCCGGGGTTGGGGGGCAAGAACGACAGCCCGGTTTCACGCCCGGTGCGTTCGATCTGGTTGAGGATTTCTTGGAAGATGGCATCTACCCGTTCAGGGTCATCGAACAGTTCTTCCTCAACGACGAATTGTATCTGGGTATAGTCTGTGGTGCCGCCCAGCCATTCAAGTGACTCTTCGTCAATGTAGCCGTTGTAGTCGCCAAACAGAAACGCCGGCGGTGCGGACAGGTCGTGGACGGAGCCAGTGACGACCAGTTCGCGGATGTCCCGGTCGCGTGTCTCGACAATGATGGTGTCGCCCACCGCAAAGTTGCCGCCGCCTTCAATGCCTAGCCCGGAGCGTTCGAGTGCAATCTCGCCCTTGTTGAACGGCAGTTGCCCTTGCTCGCGCTGGAAGGTGCCAATCGTGATGTCGTCCCAGTCGGGCACCGAACGTATCTGTAAGTCTGCCCATTCGTCAGGACCAATCTTGAGGCGCACCGAGACAGGCGAACGCCCTTCGACGAGGGCGACCCCCTCGATTTTCTCGATAGCCTCGACTAGCTCATCATCGAACGCCGACTCGACGGGTACGCCAACGATGCCCGTGAAGGGGCTGGTTGCTTGGTAGGCACTGTTCAAGCCTTCGAGCATCTTGATGCGTGCTTCGGCAATTGCCCCTACCGCGAACGTCCCAATCGCAATCGAGAGGATTACGAGAATGGAGCGCAGTTTGCTCCCCCAGATGTCACCGAGGACTTTGTACCAGCGTGGTGCCATCAGCTTTGCTCGCAGGGGTGTGTCGTGTGTTTGGGCTGGGGGGCTTTCCGCAGTGGGGGGCGTGTCACGCTCGAGCAGGCGACCGTCCGGCTGCACATCCTGCATTTGTGTCATAGCTGGCTCAACTCCATGTGTCTGTGTCCAACGGGTCTGTGTCCAACGGGTCTGTGTCCAACGGGTCTTTTTTCCGGCGTATCGTTTACTGCGTTTGCACCGTGCCGCGTGCAGCGGTTGCAGCGATCGTTGTTCGCGTAGCCCCAATGCCAACGGCGGCGGTTGTCTCGTCCGGTGGGCGCGGTGCCCGTGTGCAACAGCGGCAGTGGTGACACCAGCACGGCGGTGGGCTGGTCGGTGGCGTGGCTTACTGGGTGCGCGGGCGCACGCCGTTCAACATCACGTCAATGATGGCGCGTGCCATCTGGGGGCGGGGGTGTACGAGTGCGAGGGGCGGCACGGCGTGCAAGCTCTCGATGACCCCGAACAACCCCCCCGCGACTAGCCCGATGTCAGCGTGGTTAATCTCGCCTCGTTCGCGGGCGGCGAGCAGTACTTCTTCAATCGGCACCAGCATTGCATCGTAGATGGTAGCCGTCAGATGGGCGGCGTGGTCGGGTGCAATGGCGGGTAGGTCGGTATAGGTCATGCGGAGCATGTCCATTGGCGGTTGCGACAGGAGCCAATCCGCAATGGCGTACAGTTGCGCCGCGACAGTGGGGGCGGCGGCAGCGATAGCCACCCGCAAGCCCTGTGCGTGGCGTTGCAGGTGGCGTTCCATCACTTCAACATACAGGGCTTCTTTGCCGCCGGGGACGTGGTGATAGAGCGAGGTATGCCGGATGCCCACCGCCGCCGCAATGTCGCGGAGCGTGACGGCGGCATAGCCCTGCCGTGCAAACAGGTGCTCGGCGGCGTCGAGCACTCGCTCGCGGGCGGCGTTGCTACTCGACGGTCTGGTTGTGCCAAGACTGGTCATGCCTTCTCCGTACCAACCTTTCTCCGTACCAACCGCTCCCGGCTAGCGTCTTCTGGTCAACGTAGCTCTGCTAGCGTCTTCCTGCTAGCGTCTCCCTACCAAATGGTTGGTTGTTACTTCAAGTATAAGGACTGTGCAAACACTTGTCAAGGGGTGTGCAGGGCGTGGGCGGCGGCGCACCTCCGTTGCGATTGCCCGGTGCGTGTGGTAGGCTAGGCATGGGCACCGTCCCACGATTGCACACCATGCAAAGGCAAGAAAGGGCAAGAAAGGGCAACCATGACCACGTTGATTACCGGGGCACCCGGCAATATCGGGACGCACGTTGTGCCGCTCCTTCAGCAGCAGGGTAGCGCAGTGCGTGTCGCCGCCCGCAACGTCGCACGGGCACAGTCGTTACTGGGCGAGCAGACCGACATTGTGCGCTTTGACTTTACCGACCCGACGACCTTCCGGCAGACTTTCGCGGGGGCAACGCGCCTGCTGCTGGTACGCCCGCCCGCGCTGGGCAATGTGTCGCGCGACATTGCGCCCGCCCTCTATGCAGCACTAGGGGCGGGCGTAGAGCATGTCGTGTTTGTGTCGGTGCAGGGGGTTGAACAGTCGCGCATGATCCCGCACAACGCGATAGAACGGCTCCTCAAGCGCATTGGTGTGGGGTACACCTTCTTGCGCTGCGGCTTCTTTATGCAGAACCTTGCCACCACCCACCGCGCCGAAATCCGTGACCGCGATGAGATAGCCGTGCCCGTCGGCGAAGCCCGCACCGCCTTCGTGGATACGCGCGACATCGCGGCAGTCGCAGCCCGCACCCTCACCGAGCCGGGGCACGCGGGTGCCGCCTACACCCTGACCGGCAAGGAAGCTCTGACCTATTATGAAGTCGCGGCAATCCTCACGTCGGTGCTGCAACGCCCCATCCGTTACACCAACCCGCCCGCGCCCGTGTTTACGCTGCGCCAGATGCAGGCGGGGATGTCGCCCGGTTTTGCACTGGTGGTGACTGCCCTGTACAGCGCGACGCGCATGGGCAATGCTGCCACCCCCAGCGATGACCTGCCCCGTCTGTTGGGGCGCGCACCTACCACGCTCCGCCAGTTTGCCGAAGATTACGCCCACGTCTGGGAGCACGACCCCGCCTAGTGTGGGGCGCAGCACAACGGCGGGGGCATTGCCCCCGCCGCGTGTGGTGTTGCTGGGTGTGCGAAGGGTTAGTGCTTGCCGTTCTTGCCGTTTTGGGGCGCGATACCCTTGGCGGCAGCAACGAGCAGGTCACGGTTCATGCGGGCAATCACGTCGAGGGGGATTTCCTTCGGGCACACCGACGAGCACTCGCCGATGTTGGTGCAACTCCCGAAGCCTTCTGCGTCCATTGTCGAGACCATGCTGACCACGCGCTTGCTGCGTTCGGCTTGCCCCTGCGGGAGGTTGCCGAGGTGCGCCACCTTCGCGGCGGTGAACAGCATAGACGACCCGTTCGGGCACGCCGCGACACACGCGCCACACCCGATGCAGGCGGCGGCATCCATCGAGGCATCGGCGGCATCCTTCGCAACCGGGATGCTATTGGCATCGGGGGCACTGCCCGTCGAAACCGACACGTAGCCGCCCGACTGGATGATGCGGTCGAACGCCGAGCGGTCTACTGCAAGGTCTTTGATGACTGGGAACGCGGTTGCCCGCCACGGTTCAACCGTGATAGTATCGCCGTCCTTGAAGCTCCGCATGTGCAACTGGCAGGTGGTGGTCACTTCCGGACCGTGTGCCACCCCATTGATGACCAGCCCACACATGCCACAAATACCTTCGCGGCAGTCGTGGTCGAAGGCAATCGGCTCTTCGCCCTTTTCGATCAAACCTTCGTTAACCACGTCCAGCATCTCAAGAAACGACATATCGGAACTGATGCCGGGTGCGTCGTAGGTCACCATCTTGCCGTCTGCGTTCGGTCCGTGCTGTCGCCAGACACGCAGGGTGAGGTTCATATCGCCCATATCGCTCTATTTGCTCCTCTCTCTCGACCTGCCGGGGGAGACCCGCAGCAGGCGTGGTGGGGCGGCGTAGCCTGTGCCACGCCGCCGTAGGGTTGCTTACTTGTAGCTGCGCTGCGACGGGATGACGTATTCGAAGACCAGCGGCTCTTTGTTGAGCTTTGGCGCACTGTCCTTGCCGCTATATTCCCACGCGGCAACGTAGGTGAAGTTTTCGTCGTCGCGCAGGGCTTCGCCTTCGGGGGTCTGGCTTTCTTCGCGGAAGTGACCACCGCACGACTCGGCGCGGTCGAGTGCGTCAACACACATCAGTTCGCCCAGTTCCATGAAGTCTGCGACGCGCCCCGCCTTTTCGAGGCTCTGGTTGAACTCGTCGCCGTTGCCCAGCACGCGCACGTTGCTCCAGAACTCTTCGCGCAGTTCGGGGATGCGCTTCAGGGCATGCTTCAGCCCGTCCTCGTTGCGTGCCATCCCACAGGCATCCCACACCAGTAGCCCCAGTTCGCGGTGGAACGAATCCACTGAGCGGGTGCCGTTGACTTCGAGCAGTTGCTTGACGCGTGTGGTGACTTCGTGCTCGGCTTCGCGGCAGGCGATGTGACTGGTGTCGGCATCGTTCTTCGGTGTGCGGGCGAGGTAGTCGCCGATGGTGTAGGGCAGCACGAAGTAGCCATCCGCCAGCCCCTGCATCAGTGCGCTTGCCCCAAGGCGGTTTGCACCGTGGTCAGAGAAGTTGGCTTCCCCGATGACGAACAGCCCCGGAATGCTGCTCATCAGGTTGTAGTCTACCCACAGCCCGCCCATGGTGTAGTGGATGGCGGGATAAATCCGCATCGGGACTTCGTAGGGGTCTTCGCCCGTAATACGATAGTACATATCGAACAGGTTGCCGTAGCGTTCGGCAATCTTCTGCTTGCCCATGCGGCTGATGGCATCGGCGAAGTCGAGGTACACACCCTTGCCACCCGGTCCAACGCCCATCCCGTCGTCGCAGACCTGCTTGGCGTTGCGCGATGCTACGTCACGCGGGACGAGGTTGCCGAAGCTGGGGTAGCGTTCTTCGAGGTAGTAGAAGCGTTCGCCTTCGGGGATGTCCTTCGGCGCACGCTTGTCGCCCGGTGTGCGCGGCACCCAGATGCGCCCGTCGTTACGTAGCGATTCGCTCATCAGCGTCAGCTTCGACTGGTGGTCGCCGCTGACCGGGATGCAGGTGGGGTGAATCTGTGTGAAGCAGGGGTTGCCGAAGTACGCGCCCTTCTTGTACGAACGCCAGATGGCGGTGGTGTTGCAGCCCTTGGCGTTGGTCGAAAGGAAGAACACGTTGCCATAGCCGCCCGTGCCGAGCACCACCGCATCCGCGACGTGCGACTCGATCTTGCCAGTCAGCATGTTGCGCGTGACGATGCCGCGGGCGCGTCCGTCAATCACGATCAGGTCGAGCATTTCGGTGCGTGGGTGCATCTCGACTTTGCCGGCGGCAATCTGGCGGGCAAGTGCTTGGTACGCCCCCAGCAGCAACTGCTGCCCCGTCTGCCCACGGGCATAGAAGGTGCGCGACACCTGCGCCCCGCCGAACGAGCGGTTGTCGAGTAGCCCACCGTATTCGCGGGCGAAGGGGACACCCTGCGCCACACACTGGTCAATGATGTTGACACTGATCTGGGCGAGGCGGTACACGTTCGACTCACGCGAGCGGAAGTCACCGCCCTTCACGGTATCGTAGAATAGACGGTAGATGCTGTCACCGTCGTTCTGGTAGTTCTTCGCCGCATTGATGCCACCTTGGGCGGCGATGCTGTGGGCACGGCGTGGGCTGTCTTGGTAGCAGAAGGCTTTCACGTTGTAGCCCAGTTCTGCCAGCGTTGCCGCCGCCGAACCACCTGCCAGCCCGGTGCCCACCACAATAACCGTGTACTTGCGCTTGTTCGCCGGGTTGATGAGCTTCATATCAAAGCGGTGCTTGTCCCACCGCTGTTCAACGGGACCCGTCGGGCTTTTGCCGTCGAGGGCAACACCGACTTCGGTGAATTCGGTGACAGTACGAGGTTGTGTACGTACTGGTGTGTCAGTCATAATCTCCTCCTCCAAAGTTGTTTTCGTTTCGTGACTTGTGTTATTGAATAATACCCGCCAGCACCGCAATCGGGATCGAAATGTTGCCGAGCACCACCGCCAGCGCAACGAGGGCGGCAGCCCCGCGCCAGATGTGGGTCCAGTTCTTGTTGTTCAGCCCCAGCGTCTGCATCATGCTCCAGATGCCGTGGAACATGTGCAAGCCGAGTGCAAGCATAGCCGCCATGTAGAACAGCGACGAGGGCCAGAATTGGAAGCCTGCCACAAGGTTCTGGTAGACGAAGTATTCGCCACCTTCCGGGTGGGCGAACTGCTCAGGGGCATACCCTACCACGCCGAACGTGAAGTGCATCAGGTGATAGATGATGAACAGCAGAATGACCACCCCGCCCCAGCGCATCGTGTACGAGGCGTAGGTATAGGCAGGTTGCGTGCCACGCTTTTCGGCGTACCCCTGTGCCCGGCTGCGGCGGCTCTGCAAGGTCAGCGATACGGCTGCCCAGATGTGTAGCCCGACTGCGCCCAGCAGGACGAGCCGTGCCAGCCACAATGCTTGCGCGTAGCCGAAGATCGGTGCGCCGAGGTAGCGTAGGTCTACGGCGTACTGGTTGATCGCCTCTGCTCCGGCATAGACCTTGAGGTTGCCCCACATATGAATGAACACGAACCCGACCAGCAGCAAGCCCGTTACTGCCATGATTGCCTTCTTGCCTATCGAGGTACGATAGAGCGTCATTACTCCTGTCATACGGCTACTCCTCCAGTGTGCTGTTCTGTGTCTATCCTTACAATAGACAAGCGTTTGCTTCTCGAACCCGTGGCGTGCGTTGTTCAAGCCACTATGATATGGCGCAATCCATCTCTCTAGCCTGCCTAGAAAAGATGCATATCGTTGAACTATCAATGTTTGTGTTATTTACCGAATGACCACACTGCTGTAGTGGTGTAGCGGGGTAGGCTCCTTCGCTAGGAAGTGGTGCGTGCATACATCCCCGTTGCATATGCACAGCCAATTACTGCTCGCGCAGGTTTTCTGTCAACCCGTTGTTAAAATTATAGCGGAGAACGTAGCTATTGTCCATTGCAGGGCTTTGTGCTGCGCTTCACATAGTTGTGTGGGCACCACCAGCGGTTATGCAGCAGGGGGCATGCATGTGCCGCTCTAATGCCATGCAGCCCATCGGCAGGGTTGCGCGTTGCGTGCCTCCCCCACCGTGCATGGCGATATAACCTTTTACAAAGCTATCGGAATAATAACGAAGCTGTCTATGTTGGTGGTGAAACCTTTACTAACAAGGTGTGCGCCACTGTGCCGGGCGGGGCAGTGTGCGGCTTGTGCCATTGGGTGTAGAGACACGTAGCGACCAGACACCGCACCCCTGCCCAACGCGCCGCCGCCGGTGATACTGCCCCCACCAACCGAAACCCCGCCACAACACGCGGCGGGGTAGGGGCTACAGTGGCTCTATGTATAGCGAGACGTGGAGTCTCAGGTGATGCGGGTGATCGTGACCTTTTGCGGACCGTTGGGGGTTTCCACGGTCACAACGTCTTTTTCGCGCTTGCCGAGGATGGCTGCGCCGATAGGCGACTCGTTCGAGATGCGCCCGACACGCGGCGAGGCTTCCGCGCTACCGACAATTGTCCACGTTTCTTCCTCGTCGTCGCCCTCAAACTTGACGGTCACAGACGAGCCGATCCGCACTTCGACGGCACCGTTGGTGTCGCTGGCAATAAGTTGGGCACGCGAGAGCATGCTCTTGATTTCGCTGATGCGCCCTTCGAGCAGGGCTTGGGAGTTCTTCGCATCTTCGTATTCGCCGCTTTCCGAGATGTCGCCTAGTTCTTTGGCGGCGTTGATGCGTTCGGCAACTTCGCGGCGGTCATAGCGTACCAGCCGCTCCAGTTCGGCTTCAAGCTGGGCTTTGCCTTCGTGGGTGAGATACACCGGCTTATCACTCATAGACGTATGCCTTCTTCTCTCGTCACGCTGCGGGTATGTCGCCCATTGGCACACCCGGCACGGGTGGCTGGGCAACTCTACAGCGTTGACCTTCAAGGAACCATTTACAGACGCAAAAAACTGAGAGCACGTACCCCCAGTGTTCGTGGCATTCGCGTTGCAACCATCGTACCCGTGCCACATGGCACATTATAGGCGACTCTGCTGCGTTTGTAAAGGCATGGGCGATGTCGCAGCAGTGCCACCCGCCCACGGGCGACCTGTGCTGCGACAAGCAACGTGGCGGGGGCGGCGATGCTACATGGTGGGTTGCGTATAGTCTACCACTTCGCCACGGGCAGGGTAGTCCTTCTCGATGATGAACTCAAGCGCACCCAGCAACTCGATGTAGCTGGGGCGGGCGAAGGGCATCGTCTGGATAGCACTGGCATAGAGTGTCCCATCGGGGCGCACAAGGAATAGCCCCGGCTCGGAAAATAACGGCGGCTCTAGTACGCCCGTCGAGGTGGTGCCGCGACCAGCCGAGATGAACAGCCCCCATTGGCGTGCCACGTCGAGCGGCAAGCCGTAGCCCACGGGCACCCCCGCTAGCCCCCACGCCTCCTTTGCTTGCGCGGCGCGTTCGGCGGTGTCGCTACTCATGGCGATGGCATGCACGCCCAGTTGCTCAAACGCGGCATACTTCTTGCCTAGCGTGGCAAGGCTCTTGGCGCACTGTGGGCAGTGCAACCCCCGATAGAATGCAACCAGCGTGAAGTGGTGCGGTTGCTGGTCGTGTAGTGTCCATGTGCCGCCGCCGACGAGCGGCACGCTCAGGGCGGGCACGGGCTGACGCGGCATCAAGACCTGTGGCAGCATCGCTGTTTTCCTTTCGTTACCGTGTTTGTTTTGGCTTGATGGGCATGTTCCACCTAATCATTAGTATTGTACCTGACACGCGGGCACGCTGCAACCGCCCCAGTCGTACTGCCAGATGCAGGGAAAATATGGTACACTACAAGTCCCAATAGAGAAACCATGGCACCAACGCAAGGGGACGCAACCGTGACCACCAACCCGATGGACAGTCTACGCAATGTCCATATCTTTCGTAACCTAGACAACAGCGACCTCATTCTGTTGGCGCGTCAATGTACCTTCTGGAAAGTCGCACCGGGGCAGGTGGTCTTTGAAGAGGGCGACGACGGCGACCGACTATACATCATCCACGATGGTACCGTACAGGTAGCGATTGCGACGCGCCGCCCAGACGGGCAGATCGCCCCGAGCACGATTAACGTGCTGACGAAGGGGCAGAGCTTCGGCGAAATGGTGCTGCTCGACGGCGTGACGCGCTCGGCAACCGTGACTGCCCTAGACTTAGCATTGCTGCTTGTGTTGCGGAAAGTGGACTTTGACCGCCTGTGTACCGACTACCCGCACATCGGGTACACAATTATGCGCCAGATAGCTAGCGACCTCGCCTACAAACTCCGTGCCTCTAACCTGTTGCTGCGGGGTCAAATCCGTTGGCAGCACAACGAACTTCTCCCGACACCGCAAATCACTGCTGCACTCTCGGCGTATCATGAGGAGTAGTATGCCTCAGCAATCTGAGATAGGCGCGGCACTCGAAAACGTGCCGCTGTTCTGCAATACACCGCGCGAACAGCTTGAAGTGCTGTTGCCGCACCTTGAAGTAATGCATGCCGCTGCTGGGCAGCGCATTTTCGATGAGGGTGATACCGGTAACGACATGTATATCGTGTTTGACGGCGAGGTGCGCGTGCATCGCGGCGAGATGACCGTGAATACCATCCAGCGGTGGCAGGTCTTCGGCGAAATGTCCATGCTCAGCCCGCAACCGCGTCTTGCCAGCGCGACCACCACCGTAGACACCACCTTGCTGCGGCTTGCCCACAACGATTTCATTGCCTGCATGGGCGACAACCCCGACGTGCTGCGCGGCGTGATCGGGGTGTTGTGCCGCCGCCAGCGTGACCGCGTGAACGAACGTGAGCAGGATTTCCTCTATTTGCAGCAGGTAAACCGCGTCACGGCTGCGGCTATTGCGGTCGAGGCGGGTATCTTCGAGCCGGAGAGCCTCGACGAGGTTGCCATGCGGACGGATGAACTGGGGTATCTTGCGCGGGTGTTTCAGCGTATGACCCGCGAAGTTTACGCCCGCGAACAACGCCTGCAAACCCAACTGCAACAGTTACGCATCGAGGTGGACAAAGTGAAGCAGACCCGTTCTGCCAGCGAGATTACCGACACGGATTATTTCCAACGGTTGCAGAGCCGCGCCGCCGACCTGCGCCGCCAAGCAAGTAACCGGGAATGAGCCATGACCACCACGCCGGAACAGCACAGCCTCGCCGCCGCCGCGGTGTATATTCCGCGCGACTGGCGGTACCGCCTAGCGGCAAACGAGCCACCCACTGATCGGTCTCTCAAGGAGACGGGGGCGGTGCTGTTTGCCGACATCTCTGGCTTCACGCCACTGACCGATGCCCTTGTCCAGACCCATGGCAAGCAGCGCGGTGCGGAAGAACTGGTTGCCCACCTCAACCACATCTACGATGCCCTGATTAGCGAAGTCCACCGCTGCGACGGTAGTGTGATTGGCTTTAGTGGTGATGCGATCACCTGCTGGCTCCCCGCCGATGACGGGCAGCGGGCGATTGCCTGCGGGCTGGCAATGCAGGCTGCCATGCAGCAGTTCGCCGCAATCACGCTCCAAGGCGACACCTACCAATTGGCGATCAAGGTGCTGGTGGGGGCGGGCGACGTGCGCCGCTTTCTCGTGGGCGACCCCGCCATCCAATTCATTGACGTGCTGGCAGGCGAGCCGCTCGAACGGGTGGCAGCCTGCGATAAAGCCGTCAATCGTGGCGAGGTGATGGTGGAGCCGTATACTGCTGCCGCGCTGGGCGATACCCTGCGGGTACGCGAATGGCGCACCATCACCAGCGACATGCCGCCCGCCGCGCTGGTGGTGGGGCAGCACACCCCGCCTGCCCTGCCCGCCACCGCGCCCGTGCCGACTGCCGTGCCCAGTGAAGAAGTCATTGCAAGCTGGCTCTTGCCTGACGTTGCGCGTCGCCTCCAATCGGGATACGGGACGTTCCTTGCCGACATGCGCCCCGTCACTGCACTGTTCTTGCGCTTCAGTGGCATCAACTACCACGCAGATGCTGCCGCCGATCAGCTCGACCGCTACATCCGGCATGTGCAGCACATTCTTGCCCGCTACGAAGCTGCGCTGATTCAGGTGACGGTGGGCGACAAGGGGAGCTACCTCTACGCGGCATTCGGTGCGCCCGTCGCGCACGACGACGACGTGTTGTTCTCGGTAGATGCCGCGCACGCCCTGATCAATGACACGGCGCAGTTCCCTTACATCACAGGCGTACAGATTGGCTTGAGCCGGGGGCTGATGTGTGCCGGGGCATATGGCAGCATCACGCGCCGCCTCACCTATGGGGTGCTCGGCGACGAAACCAACGTTGCTGCCCGCCTGATGAGCCTTGCCCAGCCCGGTCAGGTGCTCACCACGGCGCGGATTTCGGAAGCCACGAGCCACCGCTACAGCTACGACGACCTCGGCGACGTGCAGGTTAAGGGCAAGTCGAAGCCGATTGCCGTTGCCCGCCTGCGCCACGCCCGCACCCTGACGAACGTATCGCAGCCGTCGCAGGGGGCGGTGCTGCCGATGGTAGGGCGCGACCTTGAGTACGCCATTGCCGTCGCACACACGGCGGCACTCAAGGGGGGGCGGGGCGGCGTGTTGCTCATCGAGGGCGAAGCAGGCATGGGTAAGACGCGCCTACTGGCAGATGTCCGCAACGCGCTGGTGCAGCAGGGGGTGGTGGTGCTCAATGGTGCCGGGCAGAGTATCGAGCAGCAGACGCAGTACCGGGCGTGGCGTGACATCTTGGCGGCAATGGCAGGCATAGACGAACGCGATAGCTCAGAGCAACGGCGGCAACGGATCACCCAACTGATACAGCAGGATGCTCCCGACGAGGAGCACAAGCGTGCCCCCCTTCTCAACGATATACTCGACCTCGCTATTCCGCCCACGCCCCTGAGTAGCACGCTGGAGCCTGCGTTGCGCCAGCAAAACCTAACGATGCTGCTAGAGAGGCTACTGGAAGCCCGTGCCCACCGCTCGCCGGTCGTGCTCGTCATCGAAGATGCCCACTGGCTCGATGACCTGTCGTGGGCGGTCATCGTCAACGGTGTGATGCCGCTCATTCGGCAGGGTGCCCGCCTCTTGCTGCTGCTGGCGATGCGCCCTGTGTCGCTCGACAGCACCGCCGCGCAGAGCCTTGCCCAGATACGCCAGAGTAGCGCGACCACTATTCAGGTGCTGGGTGAACTGGCTGCCAGCGATGTTGTGCAACTCGCGGCGCAACGGCTCGGCATCCCGGCGGATCGCTTGCCAGCAGAGGTACAGGAGGTGGTCCGCTCGCGGGCGGCGGGCAACCCGTTCGTTGCCGAACAACTCATCCTGTACCTCCGCGATCAGGGCGTGCTTGACCTCGAAGCAGACAGTAACGGTATACCTTCCTGTAAAGTGAAAGACGGTCTTGCCGTAACGGTGGGCGACCTGCCCGAAACGGTGCAGGGCTTGATCCTCTCACGCCTCGACCGCCTCGACCCTGCGCTGCAACTGCCGCTCAAGGTGGGCGCGGTCATCGGGCAGCAGTTTGGCTATGGCATTCTGCGCGACACGCTGCAACGCTACGAACACAACCTGCCCGATGATACGCTACGGCACAGCCTCGACCAACTGACGAACTTGCAACTGACCATCCGCGAGGTCGAACTGCGCTATGCCTTTAAGCACATCATCACGCAAGAAGTGACCTACCAGACCCTCTTGCACGCGCAACGGCGCGAACTGCATCGCAGTGTCGCGCAGTGGTACGAGCAGACGTTTGGCAGTGCCAGCAACGGCGAGCAATCGCCACTTGCGCCCTACTACCCGTTGCTCGCACACCACTACCAGCATGCCGAAGACACCGCACGCGAACGCCACTATGCGCGGCTGGCGGGCATTCAGGCGGCAGCCAGCTATGACAACAAAAACGCCCTTCAACACCTGAAGCGGGCACTCGAACTGACCCCCGACGACGATGTTGCCACCCGCTTCGACCTGCTTGCCGCCCGCGAACAGGTCTATGCCTTGCAGGGCGCACGCCGCACACAGTTTGCCGACCTGCAAGCCCTCGCCGCGCTTGCCGAAACAGCCGACAACAACCAGTGGAAGGCAACCGTCGCGCAACGGCGGGCAAGTTACCACGACAGCATCGGCGACTACCCGGCAGCCATCAGCGATGCACGGGCAGCGATTGCGGTTGCCACGAGCGACGACAACCCGCAGGCATTGGCGCAGGGCTATCAGCAGTGGGGGGTTGCGCTGTGGCGGCAGGGTCGCTATGCGCTGGCAGCATCGCAGCTCCGCAAAGCCCTTGAGGTGGCAACCACCACCGACCTGCCCGCGTTGCAGGTGCAACTGTATCGCTTGCTGGGCAACGTGAAACTGGCAGAGAGCAGCAAGCGGAGCCGCTCGCGCCGCACCGACCTGACCCGTGCGCTATTTGGCGATGACGTAGCCGCCGCCCCGCATGAAACCCCCGAAGACCCGCTCGAAGAAGCCCGCGCCGCGTATAACACTGCCTGCGATCTGGCACGCAAACTGGACGACCGGATTGCCGAAAGTGCTGCCCAGAATAACCTTGGCGTGCTACACAGCGATACCCGCGAGTACGAAATCGCCCGCACCTACTACCGCAGTGCCTTCGAGTTAGCGGAGGAACTCGGCGACCAGCCGGGGCAAGCCCGTACCCTGATGAATATGGCAGCCCTCGATGCGATGACGGGCAACAGCAATGCCGCCCTCGAAAACTATGAACGTGCCCTGAAACTGCACCATGACACTAACAGCCGCATCGGTAAAGCCCTTGCCCTTGAAGGGCTGGCGATGTGCTATGCCGAGGGTGGCGATACCGCCGCGCGTGACCGCACAACCAACCTAGTGCGCGAACTTGTCCCAGAAATCGCCCGACATACGTTTATTACGGTGACGGAGCATGCCGACGGCACCGTCCGTCTGGTGCTTTCGTGGGACTATCGGTTGCGCTAACCTACAGGAACCGCGCCCATCTATGACACAACCTGATTTAGAGCAGGCGATTGCGTATGCTACGCGCCGCCTCAGTAGCGATCTCGCGCCCTATCTGGTCTATCATTCCCTCAAACACACCCGCGACGAGGTTGTGCCTGCGGCGGTGTCGCTTGCCCACGCCTGCAACATCAATGGTGAGAGCCTGCTGCTACTGCAAACGGCGGCGTGGTTCCACGACATTGGCTATGTGCTGTTGCCCACCAACGGCAGCGACGGGCACGAAGCCTTCAGTGCCCGCGAAGCCGCCCGCGTGCTGCCCGCGCTGGGCTATCAGCCGCGCCACATCAGCCAGATATGCGGCATGATCATGGCAACCCGCCTGCCGCAAACGCCCCTAACAGTGCTTGAAGCCCTGCTGGTAGATGCCGACCTTGATGTACTGGGACAGCCTGACTTTGTGCGCCGCAACCACGACCTGCGCGTGGAGCTTGCCCATCAGGGCTTCGTCTACAGCGACGAGCTATGGTACCGTGAACAGGTGGTGTTTTTGCGCCAGCACCGCTACTTTACGGCGGTTGCCCGCCAACACCGCGACCAGCAGAAACAGCACAACCTTGAGCATATCCTCCGGCAGCTGGCGGTCTAGTCCCCGGTTACGCCTCCCACACTGCCCGAAACAGCATGAGCGACGCGACGAAGGTAGCCACCGCATACGCCGCCAGAAACTGGAGGAGCGGCAAGCCTTGCGCCCATGTCCCTTCGCCCAGTGCCAGCGTCGTTGCCCGGATATTCACCACGAGGAGCGGCACCACCAGCGGGAACGCCAGCACCGCAAACAGCCCGCCCTTAAAGTTTGCCTGTGCAATGATGGCAGCCACCAGCGTAGTCGCGGTGGCAAGGCTTGTGCTGCCAAGCGCGATCACCGCGACGAACAGCCCCACGTTGCCCACCTGCACCTGCAAAAACGCAAGGAACAGCACGGTTGTCACCACGTCGAGGGCGGCGAGCAACACCAGATTAAACAGGAGCTTGCCGAGGTATACGCCGAGCGGCGGGGCTGCCAGCCGCAACGCCAGCGCGGTGCGCCGCTCTTCCTCTTGCACAAAGCTGCGCGACAAGCCGTTGAGGGCGGCGAACAGCAACGCCACCCACAACAACGCCCCCTGAATAGTGAGCGCGTCGGGGTCGCGGCGCGTGCCCAACAATGGCACCGCAAAGCTGACCGCCACGGCAGTGCTGGCGGCAAACAGCAGGAGCGCGTTCAGGGCGTAGCGGGTACGCAGTTCGCTTTGCAGGTCTTTGCGAAAGACCGCCCACGCTGCGTGCAACAGGTAGCTCATTTGCGTTGCCCTAGCTCTAGCACCGCATCGCCGAAGCGTAACTCGTGCGGGTTGTTGGTGGCAATCACCGCGATACCCCGCGCACGCTGCGCCGCCACTAGCTCTGCCACGGTTGCCGCGCCCACGTCGTCCAGCGTCACAGTTGGCTCGTCCAGCAGCAGCACGGGTGGTTCGTGCAGGAGCGCGTAGGCATAGCGGAGCCGTTGCACCATGCCCGACGAATAGGACGCGACGGTATCGTTGCCGCGCCCCGGCAAGCCCACGCGGTCAAGCAGGGCGGTCAACTCGGCGGTGGTGCGGGCAATGCCGCGCACCCGCGCGAAGAAGTGCAGGTTTTCGAGGGCGGTCAATTCGCGGTAGAGCGTGAGGTCGGGGGCGACCCAGCCGATAAGGTGCCCCATCGCCAATGGTGCAAAGACGGCACCATCGTAGCGGTAGCTAATGCTGCCCGCCGTGGGGCGTTGCAAGCCCGCGAGGAGCCGGAGGAGCGTGCTCTTGCCGCTGCCGTTTGCGCCACTGACGACCAGTACCTCGCCGTGCTGTAACGTAAACGACACGCCGCGTAGAACGCTGCGTGCCCCGTAAGCGGCGGCGATGTTGTCGAGGGTAAGTGTTGTTGTCATCGCCGCCATTATAGCAGGGGTAGCGAGCATGCTGGGCACGTTGCGGCGGGCGGTGCCGCTGCCGTGCCTATGCGTCGCCCATCAGCAACCGCCGTGCTAGCCGTTCGCCGCCCACCAGCTCCGACAGGTGCTTGAGTTGCGTATCTTCGTAGGCTTGTGTAAAGATGGCAATATCGAGCGAGAGGAGTTTCTCTAGGGCGGTCTTGGCTACCGCTGGCTGGTCGCTGTGGGCGGTTACTTGCGTGCCGGTCTCCAGCACAAGGTCAATCATTGCAATTGGGTAGCGCACCGGGATGCCCACCTCGACGTGCCGCTGCCCAATCGCTAACCGCTTGGCGGCATAGTCTGCGTCGTAGGTACCACTGAACAGGTCCACAAACCAGTCGCGCAGGGTACTGTGGCGATTGGATACGTCGGCATCGCGCCCACCAAAATACTCGGCGGTGGTATCGTGGTGCAGCAGGCGTTGATAGAACGCGGCACTGAGTGCAGGGGCGACGGCGCGGGCGTGGGGTGCGAGCGCGGCAAGGGCGGCACGTTCGTCGCGCGTCAGGTCTAACAGGGTTATCAGTTCTGACAGCAGGTCAACGTCTTTGACTTGCCACGACTGGCGGTCAGCATGCATTGAGGTGCTCCTCTCAGTTTGGGGTGTATCCGGCTCACCAGCCACCGGGTAGAGTGCCACCGGGTAGAGTGGATGGTCGTATCAGTATACTGCATGTTGCGCGGCAACGGCAACGCAGCCGTGAGTAGGGTGTGAGCAGTGTGGGTGTGGCAGCAACCGAGGCAGGTGGTGTTCAGTGGGTGCGCCGCCGCAGCATACCCACCGCGATGGCGATGATGGCGAGCAAGCCCACGACGACGGGCAGCAGCAACAGCAACGCGCTACTGCCGGGGCGTGCCGTGAAGTCGGTCAGGGTGATGCTGGTGGGGTCGGCATTCGCCGCGTCGCCCGCCGCAATGGGTGTACCCGCGAGGTCGCCCACACTCAGCCCGCTGAGTGTGAGCGTGCCACTGCCTACGGTCACGCCACCGCCGTAGGCGTTCCAGTAACACGACTGCGCGTTGAGCGCAGGCGCGGGGCACGGCGTGCTGTGTTCGGGGGCAGAGGTTGTCAGGTCGAGCACATACGGGATGGTGGTGCTGCCACACGCGGCGGGGCTATCGTACAGGGGCACGGTGGCATCCCATGTGCCGCTCGCATCTACCACAAAAAAGTCGAAGAAGTCGGAGCAGACCACCGTGCTGCCGTCGGTCTTGCCGAAGGGTGCGTTGGCGGGATCGCCAGTGCCGTGCGACACAATGACCGCTGTGCCCGTGCCGCCCGTCAGCGTGGCGGTGGTGCTGCTGCTGCCTACGCTGGCAAGCGTCGCGCTCCCGTCGCCCGCTGCCCACGCCACAATGGGCGCACCGAGTCGGTACTGCCAGTCGCTCGCGGCGAAGCCCGTGATGCACGCCGTGAAGCCACAGCCCCACCAGTTGTGGCGCACGCTCCCCGTGCCGTCGCTCCGGGTGGCTTGTGTGGCGGTGCTGCCGCCGTTGTTCGCGGTGATCGTGTTGGCGTAGGCGGTGATGCTGCCGCCGCTCTGCACCAGCCCCGGTGTGCCGTTGTTGGCGGTGATGGTGTTGCCCGTCAGGGTGAGGGTGCCGCCCGCCTGCTGCACCGCCCCCCCCGGCGTACTGCTGGCGGTGTTGCCCGTGATCGTGCTGTTGCTGATCGTCAGGTCGCCGCCGTGGTTGGCGACGGCACCGCCGCCTGTAGCGGCGCGGTTGCCCACCAGCGTCACATTGTCGAGCGTGCCCGCCGCCGGCATGGTCAGGCTGACCGCCGCTATGTCTACCTGACCGCGTGCGCCGCCGGTGTTGTCGCCAAAGAAGATAAAGTTCGGGACTTCGTAGGGGTCAGGGGCGGGGAAGGGCGGCACAAATGGCGTGTAGTCGCGCAGGTTGCCCGTGAGCAACGTAGTGGTGCCGTCGCTCAACGTGTAGGTGTTGTTGAGAATAGCGAGGGTATAATCTACGAAGCCCGCCCCCACCGGGTTGAACGTGCCACTGGTATTTTCGGCACGGAGGAACAGCCCGTTGCCGTCGTTGTCGTCCAGCGCGATAATTTCGCCATCACGGAATTGCAGGTCAATGTTCGCCTTCACGCCACTGCCCGCGTCGCTTGCCCCGGTGATGATGGTGAACCCCCCCCGGTTGACCGTCTCTGCCGTGGACTGGTTGACCTGTGCCTGTACCGTCACGGTGTAGCCTTCGCTGCGCCGCAGGGTCGGGAAGCTCCGATTGACGAGGTTGGTCAAGAAAACGTTTGCGTAGTTGTTGTAGCCCGCCAGCACGCGGTTGGCGGTGGTGGTGTCATCGTCGCGGCTATCGAAGCGCGTGAAGCCCGTGTTGGCAACCTGTGTACCGAAATATTGCGGGCTGAAGGGGCTGTCCTCATCGGCGGTCGTAAAACTGACCCACGCGCCGTTGTTGGTGGCGGCGGGGTCGGTGGGTAGCACGTTGGTGGTGCCGTCATACAGCACAATCGCGCTAGTCATGTACACGCCGCCGCCGTGCGCTGCATCGCCGCTCCCACGCGCATCGCCCGCCGTGATGGTCACGCCATCGAGCACGGCGACATCGGCACCGCCCTGCATGGTCACGACATGGTAGGCGTTGGTGCCCTGTATATCGGTGGGGCTTTCGGCAATGGTGTTGCCGTCGGTGTTGGTATCGTTATTGTCTATATCGCCACTGAGGATGGTGACGTTGGTGGCAGGGTCGCGGGCAGCGCGGGTGCTCTCGCTGCCCGCAAAGCCGCCGTACAGTGCCACCCCCGGCGGTATGCCGAAGGTCGCCGCCTGCCCCGGTGGGGTGCCACTGTTGCCGTCGTCGTCGGGGGTGTACACGCCCGCCTGCAACCACAGTTCTGCGCCACTGCTTGCCGTGACCGCGCCGCCGGGGTACAGGGCATCATCGAGACCCGCCGCCTGCGCCCACGTCGTGCCGTCGCCCGTGCCAGTGGGGGTGACACGAATGATGGTGCCTGCCTGTGCGTAGGTGGTGGGGGCAACCGGGATAGCCACGGTAAGCACGATGCTCAACAGAAGCACCATTGCCCATCGTATGCGTGCCCGTTGGGTTGACCAGACGCTTTGCATTTCACTACCCGAAGTTTCCTTGCAATTATGGGTGCTTCATTATAATACCACACAATCGTGGTGTAGCTACCAAGCAGGTGAGATGCTGCGGGAAATAGGAAAGGAAGTGACCCCGCCGTGGGGGTGAGGCGTACCGGGAGCGAGCGCAGGGCTACGGCACGGTGGTCAGCGTACTAGCTTGCCGTGGTGGGCAACGGCTTGGTGGGGCTATCGTCGTCGCCGCTATGGTGGGGTAACTGGAGGGTAAAGGTGCAGCCTTGCTGCGCTGTGCTTTCGATCTGGAGGTGTCCGTGATGTGCCAACGTCACTTCACGCACGATGTGCAGCCCCAACCCGACGTGCTCGGCGGCGTTCCATTCTGAGAAGCCCGTGCGCGGCAAGGGGCGGAAGATGTGCGGGTGGTCGGCAGGGTCAATGCCACAGCCGTTGTCTTGCACACTGACGTAGTAGTACCCGTCTTTCGTCCACGCCCGCAGGTGCAGCTGGGTCGCGCCGTATGCGTGTTGGCACACATTGTCGAGTAGCTCGTGCAGCGCAACCTCGAATTGGCTCCCGGCAGCACGGAGCGGCGGTAGGTCACGCATCAAGGTGACGCGCGGCATGATCCCGTTGCGGCGCAGTGTGGCGTAGTGGGTTTGCAGCACGCGCTTCACCGTTTGCTCAACGCTGATGGGTTCGTGGGCAACTTCGCCCTGTGTCATAATGCGGTGAAGTTTATGCAGCCGTGCAAGGGTGCGCTGCACCTGATCGAGGTGGGTCTGTTGCAGCGTGAGCCACATACGGCTTTCGGGTGTATCGGGCAACACGGCACGCAGGCGGTCTTGGTGCTGCTGCAACTGGGTGAGCACGGGCGTGAGGGCTTCCGTGTAGGGCACCCGGCTACGGGCATAACGGAATTGTTGCTGGCGGGCTTCGTGCAGCTTGATGAGCCAGCCGTTGGTGGTGCCGTGGTCGTCCTGTACCACTTCGGTTTCCGCCGAAATGACCGTTTCGGCATCTACGCGCAACAGTGCCTTCAGGGGCGCGGCAGTACCGGTGGGGTCGCGCTGGGCAAATAGCCCGTTGCCACAGGCGTGTAGTGGCTTGCCCACCAACTGCGCCGCGTGCGCCCCCAACAAGGTGCTGGCAGCGTCGCTTGCCGCCAGTACGTGCTTGGTGGCATCCAGCAAGATCATCGGCACATCGCTGTGGCTTACTGCCCGTTGATAGACCTGCAAATGGGCAGGCGGCGTGTCGGGTGCCATCAGCTTGCCGCCGTGGTGCTGAAGGAGCGCAACCATCATGTCGTTGATGTAGCCGCTCTGCGTCTTGTAGTCGCGGTGGACAGGCGATGTAAAGGTGCGCCCGATCCGCTCGTTGAGCAGCATACTTGCCTGCGCGACCAGTCCGTCACTGTGCGTCCAGATACCTTCGTAACTGCGCTTGGCAGAACGATGGATGGGGGGCGTTTGTTGCAGCAGCAGTGCCGTGAAGAAGGCGGGGCTATCTACCACCATAAACCACTCTTGCACCATTGGGTCTTCTGCATCGAGCGCGTGATAATGGATGCCGGGGATGGTGGGCACGCGCACGTCGGGGACACCCCAGACATGCACCGCGCTACAGGTGCGGGCAAGGTTGCGGTAGGTATCGAGTTGCAACAGAAAGCGACTGAAGCGTTGGAAGCACACAAACAACTCGACCTGCATGTGATGTTGCAAGATGACATCCTCGATGGCGTGGCTGACGGCGATCATCAGCCGGGTGCTGCCCAGTATCATACCGGGTTGCTCACCAAGGGGGGCGAGGGTTGCGGGGGTCTCTTTCATAATGCTCATACGGTTATTCCTCTTCTAATCTTCTGTCTGGCGAACAGGGTTGTCACCCCGAATGCCACTGCCAGCAGCGACAATGCTACCAGCATATCAACCCCAGATTGCAACGATGCCTGACGATCAGAATACCGATTGCAGAGGGGTACCTGAAACCCCGTGGCAGACTACTCCTGCCACCACGGGGAGAGAATGGTGCTATTTACGTGTAATGGTGTTGACAGGCTACTGTCTGTCTCATTGGGTGGGGTTTGTTTCGGCGATACTGGGGTAAACCACCCATATTGAGGAGTATACCACTGAACCACCGCCGCGCAAGGGGCTTTTTGCCATTACTGGACAACTAGCACAATGCCACCCCCAATTTCTTCACGTTTATGTCCAACAAGCCACCCTGCTTTCTGGCTCCTTAAGGCTGTCTGGGGAACACTGGCGCATCCGCCGCCCGTCACGACACCGCGTGTAACCTTTCGCGGCGGGTGTGCATCCAACAGGTAAGCAGACAGACAGACACACAACGCGCATGATGTGCCGCCGCCCGTCACGACACCGCGTGTAACCTTTCGGCGGGGGCGTGCATCCAACAGTCAGACGAGGACAATCTCGCCCCGCACCGTAACGTATGGTACGAGTAATCTTACAAGGATTTGAGGAGACACACAGTATGTTGTTTCGTAAGCATCTGAACGACCAGTACAAACCAGTTTACTTTCTCGCCGCGCTCGGCAACGGTGGCATGGCAATCACCTTTTTCATCTACCTGATGTTTCTGGTGCCGCACCCCGATACCCCCATCCCCACCTTCGAGAGTGTGCAGGCAGTGCTGACTGGCGGCAACATGCTCGCCATTGGGGGGGTGCTGCTCGCTATGCTCGGCATCGTTGTGTTTGCGGTGCGCCACTTCTGGACGCTCGCGTGGAACCTGCGCGAATACGTTGCCTTCAAGCAAACGCCCGCCTTTGCCAAGTTGCGCGAAAGCAACGCCGAAGCGACGCTGATGGCAATTCCGCTGACGCTGGCAATGTCCATCAACGTGCTGTTTGTGCTTGGTGGCGTGTTTGTGCCGGGGCTGTGGGCGGTCGTGGAATACCTCTTCCCGTTTAGTCTGCTCGGCTTCGCCCTGACCGGTGCCTACGCCCTGACTATCTTCGGGCACTTCTTCACACGCATTCTGGTCAATGGTAACTACGACTGCACCCAGAACAACAGCCTCGCCAAGATGATTACCGTCTTCGCCTTTACCATGGTCGGGGTGGGCTTCGCTTCGTCGGCGGCAATGAGCCACAACATGCTGACGGTTGCCATCTCCACCTTCGGCTCCATCTTCTTCACCAGTGCCGCTATTCTGCTGGGCATCATGGCATTCATCCTCGGCTTCCGCGCGATGCTAGAGCACGGTGTTGACATCGAAGGCAGTGTCAGCCTGTGGATTATCATCCCCATCTTGACGCTGCTGGGCATTACCTTCATCCGGCTGTCGCACGGGCTGCACCACCACTTCGACGGGCACACTGGCAACGGCGACTACTTCGTGCTGACGAGTGCCTTTGTGTCGCTGCAACTGCTGTTTGGTGGGTTGGGCTACCTCGTGATGCGCCGCAACGGCTACTACAGCACCTACATCAGCGGCGAAGGACGTAGCCACGGTAGCTACGCTCTCATCTGCCCCGGCGTTGCGCTGTTCGTCTTCGGGATGTTCTTCATCCATCTCGGGTTGGTGCAGAATGGCTTGGTAGCGAAGTTCTCGCCCGCCCACTACGCCCTGATGCTGCCGCTCATCTATGTGCAGGTCAAGACCATTCTGGTGATGCTGCGCCTCGATAGCAAGCTGTTGCGCCCCGACAGCACGCCGCCCGCCCTTGACACACCAGAGCAACCAGCGACGACTCCATAACGACTACTACCCTCCTTCCCCCTGCCACACACAGGGGGAGCGACGCGGGGTCTGTGGGGCAGTGCTCGCCCCACAGACCCCGTGTTTGCGTGTGCCCGCCCGCGCTAGTCCACTACGACTGCCCCGATTAGCAATGCATCGAGCGGGCTGCCTGCGGGGTAGGTGGCACTCCCCGCCGGGACAATCAAGAGACCGTTGGCACTGCGGAGCGACAGCATCCGGCTACTAATCTGCGGACCGGTACTCTGCGCGGTCAGGTGCCCGTCTTGCCAGCGAATAACCACGCGCTGGTATTCGGGGCGGTCGGGCGATGGGCGAATGGGGGTTGTCAGCACCACGGGCAGGCGCGGGCGGTCGGGCGTAGCATCCCCTTGGAGGCGGCGCAGGGCGGGGCGCACAAACACCTCGAACGACACCAGCGACGACGCGGGGAACCCCGGCAACCCGAACAACAGCACGCGCCGCCCGTCGTGCTCGGCGGTGGCGAAGGTGGTGGGCTTGCCCGGCTTGAATGCCACGCGCCCGAAATGCACCGTGCCTAGTTCTGCCAGTAGCGGCTTGATCAAGTCGCGTGTGCCCATCGAAACGCCGCCACTCGATAGCACCATATCGGCGTTCGCCATACCATATTGCAGTCGCTCGCGCTGCGTCGCCAGATCGTCGCGGGCAATACCGAGAGAAAACGGCTCGCCGCCTGCCGCCGCTACCGCCGCCAGCAGTGCATAGCGGTTGCTGTCGCGCACGCTGCCGGGGCGGGGCGGCGCGTCCGGCTCGATTAACTCGTCGCCGGTAGCCAGCACCGCCACCCGTGGGCGACGGTAGACGGGTACAGTCAGTTGCCCAATCGTTGCCAGCAAGCCCACCTCCGGCGCACCAAGTGTCGCGCCCTGCGGTATCACCAGTTCGCCCTGTGCTACGTCGGCACCCACCACGCGGATATTCGCGCCTGCGTCGGGGGCATGCCCGTCGGTCAGGGTCAGCGTGCCGTCCTGCTCACTGGTCTGCTCGACCATCACCACCGCGTCGGCACCGGGCGGCAGTACGCCCCCCGTCATAATCCGGACTGCCGTGCCCGCTGTGATTGGTTGGGCGGCGGCGGCGGCGGCATTCGCCGTGACTTCGTGCAGCACGCGGCGTGGGGCGGTGCCATCTGCCACCCGGAGCGCGTAGCCGTCCACGATGGCACGGGCACTGTCGGGCAGGTCTGCGGGCGCGATAATATCGGTTGCCACGACGCGCCCCGCCGCCGCTGTGCTCGCAACTGTTTCAGTGGGTAGGGGTTGCACCAGCGCGGCAATCTGCTGCTGGGCTTCGTCTATGCTCACCATCGGGTAAGGCGAGGTACGCGCAAAATCGGTCATTGGGCTTGCTCCTTTCATCTGACGATTCATCGGGTGGTGCTGTTCTTCTATTATTATAGCGGTGACACGGTATTATAGCGGTGACACGGGTATCGCGGCGACTGCGGGCACGCACCGCGCCCACAGACACGCTATAATGCAGGTAGGTACATGGCGGCAATCGGTGGATCATGCGAACAGACCTACCACTCAAGTTACTGATCGAGGCAAGCGGCGACGACCTGTTACCGCTGTTCGACCTGCCGGGGGCGCAGCTGCTCGCCGTCGAGAGCCGCGAACTGCCCACGAGTGGCACGCGCCTCGATACGTTGCTGCGCGTGCGTAGCCCACACGGACAAGAGTACCTGCACGTCATCGAATGGCAGGGCTACCGCGACCCGGCGGTGTTGTGGCGGCTCGCAAGCTATATCGCGTGGTTTGGGCAGCAGTCGCCTGATATGCCTATTCTCGGTACGGTGGTCTATCTTGCGCCCGCCTACGACATGGGCGACCGTTTGCAGCAAGTGATTGACGGCAGTGTGGTGCAACAGTGGCAACTGCGGGCGGTACGACTGTGGGAATACGACGCGGCGACGGCAGTGGCATCGGGTAAGCCGGGGCTGGCAACGCTCAGCCCGCTCATGCAGAATGCGACCCCGCAACTGGTGGAGGAAGCCCTACAACTGGTGCTGCACGCGAGTACACGCCCGCAGCAAGGTAACTTGCTCGGTGCGCTGATGGTCTTCGCTGAGCCGCTGATGTCCACGGAAAAACTCATCAACATGATCGGGAGAGAACGAATGCTTGAGTCAAAACTGATACAGACGCTCCTGAAAGACCACGAAGCGGAACTCTACGCCAAGCTGGAACAGCAGGCAGCCCAACTGGAAGCGGA
>CAZNQP010000010.1:64389-70121 GCA_964575355.1 uncultured Chloroflexaceae bacterium
GCCCCCGACCTCGCCACCTTCGCGCAGCAGGTGCAGGGAGCGGCGGACGCGGCGGCAAGCGAGGCTTGACAGAAGCCCTTACCCCGGCTATAGTCCCTCACAGAAGCATTCGATAGGCTGTAGAAGCAAAGGCAAAACGGTATGCGCGTGCCCCTACGCTGGCTCAATGAGTTTGTGCAAATAGACGACCTCGCCCCCACCGACCTCGCCCATCTCATCACGATGGCAGGGCTAGAGGTCGGGCGCATCGAGTATATCGGGGTACCCGGCGGCGAACTGGTGTGGGATGCCGAGAAAATCCGGTTGGTCAACATCCTTGAGGTGAAGCCGCACCCCGATGCTGACAAGTTGGTGCTGGCTGACGTGGACTATGGCGGCGATACCCCGCATACCGTCGTGACGGGCGCACCCAACCTGTTCCCCTACCGCAACCAAGGGCGGCTACCGCACCCGCTCAAGGGTGTGTTCGCCCGCGAGGGGGCGCGCCTGTACGACGGGCACAAAGAGGGGCGCGTGCTCACCACGCTCAAGGGGCGACCCGTGCGCGGCATCATGAGCGACGCAATGTTGTGCAGCGAGAAAGAACTGGGCATCAGCGACGAGCACGAGGGTATCATCATTCTCGATGCCGACGCGCCCATCGGTGTGCCCGCCGCCGACCTGCTCGGTGACGTGGTGCTCCACATTGACCTCACGCCCAACCTTGCCCGCTGTCTCTCCATTGTCGGCGTTGCCCGCGAAGTCGCCGCCCTGACCGGGCGCACGTTGCGCCTGCCCGCCCCGCAGGTGCCGATGGACGGCGCACCCGTCCACGACCTGACCCGCGCCACCGTCGCAACGCCAGAGCTATGCCCGCGCTTCACGCTCGGTGTCATCGAGGGCATCACCGTCAAGCCGTCGCCCTACTGGATGCAGTACCGCCTGCGGCTGGCAGGGATGCGCCCCATCAATAACATCGTAGACATCTCGAACTATGTCATGCTGGAATGGGGGCAGCCCACCCACGCCTTCGATGCCGACTGCGTGCAAGACCAGCACCTGATAGTGCGCCTGCCGCAGCCCGGCGAGCGTGTGACCACGCTTGATGACCGTGAGCGCGATCTGGCACCCTTCCCCGCCGCTACGCCCGGTCCGCTCATCATTGCCGACGAGCGTGGACCGCTCAGCCTTGCCGGGGTGATGGGCGGTGCCAGTAGCGAAGTGAGCGTCACCACCCGCCGCGTTATCCTCGAAGCCGCGACGTGGGAGCCGGTGCAGATACGGCGCACCGCCCGCCACTTCAAGCTACCCAGTGAAGCCTCGCACCGCTTCGAGCGCGGCGTGGATATTGACCTGCCGCCCATCGCTCAGCGGCGCACACTGCAATTCATGCGCGACCTTGCCGGCGGCACGGTTGCCAATGGTATCATTGACCTGTACCCGCAACCCTATGAGCCACCCGTGCTGCACCTCACGCCCGCCGAGGTTGCCCGCATTGTGGGCGTGCAGCTCCCCGCCGCCGAGATTGCCCGGATGTTGACCGCCCTCGGTTTTGCCGTAGACCTGCCGCCAGCAAGCGGGCTGGGTGACGGTATGCTCGCCCCCGCCCTCGACCACACCCCGCTGACCGTCCACATCCCGTCCTTCCGCCGCGATGTGACCTACCTTGCCGACCTGTGCGAGGACGTTGCCCGCGTGTACGGCTACGAACAGATTGCCCCCACCCGCCTCAGCGATACGCTCCCGCCGCCCGACCAACACCCTGATCTCGTACTGGAAAACGCCGCGCGTGATTTGCTCGTCGGGGCGGGGCTATCCGAGATTATCACCTACGCCCTCACCAGCATGGAGAGCGTCGCCGCCGTGCAGCCGTCGGCAGCACACCCCGCCGATTACCTCAAGCTCGCCAATGCCAGCACCCCTGAACGCGAATACCTGCGCCGGAGCTTGCTGGTGACGGTGCTAGAGGCACTGGCAACCAACCTGAACGAACGCGAGCGCGTGCTGCTATTCGAAATTGGGCGCGTCTATCTGCCGCGCGTGCCCGCCGACCCCGCCACCGCCAGTAGCGAGGACTGGCTCCCGGACGAGCCGCGCCGCCTTGCTATTGGGTTGGCGGGGCAACGTATCGCCCCGACGTGGGACGCACCCGCCGATACGCCGCTTGACTTCTTCGACCTGAAGGGCGTGATCGAACTGCTGCTGACGCGCTATGGGCTGCACGACCGTGTCCAGTTTGTACCCCTGACCGACGACGAACGGCTGCACCCCGGACGCGCCGCGCAGGTGTTGCTTGTCCGTGCCGATGGCAAGACGACCACCCCGGCGGGCATCTTTGGCGAAGTCCACCCCGACGTAAGCGAACGGCTCGCCCTGAAAGCCCCGCGTGCGCTCGTGGCAGAACTGGAACTGGACGTGCTCATTGCCGCCGCTCGTCCTGCTACCTACCACGTCATTTCGCGCTACCCGGCAATCAGCATTGACCTTGCCTTTGCCGCGCCACACGACGTACCCGAAGCTACGATTGCCGCGCTCATCCGGCGGGGGGCGGGCAACCTGCTCGAATCGCTGACGTTGTTCGACATCTATACGGGCGAACAGATTGCCGCCGACCAGCGTAGCCTCGCCTATCGCCTCACGTTCCGCGCCCCCGACCGCACGCTCAACGATGACGCGGTGGGCAAGGTACGCGCTAAGATTGTGCGGCTACTCGAACGCGAGGCGGGCGTGACGCTGCGCGGGTGACGACGACCGCGACCCTCGTGCGCGGTTGCCCGCCGCGTCCCGTGTGGTATCGTGCAAGTCATGCTTGACCGACGGAGAGGAGCCGGAGAGGAGCCGGAGAGGAGCCGCGCCATGCAACCGCCATTTCCCGGCATGGACCCCTACCTCGAACTGCCGCGCCTGTGGGCAGCTGTCCATGCGGGCGTGATTGCTGCCATGCGCGACCAGCTACAGGCACAGATTGTACCGCGCTACGTCGCCCAGATTACGCCCTATGTTGCCCTCGAAACTCTGGAGGTTGCCGCGCCGCGCCAGCGGGGGCTGCCCGACGTGGGGGACAACGCCCGCGCCCCGCTCCCCGCCCCCGACGGCGGCGTTGCCGTCGCCACCGACGCACACACCCGCTACGGGCGCATCGAAATCCGGGCGGTGGGTGATGATACGCTGGTGACGGTGATGGAACTGCTCTCGCCTGCCAACAAACGCCCCAGTGCCGATGGCGCGGATGCCTACGAAAGGAAACGCCAGACTTTGCTAGGGGCGGTGCATCTGCTCGAAATAGACCTGCTGCGTGGGGGACAACGCCCGCGCCTTGCCCGCCCGGTGCCGGTGCCGTTGCCTGCCGCGCCGTATTTCGTGGTTCTCAGCCGCGCCAACCGCTACCCCGCAGTGGACATCTGGGCGATAGCCTTGCCGCACCCGTTGCCACGTGTCCCGGTGCCGTTGCGCCCGCCCGACCGCGATGTGGTGCTTGACCTGAACGCGGTGCTGCACGCCGTGTACGAACGTGCCCGCTACGATGTGCAGGTAGACTACGCCGCCGCCCGACCTGCCGCCCGCCACTGCCGCGTGGCTGGCAACCCACCTGCGCGAACGCGGGTTACGGGAATAGTGGGTACGCGCTATTCCCGAACCATTAAAGTGGCGTACACGGGCGGGTGTGGTATCATACGGGCAGTGAAGCGAAGCGACTGCCCACGCGGTAGCCAAAGGTAGAGATAAAGAGGAGTGTACCTATGACCACCGCCGCCCAACCGCGCCCGGTGATGCTGGCAATTATGGATGGCTGGGGCTTGACCGCACCCGGACCCGGCAACGGCGTTGCCCGTGCCAACACCCCCCACGTAGACGAGTGGAGCGCGACATGCCCCTACACTACCTTGCAGGCATCGGGCATGGACGTGGGCTTACCCGTCGGACAGATTGGCAACTCGGAGGTCGGGCACCTCAACATTGGTGGAGGCGCAATTGTCTACCAAGACTACACCCGCATCAACGTGGCGATTGCCGAGGGCGACTTCTTCACCAACGAGGGCTTGCTGGCTACCTTCAACCACGCCCGCGCCAATAACAGCCGGGTGCATCTATTGGGGCTGTTCGGTCCCGGCGGCGTGCATTCGCACCAAGACCACCTGCACGCCCTGCTTGAGATGGCACAGCAGCAACAGTTCAGCGATGTGTACCTGCACCTCTTCCTTGATGGGCGCGACGTGCTGCCACGCAGTGCGCTGGGCTTCCTCGACAATCTCGAAGCCACCATGCAACGCCTCGCCGTGGGCACCATCGCCACCGTGAGCGGTCGTTACTATGCCATGGATCGTGACCGCCGTTGGGAGCGCACCGGGCTTGCCTACGAAGCACTCGTGGCAGGCACGGGTGCAACCGCCCCCGATGCCCGCACCGCCATTGAGCAATCGTATGCCAACGACGTGAGCGACGAGTTTGTGCTGCCCACTGTGCTTACCGCCGATGGTGCGCCCGTCGCCACGATTGGCGACAACGACGCGGTGATCTTCTACAACTTCCGCCCCGACCGGGGGCGGCAACTGACACGCCTGCTGTTGCAAGATGACATAAACGACTACATCGCGCAGCACTATGCCAAACAACGCGCTGAGGGACAGCAGGTGCCCGCCACCATCTGGCAACGCTCGCGCCAACTGCACAACCTCTACCTTGTCACGATGACGCGCTATGAAGCCGACTTCCCCACGCCGGTTGCCTTTGCGCCGCACAACGTCGCATACCCGCTTGCCCGCGTGATTAGTGATGCCGGGTTGCGCCAGTTTCACATTGCCGAAACCGAGAAGTACCCGCACGTCACGTTTTTCTTCAATGGGCGGCGTGAAGAGCCATTCACGGGCGAAGACCGCGTGCTGATCGACTCGCCGAAGGTGGCAACCTATGACCTGCAACCCGAAATGAGCGCAGCCGGTGTGACTGAAGCCCTGCTGCAAGCCGTCAACAGCGGCGACTATGACCTGATTATTGTCAACTATGCCAACCCCGACATGGTGGGGCATACTGGCGTGCAAGACGCGATTGTGACGGCGTGCGAAACGGTAGACCGTGCGCTCGGTGTGGTGGTGCCCGCCGTACAGGCGCAGGGTGGGGCGGTGCTCATTATCGCCGACCACGGCAACGCCGAGACCATGCTTGACCCGGAAACGGGCGGATTACACACCGCCCACACCACCAACCCAGTGCCGTGCATACTGGTGGCAGCCCCCGATACCCAGCTTGATAGTGCCCACGTGTCGTTGCGTGACGGCGGGCGGCTCGCAGATGTCGCGCCCACGCTCCTTGACCTACTCGGTGTGGCTCCCCCTGCCGACATGACGGGGCGTAGCCTGCTGGTACGCCGCTAGCGTCTCGCCCAGACAGAAAGAAGCTATGACCCAGACCCGCAACCCACAAGCACGCGAACTTGTCTTTCAGGCGATTGCTGCCCAGCAAGCTGGCGAACGCGCGATGGCGCGGCGTATGCTCATCGAGGCGGCATACATGTTGCCGCGCAACCAGAATATCTGGTTGTGGCTCAGTGAGGTTGCCGACAACAATGCCGAAGAGCGCGAGTGCCTAGAGCGCGTGCTCATCATTGACCCGACCACGCCCGAAAGCATTGTTGCCCGCCGTAAGATTATCGAGCTAACCAACCGCATCGCCGCGCTCGAAGAGCAGCAACGCGCCGCCGCCGCGCTCGAAGAGCACCGCCGCGTTACTGCTGCCGCCATCGAAGAGCAGCAGCG
>CAZNQP010000011.1:0-46626 GCA_964575355.1 uncultured Chloroflexaceae bacterium
GCATACTACCGCTTTTGACGATATAATGGAGTGTGTGCTAGTATGAAGCGATAACGCGTCACGCCCCATAGTGTAGGAATGGAGTGCCCCTCCCGGCATGGCACACGACGACCACACCGCTACCCTCGCCGCTCACCGCACCCGCTACCGGGTGGCGATTGCCGCCGCGCAACGACAGGGAGCCGCGCCCTTTCAGGCGTGGTTCAACCGCGAGGCAAGCCAGACCCCGCAGCAGGCGATAGTACGGGCATTCTGGGATTTCAGTGTGCATATCCTGACCCCGACGGTGTGTGCCCACCTTGCTCGCCCCGAAGACAGCACCGCCCTCGAAATTGGCTATGGTGGTGGGCGGTTGCTGCTCGCTGCCAGTCGCTACTTCGGGCGTGTGGTCGGGGTGGATGTTCACACCAGCCACCATGCCGCACGGGCATTTCTCGACCGCCAGCAAGTGCCCAATGCCACGTTGCTCGTCACCGATGGCGACAACCTGCCCGTTGCCAGCAACAGCATTGACTTTGTGTACTCATTTATTGTGTTGCAACATCTGCCGTCGGTGGCGGTGCTGCAACGCTATCTGCAAGACACGGCACGCTGTCTGCGCCCCAATGGGATCGCACAACTCTATATTGGGCGGTTCAGCCGCTTACATCCGGTACAGCAGCTATGGTATTATCGTCAGGGGTATCGCGGAAAAGCCCGCGCCGCCGCCAATCGGGTCAGCCTTGCTGTGCGGGCACGCTATGCGGTGCGGCTGGCAAATATGGTGGGTTTGCAACTGCTAGACGAGGGCACGTCGTATTATCTCGTGCCAGATGGCTACCCCCACAGCAGGGGAGGGCAGCACTATCTGACGTTTCAGAAGCGACCGATTATTGTTGTTTGACTACGGTTGTTTACGCAGCGTCGGCGTGTTGCGGGAAAGCAAGGCTATGAAATACAGTAAGACTGATGAGAGTCTGGTGCGAGCGCGGATCATCATTCACGGCAAAGTGCAGGGGGTTGGGTTTCGGATTGCGGCGCGTGACATGGCGCGGCAGGCGAATGTGATGGGTTGGGTGCGGAACAATGAAGACGGCACCGTCGAGGCGGTGCTGGAGGGGGACAACCCGGCTGTACGTCGTGTGATTAGTTGGTGCTACAGCGGACCGACTGCGGCACAGGTAGACCGCGTGGACGTGCAGTGGGAAGAACCGACCAAGCGGGAAGGTACGTTCAGTATTGACTACTAAGGCATCATCCAAGCCAGCACGCCGCCCGTGGCGTATGATCCTCGCGGGGGGGCTGATAGTTGCAGTGCTAGCACTGGCAGTACTCAACCGCGAGTGGCTGGCAGAGGCACTGAGTAAATTACAGAATGCCAATCCGTGGTGGTTGCTGGCGGCGTTTGGTACGATACTTGGTGGCTACTTCATCACCGCGCAGGTGCTCAATGTTGCTGCACGCTCGATGGGCTACCGACTGGGCATGCTGCGGGCGTGGGCAATCGCTATTGTGGCGATTGTCCTGAGCCAGTCGGTGCCGGCGGGCGGTGTGGGCAGTTATGCCTTCCTTGTGGGCATCGTCAATCGGCGTGGTGTGCCGTCGGGCAAAGCCGCCCTGATCGCCTCGCTCGAAACGCTAAGCTATGTCACCGCCATGCTCATCATCTTTCTGGGCAGTATGGTGTACCTGCTCGTGCAGGGGTTGGCGACGGGCGGCGCAAGCTATATCGCGGCAGTTGTTGCGCTGGTCGTTATCAGCACCGCCCTCTATATGCTGACCCGGAGCGAAGCCCGCTTGATTGGCTGGTTTGTCCCCATCCAGCAGAGTATCGCTCGTCTGCTGCGTCGTTCGTGGGGCGACGAGTGGGTGCGGCATACGGTCGGCGAACTGGTGCGCGGTCGCCGCCTGCTGGTGCAAGAGTGGCGGAGCGTGATTTGGCTGGTGCCTCTTCAGTTAGTCGGGTTGTTGTCGCACAGCCTTGCCATGCTGATGGTCCTGTACAGTCTGGGGGTGACGACTAGCTTTTTTGTGGTGGTGATCGCCTTCGGGGTCGCGTTGATTACGAGTACATTTAACATTTTGCCCGGCGGCGGCGGCACTGTCGAGGCGGCACTGGTGGCAGTTCTTGCCCAACTGGGGGTTGGTCCGGCGGCGGTGCCCGCTGCCATTATTTTCCGCCTGCTCAACTTCTGGCTGTTGCTCCCCATCGCGGCTGGCTTGTACTACTGGTTGATGCACGAACCAGCGATACCCACCCCCACCGATGATGTACCGGGGAACGGCGCAACGCACGCGCCCAACCAGCACGCACCTGTCGCCGATGTGACGGACGCGGGCGAGCGTGACACGGCGGTAGCGCACGCGACGACCCATGACCATGATATAATGCATAGATGAACTCTGATACGGCGGTTGGCAACAACACCATGCAGATGGTGTAGGTCGGTACGCCTGATGACAACAGACAAACAATGGACGTGGTACAGGCACCAGTGGTACGCTCAGCGCAACCAGTATATATGACAACTATGACAGGTACAGCGATCAGTGTCAGAGACATTGTACGCCTTGCCTTGCCCCCAAGCACCCGTGTGGTTGCCGGCAAGAATGGGCTACTGCATCAGGTAACGTGGTCGGTGATGCAACGCGCCACGTTGCCCGTGTTTGCTGGCTTGCGGGGTGGCGAACTGGTGCTTGTGGATGTGGGGGTTGTGCTGCAACTCGACCCCAAGTTGCACCTTGCTACCCTTGCGCGACGGCTTGCCAAAATCTCGGTTGCGGGCATTGTCTTCCTTGGTGAAGCTCGCCCCGAAGATATTCGCGTGGCAGACGAGCTGGGCATTCCCCTGCTGATGCAACCACCCGGTAGTAGCCTGCGCGAAGCCCAGCGCGAAATTGAGCGGCTGTTCAGCGACTACGAAGCCCAGATCGAACGACGCGGGGCACAACTGTACAACGCACTGACGCAGCGTTCGTTGTCGGGCGATGGCATTGAGGGGTTGCTTGAAACGGTTGAGGAGCGCACTGGGCTGAACGTGGCGTTCTATGCGGCAAATGGCGAAATGCGTGCCGTGCTTGGCAACGGTCACGCCCGTGTTGCGCTTGAGTCGTTGCGCCCGTTCGAGCGCGGCGATAACTCGATCTTAGACCAGCATATCTGGGTCGAGCCAGTCGGCAATAGTGGCTACCCGCACGGCTATCTTGCCCTTGCGGGGGGGCGGCTCGATAGCTGGGATCGCCTAGCAGCCGAGCAGGGGGCGGCAGCCCTTGCGCTCGAACTGGCAAAAGAGCAGGCGGTGCAGGCTGTCGAAGAGCGGCTACGCGGCGACTTTCTTTCGATGGTGCTGGCTGCCCCCGTCTCCGATCCGGAAGCCCTTATCCAGCGTGGTGCCGAACTGGGCTACGATCTGAAGCAACCGTTTGTGGCGGTGCTGTTTCATCTGGACGATGCTAGCCCCTCGACGCTAAGCCGTATCGCAAGTAGTTTGCAGAACGAGTTTAGTCGGCGCAATGTGGCAGCACCGCTGGTGCGGCGCGAAGAGGGTATCCTCAGCATGTGCCCCGTCACGGGGACGCTGATCCAGACCCGCGAATTGGCGGAGAGCCTGCGGGAACGGTTGGCACACGATTACCCCGGTGTGCGCGTGTCTATGGGCAACCCCGCGCAGCAGGTGAACGAATGGACAAACACGGTGCGTGAGGCAGAGCAAGCACTCGGCTTGGGCAGGCAGATATTCACGGCAGACCGTGTGCTGGCATTCGGCGACTTGGGGGTGTATCGGCTACTGGTGTTGCTGCGCGAAGAACGCGAGATGTGGACATTCTACCGTGAGACGCTGGCGAGTCTGGCGAATTACGATCAGAACCAGAAGGGCGAGCTCCTCAAGACACTGGATGCGTATTTCAACCATCTGGGCAACCTGCGGGCTACGTCTGAGGCATTGCATGTCCATCGCAACACACTGCTGTATCGGCTGGAACGGATCGAGCAGATCACGGGTTTCGACCTGAGTAACCCCGAAGAACACTTTGCGTTATGGCTTGCGTTGCAGGCACACCGCGTCCTCAGCCCGCAGAAACTCGGCTAGTCGCGCGTCGCGTGACACCCCGCGCTTGCGGTGCAGCACACCAGCGTGCAATGTGTTATAGGTAACGTTCATGCGTAACAGACAGGGCGACCGCACCAATTCGGTACGGTCGCCTTTGTTGTTGTGTCGCTCGCGGTTGGGGCGGTTGCTCTAGCTTTCTAGCTTTCTTAGCCTTCGTGCTTAGCCCTCGTGGATGAAGTAGAGCGCACCGAGCGGCGGCAACGTGATGTTGAGGCTGTACGGGCGACCGTGCATTGGGTGATCGGTTGCCATGACACCGCCACTGTTGCCCATGTTGGTGCCGCCATACATGGTCGAGTCGCTGTTGAGTGCTTCGCGCCAGAAGCCGCCGTATGGCACCCCCACCTCGTAATGCTCGTGCGGGATGGGGGTAAAGTTACACACCACCACGACGGTACGCCCGCCGATGCTCTTACGCAGGAGTGACACGGTGCTGTACTGTGCGTCGTGAATGTCAATCCACTCGAACCCGTTGGGATCGTTGTCGAGTTCGTGCAGGGCTGGTTCGTCGCGGTACAGCGTGTTCAGGTGCGCTACCCACCGCTGGATGCCGCTATGGTCGGGGTATTGCAGCAGGTGCCAGTCGAGGCTGGTTTCGTGGTACCATTCGCTGCCCTGCGCGAGTTCGCCACCCATAAAGAGCAACTTCTTGCCCGGTTGGGCAAACATATACCCAAACAGGACGCGCAGGTTGGCGAAGCGTCGCCACTGGTCGCCCGGCATCTTGCCTAGCAATGAGCCTTTGCCGTGTACCACCTCGTCGTGCGAGAGCGGCAATACGAAGTTCTCGTGGAAGGCGTAGAGCATGCGGAACGACAGGTCGCTGTGGTGGTATTGGCGGAAGACCGAGTCGCGCGACATGTAGCTCAGGGTGTCGTGCATCCAGCCCATATCCCACTTCAGACCGAAGCCTAGCCCCCCGACGTAGGTGGGGCGCGAAACCATAGACCACGATGTGGATTCTTCGGCGATGGTCTGGACATCGGGGTAGTAGCGATAGATTTCTTCGTTCATGCGGCGCAGAAAGCTGATTGCTTCGAGGTTTTCGTTGGTGCCATACTCGTTGGGCATCCACTCGCCCTCGCGGCGCGAGTAGTCGAGGTAGAGCATAGATGCAACTGCATCTACCCGTATCCCATCAATATGGTATTTGTCGAGCCAGAACAGGGCACTGCTCAGCAGGAAGCTCCGGACTTCGTGCCGACCGTAGTTAAAGATGTAGCTGTTCCAGTCGGGGTGCCAGCCCTTCTGTGGGGACGAGTGCTCGTACAGGTGGGTGCCGTCGAAGTAGCCCAACCCGTGCCCGTCGCTGGGGAAGTGTGACGGTACCCAGTCGAAGATGACCCCAATGCCGTGCTGGTGCAGGGTGTCAATCAGGTACATCAAGTCTTGGGGTGTACCATAGCGGCTGGTAGGGGCGAAGAAGCCCGTGGTCTGGTAGCCCCACGACCCATAGAAGGGGTGTTCCGTGAGGGGCAAGAACTCGACGTGGGTGAAGCCCATCTGTTGCACGTAGGCGGCGAGGCGGGGGGCAAGTTCGCGGTAGGTCAACCAGCGGTTGCCTTCTTCTGGCACGCGCATCCACGATCCAAGGTGCATCTCGTAAACCGAGATGGGGGCACGCAAGTTATTGCGTTCGTGGCGTGTCTCCATCCATGCATCGTCATTCCATGTGTATGCAATGTCCCACACGACAGATGCGGTGCGGGGTGGCGTTTCGTGGTGGAAGCCGTAGGGGTCGCTTTTCTCGGTGTAAAAGCCGCCGTTGTACGACAGGATAGCATACTTGTAGAGTTGCCCCACGCCTACATTGGGGATGAACCCCTCCCAGATGCCCGACCCGCCGCGAGGTTGCAGTGGGTTGCGCTGGTTATCCCAGCCGTTGAAGTCGCCAATCACACTGACGATGCGGGCGTTGGGTGCCCACACCCCAAACCACGTACCCGGTTGCCCATCCACGATCATCGGGTGGGCACCAAGCCGCGTGTACATACGGACTGCCGATCCTTCGTTGAACAGGAAGAGGTCTTCGTCACTCAGGAGCGATACGTCGTAGCGCATTGTTGGCACCACCACATCGCCAGTGCGCGTTGGCACGAGCGTGGGGGTGTCGGCGGTGGCGGTTGCTGGTGTGCTGGGAGTGTCGGATGCTGGGTCAGGTGGGGTGTCTGCTGCCATCGTATCCGGCACTGTGTCCGGCACCGCGCCCGGCACCGCGTCCGGCACGGTGTCGGGTATGGTGTCGGGCGGGGGCGGCGTGTCGGTTTGGGTGGGGGTGTCATCGGTAGTGGCGGTGGGGGTGTCGCTGGTTTCTACTCCATTCCAGAAGCTCACGAGCGCACCCTTGGCGTTGTACATCGCAAGAGCGACTGGATGCCCCGCTTGCCACAAGATGTTGTCTGCGCCGCGCAGTTCAAAATCGCGGCAGGCACCCGGCATGATCATGCCGCGTAGCCCTGTGTAGTGTTTGCTGGTGTGCAGGTTGGTCAGCTGCCACCCGGCGAGCATCACACGCTTGCTGCCGGTGTTTTCCAGCGAAATGGTCGGCGGCGTTGCGTCGGTGCGTACCGCGACAATACGGATTGGTTCGTGGGGCGCGGTGGCTTCTATGGTTGCGATTGAAGTGTTTTTCATAGGCTCTCGCTTTCGTTCGTTTCAAGGTGCGGCTAACGGTGTTTTCTCTCGTTGTTTCCGTCCGGCTTATCGCTGTTCATCGAGTACCTGCTGGATGCCCCAGAGCGGGATACGCACCCATGTGGGGCGGTTGTTCAGTTCGTATCCCAATTCATAGACCGCCTTGTCAAGCAGAAAGAAGCGTAGGAGTGTCACGGTTTCGCTGCGGGTTGGCGGCACAAACGTTGCATTTCCGGCGGTTTCGAAGTAGGCATTCAAGAAGACCACACTCACCCACATATACCAGAAGTGTGCCCATTCGTGCAGACTCTCGATCTGTTCTTCGCGCACAAGCCCGCTTTCGACTTGTGCCAGTAAGCCAGTGTATGCCGCATAGTGGAACGAACGGAGCATACCGGCAACGTCGGTCATTGCCGACCGCTTGCGGCGGCGTTCGCTCAATGAGCGCACGGGTTCACCCTCGAAGTCGGTGATGACAAAGTCTTTCCCCGTGTAGAGAACCTGCCCCAGATGGTAGTCGCTGTGGCACCGGATGCGCTGCGATTGGAGTTTGTCGTGCAAGACGGCTTGCAGGGCGGTGAGCATGTCTATCTCGCGTTGCAGCAGTGTGACGGCAAGCTCTTGGGTGCCATCGGGCAGGGTGTCTTGCTTTTTGCGAAGCGTCTGGAAGGTTTGTACCAGTTGTGTACGGGCTGTTTGGTAGAGCGACCGTTGGTTCATGGTAGAGAAGGGTTCGGGCATAAAGTCGTCGGTGCCGCCCAGTGCCAGTGTGTGGTGCATTTCGGCGGTGCGTTGCCCCAGCAAGTGCACCAGTGGCAGGTACAGTTCGATGAGATCGTAGGCAATGTCGGGCACGGGGTCATCGAAGACGGTGAGCGGTGAAGTGCTGGGGAGGGACGGCGGGTTCTGGTCGTGGTTGTGCGACAGGAGCCGTTCGTAGTAGCGTCCTAGCCCGTCGAGGGTGTAACGCCATGCATCGCCCTCGTTCTGGATGTATTGTTGCAGGACGGCGATGGTGGTGGGTTCGTGGCTGGCGTTCCGTAACTCGATGGCACCGCTCAGTGTGGGTACTCGCGCGAAGCTATGGCGTTCGGTAAGAAAGCGTCCCATTTCGAGTTCGGGGTTGATGCCCGGTTCGAGCCGCCGGAAGACCTTCAAGACAAAGGTATCATCGAAGATGAGCGATGTGTTGGATTGTTCGGCACGCATGAGCATTGGTTCAAGTTGTTGCCACGCGCCGTTTGGCGTGGCACGCCGGAAGTAGGCAGTGGTGTTGCCGACGATCTCGCCCTGTTCGCTGCCCGCTGTTCGCAGCACGCGTGTCCGTGCCATCACTTCCAGCAGTGCCCGCGCGAAGTCGCCCTCGCGCAGACCATCGTAGAGTACGCCCGGTTCGCTGTGCCCGCGCTGCCGTACCCGCGTGACGATCATGTCGGGCATGTCGCTCTCGATGCGCCGTGCGCCGTCGTCAATGGCGTAGAGCAGGGGCAGCATATAGGTTGCTGGGTCGCCTTCGGTGTAGCGCACTTCTACGAGAACGATGCACCCCATCTGGCGTTCGACGGGGATCGGGATGGTACGGGTGATGCTGACACCTTGGATCGTGCGCGACTTGCCACCAAACCACCGCCGCGACTGGAGGAAGGGCGGGAGCCGTTTTTCGAGTGCTTGCCGATTGCTGCCCTGAAAGATGGTCAGCCAGTCGCTACTGGTGAGTTGAACTTCGCTGTTTTCGTGCAGCGGGTTGTGGTGTGTCTGCGCCGCGAGCATGTCGCCGGGTTGCAGGGCAAACCAGTAGAAGGCGTGTGGACCGAGCGTGAGCAGGTACGACCACTCGCCGATGGGGGGGAAGGGTGTGCGCCCGAAGACCTCGACTGGCACGTAGCCCTTGTATGCCGACATGTCGAGTTCGACGGACTGGGCAAAGCGTGACAGGTTGGCGACTACGAGGATCGTTTCTTCTTCGTAGCAACGGATGAATGCCAACACCTTGCTATTGTGGGGGTGCAAAAACTCGATGGCACCGCGCCCGAACGCTTGATACTGCTTTCGCAGGGCGATAAGGCGGCGCATCCACCAGAGCAATGACTGTGGGTTGTTGAGCTGTGTCTCGACGTTGATGGCTTCGTAGTGGTATTCGGGGTCAATGATGACAGGCAGGTAGAGTTGCTGCGGGTTTGCCCGCGAGAAGCCCGCGTTGCGGTCGGCACTCCACTGCATGGGGGTGCGTACCCCGTTGCGGTCGCCGAGGTAGATGTTGTCGCCCATGCCAATTTCGTCGCCGTAGTAGATGACGGGCGACCCCGGCAGCGAGAGCAACAGACCGTTGAGGAGTTCCATGCGTCGCCGATTGTTGGCAAGCAGGGGTGCCAACCGTCGTCGGATGCCGACGTTGATGCGGGCACGGCGGTCGTTGGCGTAGACGCGGTACATGTAGTCGCGGTCTTCGTCCGTCACCATTTCGAGCGTCAGTTCGTCGTGGTTCCGCAGAAACATCGCCCACTGGCAGGTCTCTGGGATGGGTGGGGTCTGGTTGAGAATATCAATGATAGGGAAGCGGTCTTCCATGTGCAGCGACAAGAACATCCGGGGCATCACGGGGAAGTGAAACGCCATGTGGCACTCGTTGCCGTCGCCGAAGTATGCGACTGCGTCTTCGGGCCATTGGTTGGCTTCTGCCAGCAGCATGCGGTTGGGGTAGTTGCGGTCTACGTAGCTCCGAAGGTCGCGCAGGAATTGGTGTGTTTCGGGCAGGTTCTCGCAGTTGGTGCCGTCGCGTTCGTATAGGTAGGGCACGGCATCGAGGCGTAGCCCGTCTACCCCCAGTTTCAGCCAGAAGTCTAGCACCTGTAACATTGCTTTGCGGACGTGAGGGCTGTCGAAGTTGAGGTCGGGTTGATGGGAAAAGAAGCGATGCCAGTAGTAGGCGTTGGCTACCGGGTCCCATGACCAGTTCGATGTTTCGGTATCGGTGAAAATAATGCGGGCTTCGCGGTAGCGGTCGGGCTTGTCGCTCCAGACGTAAAAGTTGCGCCACTTGCTGTCGGGGGGGGAATGACGCGCACGCTGAAACCATGGGTGTTGGTCGCTGGTATGGTTGAGTACCAGTTCGGTGATGACTTTCAGCCCGCGCTCGTGTGCCAGCCGCAGAAACGACTTGAAGTCGCTTAGGGTGCCATAGTTGGGATGTATGGCGGTATAGTCGGCGGTGTCATACCCATCATCGCGCAGGGGCGACGGCGAGAACGGCAAGAGCCAGATTGCGGTTACGCCAAGGTCGCGCAAGTAGTCAAGTTTGGTTGACAGCCCCTTGAAATCGCCAATGCCATCGCCGTTGCTATCGGCGAACGCCCGGACGTGTACTTCATAGATGATTGCATCGCGGTACCAGTCTGGTGTATCCACTATGCCCCGTTCGTGCTGCACCAGTGTGCTTTCCTCTCTAAACTAGACGCGCAGGCGCACTAAACGCGCAGGATGTGCGCCTGACTACGGTTCGGATTGAGTTCGACGTAATTCCATGTGTAGGGTGCCCATGTGTACTCGTCCCCGGTCAGTAGGTCGTGTACGATGAGGGGGCGAGACGTATCAATGGCAAGGGCGGTCGTGTCAATGCCAACCCACCCCGCTTGGGTCGTGTAGGGGTCGAGGTTTGCGACCACGATAATGCGGTTCCGCATGTCGGTGGTATGCTTGCTGTAACAGATGATCTGGTCGTTGTCGGTTGGGTGGAACAGTAGGTTCCAGTTGTTGTGGAGTGCTGGGTTGTCGCGGCGGATGTGGTTCACGCGCGTGATCAGGTCGCGGATGTTCTCTGCCTGCATGTCCCACTGGCGCAACTGGTATTTCTCTGAATTGAGATACTCTTCGCTCCCCGGTTCGCGGGGGATGCGTTCCAGCATTTCGAATGCCGGACCGTACATACCATAGTTTGCCGTGAGCGTTGCCGCCAGCACCAGCCGCGTGACAAACGCTGGCTTGCCGCCGTGTTGTAGGTAGGCGTGCAGAATGTCGGGTGTGTTGGGCCAGAAGTTGGGGCGGAAAAACTCGCGGGCGACGGTGGTGGTGAGTTCGGTGAGATACTCGGTCAGTTCGGCTTTGCTGTTGCGCCACGTAAAGTAGGTGTATGACTGGGTGAAGCCGAGCTTTGCCAGCAGATACATGACCTTGGGGCGTGTGAAGGCTTCGGACAGAAAGATGACATCGGGGTATTGTTCTTTGATGGTACGGATTGCCCATTCCCAGAAGGCGAACGACTTGGTGTGCGGGTTGTCCACGCGGAACACGCGCACGCCTGCTTCTGCCCAGAAGAGCATTACGCCGCGCAGGGCATCCCACAGGTTTTCCCAGTCGTCGGTCTCGAAGTTGATCGGGTAGATGTCTTGGTACTTCTTGGGGGGGTTCTCGGCATACTGGATCGTGCCATCGGGACGTTGCTTGAACCAGTTGGGGTGTTCTGCAACCCACGGGTGGTCGGGCGAACATTGGAAGGCAATGTCGAGCGCGATTTCCATGCCGTGGTCATGGGCGGTCAATACCAGTTTACGGAACGTTTTCAGGGTGCCAAGGTCGGGGTGGATGGCGGTGTGTCCACCTGCTTTGTTGCCGATAGCCCACGGGCTACCCACATCGCCGGGTTGCGCCACCACCGCGTTGTTTTTGCCTTTGCGGAAGGTGGTGCCGATGGGGTGGATGGGCGGCAGATACACCACATCGAAGCCCATTGCGGCGATGCGGGGCAGTTGCTTGATTACGTCGTTGAAGGTGCCGTGCTGCCCCGGTATGAGCGATGTCGAGCGCGGAAACAGTTCGTACCACGCACTGAAGCCCGCCCGTGTCCGGTCTACGTAGACGCGCAGCTCTTTGTCATACGTGGTGGCGTGGGTGCGGTCGGGGTAGAGGAGCGCGAGCGCGTGTAGTTGCTCATCGAAGGCGATTGCTACCCGTTCCGCCTGTGGGATGGCAGCATCGCGCAGGCGGTCGGACATGTCGCGCAGGAGCTTGGCATCTACCCCGGCGGCACGCCCCGCCGCCCCCGCAACGAGGTCTGCACCGATACGCAGGTCAATGGCGACATCTTGGTTGGCAGCAACGCGCTTGTGCAGGTCGCGGTACCACGAACGATAGTGATCTCCCCATGCCTGAATGGTATAGACATAGTTGCCGGTGGTTTCGACGGTGAAACACCCCTCCCAGCGGTCGTTGCCGAGGGGTTCCATGGGGGTGCGGTGCCATGTGGTTGCTGCTAGTGGGCGCGAGAGTAACTCCACGGCAATTGCGTCGTGTCCGTCCGCAAACACGTCAGCTTGCACCGTGACTTCTTCGCCTACCACGCGCTTAATTGCGAATAGTCCACCGTCGAGTTCGGGGTAGACACCTTCAATGACCGCACGGCACTGCCCTGGTTCGGGTAACATGCTGTTCCTTTCCATTCAGTTTCCGGGCGACTGCCCATAGCGAAAATATGCAGGTACTTGCTTCGTGTATGCTCCACCACTATTGTAGTAGGGGCGTTGCAATGCGTCAAACGCAAATGACGTGCGACAGGGGTGCGCCTGTTGGTTAGGGTGCAGCAAATCCAAATACGTGGCACACGCGACTGGGTTGCTATCGTGCAGGTGTGGGTGGCAGGTGACGCATGTGCTGGTGGCAGATGTTTGACGCTCCTCAGTGCAACCTGTACAATAATACCATAGTCTGGTACAGACCAATGATGATACCGTAGTCTGATACAGACTAACAATTCGGTGGCAAGGGTTTTTCTAGCAACGCAGGGGGCGGGGTTCGTATGCGTCTTATCCTATATCTGGGCAAGGGTGGTGTTGGTAAGACCACCACATCAGCAGCAACTGCCGTACACGCGGCATCTCTCGGCTACCGCACGCTGGTAGTAAGTACGGACGTGGCGCATAGCCTTGCCGATGCACTCGATGCTCCGCTGGGTTCGCAGCCGACGCAACTTAGCGAACGGCTGTACGGGCAAGAGGTCAACGTGCTTGATGAAGTGCGCGAACACTGGGGCGAGTTGCGGACGTATCTGTCTGGCTTGCTCAAGCGCAAGGGGGTGGACGAGGTTGCCGCCGAGGAGTTGGCGATCATCCCCGGCATGGAAGAGATTGTGAGTTTGCTGCACATCCGGCGGCAGGCACGCAACGGCAACTTTGATGTGGTGGTGGTGGATGCTGCCCCGACGGGCGAGACGGTGCGTTTGCTGACGATGCCGGAGACGTTCCAGTGGTACGCCGCCCGCATTATGGACTGGGAGCCGGGCACGATGAAGGTTGCCCGCCCGTTTGTGAAGGCACTCGCGCCCTCGGCGGATGTGTTTAGCCTGATGGAACGCCTCCAGTCGGGCGTGGAAGCCCTGCGTGAAACGCTGACCGACCCAGAGGTTAGCTCGTATCGGTTGGTGGTCAACCCAGAGCGCATGGTGATCAAGGAAGCCCAGCGGGCTTCGACGTATCTCTCGCTGTTCGGCTACCCTGTAGACGGTGTGGTACTGAACAAGGTGGTGCCCGCCGAGCAAGCCGAAGGCGAGTTTATGCAGGCACTCGCACGTATTCAGGGCGAGTATCGGCAGTTGGTGTATGATACGTTCAAGCCCCTGCCGATCTGGGAAGCCCCCTACTATCCGCGTGATATGCACGGCATTGATGACCTTGCGACGTTGGGGCGCGGTTTGTTCGGCGACGATGACCCGGTGAAGGTGCATTTCCGGGGGTCGGTGCAGGAGATCACGCGCGATGGTGAGACCTACACGCTCCGGTTGCCCCTGCCGCATGTCGAGATTGGCAAGGTGTCGCTTGTCAAGCGCGGCGACGAACTGTTCATCGAGATTGGCAACTTCCGCCGCGATATGATTTTGCCGATGGCACTGGCAGAACGCCCCGCGACGAAGGCATCATTCCGTGAGGGGGTGTTGGAGGTACGCTTCGGCGCGCCTGAGTCATTGCCGCTTGACGGCAAGCAGCAGACACCAGTGCAATAACCGCTCAGCAATGATCAATGGTTTTTTGTGTCGATCTTCGTGTCGGCTAGCCGCGCACCGCAACCACGCCGAAGGCTGCGGTGCGCTTTTCTATGCGCGTGAAGCCTGCTGCTTGCAGGCGGCGCACCACGCCGCGCAGCGTGCCCGCCCCTGATTTGCTCTCAAGACTGCCGATGTAATGGAACAGTCGCCCCCCCGGCTTGAGCACGCGCCCTAGTTCGGCATAGAATGCACCGCTGTACAGTTCGCCCGCGAGACTGAAGATGGGCGGGTCGTGGATGATGGTGCTGTAGCTGTTGTCGTCGAGCGTTGCTACGACTTCGAGGGCATCGCCGACAAGTTGGGTGATCTGCGGGTTGCGAAAGAGCGGTTGCGACCATGGGTTTTGCCGCGCTATGGTCAGCATCGTGTCGTCGAGTTCGATGGTGGTGACTGATGCGGCGGTACGGGCAGCAGCTATGGCGGTGTAGCCGGGTCCGGTACAGACATCGAGGACGTGCCCACGCGGTTTGCCGGCGGCTTTGATCTTTTGCTGGGTGTCGGCGTAGGGGTCGGTGCCTTTGATGCGATGCATGGGGAAGCCGCCTACTAGCACGGTGGGTGCGCCTTGGGTGGGCATGAGGCTGTAGAAGCGGTCGAGGTGCGCGGAGTATCCTTGTATCTTGACTGGCTCGCTGGCATCGAAGCGATAGCACCCCACCGCATCAGCGGCAATCGTTTGGAGGTGGTGCCATGGTAGTAACTGGCTGTCGCTCAGGAGCACCCCGGTTGTCAGCAGGCGCACGGTTGTGCGGGTCAAGCCGAGGTCGAGCGATAGCTCGTGCGTGCTTGCCCCCGCTGTGTGGGCAGCCAGCAGGGGCACTACTTGGATGTGTGACAGGACGATCATGGGCGATGCGAGACTGATAACACGAGCGGCAGCATGCTGTAGGCGGGCACGTTGGCGCGGTAGCTGGTGGTCTGGACACACATGCCCGTCGAGGAGCCGCCGTCAAGGTTGAGCGCGGAGTCTATGGCAAGATCGCTGGCGACTAGCCAGTCGCTTAGTTCGTGCAGGGTGAAGCCCGCCCCCGCGACGGTCAGGAGCAGCACCCGCCCCTGCTGATCCATGGCGACGACGCTCCGTCGTTCGCGGGGGTCGGTGTCGCTGAGGGCATAGAGGGGGGTGCGCCCCGGCGCAACGAGCATGGGCCACCCCTGCACGGCGGTGTGGAGGGCTTCGTTCGGGTCGTAGGGTTGCTGCCCTAGGTAGCGTAGCGAGATGTTGCCCCATGTATCCACGGCAAACATGCCGCCTTGCCCGTAGTAGCTGGTGCCGTGGGGCACTCCATCGCTGACAACGAGCGCGGTGGGTTGGTATTGCTCATCGAAGAAGCCCGCGTTGATCACGGCAAGCATACCGGGTTGCTCGCACCACGTTTGCAGCGTGGCGGGGGTGGTGGGGGCGTAGCCTGCGTGAAAGGCAACTTGCTGGGGGTCAAGCCGTAACACCGTGATGGTAGTTGCCCAGCCGCCGTTGGTGGCGGGTTGCACGGTGATGGTGCGGTGCTCGATGCCGGTGTCTAGCACCTGCCAGTCGTTAATCGGTGGGGTGGCGGCGGCGAGCGGCGGTGCGGCGGTGGCAAGTGGCGGCGGGTTGTCAGCGGCGGGCGGCAACGGGAGCGCACCCCCGGCTGCCGGGGTGTAGCCGCCACCGCACCCCACCAGCAGCACCACACACGCCAGCAGCACTGCCACGTGGCGACAGGTGCGACCGTAGCAACGGGTGCGACGAGTACAACGGGTGCGGGGCGTGCTAGTCGTTGGTGGGCGCGAGCTGGTGGTAGCCAGAGCGGTAGTACAACAAGGGTCTACCGGAGTTGACTGTGGCATGGTCTACTTCACCTACAAAGATTGAATGGTCGCCGCCCGGCAACTGGTTGATGATACGGCACTCTAGTGTGGCGAGTGCGCCGTTGAGGAGCGGCAACCCACGCGACGACAGGGTGTAGGTTTCTGGGATGAACTTGTCTGGGTCGCGTGCGGCGAATCGCTGCGATACGGCTGCCTGATCGTCGGCAAGGATGTTAACGGCGAACTGCCCTGCCGCGACGAGCAGGTCGTGACTGCTTGCACTGAGGTCAATGCAGATGAGCACAAGGGTTGGCTTCAGCGACAGTGACGTGAACGAACTGACGGTCAGCCCGCCAAGTTGGTCGCCCAGCGCGGTAGTGACAACGGTCACGCCCGATGCGAAGTGGCTCATAACCTGACGGAACTGGCTTTCTGCGATACTCAATCGTTACTCCTTGATGCCGCCGTTCAGCCGCTGGTAGGCGAGCGGACCGAAACGTCCCTCGCGTTCGCGCTTGAGGCGGTTTGCAATGTTGCGGTGGATTTGTTTGCCCGTTTCCCATTCGTCGCGGGCATCGTCGTCTTCGAGCAGGAGGCGCGGCAGTAACAACCGCTGGCGGTCGTTGCCGAGGGCAACCATGGTGAAGTAGCCCGTGGTACACAGGCGACGGTTATTCTTGAGCGGGTCTTCGCCATAGACATGCACGCGCGACACGAGCGAGGAACGCCCCACGTAGATGACGCGAGCACGGGCTTCGATCAGTTCGCCTTCGTGGATGGGTTGGCGGAAGTCAATGTGTTCGGATGACGCGGTGACGATGGGCAGACGGCAAAAGCGCAACGCGGCGATGGCGGCAGCTTTGTCCATAAACGCCATCGCATCACCGCCGAACATGGTGCGGTAGTAGTTGGTCTGGGTTGGCAGCACGAGGTCTGCCATGGTGATTTCGGGCGCGATCAGTGCTGGTCGCTGGTCTTCGTCTATATACATTGTTATCTCCTGTCAGCACAGAGCGTGTCGCCGTGGCGTGCTAACATTGTCATTGTAAGAGTTTCTGCCACTTGCTGCAAACGGTGGTATAAGCTAGCCTGCCTATGCTCGCCTGTGTGGGCACAAGGGTTGGCGAGAATTACGGCTTGACACCGACACCGGGCTATGCTATCCTCATTCTGGTAACAATATACAGGTCAGGGGTAGCCATAATCGGTAACTCTGACTAGGTGCATCAACTGTCAACTGTAGGATCATAAGTGTGGATACATTTCTCGTACTTGTACTAGGCATTATTATTGTTGCTGACCTACTACTAGTAGGTACAGCCAATATGCGCTTGGGAGCAAGTAGCGCGGTGCGAAGCCACACATAAGCCTAGCACACACAGACGATACAAAACCTCCCGGCGCACACCGGGGGGTTTTTTTGTGGGGTCTGGTTGGTGGTTGGCTGGGTCATGGCAACGGTGCAGTCGGTCGGCAATGGAAAACAAGGTTAGCTCTAGTACCTCAGGAGGGTTACAGCAATGGCGGAAAAGATAACGGGCGCACATATCATGTGCGAGGCACTGATACGCGAAGGCGTGGACGTGATGTTCGGCATGCCCGGTGGTGCGATCATGCCGTTTTACTATGCAATGTACGAATATCGGGAGCAACTGCGGCACATTCTTTGCCGCCACGAACAGGGTGCCGGGCACGCCGCCGAAGGCTACGCTCGTGCTTCAGGGCGCGTTGGTGTGTGCGTTGCCACCAGTGGACCGGGGGCAACCAACCTTGTGACACCGATTGCTGATGCGTGGATGGACAGTACGCCGCTGGTCGCCATTACCGGGCAGGTCTCCAGTGCGGTCGTTGGGCGCGATGCCTTCCAAGAAACCGACATTACGGGCATCACGATGCCTATCACCAAGCACAACTATCTTGTGAAGGACATTGAAGAACTGCCGCAGGTCTTCAAAGAAGCCTTCTACATTGCAAGCACCGGTCGCCCCGGTCCGGTGTTGATTGACATTACGAAGGACGCACAGCAGGCACGCACCGTGCCAGACTGGGACGTGCAGATGAATGTGCCGGGGTATCGCCCCACGCTCGGCGGCAACCACAAGCAGATTCGCCGTGCTATCGAGTTGCTCGGCACGGCACAGAAGCCGCTGATCATGGTGGGGAACGGGGTGATTATTTCGGGGGCAACCGAAGAACTGCGGATGCTGGCAGAGCGCACGGGTATTCCCGTTATCACGACGCTGCACGGCATTGGTGCCTTCCCCGAAGACCACCCGCTTTCGATTGGGATGCCCGGTATGCACGGCTGGGTACACGTCAACCGTGCGATCCAAGAATGTGACGTGCTGCTCAATATTGGTGGTCGCTTCGATGACCGGGTGACGGGCAAGGCGAGCACCTTTGCCCCCAATGCGCGTATTATTCACGTGGACATTGACCCGGCAGAAATTGGCAAGAACGTCAAGACGGAAGTGCCGATTGTAGGTGATGCCCGCCGCGTGCTGCTGGCGATGCTGGAAGACCTGCCGCAGGGCACCTGCAATGACTGGATGGCGCATATCCGTGAGATGCAAGACCGCCACCAGCACAAGCAGCAGTATCTGCAACGCCCCGATACCGACATGCTGATGCCCCATGATGTGTATGCGGCGTTGACGAGCGAACTGAATGAACGGGGTAAGTACAAGGTTGTGACGGACGTTGGTCAGCACCAGATGTGGGCTGCCCAGTTGATTGACTGGTACAGCCCGCGTACCCACATCACGAGTGGTGGTGCGGGCACGATGGGCTTTGCGTTGCCTGCCGCGATGGGGGCTGCCGTTGCTTGCCCGGATGAAACCATGTGGGTGGTGGTCGGCGATGGTGGCTTCCAGATGACCAACCAAGAACTGGTGACGCTGGTGCAAGAAGGCATCACGAACGTGAAGGTTGCTATCATCAACAACGGCTACCTTGGCATGGTGCGCCAGTGGCAAGAACTGTTTGAAGACCGCCGCTACAGCCACACCCTGCTGACGGGTCCCGACTTTGCGAAACTGGCAGAGGCGTGCGGGGTGCGCGGTATGACGGTTGAGACGGTAGACGATGTGCGACCCGCGATTGATGCCGCCTACGCACACAACGGCTCGATAGTGATTGACTTCCGTGTCGAGCGTGAGGTGAACGTGTTCCCGATGGTGCCGCAAGGCAACAGCATTGGCGAGATGATGACCGAGCAGCCGGACACGAAGCCCACGGAGCCAGCAACGCCCGCCCAAGCGTAGGCTACGGTGACAGCAATTAGCAACTAGCAACCGTGCAACCGTGCAACCGTGCAACCGTGCAACCGTAGCATAAGGAAGCAGGAAGCAGGAAGCAGGAAGCATAAGGAGAAACGACCGTGAAGAAGCATACCCTGATCGCCCTGATGCAAGACCGCCCCGGCGTGCTGACCCGCGCCGTGAGCCTGTTTCGGCGGCGTGGCTATAACATCGAGAGCCTCGCAGTGGGGCACACCGAAACCCCCGGCGTGAGCCGTATGACGCTCGTCGTTGAGTCATCGGAAGTGGAGCAGGTCATCAAGCAGTTGTACCGCCTGATTGACGTGCTGAAGGTGAGTGATGTCACCCACGACCCGGCAGTCGAGCGTGAGATGGTGCTGGTGAAGGTGCATAGCACAGGGGCGACCCGCCCCGAAATTGCGACGTTGGCGAATATCTTCGATGCGAAAATTGTGGATGTGGCGACCAACTCGATGGTGATCGAGATGACGGGCACGCCGAGCAAAGTGGATAACTTTGTCGAGACGATTCGCCCCTATGGGGTGAAAGAGATGATGCGGACTGGGCGCATTGCAATGGTGCGCGGTTCGCGCACGCACCTGCCCGATCCGCCAGTGGAAGAGAATGGGCGTGCCAGCAGTGCGGCGACGGCAGCCCTCAATTAGGTTAGGTGGGAGAGACACCAAATGGCTGAGATTTTTTACGACAAGCAGGCAGACCTTGGGCGGCTCGCACAGAAGCCGATTGCGGTGATTGGCTTTGGGAGCCAAGGGCACGCCCATGCCATGAACTTGAAGGACAGTGGGCTAGATGTCCGTATCGGGCTGTACGAGGGCAGCAAGAGCCGTGCCAAAGCGGAGGCGGCGGGGTTTGTGGTGCAGAGCGTCGCCGACGCGGTGCGCGATGCCGCGATGGTCATGCTGCTGACCCCCGACATCGGGCAGGGCGACTTGTACCGCGAACACATCGCTCCCAACCTGACGGCGGGCAAGACGCTGATGTTTGCCCACGGCTTCAACATTCGCTTCGGGCAGATTATCCCGCCGGATAACGTGGACGTGATCATGGTTGCGCCGAAGGGTCCGGGGCACCGCCTGCGCGAAGTGTACGAGCAGGGCGGCGGCATTCCCGGTCTGGTCGCGGTTGAGCAGGATGCAACGGGTGGTGCCTTCGAGGATGCGCTGGCGTATGCCAAGGGCATTGGCTGTACGCGGGCGGGCGTGCTGAAAACGACCTTCACCGAAGAGACCGAAACCGACCTGTTTGGTGAGCAGGCGGTGTTGTGTGGCGGCATCAGCGAGCTGATCAAGGCGGGCTACGAAACGTTGCTCGAAGCGGGCTATCAGCCCGAAGTGGCGTACTTCGAGTGTCTGCACGAAGTCAAGCTGATTGTAGACCTGATCTATCAGGGCGGGCTGGACTATATGCGCTACTCGATCAGCGATACTGCCGAGTGGGGCGACTATACCGCCGGACCGCGCGTGATCAACGAGCAGTCGCGGGCTGCGATGAAGCAACTGCTGGACGACATCCGCAGTGGTGCTTTTGCGGAAGACTGGATCGAGGAGAACCACAACGGTCGCCCACGCATGACGCAGTACCGCGAGCGCGATCACGATCACCCGGTCGAGCAGGTCGGGCGCGAACTGCGCCGTATGATGCCGTTTGTAAACCCGAAAGAGGTACGCCCCGGTAGCGGTGGCGCATAAGCAAGGGTGTGGACGCTCACCAACGGCGGTGAGCGTTCACGCTTTTGCACGGTGCGTTGCCGCGTAGCTGATGGGCGTGGCTGATTAGACAGGAGTGCTTGGTCATGGACTACGTTCGTATTTTTGATACTACCTTGCGCGATGGTGAACAGTCGCCCGGCTGTACCATGACGCTGGACGAGAAACTGGCAGTTGCCCACCAGCTTGCGCGGCTGAATGTTGATATTATCGAGGCGGGATTCCCGGCGGCATCCCCCGGCGACTGGGCAGCGGTGCATCAGATTGCCCGTGACATTGGCACGCCGGACGGTCCGGTGATCGCGGCACTGGCACGCGCCAACCGCGATGACATTGCGAAGGCGGCGAGTGCGGTGCAGCCTGCCGCCAAGCAACGCATCCATACCTTTATTTCGACTTCGGATATACACATCGAGCACCAGTTTCGGATGACGCGCGATCAGATTGTCGAGCGGGTGCGCGATACGGTGGGCTATGCGCGGTCGTTGTGCGAGGATGTCGAGTTCTCGCCGATGGATGCCAGCCGCTCCGACCCTGAGTATATGTACCGTGTGCTGGCAGTGGCGATTGAGCAGGGCGCGACGACGCTCAACATCCCCGATACGGTGGGCTATGCCACCGCCGATGAGTATGGCGCGATGATCGCGGGGATCATTGCGAACGTGCCCGGCGCGAAAGACGTGATTATCTCGACGCACTGCCACGACGATCTGGGGCTGGCGGTAGCCAACAGCCTCGCCGGGGTGCGGCGCGGCGCACGCCAGATCGAATGCACGATCAATGGCATTGGGGAACGGGCGGGGAATGCCTCGCTTGAGGAAGTGGTGATGGCGTTGCACACCCGCGAGCAGTTCTACGGCGTGGGCACGCGGATCAATACGCGCGAACTGACGCGGGCAAGCCGGATGGTCAGTAGCTTCACGGGCATTCATGTGCCGCCCAACAAGGCAATCGTTGGCGCGAACGCCTTTGCCCACGAGTCGGGTATTCATCAGGATGGCATTCTCAAGAACCGCATGACCTACGAGATTATGAGTGCCGAGACGGTGGGGCTAGAGAGTAACACGCTGGTGTTGGGTAAGCATAGCGGGCGGCATGCCTTTCGTTCGCACCTTGAGGCTATGGGCTACAATCTGGACGATGAGGACTTCCAGCAGGTCTTCCGTGCCTTCAAAGACCTGTGCGACCGTAAGAAGGTGGTGGATGACCGCGACATTGCGGCACTGGTGACGGGTGAGACGCAACGCACGCCCGACATCTTCAAGTTGCAGCAGGTGCAGGTCATCAGTGGCACCAGTGCGGTGCCGGTTGCTACGGTGCAGATCGTCGGTCCCGATGACCAGTTGCACGTGGTCAGCGAACACGGCACCGGTCCGGTGGACGCAGTGTATAAGGCGATCAATCAGGTGGTGCAACGCCCCAACGAACTGATCGAGTTTGCGATCAAAGCCGTGACTGAGGGGTTGGACGCAGTTGCCGAGGTATCGGTACGTATCTGCGAGCAGGGTATGAAGGAAGCCAGCAACGGCAACGGGCACGCCGAAGGTGCTGCCGCGACGGGTGCGCCCTACCGCTCGACGTTCTCGCCGTCGGATAGCCAGCGACCGCATATCTACAGTGGCTATGCGGTGCATACCGACATCATCGTTGCCTCAGCCGAAGCCTTTATGGTGGCACTGAACAAGATGATAGCGGCGACACAGCAGCGGCTCGACGCGGAGCAGGCGGCGTTCGCGGCGGGCTACGACCAGCAAAGCCCGACCTATGCGGTAGACCTGTTCGGGCGCAATGCGCCCGTGCAGGATGAAGCCTAATGCACACACTCGCCTACCTCGGACCGCCCGGTACCTTCAGTGAGGAAGCCGCCCTCGCCTATGCCCGTGTGCTCGGCGTGGCGGCAACGTACCTGCCGCTCCCCAGCATCCCGGCAGTCGTGACGGCTATCGAGACGGGGGCGGCGACGGTGGGTATCCTGCCAATTGAGAATATGCTGGAGGGCAGTGTCACCTTCACGCTCGACCTGCTGATCCACGAGACTGGGCTACAGATTGCGGGCGAGACGGTGATACCGATCCGGCAGTACCTTGTGGCGCGTCCCGGCATCACGTTGCCCGAAATTAGCGTGCTGTACGCGCACCCGCAGTCGTTGGGGCAGTGCCGCAAGTTTGTTGAACGCTGTATGCCCAACGTGACGACGGTGGCATCGCTGAGTAACAGTGCCGCCCCTGCCGAGGCTATCGCGGACGAGCGACCAGCGGCGGCGATCAGTACGTTACGTGCCGCCGAGACAGTCGGGGCGGCGGTGCTGGCACACGAGATTGCCGACAACCGCAGCAACCAGACGCGCTTTATTGCGCTGGCTCGCCACGACAGCCCGCCGACGGGTGACGACAAAACGAGCTTTTGCTTTGGCTTCACGGCGGACCGCGCGGGGGTGCTGGTGGGCGTGCTCGAAGAACTTGCCCGCGATGACATCAACATGACCAAGCTGGAGTCGCGCCCCTCCAAAGCGGTGTTGGGGCAGTACATTTTTCTCGTAGACATCGAGGGGCACCGCACTACCCCGCATATTGCGGCGGCTCTCGAACGGATCGCCGCCCGCACGGGCATGCTCAAGGTTTTCGGGAGTTATCCGCGCTGGCGGAGCGCGGCGGCTGCCGCCGGACAAGGAGACCACGGTGCAGATTCTGCTGTATGACACCACGTTGCGAGACGGAGCGCAACGTGAAGGGCTATCGTTTTCGCTGGCAGATAAACTGAAGATAGCATGCGAGCTGGACGCATTCGGGATACACTACATCGAAGGGGGGTGGCCCGGCTCGAACCCGAAAGATGCCGACTTTTTCCGTGCCATCCGTGACGTGCCGTTGCAGCACGCCCGCATTACGGCGTTTGGCAGCACGCGCCGCCCGCGCAAGACGTGCGCCGACGACCCGAATATTGCGGCACTGGTAGATGCTGCTACGCCGGTAGTGACACTGGTGGGCAAAAGCTGGACGCTGCATGTCGAGCAGGTGCTGGAGACAACGCGCGAAGAAAACCTTGCGATGATCGGCGAGAGTGTTGCTTACTTCAAGGCACTGGACAAAGAGGTATGCTACGATGCCGAACACTTCTTCGACGGCTACCGCGCCGACCCCGACTATGCGCTTGCCACGCTACGGGCTGCTGCTGACGCGGGCGCAGACGTGCTGGTGTTGTGCGATACCAACGGTGGCACGCTCCCGCAGCACACCAGCACGATTGTCGCGGCGGTGCGGTCGCAGTTGCCGCAACAGCAGTTTGGCATTCATACGCACAACGATGGTGCGCTGGCGGTGGCGAACGCACTGGTTGCCGTTGAGCAGGGGTGTGTGCAGGTACAGGGGACGATCAACGGCTACGGGGAACGCTGTGGCAACATGGACTTGATCCCGATGATTGCCAACCTGCAACTCAAGCTCGGCTACCAGTGTGTGCCCGCCGAAAAGCTGGCGGGGTTGGCGCGGCTGTCGCATCAGGTGGCGGCGATTGCCAACCTGAAGCCGGATGACCACGCGCCCTATGTGGGGCACAGTGCCTTCGCGCACAAGGGCGGCATCCACGTTGCGGCGATTGAGAAAGTCGAGGCGAGCTACCAGCACATTGACCCGCGTGTGGTGGGCAACCAGAAGCGCGTGGTAGTGAGCGAACTGTCGGGGCGCGGCAATGTGCGGATGCGTGCCGATGAGCTTGGGTTGCAGATGAACGGCGGCGAGCGTGATGTGGTGCGGCGTATCAAGGAACTGGAGCATCGTGGCTTTCAGTACGAAGCCGCCGAAGGGAGCTTCGAGGTGCTGGTGCGCCGGGGTCATGATGGGTATACGCCGCCCTTCGAGTTGATTGATTTCACCGTGATTGTTGAGAAACGCGGCGAGAATGATGTATACTCACAGGCAACGGTGCGCGTGCGCGTCGGCGACCAGTTGATGCACATGGCGGCGGACGGCGACGGTCCGGTCAATGCGCTCGACCAAGCCATTCGTAAGGCACTGGTGCCGCATTACCCGCTTCTCAGCGAGATCAAGCTGATTGACTATAAGGTGCGTATTGTTGATGAGCACCTCGGCACGGCGGCAACGCCGCGTGTGGTGATCGAGAGTGCGCGAGGCAACGAAACGTGGAGTACGATGGGTGCTTCACATAACATTATTGAAGCAAGCTGGCTGGCACTGTGGGATAGTCTGGAGTTGCCGTTGCTGCGCGAGCGCGACGCACACGAGTAGGCGGTTGCCCCGCCGACGACCGTGCCGCCTGCCTAGCGATACGTTGTGTTGTGAACATGCTGGAGAAGGAGAAACATACCATGCCCCGTACATTGTTTGAAAAAGTGTGGGATCGCCACATTGTCCGCCCACAGACGGCAGACCACCCGGCAGTCCTGTATATTGACCTGCACCTCATCCACGAGGTTACCTCACCCCAAGCCTTTACGGTGCTGCGCGAGCGTGGGCTGAAGGTGCGCCGCCCTGACCGTACCATTGCGACGATGGATCACAGCACGCCCACCACACCGCGCAACAGCCTTGGCATTATCCCGGTGGTGGATACGCAGGCATCGGCACAGCTTGATCGGCTCCGCCAGAACTGTGCCGACTTTGGCATTCCACTGTTCGAGTTGGGGACGACCAATCAGGGTATCGTCCATGTGATCGGACCGGAGCAAGGCTTGACGCAACCCGGCATGACGATCGTCTGTGGCGACAGCCATACCAGTACCCACGGCGCGTTCGGTGCGTTGGCATTCGGCATCGGCACCAGCGAAGTGGGGCATGTGCTGGCATCGCAGTGTTTGCTGCAAAACCGCCCGCAGACGTGCAAGATTCAGGTAGACGGCACGCTCGCCCCCGGCGTGACCGCGAAGGACATCATCCTTGCCATCATCGCCAAGATTGGCGTGGGTGGGGGCACGGGCTATGTCTTCGAGTACGCTGGGTCGGCTATTCGTAGCCTCTCGATGGAAGAGCGCATGACGATCTGCAACATGAGCATTGAGGGGGGCGCACGCGCGGGCATGGTTGCGCCCGACGACACCACGTTCGCGTACATTGCGGGTCGCCCCTTTGCGCCGCAGGGTGCCGCGTGGGAAGCCGCCGTTGCGGACTGGCGCACGTTGCCCACCGACGACGGTGCCGAGTTTGACCGCGTGGTGCATCTCGATGCGAACGAATTGATCCCGATGATTACCTATGGCACCAACCCCGGTATGGGGATGCCCATCACGAGCCATGTGCCTACGCCCGATGCAATGGATGACCCATCGGCGCGGGCGGCACTGGACAAAGCCCTGCGCTATATGAACTTGCAGCCGGGTGAGCAACTGTTGGGCAAGCCGGTAGATGTGGTGTTTATTGGGAGTTGCACCAACTCGCGCATTTCGGACTTGCGGCAGGCGGCTGCCCTGCTGAAAGACCGCACTGTTGCCCCCAATGTGCGCGTGATGGTGGTGCCGGGGTCGCAGCAGGTCAAGCGGCAAGCTGAGCGCGAAGGGTTGGATCAAATCTTCAAGGCGGCAGGTGCCGAATGGCGCGAGGCGGGTTGCTCGATGTGTATTGCCATGAACGGCGACCAGTTGCAGCCGGGGCAGTATGCGATCAGCACCAGCAACCGTAACTTCGAGGGGCGGCAGGGCAAAGGGGGGCGCACCTTCCTTGCCAGTCCGCTCACAGCGGCGGCAACGGCGGTCAATGGCGTGATCACCGATGTACGCACGCTACTGAACTAGGGAGGAATGCACCATGGACCCGATCACGACGGACCCGATCACGACATTGCGCGGCAAGGCGGTTGCCCTGCCGGTTGAAAACATTGATACTGACCAGATTATCCCGGCACGCTACCTGAAAGTGACCGACAAGGCGGGGCTAGGTGAAGGGCTGTTCTATGACTGGCGATATGACGACGGCGGCAACCCGCGCCCCGACTTCGTGCTGAACACGCCTGCGGCGGCGGGCGCACGGGTGCTGGTGGCGGGCAACAACTTTGGTTGTGGTAGCTCGCGCGAGCACGCACCGTGGGCGTTGCAGGGCTTTGGTTTTCAGGCAGTAGTCAGTACGTACTTCGCGGACATCTTCCGTAACAACGCGCTGAAGAACGGGTTGTTGCCGATTGTGGTGGATACCGAAACGTACCACCAGTTGGTCAGTATGATCGAAGAAGACCCCGACACCACGTTGGAGGTTGACCTCGCAGCGCAGCAACTGATTTTGCCGGAGGGGCAGACAGTCAGCTTCCCGATTGACGGCTTCTCGAAGTACTGCCTATTGAACGGCGTTGACCAGATGGGCTTTCTGTTGCAGCAGGACGGCGACATTGTGGCGTATGAGCATGAGCACGCGCAGCGCGTTAACACGCTTCCTGCTGCTGCTCTCTCGTAGGCGCGCACCACACCACGAAGCATTCACCACACCGCGCGAGCAGTAGCACACCATAGCAGTAGGGCAGCGAACCGACCGATAGCGCGACAGCGATAGCACGACAGAGCACCCGGTGATAATAAACTGGGTGCTCTGTCGGTGTCTGTGGCGTGTATTGGGTGCCAGTGTGGGGGGACAGTCAGTCTGCGCTGGCAGGTGCGTGCTTGGCACTGCCCTTGTCGAAGCGGCTGAAGAGCGGGTTGTTGCGGGACTGGGCGTGATCCATCGCGTTGACGAGCAGGAAGCCGCCGACCATGAGTGCCACCGCTAGCCAGAACGCACCAGTGCTTACATCGGGGAGCAGGTTGGCGTAGGCGGCGGGTACCTCTTCGCCGTGGCGGTCTAGGCGCGTGGCGGTGACTTCTTTCCATGGCCAGATGACGTGCAGCGAGCCAAGCATGAAGCCTACCAGTGCCGCGATGGTAACATCGTGGTAGCGTTTGAGTGTCCAGCTAATGACGCGGGCAAACAGCACCAGCCCGATCACGGCACCGATGCCCACGGGGATGATGGCGGATAGGTCAAGGTCACTTACCGCGTTCAGCACGTAGTCGTACTGTCCCAACACGAGCAGGATAAACGAGCCAGAGATGCCGGGGAGCAACATGGCACTGATCGCCACCATGCCGCTCAGCAGTAGTGTGAGCGGGTCGTGCGATGGGCTTTGCAATAGTGGCAGGTTGGTAACAAGGAGCGCGAAGAGGGTACCGCCGACCAGACCGACGGCAGTGGTGGTGGTGCGCTTGAGGTGCCAGCCGATTGCTAGCACCGACGCGAGGATTAGCCCGAAGAAGAACGCGAACACGAACTCGCGCTGATTTTCGAGCAGAAAGCGCATCACACGCGCAAGCAGCAAAATAGCACTGCCGATGCCAAGCCCCAGCGGGATCAGGAACAGGAGCGGGATGCGGGCGAGGGCTTCGCGCCACTCGAAGCGCAGCAGCAGGCGTACAAGGTCAGCGTTGAATGCTTTGATAGCCGTGAGCAAGTCGCTGTACACCCCAAGGATGAATGCCATTGTGCCGCCCGAAACGCCGGGTATGAGGTCAGCGATGCCCATTGCCACGCCCGTGAAGTATAGGCGGGCATAGTCGCGTGTGCTACGGGGCGTATTGTCCAGTTGTGTCATAGGGTTCCTTTGTCCACGAGTCATCACGATTGAATAATTGGATAAAACGCTGACTATCATGCCGCAAAACGGACATTTCGTCAATCTGGGTTGGCACGCGCCGGCGGGGCAATAGCGATTTCCTCATCAAGGAGGGGGTGTACGCTGGGTATAAGACTGCTATAATAGTGGGGCACATACATCGGGAGCTTTTTTCAGGTGTCATACGTCATATCGTTGATCGCTGGTATAGCCCGGCTGACCAGTCACTTTAGTGTCCCCTTTTGTAAGTTAGGAGTTGCTTATGCAGAGTACGAAACCCCCCTTTTCCCGGTTCTGGTTGGTAACGCTTGGGCTGATCGCCTTGATGGTGGTCGGCAGTTTCCCGGCATCAACGCCCCCGGCGGTACAGGCTGCGGGGACGATTACGGTGGAGTCGCTTGCGGATAACACGGCAGTTGATGGGCAGTGTACACTGCGCGAGGCGATGGAAAACGCGATTGCCAGCAGTCAACCCCGCTCCGACTGCGAGGCAGGCACGGGCGACGATGTGATTACATTTGGTTTGCTGACCGGCACGGTCAATATCACCTCCTCACTGCCTGAGATCAACCAGTCTATCACGCTGGTGGTCGAAGCGTCGGAGATAGGCGGCACCCCGGCGGTAACAATGCAGGTTGGGGGGACGGATGTCGGTCTCTTCGATATTTCGAGTAACTCAGCGAACGTGACCCTCCGTAATCTCATCTTGACGGGTGCAAACTTCGGGCCGTCCGATGGTGCGGCGATTCTCAATGATGGGGTGCTGGCGGTTGACAACACCACATTCGCGAACAATAGTGCCGATAACGGCGGGGCGATCTACACGACCAACGATACCACGATCACCAACAGCCGTTTCACGAGCAACAGCGCAGGTACGCACGGCGGGGCGATCTACATTGACGGTGGCACCACTACGGTCAGTGGCTCAACGTTCACGAGCAACACGGCAAATGGTGGCGGTGGCATCTGGATGCAAGAGGGCACGCTGAACGTGACCGGCGGCAGTTTCTCACTGAACAGCGGCAACCTTGGTGGGGGTGCGTTCTACAACGTTGACGGTACTGCATCTTTCAATGGTACGTCGTTTGTTAACAACAGCACAGCAAATGGTACGGGGAGTCCCCCGGCGGGTGGTAATGGTGGCGCAATTTATAACACGCAAGACCTGACCCTGACGAGCGTCACGATGGAGGGCAACACCACGGGCAACGGTGCGGCGAGCGTCGGCGGCAATGGTGGCAAGGGTGGTGCCATTTACCATCAGAGAGGCACACTTCAGATCACGGCGAGTACCCTCGACGGCAATAGTACGGGTACTGGTGGGTCGGGTACTGGTGGCAACGACGGTGGCAACGGTGGTGTTGGTGGCAATGTCTACATCAATACTGCCGACGGTGGCACGCTGGAGATGGATACCACGAGCCTGCTAAATGGGCAGACCGGACCCGGCGGCGGTGCAAGCGGTAGCGGCAGTGGCGGCAATGGCGGTAGCGGTGGCAACCTGTACATCAGTGGTGGCTCACCGTCGTTCACTGCCGACATTCAGCGGAGCCTGATAGCGAACGGTACGACGGGGATTGGTGGCTTTGGCACAGGCAATGGCGGCTTTGGCAACGGTGGTGGCATCGGCGTGGACGGCGGCACCCTGACGCTGAAAAATAGCACCATCAGCGGCAACACGACGGGCACCACCAACAGTGCATCGGCATTCGGGGGCAATGGTGCGGGCATCTACCTCAACAGTGCCAGCTCACACACGATCTACAACATGACGCTGACGGGCAACCGCGTGCGTTCCGGGGGCAAGGGCGGGCTGTACTTCGACCCCGGAACGCTCGTCCTCCGCAACAGCATTCTGGCGAACACCACCGGGACGGGCGGTACCGAACCGGACTGCTTCCGACCCAGTGCCAATGCTGACCTGACGCAGGTCACGAACCTGATGGAGAACCAGCAAAACTGCGGCACCCCTGCCGTCACGGCTGACCCCCAGCTTGCCGCCCTGACAGACAACGGCGGTCCGACGGAGACGCACGCGATCACCGACACGTCGCCGGCCCTGAACGCGGGTACCGCAATTGACGATACCTTCGACGGCGGCACCGACCAGCGCGGGACGGGCTTTGCGCGGCTGTCGGGCAGTGGTATTGACCTCGGTGCCTTCGAGCTACCGAGTGGTGTCGTGGACTGCACGACGATCACGGGCGTGCCCGCAGCCGACTGTAACGTGCTTCAAGACCTATATGATACGCTGGGTGGCTTAGACTGGGAATACCCCGACCCGGAAGTGGAATGGTTTAGTACGAACAACCTGTGTACGTGGTCGGGGGTGACATGCAGGGGTGGGCGCGTTGTCGAACTAGACATGCGCGACTTTGACCTAGAGGGCACGCTCCCGGATAGCATCGGCAACCTGAGTGGGCTACGTAGTCTCGATGTGGGTGAAAACGATGACCTAGCGGGTGCGTTGCCCACGACGCTGACCAACCTCGCCAACCTGCAAACGCTGCTGTATGATGTCACCGATGTGTGTGAGCCGGCGAGCGAGGACTTCCAGCGGTACCTCGACACACGGTCGGGCGATGTGCTCAGTACCGAGACGTGTACCGACGTGCTCGACACGGGCAAGGGTGTGACCAACGTCACGCAGAACCAGACGACCATCATTGCCAATAACGGCGACACGGTGGAGCTACGCATTACCATTCGTAGTGGCAGCGACACCACCGCGAAGCTGATCAACAATCTGCCAGAGGGGTTGGAGTTTGTGCGCTTCGTCTTCCCGCCCGCGACACAGAACGTTGACCCCACCCGCTACACCTTCGACGACCAAGCACGCACGATCAACTACGAGGGTCCGGTGTCGCCGGGCAACGACGTGGTGGTACGCTACGAGGTGACGGTGAGCAATGACCTCGCCCCCGGCACGGTGCTGGCGTTGCCCTTTACGGTGGAACAGGCGGACGGCGGCACGGACATCGTCGAGGACGTGCTGACCATGGTTATCCAGAACAGTGCGGACGCACCCCCCGGCGAGACACTCACGCTGGTGCTGGCGTACTACGTTGCGGACAACGACCTCGCCGAAGACGGCATTGACGTGCTGAACAGCATGGAGGCGGCGCAGCCGAACGACAACGTTGTGACGCTACTGATGCTGGACGGTCCGGGTACTGACGATGCGTACCTCTACCGTATCCAGCGCGACACGACGGGGCAACTGTTTTGTCCCAACTATACCAACCCCTTCTGCAACGGACGCTACACGCTGAACGAAAACGTGTGGACATGGCCCGATGCCAGTGCTAACCCCGCCGCGCTCGCGGACTTCCTGAAGAACGGGTTGCTGGCATACCCCAACGCCGACAACGTGATCGTGTCGTTGATCGGGCACGGCAACGGCATCAGTGCCGACGGGCTGACCGCCCAGCCGGGTGGGCGGCGGGGACGCTTCGACCCGCTTGCCGGCTTGCTGCGCGACGACAACCCGGCAGGTACGTCTATCTCGACACGCGGGCTGGGGCTGGCGTTTGCAGATGCGCTGGCAGGTGCCCAAGCAGAGGGGAGTACCCGGACGCGCTTTGATGGGCTGTACCTTGATGCCTGTCTGATGGGTATGACCGAGATTGGCTATGAACTGCGCGCCAGTGTGCGCTACCTAATGGCATCGCCCAACCTGAAGTGGGCAGTCTCGGATTACGCGCTACACCTTGATGACATTGATGGGACGCGCACGGTGCCGCAAATCTTGCAGGCGTGGCTGGAAAACGAGCAGGGTGTACTGGACACCGACTTCCTTGGTAACGCAGGTTATCCCTATATCTATGTGGTAGCCGATCTCGATCGGATTGATGAAGTGGCGACGGCAACTAATAATTTGGCGACGGCTATTCAGAACAACCTCGCTACGAGCCGTACCCCGCTAACGCAAGCCTTCAACGCTGCCGATGTCTACGATAGCACGGGCGATGGTGCCCTTGACCGCCAGAGCGATACCTACATAGACCTGCGCCACTACGCACAACTGCTGGTCAACGACCCTGCCACACCGACGGCAGTCCGTACCGCCGCGCAGGCAGTGATCACCGAAATTGATGCGATGGTTGGTCAGTCGCTCGTTGCGCGGAACGGGTTCCCGTTTGCGTATCCGGGGCAAGAATGGAACTGGACGGCACCCAGCGGCGTGAGCATCTACCTGCCGCTGGCACGCGATGAGTGGCAACGGGCGTACTATAGTGCCCGCCACTTCGCGTTTGTGGCAGATACCGAGTGGGCGGCAACGCTGGCGGTGTTCTACAACAATCAGGCACCGCCCCCGCCACCGGATGAGCCGGGCGCACCGATCCCACGGCAGCAGCTTCAGGCGGGTGCTGGGTCAGTCTATCTGCCACTCGTGATCAAGAACTGACGGTAAGCAGGTGTGTCTATAGCACATCAGCACATCAGCACATCGGATCGGATCGGATGGAAACGCCGCGAGCCGGAGCTATGCTCCGGCTCGCGGCATATCTCGTGGTATATGCTAAGGTTGTTGTAGCCGCTGCTGGAAGTCGCGGTGAGCGAGCAGCACACGGTGATGAAAGACGTTGTGCAGGTACGAATGGCGGAGGAGTGGGTCGTCTATGCGCTCAGCGCGTTGCAGGAGCAGGGTGCAGCCTTGTTGCAAGACGTGCATGGCACGCGGGTCGTCCAGTGCCCAGAGTGTTTCGTAACAGTTGAGGTAGACGCGGAACGGTTCGTCAGTGCCGACCAGTGCAGGATTCTGCGCGATAACCTGTAACGTTGCCTCAATGTATTGGAATGCCTGTGCGGTATCATCTTGCTGATGGGCGAGACGTGCAAGGGCTGCATCTACTTCGACAACTTGGGCGTGCAGGTTGTTTGTGACAAACAGGGCACGGGCTTGATGATACGTCGTGTAGGCATTGGCGATGCGTAAGTCGCTCTCAACGTGTCCCAGATACTTGAGCGCGGCAGCCGCTTCGCGCGGGTCGCTATCCTCATCGCCTGTGCGGTAGGGTTGCAGGGCGTATTCTAACGTAGCGACTGCCTGTGGGTAATCACGCTGGGCAAGATGGAGAAATCCGAGCCGACCTTTCGACACGATGATGCCTGCCTGATCACCAATCGTTTCGCGGATATGCAGTGCTTGCTGGTAACAGGTATGGGCATTGTCATAGCTACCGAGGTAGTGATAGAGTAGCCCGAGGTTGTCAAGGATCGCGGCAACGCCCCACTGGTCGCCAATCTCCTGTGACAGGTGCAGTGCCTCATTCAAGAGGGCAAGCGAGCGCGAGTAGCTACCGGTATCCATGTAGAGCGTCCCAAGACTATTGAGGGCTTCGGCAATGCCCTGCGCGTCTTCAATCGCACGGCATAAATCAAGCGACTGCTGGTAATACCCTTCTGCATCTGCGTATTGGCCGGACAACCACAGGTTTTTGCCAATGTTGTGCAGCACAATGCCCTCGCCATAGCGGTTGCCAGTGGCTTGATGCAGTGTCAGTGCCTGCTGAAAATAGCCGCGTGCCTGTTCGTACTCGCCAAGGTCATCGAGGGTGTTGCCGATCAGGTTGTATGCCTGCGCCTGCCCCGGCTTGTCGCCCAGTTGCTGGTAGAGCGCGAGGGCTTGCTCGCCGTAGGTACGGGCAGGCTCTAGGTCGCCTTGCAGGTAGCTCACGCGCCCGCGTAGCCACAGGGCTTCGGCTTGCAGCGTGGGCAGGTCGGCGGTGTGGGCAATGTCGAGCGTGCGCTGCAAGTATGCGTCTGCGGCGGGGTAGTCGCCCTGCGCCTGATACGCGAAGGCGCGGCGCAGTGCGCCCTGTGCCTGTAGCTCCGGCGTGAGTGGGGCGGGGTCAGCCAGCGCGGTGCTGGCGGCTGCGAGGGCGGCGGGGTAGTCGCCCGTGACGTTTGCCATGTGGGCGTGGCGTAGCGCAACCTCCGCACTGCGGAGCGGGTCGTGCAGTTGTTGGGTCAGGGCGTGCAGCAGGTCGAGGTCGCGGGTCTGCTCGTCGCGGTTGCCGAGGCGGTCGTACACCTGCTCGCGGGTGAGCAGCAGGTGGTAGCGGTCAGGCGCGGCGGTGGGTTCGGTCAGGTCGAGCGCACGGCTCAGGTAGGTGATCGCCTGATCGTTGGCATAGCGTCTCGCCGCCCACCCACCCGCTAGCCCCGCATAGCGGCGTTCGTTGGGCACGTCCTTTGCCCGCCCATAGTGGTAGGCGAGGTCTATATAGTGGGGCGGTAGCTCGTCGCCGTACACCTGCAAGATCGCGGTGCTGGCGGCGGCGTGCAGGTCGCGCAGGCGGGCACGCAACTGCATGTCATAGGCGGCATCGCGCAGGAGCGCGTGGCGGAACAGCAGGCGTACTTCACCCGCCGCCGACCAGATACGTTCGCTGCTGGCGGAGGCAACGAGGTGCGCGGCACGTTCCTGCTGCTGTTCGAGCATTGCTAGCAGCACGGGCATATCGAACTCGCGCCCCAGCACCGAGGCAGTTTGTACCACGAGCCGCACGTCAATGGGCAGGCGGTCGAGCCGTGCCACCAACACCCCGTTGATGCTGGTGGGCAGGTCGGTCACGTCCTGCGGCTGTACTGTCCATACGCCGCTGCTGTCGTGCTGGACGATGGCACGCTCGCGCAGGTCGAGCACGAGTTGCTCGATGAAAAACGGGTTGCCGTTGGTCTTCTCTAGCAGAAACTCGACGAGCGTCGGGCTAACTGCGCCGTTGAGCACATAGGCGGCAAACTCGCGCACGCCGTCGGCGGTGAAGGTGGCGAGGTCAATCAGGGTGGCGGGAGCGGCGGGCGCAAGTTCGAGCGGCACGTAGCTGCCGTCGTCGCGGTAGCGGCTGGTCAGCAGTACGGCGATGGGGTGCCCTTGGCACTGGCGGCTGACCTGTGCCAGTAGCGTCAGCGAGTCGCTGTCGAGCCAGTGTAGGTCTTCGATCTGGAGCACGAGCGGTTGTAGCAGGCTTTCGCCCTGCCACAGCGCAACGATGGCAAGGAGCGTGTTCTCGAAGCGCAGGCGTGGCTCAAGCTGTTCGTAGAGCGAGCCGGGGTAGCGCAGGTTGAGGAGCGCACCAAGGAACGGGCGGGTGCGCTCGATCTCGCGGGCAAGTGTGTCGTTGTGTTGCGCGACGCGCTGCACGAGGCGGCTGTGCAAAAGCTCGAAGCGTACCCGGTTGAGCATCGGCGGCTTGCCCACGCTCTGCTCGAAGTAGTTTCGCAGCATCGCCACAAACGGATTGAGCGACTGGCGCAGTACTTCGTCGGTGGGGCAGTACAGCCACTTGACGCTGTGCTGGGCTTGCAGGTCGTCTTGCAGCGCATAGGCGAGGCGGCTCTTGCCCATGCCCGCGTCGCCGTAGATCGTGTGGAAGCCCGCGAATGCGCCGTGCAGGATTGGGTCTGCCCACTGGCGCATGTGGTGTAGCTCGCTCCTGCGCCCCACCAGCGGTCCGGTGTACAGTTGGCTGCGCGTGTCGTCGCTGCGCCCCACCAGTTGCCACACGGGTATTGGGTTGCCCTTGCCCTTGAACGTGAAGTCGCCGAGTGATTCGGTCTGGTAGTTGGCGGCTTGCAACTGCTGGGCGACGGGTTCGCTGAGCCATACGGCACCCCATGGGGCTTTCATCATCAGGCGGGCAGCAAGGTTCACCACGTCGCCAATCGCGGTGTATTCGTGACGTTCGGTGCCACCGAGGATGCCCGCGTAGACCACGCCACTGGTCAGCCCGGCACGCCACGCCATGTTGGTGTCGTGCTGGCGCAGGGCAAGCAGGAAATCGGTGGCACGCTCGACGGTGTTTTCGTGCGCGACGGGTGCGCCGAACAGCATGAGCATTACGCCGCCCTTATCGCCGAAGTCAATCTTGTTGAAGTAGCCGCCATAGCTGTAGGTCAGGTCGAGCACGGTGCTGGTGAAGGTATCGAGGCGGGCATCGTCGGTTGGTTCGTCGAACGAGAGGAACGCGACGGCGATGTGGCGGAACTCTCCGCGCACGTTGCCCGCCGTGAGGTCAAGCACGGCATCGAGCACGAAGGGTGACAGGAGGTCGCGTGGGATGTCGGCAACCGGCGGGTTGGGTGGCGGCGGCAAGTGGGTGGCAGCGTGCAGCAGGCTGTGGTCGTCGGCAGTGGGGAGCGGGGTACACTGTACTGTGGTGCTAAGGAAGGGAAGCACGATGTGCGCTATAATGATGTCACCCTTATCGGCGTGATGCTCAGCGGCGGCGCAGGTATCTACGGCGGTGCCACGGAAGAAGAAGGTGGCTCGCCCGTCGGTGAGGTGGGGTTGGTCGGGTTCGGGGAGTGTCCCCAGCATGCCCCAGTCACTGGTGCCCATTGCAAGCCCGACTTTGACGGCAAGTTGGAAATCGCCATAGGGTGTGGTGATCAAGCCCGATTCGGCGAAGAACTGGCGGATGAAAAGGGCGGTGCCGACCGCCGCGAGTGCGTTGTCGGTGGTGGCGGGGGCGGTGTAGGGAAAGAGTGCGGTAAAGGCATCGCCCGCAAAGTTGGTGATGAAGCCGCCGCGTGAGTACACAGCGGTCACAAGCGGCTGGAAAATGCGGTTGAGGGCAGCAGTGAGGATTTCGGCTCCGTCCTTCTGGTGCTGCATCAGGGTTTCGGTCAGCTTGGTGAAGCCCGAAATATCAACAAACAGCGAGAAGGCAGCGAACTGCCCAGTACGTTGTTGCTGCTGGTAGGCATCACCGATAATCTGTGGAATGAGGGCGGGCACAGGTTGGCTGCACCTTTCCGCGTGATCGTCTGATCACACGCTGTAGTGGCATTATGCGTTGCGTCTATCGCTTTTGCCACTTCATTGTACGACAGAATGACGGTTTGTGTTCAGGGTGCGAGGTGGTAAATAGGCTATGAATACAAAGATGTGGTTGTTCCAGCGCAATCCATTGTTGCTGGTTGGCGCAACTGTGCTTGCTTGCGTGGTAGTGGTGGGGCTGGCGATGGTACCGGGCATGGGCTATGCGGCGCAGGGCGAGCCTGACCTAGCGGTTACGCTGCACGTTGGGCGCACCAATATTCGGGTGGACGAAGCGGTACCCGTGACGATGGTCGTGCGGCACAACGGCGGCGCAATTGCCGAGGGTGTGACCATGACCTACACCACCCCTGACATGCTGTCTATCGCGTCGGCGCAGCACTCGTGGGGCGAGTTACGGGTGGCGGGGCAGCAACTCGTTGTCACCATGCCGCGGCTGTTTGCGGGCGACGTGGTGACGCTGACGGTCGTGGCACGCGGGCAAGTGTGGGCACCGGGCATCCGGCAGGGTACCGTTGGGGCTGAGGTGACGAGCACAAGCCCAGAGCGTGACCTCGGCAACAACCGGGTCGCGGTGCCCGTCCGCCTGATGCTGGAGCGTGCCGCGCCCTAGGGCAATGCCTAGAGCGCGGCGGCGTTGGGTCTAGCGCGGGTGCGGGCTGTAGCGGTAAAAGTGTGGCGGGAAGTTGATCCCCTGCAAGCGTGCGCTCTGCAAGCGGTAGAGCAGGGCGGCACCCGTCAGCATGTGCTGGGCTACGTCCGCGACGTGGCGGTTTGCGGGGGCTTCGAGGTAGGAGCCGCGTACCCAGTCGTTGAACGCGCCCATTGCCGGTCCGCACCACACCTGATAGTCCATCTCGCGCCCGGCTTCGCCACGGGTAGACCAGCGCGACGACAGCCCCAGATACCACCGAAACACGAGTGCCATTTTGCGGCGCGGGTTGGCATTCGCCCGCTCGATCTGTTCGGGGGCGCGTTCTTGGAAAAAGGCGACGGTATCAGCCCACACCTCGTCGAACGAGCGGCGGAAGATTTGTTGTTCCAGCTTGGCGCGTTCGTCCGCCGGAATGGCTTCGAGTGACTCGTAGCTCTGGTACACCTCGTAGAGCTTTTGGGCACGCATCGGGAAGAGCGTGCCGCGCTTGAGAAGTTGGACTTTTACGCCCATCTCGAACATGTCGGCAGAGGGTGCCATGATGACATCGGCGATGCCCGCTTCGGCAAGGAGCTTGCGGGTGTGCGCGGAGGTTCCCGCTTCGACGCAGCCCTGATTGATCGAGCCGGTCACGATGTACGCTGCCCCCATCATGTAGGCGGCGAGCGCAGCCTGTGGCGTGCCGATGCCGCCACCAGCCCCCACCCGGATGGGTTCGGCGTAGGCATACTGTGCCTGCACGTCGTCGCGCAATGCCTGAATAGCGGGCAGCAGGGCAACAAGCGGGCGGTTGTCGGTGTGCCCGCCGGAGTCTGCCTCGACGGTGATGTCGTCGGCGACGGGAACGTGCTGCGCGAGTTCAGCTTGGGTGGGCGTGATCCAGCCGTGTGCCACGAGGTCAGCAAGCAGGCGGGCGGGAGCGGGCTGCATAAACTGGGTTGCCACCTCGCGGCGCGAGACTTTGGCAATAATGCGGTTCCGGCGGGTGATGCTGCCATCGGGGGCACGTTCGAGACCCGCGACGCGGTAACGGACAACGTGGGGGGTCAGGGCAAGGAATGCCGATGCCTCCACAACGGGTACGCCATGGTGCAGGTAGCGTTCGACGGCTCCGCGTTCCATGGCTTCTTCGGCGGGGCTGTGGATGAGGTTAAAGGCATACGGACCGTGGGGTAACGCCTGCTGTATCTGCTGGATAGCCGCCACGAGCCGCTCGCCGACGATGCCTGCCGCGCCGAACGAGCCGAGCATGCCCGCCTTGCCCAGCGCAATCACGAGGTCTGCCGAGGCAATGCCATTTGCCATTGCCCCCGCCACATATGCGTAGCGCAAGCCATATGCCTGCCGGAAGGCGGTATCACCGAGGGTTGCGGGTTGTACCGGCGGCAGGGTCGCCAGTAGCTCGGCGGTTGCGGGGGTGCCGGCGGTTGCGGGGGTGCCAGTGCTAGCGATGCCCATGCGCCCACCCACCCGCACGATGTAGCAGGGCTGGTCAAGGTGGTGCAGGGCGGCAAGCATGCCCGGTTCGTCAAAGGCTATCTGTTGGGGCAACCCCTGCCATGTGGCGGTGTTGCCGTTGGTGGTTGCGGTTGTGGCTTCCAACACAGTCATACCTCGTTCTTTCCTTTCGCGGGGTGGTGGGTGTATTGCCCGGTGGCGGGTGCTAGCTCTGCACGCGCTTCAGTTGCTTCAATCGTCAAGCCAATCGTGCGAAACTCGTAGATGCGGAGTCCGTCGCGCCAGATGCTGGCATCGGCGAGCAGGGTGCCACTGGCGGCATCGTAGTGGGTGATGTGTGCCTCCAGTGCCCACGCGCTTGCTTGCGGCGTGATCTGCCCGCGATACTTCCATGTGGTGGGTGTGCCCGCCGTGGGCACGATGCGCGGGGCGTGGTGGGTGCTGCCGATGCCGGTGTGCAGGATGTAGGCGTGCAGTGCTTGGACAATGCCCTCGCGCCCCAGCGAGCCGGGCATCACCGGGTCTTGGTAGAAATGGCAGGGGTAGAACCACGCGGTGGGGTCGTTGGTGCGCTCGGCATAGACGTAGCCTAGCCCGTGCTTGCCGCTGGCGGGCAGCACCGCGATACGGTCGAGGAGCGCGAGGTGCCCGGTGGGCAAGCGATAGTGGGGCTGGGCGGGCGGTGGCGCAAAACGCTGCTGGGTGGCGGTGGTGTGCAGATCGTAGGCTGCCATCTGGTCGGGGGCGATGCCCTGCTGCACATACCACGGTGGTTGGTGGGTGCCGTTGTCCAGCCCGTTCTGGTTCCGTAGGGCTTCGGCGGTGAAGTAGCCAAACACCGACTCGCCGCTGAAGAATGGCTCACCTGCCAGCAGCATACGATAGCTGTACTTCTGGATGATGATGCCCTCGATGTAGGTCGAGCTATGCAGGACTGCCTCTTGCGTGATCGTGCGCCCGCGCAGGTCGAGCGGGTGCAGCAGGTGCCCACTGCCGTCAAGGTTGCGGAAGTATAGGTCAGCATCGGGGAAGAGCAATGCCGAGCCGAGGTATGCCGACAGATAGCCGCATGGTTGCATTGCCATTTCCATCAGCATCGCATAGGGCGTAGTGGGGTAGCTGTTGTCGCGGAAAAACCAGCTATCCGCCGGGATGTCAAACTCGCTGACAAGGCGCGACCCGGCGGCGAGTTTGCCGCGCGTGCCCTCAACGCTCACGACGCGGCTAACCGTGCGGAGGTCGGTGTTGGGGGTGCGTGGCGTGCGACGGGTGGCAAAGCGGGCGAAGTCGTCGCCCATGCATGCCACCACCGAGCCAAGTGTGAACTCGTAGACCTGTGCTTCGGTGAGCAATACCTGCTGCGACGGCGTGAAGCGGTCAGGTGGGGGCGGCGCACCCGTAGCTGGGGCGGGCGCGGGCGGCGCACCCGTAGCTGGGGCGGGCGCGGCAGGTTGTGACCAGCGGGCGATGTCACGCTGGATGCGGGCGTGCAGGTGGCGCAGGTCGGCGGTGCGCTGCTGAAGGTAGGTGGTATGCGCGGTACTCGCGTTGTTGGTGGTGCTGTGGGAGTTGGTGCGAGCATGCACCGCCACGGCGGGCGGCGTAGGTTCGGCAAACAGGATCGCCGGGTCGAGCGGCACCTGATGGGTCAGGAGGCGGGCGAGCAGGCGCACAATACCGATGTGGTCGTCGGTGCCCTTCTTGTTGATGGCAACTGCGACGTGGGGTTGCTCGTGCAGGGTCTGCTCGATCCAGTGGGTGCAGTTGCGGGCGGGTCCCAATTCGATAAAGATACGTGCGCCGTCGGCGTAGGTCTGCTGGACGAGACGCGGGAAGTCGAGTGGCTGGCAGAACACGGTTGCAAGGCTCGTGGCAACCTGCTCGGTGGTCAGGGTGAGCTTGTCGTGGTTGGCTGCCGAATAGAACTGGATGGCTGCTGGGGCAGCCACGGCACTCGTGTTGATCCGCACAAACTCGTTGTATGCCAGTTGCACGGGTGGGCTGTGGATAACCTGATTGAACGGGGCACGCAACGAGCGGCACTTGGCTGCCGCGATGACACGCTCGCAGGCGGCGGGGTCGCCCGCGATCATCACCTCGCGCGGGCTGTTGATGATGGCGAGAAACACGTGTGGTTCGGCGGTGAGGAGCGGACGTACCTTGTCTGCGCTGGTCATCAGGATGTAGTTTGCCCAGATGGGCGCGTCGTTGGCAGGGGCAGGCGGTAACTGCCAGTAGTTGCGTACAGCGAGTTGGGGACCGGCGAGTTGTGCGGTGTACAGGTCGGATGACGCAAATAGCTCGCGCAAGTGTGGGCTACTTTCCCATACCTGCAAGGCGTGCATCATGGTTGTTTCGCCTTGGCTATAGCCCAGCGCAATATCGGGCTGTAGCCCGAAGCCGTCGCGCATGATCGCGGTGTACTGCACCGCCACGCCCGTGCCGACTTCGAGCATGGCGACTGCGTGGGTCAGCATGGCACTCTCGTGGGCACGTACTTCGGCGGAGCTGAGGGGCGTTATGCTGCGTGGGTAGAGCATGTGGGCAGACAGAATTGACCGGGCGTAATCCATGATGCCGGGTGCCCATGCGTACAGGTGGGGGTAGAGTTGCAGCAAGTTCTGCGTCAGCCCGACGTAGGCGTTGAACGCGCCGGGATAGACAAACGCAACCTTGCCGGTGCGTCCGAGCGGCTGCGGTGTAAAGTGACTGCCCGCCGGGGTTTTCCATTCGTCGCCCGTCGCACACGCGGTGCTGATGCCCTCGCGGGCACGTTCAATTTCGCGGTGCAGGTCGGTGGTGTTGGCGGCAACGAGCACAAGCGTATATGCCGCCGCACGCTGGTGTTTCCAATTGACATAACAGCGATGGGCAAGATCGGCGAGGGCGTGATCGCCGGGTTGGTCTGCCACCGTCTGTGCGAATGTATCGAGGGTGCGGTGCAGGTCATCCGCGCTATTGCCCGCAAACACATAGAGCCGCGTCGGTTGCCGGTGGAGGTGGTGGTGGGTCTGGGTGCGTTGCAGGGGGGCGGGGGCTTCGTGCAGCACCACTGCTGTGTTGCGGTCATCGCCATCGGCAAGGCTTGCGGCGGCGGTGCGTTGTTCACCGATATTGGTTTGCCACGGGTGGGCGCGGGTGGCGCGGTAGTGGTGCGGTTGCTGCCACGCGGCGGCAAGTTCGGTGCTGGCAGGTACCGCCGGGATGTAGCGGCGGTGGAGAGCCAGCACGGTATGCACCAGTGCCGCCAGTGCGCTGCACGGTTGCCCCAGCAGTGCGGACAGGCTCCCGATGGCACAGGTGGGGTAGTCTGGTGGTGTGAGCGGCTGATGCAGATGGGCAAGCGCGATGTCTGGGAGCGCGTCGAGCATGCCGGGGGCAACTTCGAGGTAGGCGGTATCTGCGGGGTCGCGTGCGGTAGCGCGGTAGGCTGCGCGAAGCGTGGCAGTCGCAGTCGTGGGCGTGCCATGCCCTACCGCCGCAATGACGGCGTAGGTGGGTTGCCCGTGCTGCGATGCAGTGGCACGGTTCGTCACGACTACTGCCACTGGCAGGGCTGTGTGCATATCGGCGATGACGACGGGGGCGGCATTGGGTTGCGTCAGGGTGGCGTGGGCGGCGGCAAGGGCAGCGGCGAGGGTGGGTGCTGTCTGTAGCGTCGTGCTGCCCGGTGGCGGTGTGCCCGGCTCGTCGCCAATTACCACGAGTGACGCGCTGGTGATCTGTGCGTCGTGCTGGGCGGCGGCAACCATGGCCGCCAGCGTGGGCGGTGTGGTGGGCGGCGTAGGTGGGTCGCTGTCGTACAGCCCGGACGCGAGCGCATCCGGGCGGGAGCTGTCGGCAGTGGCGGTGGCAATACCGACCACGGCAAGGTCAAACTGCCGGGCGGGGACGGCGGGCTGCATTATTCACTCCTGTGGGCTGCCATGACCTCGCGGGCACGGGCAAACATTGAATTGAGGCGTGTGCTGATGGCGACCTGTGTGCCGCGCACTTGCATGTACATTACGCCCTGTTCGTCGTGTACGGTGACGGTGGCGATCAGTTTGATGTCGTTGCCCTCTTCCACGTCCATGGAAACGTAGAACGGTCCATCGGTGGGGATGTCACGGTACTGGAACATCTCCCGCGCACCGAGTGGCATGCCGCCTGCCTGATGGAAGTGGCGCACCCAGATCAGCATGCACTGGAACTGGATGTCGGTCAGGTAGGGGTGGAACGTCTGCAAGCGGAACTGCCCCTGAATGGTGCGTGGGATCGGTGGCGCGTGACAACGCACTGTGACGTGGGTCTCGCTCAGGTTGAGCGCACGCTCGACCCCCTGTAGCGATGGACCGTGGAAGAGTGTGCCATCGGCATAGAGGGCATTGCCATCGAGCGGGTGGGTCTCGCGCAGGTCGAGGCGGTCATACACGGGCGGGGCGGGCAGTTCGCGGACGAGCGTAAATTGCCCACGATAGTTGAAGCGTTGTCTCCCATCGCTGGTGCGGCTCCAGATCAGCCCCTCGAAGGCAATGTCGTTGTCGTTGCGCCCAGTTTCGTGCAGGTCGAGCGTGTAGCTGTCGGCTAGTTCTTCTGCATTGAAGACGATGCCTTTCAGCACGCGAAAGTCGTGTGAACGGAAGAAGCGGTAGCTGGGGTACAGTTGTTCGCAGATGTTGGCGATCCATGCTACACCGAATACGGCGGGCAGTACCGGATTTTCGCCGATAATGTGGTCGAGCAGGAACGGGTTGTCGTGCAAGGTCAGGCGGCGTTCGATGCGGTATTCGCGTGGCGTGCCGTTGCTGGGCGCGGCGGGGATGCGGATCGGGTCGCCGATCACCACTTCAGGGGCAGCCGCCCCAACGCGGTGGGCTTCGAGTTCGCGGATGAGCATATTTGCTCCGTCGGCGGCGGGGATAACGCGGATGTTGTGGCGGGCAAAGTGTTCCTTCAGCGCGGGCGTGACCATGCCGCCATCCCACGGTCCCCAGTTGATCGTAATGACGTGACAGTGGGGGTGGGTGCGGCGCAGCATGTGGGCAGTCTTGTTGAATATCTCGTTGGCAATGGCATAGTCTGCCTGCCCCACGTTGCCATAGAAGCCCGCCACCGAGCCGAACAGTACAAGGTAGTGGAGGCGTTCGGGGGGCACGGCTGCCAGTAGGTTCGCCAGTCCGTCAATCTTCACGCGGTAGACCTGCTCAAAGTCGGCGGGCGTTTTCTTCTCGATCAGGCGGTCTGCCAGCGTGCCCGCACCGTGGATAATGCCAGTAATGGTGGGGTGCGGCGCAAGGGCGGCGAGCAGGGCGGCACGGTCGGTTACGTCTACGGCGATATATTCGGCGTGCCCGCCTGCCTGCTGCACCGCCTGCAAGGTCACGGTTATTTCGCGGGCAGCGATGATGGCACGGGCAAGTTGCTGCACCCGTGCCGGGGTGGGCTTTTCGCCCTGTGCCAGTAGGTGCTGGCTGAGGTGTTGCTTCAGCCCGCGCTCGTCCGTATCGGTGGGTACGGCAGCAGCTTCGGGGACGTGGTGTGCCGACCGCCCCAGCAATAGGAAACGACACCCATAGTGTTCAGCCATGCGGATGACGCAGCGGGCGGTAATCCCGCGTGCGCCTCCACTCACCACAAAAACCGAATCCGGGGTTATGCCTTGCGTTTGCACCGCAGTCCCTCCTAGGCTTCAACCAGACTATTGATGACCGTTACCCGTCCGTGCGACCCGTAGGCAACCTCAGTCACGAGGCGATTGGGGTCGTGCAGTTCAGCCACAAGGAAGATTGCCGCTTGTTCGGGCGTAAGCGTGGGGCTGAGGTCTACGGCGCGGCATGCAACGTCTGCCCACTCCATGTTGACTGTCTTGGTCAGTCCGGGCAAGCCGCCGCCAATCACGCCGAAGGTGCCGTCGTCGCCCAGCCCGAAGGCTCCGTCAAGACGGGTGACGGTGGCGAACAGGGCGTGCCCACGGTGGGTGGCTTGCTCTAGGTCTGCTTTCAGTTGCCCTGCCAAGAGAAAGACCTGCTGTACCAGTTGCTTTTCGTGCGCGGCAAAGTCGAGCGTGGTGGTAGTGTGTGCCGGGTGCAGGTGGATGAAGGCGGCAATGCTGCCGTGGGTGGTGCGGATGGTCTGCAAGGTGTGCTGTAGGGTGACTTCGCTCTGGTCGGGCTGTTCTACGCGGCTGACCCCAGCGGGCAACGTGGCACGCGCCGCGATAGCGGGCAAGCCGAGCACGACGACCCGCCAGCCGAGCCGGGTGAGTTCGCTGGCGACGTGGGCGGTCAGGGCGGTGCCATCGTCGGTCAGCAGGGCAATGCCGCCGTCGGGCAGTGCGATGTGCAGGAAGTCGGGGGCGGGCAGTTGCTCTAGCTGGGCGACCCCGCGCGGTAGGGTTGCTGCGGGCACGGGCGCGGCGTGCCCGTTACCGTTGCTGGGCGCGGGTGCGGCGGGGGCGGCAGCAACGGTGGCGAGCATCTGGTTGCCAATCTCGCCGATGGTACGGAGGTCGGCAAGTTCGTCGGGCTTGAAGCGGGGGAGGTCGGGGAACTGCTCTTGCAGGGCGGAGAGGATTTCAACGCGCTTGATGGAGTCAATGCCGAGGTCGGCTTCGAGTTCCATTGTTGGTTCGAGCATCTCGACGGGGTAGCCGGTCTTGTCGGCGACGATGGCGAGGAGGGCGGACATCACGGCATCGAGTTGGGCGGTGTTGAGGGCGGCGGCGGCGGGCGATGCGGCGATGGCTTGCGCGACGGGCGCGACGGGCGCGGCGTGCCCGTTACCGTTGCTGGGCGCGGGTGCGGTGGTGGCGGGCGGAGCGGGTGCGGTGCTCGCGGCGGGGGCGGCAGCAACGGTGGCGAGCATCTGGTTGCCAATCTCGCCGATGGTACGGAGGTCGGCAAGTTCGTCGGGCTTGAAGCGGGGGAGGTCGGGGAACTGCTCTTGCAGGGCGGAGAGGATTTCAACGCGCTTGATGGAGTCAATGCCGAGGTCGGCTTCGAGTTCCATTGTTGGTTCGAGCATCTCGACGGGGTAGCCGGTCTTGTCGGCGACGATGGCGAGGAGGGCGGACATCACGGCATCGAGTTGGGCGGTGTTGAGGGCGGCGGCGGCGGGCGATGCGGCGATGGCTTGCGCGACGGGCGCGACGGGCGCGGCAGGTGCTGGCGCGGCGTGCCCGTTACCGTTGCTGGGCGCGGGTGCGGCGGTGGCGGTGCTGGCGGCGGTGCTGGCGGCGGTGGCGGTGTTTGCGGTGGTGGCGGTGCTCGCGGCGGGGGCGGCGGCGGCTGCCGTGGGGGTGCGCTGAATGGTTGCCAGCAGGTCACGGGCGCGGGCGGTCTGGCTGTCGAGGTATGCCGCATGGACACGCAATGTTTCCGCCTGATGTTCGTGGAGCATCTGTGCGCTGTTGTGCAAGCCGTTGATTACGTCGCTGGTGACAGGTTGCTGCGGCTGGAGTAGCAGTTGTTGCTGCTGCTGCATAAACTGGAAGAACGACTGCATGAACTCGCGCTGGTGGGCGATGTATTCGCCGTGGACGCGCAGGGTTTCTTGCTGGTGCTCATGCAATTGCCGGAGCGTGTCGCTGAGGGTGCCGTTCGTCAGCACGGGTTGCGGCGTGGG
>CAZNQP010000011.1:46726-68633 GCA_964575355.1 uncultured Chloroflexaceae bacterium
TGCGGTGCGGGTGTTGGGGTTGGTGCTGCTGCTGCTGGCTGGCGCACGCCCGACTGCACCTGATATGGGGCATTGAGCTTTTCGCTCATGGTGGTGCGGGTACGGTCGCTCAGGTAGTTCGCACCGTTGATCGGCACAGTCATACCCTTGCGGCGGGCAGGGCGGGCGCGATGTGGCAAGGCATACGGGTCGTGCGTGCTGATTGCTAGCCCCAGCACGGCGAGTTGCACGAGAGCCTCGCGGTACTGGCGGTCGCTGTCCTTCTTGCGGCTGGCATTGAGGGCAACCGTGGTGTGTGGGCGGTCGGCGAGGATTTCTTCTACCAGCCCGCTGAGAATGTTGCGCGGTCCAAACTCGACGAAGATGGTGCCACCGTCGGCGTACAGTTGCTCGATGATGCGCTGGAACTGTACGGGCTGGAGCAACTGCTCTGCCAGCGTGCGTTGCATGGCTACCACGTCTGCCGGGTAGCGTTGTGCGGTGGCGTTGGCGTAGACGGGGATGCTGGCAGGCTGCATGCGCGTGGCGTTCACGGCGGCGGCAAACGGCTGCTGTGCGTGTTGCACCAGCGACGTGTGGAAGGCTGCCGATACGGGCAGTTGCTTCGCGCGGTAGCCCAGTGCGCTCAGGTGTTGCTCGGCGTGCTGGATCGCAGCACTGGTGCCCGCGAGCACGACTTGCCGGGGCGAGTTGTGGTTGGCAATGCTGATGTTGGGCATGGTGCTGATGATCTGCTGAAGCGCGGGCAAGTCGTCAATGCCTGTGACTGCTAGCATGCCGCCTGCATCGAATGACGGGTCGGTGGGCGGTGCCATTGCCTTGCCACGGGCGCGTGCCAGTGCAAGGTAGTCGTCGTCGCTGAGGGCACCCGCCGCACACAGAGCGGTGAGTTCGCCGAAGCTGTGCCCCGCGACTATCGCGGGCGCGAAGCCAGCCTGCTGGAGCATGCGGTACTGCCCAAGGCTGAACGCGCCAATGGCGGGCTGGGCGTAGGCGGTCTGGCGGAGGGTGGCTTCTTGTTCGTCGGGGGTGGAGCCATCGAAGGCGTTGGGCGGGTAGACTACCGCAGAGAGGGGCGTGTCGCCATCCTGCTCGAACAGTGTATCGAGGGTGCCGAGTGGGCGGCGCAGGTCAGGGCTGTTGATGGTCAGCTCGCGCCCCATGCCGATGTACTGCGATCCTTGCCCGGCAAACAGGGCAACCACGCGCCCCTGTGTTTCGGCTGCTGTGCGGCGGTAGAAAATACCTTTGGGGTGCTGCCATTCGGTGGCATCGGGTTGCTGGCGTAGCATGGTTGCAGCCTGTGCCAGCAGGTCGGCGGCTTCGGCGGGCGTGGCGGCAACAAAGCCCAGCCGCGCACTGCCCGCCGGGAGCGGCACGGGTACTTCGTGTGCGAGCAGGGTGGCAAACTGGTCATGGGCATCGGCTTGTTGCAACTGCTGCCCCCACGTCTCGCACTGCTGCCCCAGCGCGGCAGGGCTGTCGGCGTGGAGCAGCACGGGCTGTGCTGTGCGCTGCACGCGGTAGGCTCCTGCGTGTTCGGGGGCGTATTCTTCGAGGACGACGTGGAAGTTGGTGCCCCCGAAGCCGAACGAACTGACCCCGGCGCGGCGTGGCACGTCGCCCTCGCCGCGTATCCATGGGCGCGTTTCGGTGTTGAGGTAGAAGGGCGAGTCTTCGATGCCGAAGCGTGGGTTGGGGCGCGTCACGTTGATCGTTGGGGGGAGCACTTTGTGGTGCAGTGCGAGGGTTGCCTTGATCAGGCTAGCAGCACCGGCAGCGGCTTTGGTGTGCCCGATCTGTGACTTCACGCTGCCCAGTGCGATATGTTGCTGGCGTGGGTTGTCCACGCTAAACGCCGTCTTGAGTGACGAAAACTCCGTCTTGTCACCTGCGACAGTGCCAGTGCCATGGGCTTCGATCAGCCCCACACTGTACGGCTCGAACCCGGCGGCTTCATACGCGGCGGCGAATGCCCGCGTCTGCCCGACGGCGTGCGGGGCGTAGATGCTCTTGTGCTTGCCATCACTTGACGAGCCAAGCCCGCGAATGACCGCATAAATACGGTCGCCGTCACGCTCGGCATCTGCCAGCCGCTTGAGCACGACCATCCCGACCCCCTCGCCGACCATCATACCGTCGGCATCTTCAGAGAAGGGGCGTGGCACAGGTTGCCCGGTGATGGCGGGGGTCTTGCTGAAGCACATGTACATAAAGATTGAGTTGTCAGTATCTACGCCACCACTGATCATCATGTCGGTGTTGCCCGCCGCAAGTTCGGAGATTGCCATCTTGAGGGCGGCAAGCGAACTAGCGCAGGCGGCATCTACGACACAGTTGGTGCCGCCGAGGTTGAGGCGGTTGGTGATGCGCCCAGAGATAACGTTGCCCAGCAGACCGGGGAAGGCGTTTTCTTCCCACCCGATGTAGGCGGCTTGCATCTTTTCGATGATGTGTGCCGTATCCTCGTCGGACAGCCCGCTACTCTTGAGGGCACGCTCCCAGATGGGATATTGCAGGCGGGCGGTGAGGGGGGTAATCAGCTTTTGCCCGCCGCCCACACCAAGGATGCAGCCGGTGCGCTGGCGGTCGAACTCGATGCCGTCGCCATAGCCTGCATCGTCGAGCGCGTCGCGGGCGACCACCAGCCCAAGCAACTGTGAGGCATCGGTGACTTCGAGAATGTTGGGGGGTAGCCCAAACTCCATTGGGTCAAAGTCAATGGCTGGCAGAAAGCCCCCCCGCTTGCTGTGGGTCTTGTCCGGTGTGCGCGGGTCAGGGTCGTAGTAGTCGTCAATGTTCCAGTGGGTTGCAGGCACATCGGTAATGCAGTCAATCTTGTGCAGAATGTTGTTCCAGTACTCTTGTGTATTGCGCGACTGTGGAAACAGCGACGCAACGCCAATAATGGCAATCGGGGGAATGCTCACTTTGTCCACCAGTTTGTCCTCTCTTCCTGTTTAGCTTGTTCCGGGCGCAGGCTCGCCGTGTGGCGGGCAGGCGCGTCATCACGTATCAGGGTGTGCACTGCACAGCCCGTGCATGCGCCGCCGTGGCGCGGGGGCATGGTGTATCTCGCGTTCTTGGCTTGGTACGTTCTCGCCGCATGGTGTCGTTTGTTAGTGTCCTATTATACGTCAGGTATTGGTTTGGTGTGCAGCCCCGGCAATGCGCCATGCGTTGAGTGGGGCGTGGGTGGCTGCCACTGCCACACCTGTGTGCGCGGGGCGGGCAACGCCACCGCTAGTGCCGCCGTGTAGGTGGCGGGTGCTGCCAGCAACCGTAACGACCATTGCGCGGCATCGTCCGGGGTGTCGGTGTGCCACGTCAGGGTGGGCGGGTCGCTGGGCACCACGCTCACGCTCGTGAGGGCGCGGTGTAGACCGTCGCCCAGCCCTTTATACAGAGCTTCTTTGCAGACCCACACGCCAAAGAATGCAGCACGCATGTCGCGTTGGGCTGTGATGTACGCCTGCTCGTGCGGGCTGAAGAAGCGGCGGGCAATGGCGGCGGCTTCTATGCCGTCGCGCTGGCATTCTATGTCAATACCGACGGCGTGCCCTGCCGCGACTGCTACCAGTGCCCACCCGTGTGAATGGCTCAGGCTAAAGTGGAACGACGGTGCAGACGGTGCCGCAATGTATGGTTTGCCGTGCGTGCCGTGTGCCCATTGCACGGCGGCGGGTGCTGCGCCAAGGTAGCCCGCAATGATGTGCCGGAGTGCGCCGTGCGCCACGGTAAAGCGGCTGGCGTGCGTTGGGTTGTAGAAGCGTTGGGCACGGGCGGCTTCGGTGCCGTCGAGGGTATGCGCCAGTGCCGCGACAACGGCGGGCGGTTGCTGGAGGTCAATGTGCCAGATGTGTACCATGCCCGGCGACAACGGCGGGCTGACCGATGGTGTGGCTATGACCGGGTAGGTGTTCACGAGTGGCGGCGTACCTTGGTTATTTCAGCCACAATGCTTAGGGCGATCTCTTCGGGGGCACGCCCACCGAGCGGCAAGCCCACTGGCGCGTGGATACGGGCTAACTGCTCCGCACTGAAACCGGCTTCGCGCAGGCGGGCGCGTCGCTGGTCGTTGGTACGCGTGCTGCCCAGTGCCCCGATGTAGGCGGTGGGGCTGGCGAGGGCGCGTTGCAATGCTGGGTCGTCCAGCTTGGGGTCGTGGGCAAGCACTACCACATAACTGGCAGCATCGAGCGTGGCGGGCAGCATCTCATCCGCCCACCCGATGCGTAGCTCGTCGGCGTGCTGGAAGCGTTCGGGCGTGGCAAACGCGGTACGTGTGTCTATCACGACGGTGCGAAAGCCGAGCATACGCGCAAACGACACGAGCGCAATGGCGATGTGGACTGCCCCGATGATGTACAGCGTCGGGGTTGGCGCGAAGGACTCTAGTAACACGCTGGTGGTGCCCTGTGCGTCGGGTAGCTCTCGTAGCGTCGCGCCGTCGCACTGGAACAGGTCGCCCGTCTGTTGCAGCACGGCGGTTTGCAGGTGTGGGCTACCGAGCGTGCCACTGGTGGTGCCGTCGGGCGAGACGACCAGCGTTGCCCCAGCATGGGGGTGCGGCGGGGTTGCCACAACGGTTGCCTGTACGACTGGCTCGTTGGCGCGTAGGGCGCGGGTCAGGTGGGCAAGCACGGCGGGGGCGGGGCACGGCGTAACGTACACGTCAATAGTGCCCCCACACGCCATGCCGACCTGCCACGCTGCTTCGTCGCCCACACCAAAGTGTAGCAGGCGCGGCGCACCGTCCTGCATTGTGTCGTGGCACGCTTCGATCACGGCACCCTCGACGCACCCGGCACTGACAGAGCCGACAATGCCGCCTGTTGCGGTGACGGCAAGGCGGGCACCTTCGGGGCGCGGCGATGAGCCGATGGTACGCACCACGGTTGCGAGGGCAACCTGTTCGTCGCGGGCAAGCCACGTCTGTAGATCGTCAAGAATATCACGCATAACACACCCAGTGTAGGGCAAAGCCCGCGCAATTTCTGTGATCAAAATACAGGGTTATTTCAGTTTTCCGGGTTGCAAAGCATCTGGAGGCGGGCAAAGTCGGCGGGGGTGTCAATATCTTGCACGACGGCAGGGTCGTCTAGGGCAAGCCAGCGCACGTGTTGCGGGTGCTGGCGGAGGATAGCCCGTGCCCCAGTGTCGCCGCGCAGGTGCGCGATGGCGGCAAATAGGCGGCGGTGCAAAACCACTGGGTTGCCGCGCTGTCCGGCGTAGGTGGGGATGAGGGCAAGCGGCGCGGGGGGGGTGGCGTAGGCGGCGAGCAGGTGATCGATCAGGGGCGTGCTGACGGTGGGTTGGTCGCCGAGTAGCACCAGCGCGGCGGTGGCAGTGGCGGGCACGGCGGCAATGCCCGCCCGCAATGATGCCGCCTGCCCTTCGTGGTAGCCGGGGGCAAGGATGACCTGCGGCGTGAGTGGCAACGGCGGGAGCGCGGCTAGTGCCGCTTGCACATCGGTGGCGTGGTCGCCCAATACCACCAGCAACCCGGCAAGCTGGCTGGCGGCGGCTTGTTGTACGACATGGCAGACGAGCGGTTGCCCCCGCCACGGCAGCAACGGCTTGGGTTGCCCCATGCGCCGCGACAGCCCGGCTGCCAGCAGCACGCCGTAGACCGTAGGTGTTGTGGGCGACGTTGGCACGGGCAGGCAGGCTTACGCGATGCGTGGTTTGTGCTGTGCTTCTTGCAGGGCAGCCAGCACGCGCTCCGGCGTGATGGGTTGCTGTGTGACCCATACCCCGGTGGCGGCGTGAATAGCGTTCATGATTGCCGGGGTGAGGGCGACAAACGGCATTTCGCCCACGCCACGTGCGCCGAACGGTCCGTGCGGGTCGGCAAGCTCTAGCACGACGGGGACAATCTCGTCGGGTACATCGCTGATGGTGGGCAGCAGATAGTTGCTGAAGTGCTGGGTCTGGATCATGCCGTCGTATATCTGGAAGTTTTCGAGGAGCGCGTACCCCACCGCCTGCACGACACAGCCTTCGATCTGCCCGATGACCTGCTGCATATTGATCGCCTTGCCCACGTCGTGGACGCTGATCACGCGCAGCACACGCACCTGTCCCGTCAGGGTGTTGACTTCGACTTCGGCGGCTTGGGCGGTGTAGCCATAGCAGTAGTTGGGCACGGCTGCCGTTGTCACGGGGTCGAGTGGGGTGGTGCGCGGCGCGTGGTATTGCACGGTGGCAACGGCAGGGCGTTCTTCGTTGTGCCATTCGTGCAGGGCTTGCACGGCGGCATCGTGGATGGCACGCCCTGCCATGAAGGTCAGGCGCGAGGCGGACGCACTCCCGACGTTGGGGGCAGCACTGCTGTCGTCGCTGATCAGCGTGACCTGATCGGGGTGAATGCCGAGGCTGGCGGCGGCAATCTGGCGCATAGCAACGTGGCTACCCTGCCCCACTTCGGCGACGGCGGCGCGTACTACCGCGCGTTCGATGTGGGCTGTGCCGTGCAGTTCGACGGTGGCGGTGGCTCGTTCGGGGAAGCCGAACGAGTAGCCGACGTTCTTGATGCCGGCTGCTAGCCCGACCCCGCGCTTGAGGTGGGGGGCGCGGGGTGCTTCAAGACCGCAACGGGCACGCACTTCGGTGGCACAGCGTTCGATCACGGGCATGGCACTTGCCCCCGCCGGTATGACATTCTGGGTTGGCTCGCGGCTGCCATCGCGGTAGGCGTGGCGTAGGCGGAGTTGCACCGGGTCTGTGCCGAGGGCGTGGGCGAGCTTCGTGATCATGACTTCGGCGGCGATGTGTATCTGGGGTGCGCCGAAGCCACGGAACGCACCCGCCGGGATGTTGTTGGTATAGGCGACTTGGGCGGTTGAGGCGATGTTCGGTATTTCGTAGCACCCGGTGGCAAAGAGTGCCATCACCTTGATGACCTCGGCACTGGTCGAGGCATACGCCCCACCGTCGGCGAGGACATAGGTTTCGGCGGCGGTGATGGTGCCGTCGCGGGTGGCTGCCCAGCGGCTCTTGATCGTCGCTGGGTGGCGTTTGACATGCCCCCGGATCGACTCTTCGCGGTTCCAGACGAGGGCTACCGGACGGCGCAGGTGCCACGCGGCGAGTGCGAGCAGGTGTTGTACCGATAGGTCTTCGCGCCCCCCGAATGCCCCGCCCACGGTGGCGTAGCGCATAACTACCTGCTCTTCGGGCAGGTTGAGTATACGGGCGGTCAGGCGGCGGTCTTCGTGTATCCATTGCCCCCCGCTTTCAACGACGACGCGCCCGTGTTCGTCTACATACGCGATGCCCGCTTCGGGTTGCAAGAAGGCGTGCTCTTGCCATGTGGTACTGAAGGTGTGCTCGACTACGACATCGGCGGCGGCAAATGCGGTAGCCACGTCACCCTTGCGGATGCGGCATTCCGCACACACGTTGTTGGGCTTGTGCGCGTGGATAGCTGGGGCGGTGGTGGCAAGGGCGGCGGTGGCACTGGCAACGATGGGGAGCGGCTCGAGGTCGAGGCTGATGTGCTGGGCGGCGGCGCGGGCAGTCGCGGCACAGTCCGCCACCACCAGCGCAACGCGGTCGGCTTCGTGGCGCACTACGGCGTGGCAGAGTACGGGTTGGTCGTGTTCGATCAAGCCATAGCTGTTGGTGGGCACATCGGCGGCGGTCAAGACCGCCACCACGCCGGGGTGGGCGCGGGCGGCACGCACGTCGAGGTGGCGGATGCGGGCGTGGGGGTGCCCCGCAGTCACAACATACAGATGCAGCATATCGCCCGTCACGAGGTCGGCGGGGTAGCGGCTGGTGCCAGTCACTTTGGCGGGGGCATCGTAGCGCGTGAGTGATGTACCAATCCATTCGGGCAGTGTCATAGGGTGTTCCTATCCAGCGTGGTTGGTGCGTAACTATTCCTGTGGTTCGGGGGCATTGGGTGCGGGCGTGTCTTGCAGGGCGGCAATGATGCGCCCGTAGCCGGTACAGCGACAGATATTGCCTGCAAGTGCCTGCTGGATGTCTGGGAGTGTGGGGCGGGGACGTTCGGCAAGCAGGCGTGCGCCGCTCATCAGCACACCGGGGGTGCAGTAGCCGCACTGCACTGCGCCGTGGCGCACAAAGGCAGCTTGCAAGGGGTGTAGCCCGTTGGCATTCGGTGCGGTTGCTGCCGTGCCGTCGCCGGTTGCTGCTAGCCCGTCGCCAGTTGCTGCCGTGCCGTCGCCAGTTGCTGCTAGCCCTTCGATGGTAGTGAGGGTGCTGCCGTGTGCTTGTGCGGCGGGCGTGATGCATGCCATCACTGCCTGCCCATCGAGCCAGACGGTACACGCCCCACATCGCCCCTCGCCGCAACCGCGTTTGGTGCCGGTCAGTCCGGCATCCTCGCGGATGGCTTCAAGGAGTGGTTTATCTGCGCTCAGGTTGTAGCGCGTGCCGTTGATGGTTGCCCGGACTGGTTCGCCGTGCGGGTGTGGCGCGTGGGGCGGCGGCACGATGCTGTCGCCCAGCAGCACCGGTGGTGTGGTCGGCGGCGGGGGTTGGGTGTTGCTGGCGAGTTGGTGCAGGCTTTGGACGATGAGTGTGTTTGCCAACGTGCGGCGATAGGTGGCACTACAGTGCAGATCGTCAATGGGCTGGATGCTGGCGGCTACGAGCTTGCCCGCCTTTGTAATGGTGTCGGTGGTAAGGGGCTTACCTGCTAGCCACGCGGCGGCATCGGCGGCATACGTCACGGTCGGCGCAACGCTACCGAGCGTGATGGTTGCGTGGGTCACGGTGGGGGCGTGGGTGTTGGCGGGGTCTGCCAGCGTCAGCACGATAGCAAGGTTGATCACCGAAATAGTGTTGGCGTTGCGTAAGCCGAACTTGACAAAGATGCTGCGTTGGTCGGGGTGCAGGGCGGGGAACGTCACCCCAGTGATTAGCTCATCGGGGCGGCGGGCGGTGGCACGCGCCCCGTGGAAAAACTCCCGCAGGGGTATGCGCCGTTCGCCTGCCACGCTTGCCAGCATTACGTCGGCGTGCAGGGCGGCGAGCGGCGTAATGGTATCGCCTGCGGGCGATGCGTGCGCGAGATTGCCCGCTATGGTTGCCCGGTTGCGTATCTGGGGTACGCCCACCTGAGCACACGCTTGCACCAAGGGGAGGGCGGGCGGTGCTAGCGGCGGTCGCGCGAGGATGTCGTTGTAGGTGGTGCCGCTCCCAATTGTCACGGTCCCGTTGTGGTGGCTGATGTGGCGTAGTTCGCTGATGCGGCTGATGTCTATGATGGTACACGCGGGCACCGTGCCGTGCCCTATATCTACGAGTAGATTAGTGCCACCTGCCACGACGCGGGCGGCGGTACCGTGCTGTGCCAACAGGTGCAGGGCGGCGGCGAGGGTATCGGGCTGGCGGTAATCAGTCCACATGGACGTACTGCTTTCTAGGGGTGCAGGGCTGCGGTGCCTAGCTGCTCAGGTCTGCCAGCGTGTGCGCGAGGACGTGAATGCCCGTCGCAATACTTTCCGGGCTGGCGTATTCGTCAGGGCGGTGGCTGACCCCATCGCGGCACGGAATGAAGATCATACCCGTGGGGCAGACCCGCGCCATGAAGAGCGCGTCGTGGTAGGCGCGGCTGGTCATGCGCTGGTACCCGATGTTCAGGGTTTCGCATGCGTGCTGAATGGTACCGACTATCGCGGGGTCGCAGGTGGCGGGTGGGTCGGTATTGATTTCGTGCAGATGCCAGCTTACGCCGCGTTCGGCGCAGATGAGTGCGGTGGCTTGCTCGATGTCAATAATCATTGCATCGCGCCGTGCTTTGTCAATGTCGCGCACGTCAATTTCGAGTAGGGCACGGTTCGGTATGCTGTTGATCGCCCCCGGTTCAATGCGGAAGACCCCCGTGGTCATGACGCTGTTGGGGTCGCTGTCGCGGGCGATCCGTTCGGCGGACAGGGCGATCTGTGCGCCTGCTAAGAGGGCATCGTGGCGGTCGTGCATGAGGACTGAGCCGGCGTGCCCGCCGATGCCGGTGAGCTTGATGCGGAGGCTGGCGGGGGCGGCGATGTGCTCGACGATGCCGATGGGGAGTTCCTCACTGTCGAGGACGGGACCTTGCTCAATATGCATTTCGACGAAGGCTGCATAGCTGTTTTCGGGCAACAGAATGTCGTCGAGTTCGTTGTTGTTGTAGCCTGCGGTGCGGCGCAACGTGTCAAAGTATTGCCCGCGTGCGTCGGTCAGTTTCACGAGGTCGCTGGTGCTCAGTGCGCCGGTCATGCTGCGGCTCCCAAGGCACCCGATGCCGAAGCGGGTTGGTTCTTCGGCGGTAAACAGGATGAGGTCAATTGAGCGACGTGGGGTGAACCCGGCTTCTTTCAAGAGCCGGATAGCTGCGATGCCGCCGATCACGCCGACGGTGCCGTCGTATTTGCCTGCGTTGGGGATGGCATCAATGTGTGAGCCAGTGGCAACGGCGGGTAGGTCGGGTTCGCTACCCTCCCAGCGGGCGTACATATTGCCAATGCTGTCTTCGCGCATCACGAGACCGATCTCATTGCAGAGCCGCCGAATGTATGCCCGCCCCTGTACGTCTACGGTGGTCCAGAGAATGCGCGTGACTGCTGGGGGCACGCTCTCTGAAATGCGTGAGAGGTGATCTATCTGGTCAGTGACGGTTTGGCTCAATTCCAGCATAATATCGTCGGTGATGAAATCGGCAAGTTGCTGTTGGATCATAGCTTCTACTACTCCTGCTATTCTGCTTCCCCCCCTGTGGGACGGCGTGTGGGTCACGTCAGTGTTGCACAGGGTGACGGTTCACATCTTTGTAGTACAGGTAGCGTGCGGGTTGTTTGCCCATAGCGACAAACCACTGCGGGCAGAAGGGTGCCATCCAGATCACGTCGCCTTCGTGCACGGGGTACCAGTCCTGATTGAGACGATAGACCCCCTGCCCCTGTAGCATCCGCAAGCCGTGTTCCATGGTGTGCATTTCGACAAGCGGGAGGGCAGTGCCCGGCTGAAAGGTAAACAGATTAACCGCCATGTCGAATGGCAGGGTATCCGGTAGCAAGGTTTGCAGGCGGGCATCGTCGTCGCCCATGAACGGCTCCCCCGGCACATCGTGGGCGTTGCCGGAGCGGGCGGCGGGTGGGTCGGTGCCGTCGAGGATGTGATAGCGACGCTGAAAGATGGTGAGGTGGGCGGTCGCGGCATCGGTGGTGACATGCAGGGTACAGGCGGGCGGGATGTAGCAGTAGCCGCCGTCCGGCAGGGTAGCGGTCAGGTGGTGGGTACCCTCAATCGTCACGGTGATACGCCCCGTCTCGACGTAGAGAAACAGTTCATCGCGGGCGGTAGCTACCATACCGTGCCCGTCCTCTGCGAGGAGCAGCAGATATTGCGTGAACTGTGCCCCCATACGTGGTGTGATCAAGGTAAGGCAGGTACCCCCATGCCAGCCGGGTAACGTACCGGGTACGTGACTTGCGGGGGTAATCAGCGCGTAGTGGTTGGTCACAATGCTGCGAGTTATTCCGAACAGTTCGTCCATTGTTCCCTAGGATAATAAAACAAACTACCTAACTTTCTATAGTGTACCATTATTCGTCTAATGGGGCGGTTGTTTGTTGCGCCACGATGTTAAGAAAATGATTAATGGTATCGCAGGCGCAGGCAACGTCGGCGTGCGTCACGCTTTCGTCGGGGTGGTGGCTGATGCCGTCTTTGCAGCGCACGAACAGCATACCAACCGGGGTCAGGTCTGCCATTGCCACCGCGTCGTGCCCGGCTCCGCTAGCGAGTTCGAGCACGGGCAAGCCCATTGCCGCGACGGCGGCAGCCCACCACGCGCGGAGTTGTGGGCTGCATGGGGTGGCGGTGCTGTCGTCGAGGTCTTCCCAGCCCACCGTCAGCCCGCGTGCTGCTGCGATGCGTTCGGCTGTTGCACGGATATGGGCGACGGCGGCATAGCGAGCCTCGTTGTCGGCGTGGCGCACATCAAGGCTCACCACGGCTTCTGCCGCAATGACATTGCCCACGCCGGGGTAGGCGGTGCATTGCCCGACGGTGGCTTTCAGGTCGGGGGTGGTGTGGGCGTGTTCCTCGACTGCCAGCACAAATGCCGCCGCCCCACACAGTGCGTCGTGGCGCATCGTCATGGGGACAGTGCCCGCGTGTCCGGCTTGTCCCCGGAAGGTGAGACGGGCGCGGGTCTGCCCAGCAATGGCGGTGACAATGCCCACCGGTACGTCGTGGTGTTGGAGCACCGGTCCCTGCTCGATGTGGATTTCGCAGAAGCCCAGCAGGGGCGCACGCGCACGGCGCAGGTGGGGGATCGCGTCGGGGTCACCGCCGTAGGTCGTGATGGCATCTGCCATGGTCACGTTCTGGTCGTCGCGGAGGGCAAGCCATGCCGGGTTGAAGGTGCCCGCCAGCGCACGGCTCCCAAGGTAGGCAGTGTGAAAGCGTAGCCCCTCCTCGTCGGCAAACGCGATGACTTCGATGGTGTAGGGCAGGCTGGCGTTGGCTTGCTGGCACCGTTCGACGGCGGCAATTGCCAGCAGCACGCCGAGCATGCCGTCGTATTTGCCTGCGTTGCGTACCGTATCGAGGTGGGAGCCAAGCAGGAGGGTGGGCGCACCGGGTTGCTCAGATAGGTAGCGTCCGATCAGGTTGCCCACTGCGTCGGTGTGGGTCTGCATCCCTGCCGTCTGCATCCATGTGGCAACCAGCCGTTGGGCGACGTGCATGGCGGGGGTGTAGGCTCCCCGCGTGATTACGCCGGGTTCGCTGGTGCAGGCGGCAAGCTGGTCGCAGCGTTGCAGCACGATTTCGGCGGTGGCGGCGGCAATTGTCGAATAGGGCGGGGTGGGCATCGTTAGCTCCCCCGGTAGGTGCTGTACGCATACGGCGACACCAGCAGGGGGACATGGTAGTGCTGGTCGGCATCGGCAACGCCAAACTGGATTACGATGTCGTTGAGGAACGCGGGCTGCGGCAACTCGACCCCTTGCTGCCGAAAGTAGCCCGCGATGTCGAAGAGCAGGCGATAAAAGCCAGTGGTGAGCTTGCCGTCGGCGAGTATCGGCTCGTCGGTGCGTCCATCGGCGTTGGTCTGCACAATCTTGATCCGGTCATAGTGGCGGACGGATGCCATCAGCGAACCGGGGAGGCGTGGTTCTAGCACAATGCGCCATAGCTCAATTTTGACTGCGGCAGCCGGTCGCCCGTGCATCGTATCGAGGACGTGCGTTGTGAGCCGCCCTTGTCCAGCGGTTTCCCCCTGTAACATTGTTCCTCCTCTTTTTGAAGCGTGTGGTTGGTTTCGGTGGCGCAGTGTTGCGTCAGTCGCGGCGCAGCACCAACCCTAGTGCGCCATAGGGTGGGGTCGGGTCGCGGTAGGTCTTCACCCGTGGGTCTTGGTCGGACTCGGCGACGGGTATCCACAGGCGGTTCTGTCCATCGAAGGCAACCTCAACCAGTTGTGGAAAACGCGCCAGCATGCGCTGTGCCATCTCGTATATCAGGTGTTGAATGGACATGTTGACGAACTCGTGGAAGGTGCTCATCAACAGGTCGCGTACCTGTTCGGCAGGGACGTACTGGCGGTAGTCGTCGCTGAGCAGCACCGCTGGGTCGCTATACTTCCAGAAGCAGTCGAGGTAGATGTAGAGCAGGCGGTCGGTACGTTCGGGGAGTGTGGTGTACTCGTCGGCGGCGAAGTTGGCGAAGGCGTTGCCCGTGATTTTGACCGGTTGCATCTTCTCTAGCCCGCAACGGTGGTCGGTGATCGTTACGCCGCCACCGGGGGCGCGTTCGAGGTGTAGCTCGGCAGTGGCATAATCGCCGCGTCCCGCACTGAACAGCACGTCGCTGGCGGTGCCGCCCTGTACCTGTGCCGCCGGGAAGGGGATTTCACGCCCCGTCATCTTGAGTGTTTCCATCTGGGCGTAGGTGGTGAGAAAGCGGTCTCCAAGAAAGCCGAGCAAGCCTTCGAGGGTGGCACCGGGGTAGGTCAGTGTTTCACGGAGGATGAAGTTGTTCATGGTGTCGGTGGGCACAACGTTGCGGTTGTCACCGTCGGTATAGGCTGGCAAGAAGTTGTCGCCGTACACCTGCACATCTACGGCGGCGGCGAACAGTGTGTTGCTGCGCCCGGTAAACGACGATTCGGGGATGGGCGTTACGTCCGTCAGGGGCGTGGCGTGGGTACGATAGACAGCGACGTTGCCTTTGCCATAGTAGATGAAGTGTGCCATGCGTTCTTCTCCTCAGTAGGTGTGTACTGCTCAGGATAGCAAGCATCACACGACGAATACGCCTGTACCCGGTGCTATACCAACGTGCGTGCTCGCTAGGCTATCTGCGTGCTAGCTATCTGCGTTCCGGTCGTTTCTCTCACTGATCATATCACTCAGGCGCAACCACGCAATGCGTGTAATCTCGCGCAGGGCGATAGCTTTCTCTGCATCGTAGCTATTGGGGATACGGTCGCGGAAGCCCGCGAGGATGGTGGCTTTGTGGTTGTCGCGCACGCAGATGACAAACGGAAACCCGAACTTCTCACGGTAGATGGCGTTGTAGCGGTTGAAGGTTGCCTGTTCCTCGTCGCTGAGGCGGTCTAGGTCGGCGGTTGCCTGTTCGTTCGCGGACGCAGGTGTGAGGGTGCCGTGCTGGGCAGCACGCCCCGCCAAGTCGGGGTGTGCTTGGATTAGCGCGAGTTGCTCGTTGGGGCTGGCTGCGTCTAGTGTGCGGCATAGGGCTGCGTGTAGGTCGGTTAGGCTGGCGAAAGGGCGGCTTGCCCACGTGCGTTCGGCAATCCACGGCGAATGTTCGAAGACTGCACCAAGCGCGGCGGTGAAGGCTGGCTGGTCGAGTGCGTTAAGCGTCGCAAGGTTCATGGGGTCACTCCCAAATGGTTGCTGCCAGAAACAGGATGTGCCTTCATTGTACGGGCGAACCGCCCGCCTTACCATTAGATAGGTGTACCAGAAAGTACGCAGCACAAACTAGGCAGATGCTACGGTGTGCTGTTGTCGGGCTGTGCCACCAGTGCCAGTAGGTGGGCGGCGGCGGCAGTCGCGGGCAGTTCGCCTGCCAGCACCGCCTGCTCAGTTTGCGGCAGGGTCGCCTTGATGGTGGGGTGGCTGTAGAAGTAGGTCAGCAGTTGCTCGCGCACCATGTCGTGCATCCACGCCAGCGTTTGCTGGCGGCGGCGGCTCTCGAACACGCCGCTTGCCTGCGTCTGTTGCTGGAAGCGTTCGACTACTTCCCAGATGGCGGGGATGCCCTCGCCCGTTGCCGCCGACGCGGTGTAGGCGTGGGTTGTCCAGCCTTCGGTGGCAGGGCTGAGGAAATGCAGGGCGCGGTTGTATTCCGCCCGTGCCGCTTGGGCGAGCCGCTTGTTGTCACCGTCGGCTTTGTTGATGAGCACGGCATCGGCGAGTTCGACCACGCCCTTCTTGATGCCCTGCAACTCATCACCGCCACCGGGGATGAGCAACAGCATGAAAAAGTCTACCATCGAGCGCACCATGATTTCGCTCTGTCCTACCCCGACGGTCTCAACCAGAATAGTATCGAAGCCTGCCGCCTCGCACACCAGCATGGTTTCGCGGCTCTTGCGCGACACGCCGCCCAGCATGCCGCTGGTAGGCGAGGGGCGAATGAAGGCGTTGGGGTGGTTTGCCAGTTGTTCCATGCGCGTTTTGTCACCGAGGATACTCCCGCCCGTGACGGTGCTGCTGGGGTCTACGGTGAGCACGGCGACCCGCCGCCCCTGCGCGACCAGTTGCATGCCGAGGGCTTCGATGAAGGTACTTTTGCCTGCCCCCGGCACGCCTGTAATGCCCACCCGTAGCGACTGCCCGGTGTACGGCAAGAGGTGGCGCAGCACCTCTTGGGCGACACCGAAGTGTGTGGGGGCATTACTTTCGACGAGCGTGATTGCTCGTGCAAGGACGGCGCGATTGCCTTCGCGCACGCCCTGCACATAGTCGTCAACCGTCAAGCCACGGTACCGCCCATCCGGGGCACGCTCGGCAGCGGCGGACACGTCCGGGGTCGCTAACCCGTCGTGTCCGCCCGCGACACCTTGCAGTACCCGCGTGGCGAACGCCCTATCGTTGTCGGCGGGTGTCCATTCGGGCTTGCTTTGTTGGTCAGGCATGGCGCATCAAGCGGCGGTTCAGTTCTTCGATCACCTTTTGCGCCGCAATTGGGATGACCGTGCCCGGACCGAAGATAGCCGCCGCGCCGTGCTCGCGCAGGAAATCGTAGTCTTGCGCTGGGATGACCCCGCCGATCACGACCATGATGTCGTCGCGCCCCATTGCGGTCAGTTCATCCACCAGTTGTGGCAACAGCGTCCGGTGCCCCGCCGCCAGCGAACTCATGCCAACGATGTGTACGTCGTTCTCGACGGCTTGCCGTGCAACCTCTTCGGAGGTCTGGAAGAGCGAGCCGATGTCTACGTCGAAGCCGAGGTCGGCGAATGCGGTAGCGATGACCTTCGCCCCGCGGTCGTGCCCGTCTTGTCCCATCTTGGCAACCATGATGCGTGGGCGGCGACCTTCGCGTTCGGCGAAGTCGTCTGCCATTTGGCGAACCTTGGCAATTTCGTGGTCGTCGCCGAACTCGGCATTGTAGATGCCGGAGATCGAGCGGATGATCGCCTTGTGCCGTCCCCACACCTTTTCGAGTGCGTCGGAGATTTCACCGAGCGTTGCCCGCACGCGCCCCGCATTGACGGCGAGTTCGAGCAGGTTGCCCTCGCCCGTTTCGGCGGCGTGGGTGAGTGCATTGAGGGCAGTCTGTACTGCCGCGTCGTCGCGGTTGGCACGCAGGTATTGCAGCCGTTCGAGTTGGGACTGTCGCACGGCGGTGTTGTCTACGGTGAGGATGTCGAGCGGGTCTTCGTGCGCGAGGCGGTAGCGGTTGATCCCGACAATGGTTTCTTTCCCGGAGTCAATGTGTGCCTGACGGCGCGTGGCGGCTTCCTCGATCCGCATCTTGGGTAAGCCGGTTTCCATTGCCTTGGTCATGCCGCCGACTTCTTCAACTTCTTGAATGTGTGACCACGCCCGCTTGACGAGCGCATCGGTCAGGGCTTCGACGTAGTACGAGCCGCCCCACGGGTCTACCACGCGCGTAATGCCGGTTTCGTCTTGCAGGAACAGTTGGGTGTTGCGGGCAATGCGTGCCGAGAATTCGGTGGGCAGTGCAATAGCTTCGTCGAGCGCGTTGGTGTGCAACGACTGGGTGTGACCGAGGACGGCTGCCATTGCTTCGAGGCAGGTGCGGGCGACGTTGTTGTAGGGGTCTTGCTCGGTCAGGCTCCAGCCCGAAGTCTGCGAGTGGGTACGCAGTGCCATGGATTTGGTGTTCTGCGGGTTGAACTGCTTGACGATGCGTGCCCACAGCAGGCGGGCGGCACGCATCTTGGCGACTTCCATGAAGTAGTTCATGCCAATAGCCCAGAAGAACGACAGCCGCGGCGCAAACGAGTCAATGTCCATGCCGGTTTGCAAGCCAGCGCGGATATAATCCATGCCGTCTGCCAGTGTGTAGCCGAGTTCGAGGTCGGCGGGCGCACCGGCTTCTTGCATGTGGTAGCCCGAAATGCTGATGCTGTTGAAGCGCGGCATGTTCTTGGTGGTGTAGCCGAAGATGTCGGCGATGATACGCATAGACGGCGTGGGGGGGTAGATGTAGGTGTTGCGGACCATGTACTCTTTCAGGATGTCGTTTTGGATGGTGCCCGACAGTTGGGCGGGCTTCACGCCCTGTTCTTCGGCGGCGAGAATGTAGAATGCCATCACGGGCAGTACGGCACCGTTCATGGTCATCGAGACGGACATTTTGTCGAGCGGGATGCCGTCAAAGAGGACTTGGGCATCGAGGATCGAGTCAATGGCGACCCCCGCCTTGCCCACGTCGCCGACTACACGCGGGTTGTCGGAGTCGTAGCCGCGGTGGGTGGGGAGGTCGAAGGCAACCGACAGCCCCTTCTGCCCAGCGGCGAGGTTGCGGCGGTAGAAGGCGTTGCTCTCTTCGGCAGTCGAGAAGCCCGCGTATTGGCGTACTGTCCATGGGCGCGTGACGTACATGGTGGCGTATGGTCCGCGCACGAAGGGCGGCAACCCGGCGGTGAAGCCGAGGTGGTTCAGCCCCGCCATGTCCTCGGTGGTATACAGGGGCTTCACGTCAATGTGCTCGAAGGTATGCCACAGCATGTCGTCCAGTGGCTTGCCCAGTTGGGCTTCGACCTGCGTTTTCCATTCGTCGTAACTGCCCGCAGACGCGGCAGGTTGGTAGTCTATCTGGGTAAAGTCTGGCTTGGTCATGCACTCACCCCTATCTCTTGTTGTAGGTTTGCCAGTAGTTCATAACAGTTGGCGCGGATGTGAATAAACTCGTCAACACCTGCCGCCTTGAACGCCTCGATGTGTTCTTGGGGCAGTCCGGCAAGAATAACCTTGACCTGTGGGTTGTCCGCCTTGAGTTGCTGGGCGAGCGGCGGCACAACCTGCGGGTAGTCGTCGTCGGTGCCGCAGATCACGACAATCGCTGCCCCGGATTCGCGGGCGGCGGCGGCGGCGGCTTCGGGTGTGTCGAAGCCATCGGGACGAATCGGCGCGAAGCCGCCCACCTCGAAGAAGCCCGCGCTAAAGTCGCTACGGGGCTTGTGGCGTGCCAGCGGTCCCATCCCCGCGAGGAAGACCTGCGGGTGGTGCCCGTGCTGAGCGGCATAGGCTTCGGCTGCGTCGCGCAGTTGCTCGAATGGCTCGGCAAGCCGCCCGACGGGGAGTGGGTCAATCGTGGTGGGTGTAGCAGTAATATGCAGGGCGGCGGCAATTTCGGTGAAGGTGGCACCCGCAGTTGCGGCGGCGATGGCTGCATCCACGAGGGCGGGGGCAGTAGGGTCGCTGGCAATCTGTTCGCGGATGGCACCGAGGGCGGCATTGTTCGGCGTGAGTGCCGGGGGCGGCGGTGTTGCGGGCGGCGTGGCGGGTGTCGCTAGGCGTTCTTCGCGCAGGTTGGGGTACATGTTGGTGCCCACCAGTACATCTTTGCGTGTGGCAAGGTTCGCGCGGCGTTCGGCGGCGACCTGTGCAATCTGGTCTTGCAGCCAGCCCGCTTGCAGGGTTGCGACAATGCCGCCCTGCTGTTCGATCTGCTGGAACAGTGCCCATGCCGCCCGCCCCACCTCGTCGGTGAGTTTCTCGACGTACCACGATCCGCCCGCCGGGTCTATGATGTGGGTGAGGTGCGACTCGGTCTGGAGGATAGTCTGGGTGTTGCGTGCGATGCGCCGCGCAAACTCGTCGGGGGGGCGGATTACGGTGTCGAAGGGCGCGACGTGCATTGCGTCTATACCGCCGATAGCCCCCGCGAAGGCTTCGACGGTGGTGCGAAGCATGTTGACGTAGGGGTCGTAGATGGTTTTGTTCCAGTTCGCCGAGCGTACATGCATGTGGAGTTGCTGCGCCTGCGCGTCGCCACCATAGGCGGCTATCACTTGTTGCCACAGCAGGCGGGCAGCGCGGAGCTTGGCAATTTCCATGAAGACCTGTGTGCCGACGGACATTTCCATGGTGGTGTGCGCGGCAATGGTGTTAATGTCGTGCCCGCGTTTCAACAGGGCGTTGGTGCAGGCTACGGTAGTCGCTAGTGCTATCGCCAGTTCTTGCACGGCAGTTGCGCCGCTATTGTGGTAGGCGTGGGTCTGGACTGTAACACAGCGCAGGTGGGGCGCGTTGTCGCGGCACCACGCAAGCAGTGCCGCTATGCGGTCATAGCTTGCGTCGAGCGACGACGGGATGCTGCCGGTGCTCGCAAGGCGGTGCAGTGGGTCATGCGCGACTTGCCCGCGCAGTGCGTCTGGGGTGATGCCGCGCTGCTGGGCAAGGGCGAGCAGTGCGGCGGCACTGGGGAGCGGCGCGGTGGGGATATTCAGTAGCAGTGGCTGGGCGGCGAGGTCAAGGTTGGCAAGGGCGGTGTCAAGGTCGGACAGGCTGTACAGGGGCACACTGCCGAGGTTGACGACCGTTTGCCCGCGCTCAAGATCGTGCCGGATGGCGGTGTTGAAGGCTTCCGGGGTGGGTGCGGCAATGTCTTGGGCTACCCCCCAGCCTGCCACCAGATAGCCGGTTGGGCTGGTGCCGCGCAGATAGGGCGCGAAGCCGGGTAACGTATGCTGGGCGGGTAGGTCGGCGGTATCTTCGGGGCGATAGATCGGTTGGAGTTTGATGCCTTCGTAGGTACGCGAAATCAGCCGTTTCTCAAAGGGGGCACCCTTGAGGGTTTCCTCGGCAGCGGTACGCCATTCGTCGTAGGTTGGTACCGGAAAATCAGCAAACAGGTTGGCTTGCTCTGCCTGACCGTTGCTCCCGTTCACGCTTTTGTCCATTCGCTGTGTCTCCTCCTCTCGTGGGCGGCTTTGCCATATGCCCAGTGCGAGCACGTCCGTTGTGACCCGTATCAGTTGCCCGCATCACCTGCGCGACCCTCCGCGCGGGTATCTCTCGATGGGTATCACTCGATAATGATGTCCTCTGGTAAGGTGAAGTCGCACACATCGCCTACCCCGATACCACGGGCGGCAAACCATCCCTGATTGACTTCGAGTGCGTAGGTAGCGGGGGCAGCCGATTGGTGCGGTGTTTCATCGAAGGGTTGCATGTCTTGGATGTCAATAATACGTTTTTCGTCGTTGATAAACGCTATCGAGAGCGGGATGGATGTGTTCCGCATCCAGAATGACAGAATGCGTTGCTGCGGATAGATGAACAGCATGCCACTATCGTCGGGCAGTGTCGCGCGGAACATCAACCCCTGCGACCGTTCGGCGTTGGTGCTGGCAAGTTCGACTTGCAGGCGATGGGTGCCTATCTGCAACGGGATCAGACGGGGGGTGGGGGTGGGTGTTGCTGCGGGTAGCGGCGTGACATCCACCATGCGCCGTTCGCGGGTTGGGGCAGGAGCCGCCGCGACGCTTGCGGTGCTGGTGGGTGCCGGGGGTGGCGGTGCCGCCGCTGTGGTTGTACAGCCCGTCAATACCAGTATGAGGAGCAGAAAGCCCACTGTGTAGCGCATGGTTCTCACCTGTTGTCTGCGTTTACTTGTGCTTGCACCGAAGGGCAAGGGTTGGGGTATCCTCTTAACGATAGCGAATGCAACGGGGTTTGTCAAACGCCGGGGTATCGGATCAGGGGTGTGCCGGGGCAGATAGGCTGGCAGTAATGCAAAAGAGGGGCAGGTGGGCAAGCTGTGCCCACGGCGTGGCACCGAGCCGCGCGGCGTGGTGTTCGACTTGCGAGAGGCGAAACCGCTCGGTGGGCGTGAGCGGTAAGCCGCGCAACAGTGCGAAGCGTTCGGGGGCGGGCGGCAGCAGTTCGGGCACAAGGTCAACGCGCACCTGCCAGCCCTGTGCTGCCAAGAGCGCGGGCAACTGTCGTGCTACGAGTGGGTTGGCGCCGGCACGGCGTAGGGCTGCGAGCCAGAGCGACTGGGTGGCAATGGCGGGCGGCTGTTCGATCATGCCGCCGTAGTCCGGCTCGATGGCGAGTAGCACGCCCCCCGGTTGCAGCACGCGCCGGATGTCTACGAGGGTGGCAACGAGGGGGGCGACCCACAGCAGGGTGAATTGGCAGAAAATCAGGTCGAAGGTTGCCGCCGCGAACGGCAGGCGCGGTGCTGCGCCACATACGGCGGTGGGTTGGGCGTGCAGGGTGTGGGCGTGTACGTCAAGGGCGACAACCTGCCCGCCGCTACGGGTACATAGCTCGTGGGTGACGCTGCCATAGCCCGCCCCCAAGTCGAGGATATGCTGCCGCCGTGCCACCTGTACGCGGCGCAGCAGGCGGCTCCGGAGCGGCGCGAGCCATGCCGCCTGCTGGTGCAGGAGTGTGGCGGGGGGGCGGGCGGGTGTATCCACGCTCACGCGGGC
>CAZNQP010000012.1:0-43963 GCA_964575355.1 uncultured Chloroflexaceae bacterium
CTTCCTCCGCGGCGGGGGCTTCTTCCTCGGCGGCAGGTGCCTCGCTTCCACCGCCACAGGCTGCCATCAGCAGCACCAGCACCAGCAGCAGCACCCCTAGCGGCGAACGGTGTAGAACCTTCATGGACTTGTTCCTTTCTTTTATGGGTTTCAGCAGCGAAACGTGCGTGATATTATAGCACACACCGTTTCATAAGAAGAGACAGAAAAAGACCGCCGCTGGTTCCACTGTCCAGCGACGGTCGTGTGTGATGGTCTTGGTGGGGGGACTGTGATCAGAGTAGCAGTGCCTACTCTTCTGGTTCGTTTTCGGTTTCTGTCATGGGTGCGTCGCTCGGTGCGTCGCCCGTAGTGGCAGGGGGGGCAGCATCTTCGCCCGCATCCTCGACGGCAACTGCGTCGGCAACTGGGGGAGGGGCAGGTTGTTCGCTCCCATTGTCTGGCGCGGTGCTGCTGTCACTGTCGTCGTTGCCGCTGGCACCGTTGTCGCTTGTGCCGTCGCCATTCGCAGTGTCACCTGCATCGGCTTCGCCAAGCAGAGCTTCAAGTGCCTCCTTGATGCGGGCATTGTCGTCGCCCCCTTCCGGCATACCAAGGATTGCTTGGGCGCGGCGTACTTCGTCGTTAGTGGTATCCTCGGTGGCTTCTTCGCCGTTGCCATTGTCGCCCGCCAGCATGCGCGCAATTTCGTTGACGAGGTTATCGTCGCGCTTTTCAATCCGGTAGCGACGGTCGCGGGCAAAGATGCCTGTCCCGGCTGGAATGAGTTTGCCGATCACGACGTTTTCCTTCAGCCCGCGCAGGTAGTCTACCTTGCCGTTCACGGCGGCTTCGGTCAGCACGCGGGTCGTCTCTTGAAAGGATGCCGCCGATAGGAAGCTATCGGTGTTAAGCGATGCCTTCGTGATGCCGAGCAGAATGGTCGCAGCAACCGCCGGGTCACCACCTTGGCTCGTCACATCTTCGTTTACCCGCTTGAACTCGGACAGTTCGATCAATTCGCCGGGGAGCATACCGGTGTCGCCCGGCTCCTCGATCTGCACGCGGCGCAACATCTGCCGGACAATCACTTCAATGTGCTTGTCGTTGATGTTTACCCCTTGGCTCCGATACACCTTCTGGGCTTCATTGACCAGATAGCGTTGCACGGCTTCGCGCCCCTGCAAGATCAGCAATTCTTGTGGGTCGGCACTCCCCTCAGTCAATTGCTGCCCGACAGCCACCTGATACGTCTTGCCCTCTTCGAGTGGTTGGGTACTGCCATCGGCATCAATGATGGGGCGGAGCCGCGCCGCGTGGGCGACGGCGAGTTCGCTTTCTTCTAGGTCTTCGTGGCTAAGGACGAGGCTCTGCTCGCGGATGCTGAGCTTGCCCTTCATCCGTGCCACAATCGGTGGGTCGTCGGTGTCGCTCCGGTTGCTCACCGCCAGTATCTGATCCTTCAACACCTCGGCACCATCGGCGAACTGCACTGTGTAGTGGATGGGCAACGGGTACTCGTCCATGTACACATCGCTCGACACAATACGTATCTTGCGTGCCCCTTCTTCTTCACGGATAAGCTGGGCGGTGCCGTCCTGTTCGGCGAGCAGGGCTTTCCCTTTCGGCGACCGTGCCTCGAAGATTTCTTGCACACGCGGCAGCCCCTGCGTGATGTCGTCGGCACTCGCCACCCCCCCAGTGTGGAACGTGCGGAGTGTCAGCTGGGTGCCCGGTTCGCCGATGGACTGCGCCGCGATAATCCCGACTGCCTCGCCAATATCCACCAGCTTGCCCGTAGCGAGGTTGCGCCCGTAGCACAGGCGGCAGATGCCGTGATCGGATTGGCAGGTGAGCGTTGAGCGCACATAGACTTCATCCACGCCAGCCGCCGTAATCGTATCTGACTCGTCTTCAGTGATTTCGGCGTTGCGGCTTAGCAACACCTCACCCGTTTCTGGGTGCGTGATGTCACGGGCGGCGACGCGCCCCACCAGCCGCCTGTCGAGGTCTTCCATCAATTCGGTGTCATCAACCTTGCGTAGCCATACCCCTTCTTCCGTGCCACAGTCGTCAATCGTGACGATCACGTCCTGCGCCACGTCCACAAGGCGGCGGGTGAGATACCCCGCATCGGCGGTACGGAGCGCGGTGTCGGCAAGCCCCTTGCGCCCACCGTGCGTAGACACAAAGTATTCGAGCACCGACAGCCCCTCGCGGAAGTTCGCCTTAATCGGCAGCTCGATAATCCGCCCGGTCGGGTCAGACATCAGCCCGCGCATGCCTGCCATCTGGCTAATCTGGTTGATGTTGCCGCGTGCCCCGCTCGTTGCCATCATTGCTACTGGGCTGAACGGGTTGAGGTTCTCGCGTACCTTCTCGATGACGGTGCGGGTGGTATCCTGCCACGTTTTCACCACTTCGCGGTAGCGTTCTTCTTCAGTGATCAGCCCACGGCGAAAGTTTTTCTCAACCTGCTGTACCATCTGCTCGGCTTCGTCCACGATGAGCCCCTTGGTGGGCGGCACTTCGATGTCGTTAATGCCGATGGTCATGCCGCCGCGCGTCGCGTACTCGAAGCCCAGACTCTTGATACGGTCAGCTTGCGCTGATGTCTGCTCAGAGCCGTGAATGCGGGCGAGTTCGTGCTGAATGCGGTTCAATTCGTCTTCGCCCTCGTTTGGGTGGATCATGCGCATGCTGTCCATATCCAGTCCGGGGATGTTGCGCGGGTCGGTGTAGAACTTGTAGCAGTCTGCGATGATCTCCTTCAGCCCCTTTTTCGGTACCAGCGTGTTGTAGTACCGTAGCGATGGCAGGATCGCGCGGTTGAAGATGATGCGCCCAATCGTCGTTTCGAGGAGCGCAGCAGTTGGTTTCTCGTTCTCGTCGCGGGCAATGACCTTGATCCCAAGGTCATTCTTGCGAATGCGTTGCTCGATGCTCAGGTCGGCGATAGTATTGCGATGGTTTTGGCGGTCGCTCTCGCTCAGCCCCCCCTCGATCCGGGCGAGTTCGGCGTGACGGTTTTGGTCGGTGGGGCTGTTGTGGTCGAGCCGGAACTGCGCTATCTTATCGCTGCGGTCGCCCCGGTCGAGCGACTCGCCCAAGTCGTCCAGCGTGAGGCGCACCCAGATGGGTGCCTGAATGTTAAGCAAGCCATGGTCGTAGGCAAGCATAGCTTCATCAATGCTATAGAACCGCTTGCCACTCCCGCGTGCGCCTTGGCGTACCATCGTGAGGTAGTAGCACCCCAGCACAATGTCTTGCGACGGCGTAATGATCGGGTCGCCGTGGGCGGGGCTGAGCAGGTTGTACATACTCAGCATGCGCGTGCGGGCTTCTTCTTGCGCTTTGCGCGACAGCGGGACGTGGACTGCCATCTGGTCGCCGTCGAAGTCGGCGTTGAATGCCGCACAGACCAGCGGGTGAAGTTGGATCGCGCTTCCTTCAATGAGCTTCGCCTCGAATGCTTGAATGGACAAGCGGTGCAGCGAGGGCGCACGGTTGAGCAACACCAGATAGTCTTTAATGACTTCTTCGAGCACGTCCCAGACTTCGGGGCGCACCCGCTCGACGATGCGCTTGGCACTCTTGATGTTATGCGCGAAGCCCTTCTCGACCAGCCGCCGCATCACGAACGGCTTGAACAGTTCGAGTGCCATCTTTTTCGGCAAGCCACACTGATGGAGTTGGAGCTTGGGTCCGACCACAATCACCGAACGTCCGCTATAGTCGACGCGCTTCCCGAGCAGGTTCTGGCGGAACCGCCCCTGCTTGCCCTTCAGCATGTCGCTCAGGCTCTTGAGGCGGTGCTTGCCCTTGCCGCTGACGGCACGCCCGCGCCGTCCGTTGTCTATCAGCGCATCCACCGCTTCTTGCAGCATACGCTTCTCGTTCCGCACAATGATTTCGGGCGCATTCAGTTCCATCAGCCGCTTGAGGCGGTTGTTGCGGTTGATGACGCGGCGGTACAGGTCGTTCAGGTCGCTCGTTGCAAACCGCCCACCGTCCAGCTGCACCATCGGGCGGAGGTCAGGCGGGATGACCGGCAGTGCGGTCATGATCATCCACTCTGGGCGGTTGCCGCTCTTGCGAAAGCTCTCGGCAACCCGTAGCCGCTTGGTGGCTTTCTTGCGCCGCTGCCCAGTGCTGACTTGGATTTCTGCTTGCAGTTCGTTGGCGAGCACGTCAAGGTCTACCTGCGCGATGATCTCGCGCACCGCCCCTGCGCCCATGTCGGCACGGAACAGGAGCGGCGAAGCAACGTCGCGCAGAGCGTCGCGTATCTGGCGATACTCGTTTTCGCTCAGGACGCGGCGCGGGCGCAGTGCGTCGAGCATCTCGATCCGCTCCTGCTCAGTCCGCTTGATCGCCTCAAGTTCTGCCTGAAGTTTCTCTTGTGCCTGCTCGTGCTGGGCGGTCATCGCTTGTTCTTGCTGTTCGCGGGTTGCGTCTACCAGCAGTTCGGCATCGCTCAGTTCACGCTCAAGGTCGGTGTCAATCCGCTCAACCTCGGCTTCGACCAGTTCTTCGAGTCGCTCCAGCGTCGTCTCGGTAATGATCGTATCCTCTTCAACCAGCACCGTCCCTAGGAAGAGGATTTCCTCTTCCTGCTTCACGCCTTCCTGCTCTTCGAGCACCTCGCGCATCTTGTCGGCTTCGGCGTTGATCGCATCCTTGCGGGCGGTGTACTCGTCCTGAATGCTGCTGCGCTTGTCTTGGTGGGCGGTAGTCGCGCCTGCGAGGTTTTCGTCCAGTGCGCTGTTCAGGGCAATACGTTGCTCCTCGGCGCGTTTCTCGACCTCCTGCCGCTTAGCTTCCGCTTCTTGCTGAATGCGTTCGCGGGCTTCGGCACGCAGTTCTTCATCTATTTCGGTGATGACGTAGGACGCGAAATAGATCACCCGCTCAAGGTTGCGCGGCGTAATATCAAGCAGTAAGCCAAGCCGTGACGGGGTGCCCTTGACAAACCAAATGTGGCTGACCGGTGAGGCGAGGGCAATGTGCCCCATGCGGTCACGGCGGACTTTCGCCCGCGTGACCTCTACCCCACATTTATCACACACCACACCCTTGTAGCGCACGCGCTTGTACTTGCCGCAGTAGCATTCCCAGTCTTTTGTCGGTCCGAAAATGCGCTCGCAAAACAGCCCGTCGCGCTCTGGCTTGAGGGTACGGTAGTTGATTGTCTCAGGCTTCGTGACTTCGCCGTGCGACCATATCAGAATGTCTTCTGGGGCAGCAAGGCTAATGCGAATGGCGTTGAATTCGTTAATTTCGAGCATTCGTTTCTCCAGCAACTGGTTTATTCAAACTCGCCGCGTTCCATCCCACTCAGGTTGATGCCGTCAAGGGCTGCAAGGTCGCCGTCCATGTCGTCGGTCAGTTCAACGGGCTTTTCGTCTTCACTGAGCACCTCGACGCTCAGTCCGAGCGATTGCAGTTCCTTAATCAGCACCTTGAAACTTTCGGGTACGCCCGCCTCTTGGATCAACTCACCCTTCACGATAGCTTCGTAGGTCTTCACGCGCCCCACCACATCGTCAGATTTGACGGTGAGCATCTCTTGCAGGGTGTACGCCGAGCCATAGGCTTCGAGTGCCCAGACTTCCATCTCACCGAACCGCTGCCCCCCGAACTGGGCTTTCCCACCCAGCGGTTGCTGCGTCACGAGGCTGTACGGTCCGGTGCTGCGGGCGTGTATCTTGTCCTCGACAAGGTGTGCCAGCTTGAGCATGTAGGCATAGCCTACCGTGACTGGGTGGTCGAACGAATTGCCGGTGCGTCCGTCGTAGAGCGTGACCTTGCCGTCGTTGGGCAAGCCGGCTTCGGTCAGCAGGTTCTTAATCTGGTACTCGTGTGCTCCGTCGAACACAGGCGTTGCCACGCGGTAGCCGAGCCGGGCGGCTGCCCACCCCAAGTGTGTTTCGAGGATTTGCCCGATGTTCATGCGGCTTGGCACCCCAATAGGATTGAGCACAATGTCTACTGGGCGACCGTCGGGCAAGAAGGGCATATCCTCAATTGGCAGAATGCGACTGACCACACCCTTGTTGCCGTGGCGACCTGCCATCTTGTCACCGGCACTGATCTTGCGCTTCTGGCACAGCAGCACGCGCACAGTCTGGTTGACCCCAACCGGGAGGTCGTCGCCCTCGGCACGGCTGAATACCTTCACGTCAATCACTTTGCCGCGCACGCCGTTCGGGACGCGCAGGCTACTGTCTTTTACCTCGCGTGCCTTTTCACCAAAGATTGCCCGCAGGAGGCGTTCTTCGGCTGTCAGGTCGGTTTCCCCCTTGGGCGTAATTTTGCCGACAAGAATGTCATTCGGCTGGACTTCCGCCCCAATATAGATGATGCCGCGTTCGTCGAGGTTGCGAAGGCTGTCTTGCCCCACGTTCGGAATGTCGCGGGTGATCTCTTCGGGACCGAGCTTGGTGTCGCGGGCTTCAATCTCGTACTTTTCGATATGGATGCTGGTAAAGATGTCTTCGCGCACCAGCCGTTCACTGACGAGGATCGCGTCCTCGAAGTTGCCGCCTTCCCACGGCATGTATGCGACGAGGATGTTTTGCCCCAGTGCAAGTTCGCCGTTGTCGGTGCTGCTGCTGTCCGCAATCACGTTGCCTGCCGTTACACGCTCGCCCGGACCGACGACCGGACGCTGGTTGATGCACGTATCTTGGTTGCTCCGCATGAACTTCCGCAGGCGGTATTCACGCTCGTTGCCGTCGTCCTCGCGCACGAGAATGCGGCTCCCCGTTGCCGACGTGACGATGCCATCGCCACGGGCGACAACCACTTGCCCACTGTCGCGGGCGGCAAGGTATTCCATGCCCGTCCCGACAATCGGCGCGTCGGGGCGCAACAGTGGCACGGCTTGCCGTTGCATGTTCGAACCCATCAGGGCGCGGTTTGCGTCGTCGTGCTCAAGGAACGGAATCAGCGCGGTGCTGACGCTCACGACCTGCTTGGGCGACACATCCATGTAGTGAACGCGCTCGATGGCTTCTTTCGTGAAGTCTTCGGCAGCACGGCACGACACGGTGGGCACGGTGAAGCGGTTGTACTCGTCAATCGGCGCGTTTGCCTGCACAATAATGTAGCGGTCTTCTTCGTCTGCACTGAGGTATTCCACCTCTTGCGAGATAATCGGTGAGACCTTGTAGCTTCGGTAGGGCAGGTCTGCTAGCCGCTCGGCGAGGTCTGCATCAATGTGGGTGTCCTTCTCGGCGATCACCACGTCGCTATCGGGTTCGGTCACGTCTTGCCGCAGCACCTGCTTGGTCAAGATCCGCACGACAATGGCGCGGGCAGTGGCGGCATCAATTGCCGAGCCACGCGGCAGGATCATCTCACCCGTGATCAGGTCGCGGATGTCACGAATAGCTGAGCCGCGGTCTTTCCAGACGGGGGTGTTGTCAAGTTCGTTGTAGATTTTGCGGTACGGCGTTTCGAGGAAGCCCATTTCGTTGACACGAGCGTAGGTACTCATGGTGCCGATCAGCCCGATGTTGGGACCTTCCGGCGTTTCCACTGGGCAGATACGCCCATAGTGGCTGTTGTGTACGTCGCGCACTTCGAAGCCAGCACGGTCACGGCTGAGACCGCCCGGACCGAGTGCCGAGAGCCGCCGCTTGTTGGTCAGTTCGGCGAGTGGGTTGGTCTGGTCCATAAACTGCGATAACTGGCTACCGCCGAAGAACTCGCGCATTGCGGCGACCACCGGGCGAATGTTGATGAGACCGTTGGGGGTAGCAGTTTCCGGGTCTTGCAGGCTCATGCGCTCCTTGATGACGCGCTCCATGCGGAGCAAGCCCACGCGGAACTGCTGCTGGATCAACTCGCCCACCGTGCGGACGCGCCGGTTGCCGAGGTGGTCAATGTCATCAGCCTTGCCATAGCCGTTGTTGAGCAGAATGAGCTGTTCGATGATGCGGTAGATGTCGCCGGGGAACAGCACCCGCACCTTCATGTCGGGCGGCGGCGTAATGCGCGAACTCTGCTGCTCGTGCCCGCGCGTGCGTTCCCACAGGTTCTTGTTCAGCTTGTACCGCCCCACTTTGGCGAGGTCATAGCGGCGGGCGTTGAACAGCAATGATTCGAGCAATGAGCGGGCGTTTTCGAGCGTCGGCGGGTCGCCGGGGCGGAGCCGCTTGTATAGTTCGATCAGGGCTTCGCGGGCATTGCGCGACGGGTCTTTGTCGAGCGTGGCACGGATGTAGGGGTGTTCTTCTTTTGTATCAACGTGGGCGAACAACTCCGTGATCTCATCGTCCAGCCCAACGTGTTCGAGTTCTTTGTCTGCTACCCATTCGCCTTCGCCTGTCACATCGGGTCGCCACGCCATAACTGCCCGCAGCAGAATGGTGAGGGGGAGCTTGCGCTTGCGGTCTACTTTGACTGAAACAACATCGCGCTTGTTCGTTTCAAACTCAAGCCACGCGCCTCGGTTGGGGATCAGCTTGGCAGAGTGCAGGGCACGCCCAGTCGCGGGGTCTTTCTCTGCCTTGAAGTACACCCCCGGTGAGCGGATGAGTTGCGAAACGACGACACGTTCGGCACCGTTGTAGATGAAGGTGCCGTTATCGGTCATCATCGGAAAGTCGCCGAGAAACAGTTCGCTTTCCTTGATTTCGCCCGTGGTCAGTATCCGCAACTGCACATTCACCCGCAGTGGCGTGGCATAGGTCAGGTCACGGTCGCGGCACTCAAACTCGCTAAAGCGTGGTTCGCTGAAGGCATAGTCGAGGAAGCGCAGTTCTAGATTTTTGCCCGTGAAGTCAGTGATGGGCGATATTTCGTCCAGAAGCTCGCGCAACCCTTCGTTCATGAACCAATCGAAGCTTCGGGTCTGGGTGTCAATCAGGCGCGGTACTTGAATGGTATCCTTGATGCGAGCGAATGTTCGCCGCTCGATCTGGGGGCGACGCTGACCCTGAGGGCTGGTTTCCATCGGCGAAATCAACGGCTGGAGTACAACTGTTTCGATCAATGGGGGCATAGGTACCTCTCTCGTGATGTGGGGTTCGTGCCGTGCTCGTGAAACCGAACGCAACGAACACCCTACCCGGTAATGCCGATAAGACGTATCAAGCACAAAACACCCGACCTGGTCATCCAGCATGGGTACTCCAAAACTGACACCAGGTGAGTGTCTCCTTCTACGAAAAGGTTATGACTCGGTTACGTACAGCAGGGCACTGTGCTTAGGGCAGATTGGCGGGCGGCTCAGTGGTTGCGGGCGGCGTTTTGTTGTGTGAGCCAAAGCACAATACTCCTGTCTGTGTGTTGCGACTATAGATAATAGCATAGCTTAACACACTTGTCAACAGGAGTTGGAGAGGATTGCAGAGCAGGGCAACGCAGACCAGTCCTCTTCATTGATATGTAATTGTTGCACATGCATTGTACCACGGGGTGCAAGCCCCGTTCTCCGCCGCCCCGGTGCGGCACGAAGGCAAGCGGCGCGGGGTGGGCGGGGCGGTGCTCTGTCGCGTGTCGCCCCGTATCGCGGTGACTAGACACGTTTGCGCGGGTGTGTTATCCTACGGCAAGGTTGATCCCATTGCGATGCACTGTGCCCTGTGTGATGGCGTGGGATGCTATCGCCGTTTTGGTAGACGGAGTAAGCAGGATGAGCATGCAAGAGCAGCATAGTAGCACGCTCGGCGACGTATTGGTGCGCTTCCGTGCATTAGATGGCGTGGAGCTTGCAGCAGTCGTTGCCAATGACGGGTTGCTAATCGAGAGCATTGCCGAGCACCACGTAGATGTAGATGCCATCGGGGCGGTGGCATCGAACGGGTTGGCTATGGCAGACGCGCTGGGGCGCGAGATTAACCGCGGTGCAACAATGCAGACTATTGTTGAGTACGAAGAGGGGCTGGTCTTGATCGAGCCGATCAACGATGAGGCGATGCTGTTGATCGTGACGATGAGCGTGGAGGAAATTGGGCAAGTACGTTTTCTTGTTGCCCTCCACCGCGATGAATTGCTGGATGCGCTTGAGGCGATTTAAAGCGCAGTATGCTATAATACTACCAGTACTAACCGGGCATCCGCCCACAGCCCTCTGGTGAATAAGGCAGGTAACGATGGATCCGCAACTCACAAGTTTGATTGTGCCGACTGAGGAGATCAACCAGATCGAAGAGTGTCTCAGTCATCTGGTGGAAGATACCGGCGGCAACTACGCGTTGCTGCTCGATAAAAGCGGGCAGGTCATCGTCTCGCGTGGTGATGGCGTACGGCAAGACATTACAGCTCTGGGTGCGCTGATCGCAGGTACCTTTGCATCATCGCGGGAAGTTGCGAAGTTGCTGCGTGAAAAAGACTTTCGCATGCTCTTCCAGCAGGGCGTTCGTGAGAATATCTTTATTGCCCTGATCGAAGAACAATGGATATTGTGTGTCATTTTCAACAAGGGGACGCACATCGGTTTAGTCAAGGTGTTGACCAAAAAAGCCACCGATGAACTTGCTTCGGTGCTTGATCGCGTGCGCCAGCAACACAAAGCACGCGATGAAGTGCTGGGGGCATCATTTCGCACGTCCATGGAAGACACGATTGACTTGTTGTTCAAAGACTAGTTGCCAGTCCCTACCGGGCATTGGTGCCTGCTCTGTGCAGGGTGTGCAGCAGTGAACGCAGGGCGCCGGCAGCAGTCTCCTGTCTGGAGGGTCTTGCAGTATCAGGTACTGGGGTGCCTGCACTGGATAGATTCAGGGGCGAGAGAACAATGGCACTCATCAATGTAGCCGCACGCGAAATACACTGTAAGATTGTGTATTACGGACCGGGGATGTGCGGCAAGACAACTAACCTACAGTACATCCACTCGCAGGTTCCGCAAGACGCGAAAGGCGACTTGCTTTCTATCGCAACTGAGACGGAACGGACCCTCTTCTTCGACTTCTTGCCGCTTGACCTCGGCAAGGTGCGCGGCTTCCAAACGCGGTTTCACCTCTATACGGTACCGGGGCAGGTGCTCTACGAACGCACCCGTGTGGCGGTGCTTAATGGTGCTGATGGGGTCGTCTTTGTCGCTGACTCGCAGCGCGACAAGCTCGAAGAAAACATCAAAAGCTTGAAAGAACTGGCAGTCAACATCACCCGCCAAAACAAGCAGTTTAAAGACTTTCCCATTGTGTTGCAGTATAACAAGCGCGACCTACCCAATGCGCTCCCGGTCAATGTCCTTGACCGCTATCTCAATGGCATGAACTGGGTGCGTTATGAGGCAGTTGCCCCGGTTGGTACCGGCGTGTTCGATACCTTGAAGGCGATCAGCAAACTGGTTATCAGTAAACTGTAGGGCGGTAGAAACGTGAGCATGAACGGTAGCTCGTCGCTTCAGGGGGACTTGCTCGAGTTTCCCCTGACGGACATTATCCAGCTGGTAGACCTGAGCAAAAAGACGGGCGGTGTCCATATTACCGGGCAACGCGGTTCTCAGCACCTCGATGGTTGGATTTACTTCCGCGATGGCAAAATCGTTGCTGCTGAGTTGCCCGGTATGGCTCCCCTCGATGCCATCTACACGTTCTTCACCCTCACCGCCGGTCCGTTCCAGCTCTACGACGGCAAGGAACCACCTGCCGTGACGATTAACGTCAGCAACGAGCTGATCATTATGGAAGGCATTGCCTACCAAGAGGAATGGGTTGCCCAGCACCCCGCAGGCGAAGCCGACGCACTGCCACCCCTCACAATGGTGCCGCGCCTGATACCCAACCCATCGTCGGGCACGACGGAAATCAACCTTGAAGCGGAAGAGTGGCGCGTGCTGACGATGGTCAACGGCAAGAACAGTGTGCAGGAAATTGCCCAGCGCAGCAACCTTGGTGCTGAGCGTGCCCGCGAGATAATCGCCCAGTTGCTTGCCAGCGGTCTCATTGAGGAACGCAGCCTGCTCGCTGAAGGGCGGGTCATTCCTGAATTAGAGCGCATTATGGGGGCAGTTGTGGGCGGCAATGCAGCGGCATTGGTGCGCGATGCATGCACCCTTGCGAATGTGAATGACCCCGCGTCGGCAGACCTTGCCCAGATGAACCGCGTGGTGCAGCATCTTGAGCAGTCTCTTTCGGCACTTGTCGGGGCAGACCGCGCCCGCCGCATGGCACGCGAAATGCGCCAACGTGCCGAGGAGTTACTGAGTTAGTTGCACACGGGGCTGTCCGTGTGCTTCGCCGAGCAGAACAGCGAAGGAGCCAACAGTGCGAGCACTGCTCAGTGTGTGGGACAAACAGGGCGTGGTTGCCCTCGCCGATGCCCTCCGTGCCATGGATGTTGAACTCGTTTCAACAGGCAAGACCCACCAAATGATCAGCGACGCAGGTATTGCCTGCCGTACCATTAGCGAAGTGACAGGCTTCCCTGAAATCCTTGATGGACGTGTCAAGACACTGCACCCCGCCGTCCATGGGGGCATTCTTGCCCGCCGCGACCTCCCTGTACACCGCCAGCAGCTTGAAGAACACCACATTGCCCTGTTCGACATGGTGGTCGTCAATCTATACCCCTTTGCCTCCACGATAGCCCGCCCCGACGTGACCCTGACCGAAGCCCTTGAGCAGATTGATATTGGTGGGGTTGCGCTGGTGCGGGCGGCGGCGAAGAACTTCCCGGATGTTATTCCGGTCGTAGACCCCGCCGACTATGAACGGGTCGTCGAAGCCCTGCGGCACGGAGCCGTGCCCGCCAGTCTCCGCCAGCAGCTTGCCGCGAAAGCCTTCGCCCATACTGCTGCCTACGATGCAGCGATTGCGGGCTATCTCAATACCGAAGCGTTCCCGCAGACCCTGCCGCTGGCGTGGCAACGTGCCGCGACGTTGCGGTATGGCGAAAACCCGCACCAGCAAGCCGCGCTGTATGGCTCGTTCTTCGATTTCTTCACGCAGTTGCACGGGAAGGAGCTTTCGTACACCAACATTCTTGATATTGCTGCTGCCCAATCGCTGATTGAAGCCTTCGATGTGCGTGATGGCATGGCACTGGCGATCCTCAAGCATACCAACCCGTGTGGCGTTGCAGTCGCGCCGACGCTCTTGCAGGCGTGGGAGCACGCCCTCGCAACCGACCCCAAATCGCCGTTTGGGGGCATTATTGTGGTGAACGCTCCTGTGGACGAAGCCCTTGCGGAGGCGATCAACGAAATCTTTTCTGAGATCATCATCGCCCCCGACTACGCCCCCGCCGCCCTGAACCTGTTGCAACAGAAGAAGCAACGGCGGCTCTTGCGGGTGCTCGCGCCGATCCAGCAGGCGGATACGCTCTATTTGCACAGCGTGCCGGGGGGCGTGCTGCTGCAACAGCCTGACTATCACGACCCGCGCGAAGAAGCCAACTGGCAGGTGGTCACGCAACGGCAGCCCACCGATGCCGAACGACAGGCGTTGCGCTTTGCGTGGCGGGTTGTGCAGCACGTCAAATCGAATGCGATTGTGTACGCGGCAACAGACCGCACGCTGGGCATTGGGGCAGGGCAGATGAGCCGCGTGGATAGTGCCCGCATCGCCGTCTGGAAAGCTGAGCAGGCGGGGTTATCGCTCGCGGGTTCGGTGGTGGCAAGTGATGCGATGTTCCCCTTCCCCGATGGCGTGCAGGCGGCACTCGCCGCGGGCGCAACTGCGGTGGTGCAACCGGGTGGGTCGGTGCGTGATGACGAAGTGATCGCTGCTGTCAATGCGGCGGGGGCGGCAATGGTGTTTACGGGGCAGCGGCATTTCTGGCACTAGCGTGCCATTGCGCTGGTTTGGTGCATGTGCCATTCAAGGTGCCATCTAGGGTGTTATTGAAGGGTGCTACCCACGGGAGTGAACAGCGAGAGGAGTCCGTTTGGTGCAGTATGACGCACAGGGGTTAATTCCGGCAATTGTGCAGCACGCCCGGAGCGGTGAGGTGCTCATGCTCGGCTACATGAACGAAGCGGCGGTGCAGCGTACCCACCAGAGCGGGCGCGTGACCTTCTGGAGCCGTAGCCGCCAAGAACTGTGGACGAAAGGCGAAACGAGTGGCAACTGGTTGCGACTGGTCGAGATGCGCCAAGATTGCGACGGCGATGCCCTGTTGGTGCTGGCAGAACCCGCCGGACCGACCTGCCACACTGGGCAACCATCCTGTTTTCACCGGTCGCTCGACGATGGCACAACCATGCAGCGTGTGCCCGCCAGTATCATCTTGACCCGTCTCGTTGACCTGATTGGTGAGCGGCACGCGCAAGCCCAGCACCCCCCCCACGATGCGGATAATACGTCGCCGTCGTATACGGTAAAATTGCTGCGTGGGGGCGTTGATCGCATTACCAAGAAAATCGGTGAAGAGGCAACCGAGGTGGTGATCGCCGCCAAGAACGGTGCCCAAGACGAAGTGACCTACGAAGCCGCCGATCTGCTGTACCATTTGCTTGTGTTGCTGGCAAACCAGCACGTTGCCCTAGACGATATTTACACTGAATTGCAACGGAGACATCAGAGCTAGACATAACTATACCCGGTGCGCTTGCACCGCACGAAACGGCAGTTTACACTATGGATGCTCGCAATCTTGAACACAACGAGCGGTCCGCTGCCATCGCCCCGTCTGCGTGGTCTGACCACCAATCACCTCCTGCACACGTTTGTCAGGCGATATTCGCCCAAATGTCTGAAGCCGTCTTTCTGCTGGACGCTGACGGTCGTGCAGTCCTAACCGCCAACCCCGCCGCCGAGTCCCTCAGTGGGTATACCTGCGCTGAACTTGTGACGCATGCCCCCCAGACATTGTTCCCGGCACTCTATCAAACGCAGCAACATAGCTGTACGGTTGCGGTGCAGCATGGGCAATACTTGAGCATACCCCAGTTGAAGAGTAACGCCCCGGCTTTGCTGGTGCCCCGCCACGAGCAACACGCGCCCCTGATTGCCAGCGTGTCGCCGCTCACTGTCGAGCAGGCGCACTATACCATGGTCGTGATGCGGGACACTGCCTACCTCTGGGAAAGCCTGCGGCGTATCTGGCAAAACGAGAAGCTACTCGCCGCCAGCCGTCTTATATCCGGGTTGGCGCACCATATGAACAACCCGCTACAGGCAGTCCACAACTCGCTGCACCTGCTGACGAGCCGTGCCCGCCACTCCACCACGAACGAGGATACGGGCACCAACGGCAATGGCACGCAGCAACACTATCTGCTGCTGGCACGGCAAGAGGTGGAGCAGATGATTCGCGTGGTGCAGCGTATGCTCGACTTCCACCGCCCCTACAACGAGGGCTTACGCCTGCTCAATGTCAACCCCATGCTTGAGCAGGTCACGGAGTATCTCCAGCCGATGCTCACCGAGCGGGGCATTCACGTTGTGCGCGAATTGGAAGCCGACCTCCCGCCAGTTTTTGGGGTCAGTAGCCATTTGCGTCAGGTGTGTGAGTCGCTGATTGAAAATGCTGCTGATGCGATGCCCGACGGTGGTACGCTGGTCATTCGTTCGCAGGTGACTGCCGTCGAGCGTTCGGTTGCCTCTACCTTTGACGATGCCGAAACGAGCGGCTTACAGGTTGTGGTGAGCTTTAAGGACACTGGGCGGGGCATTCCGCCTGAAGAGTTGGAGAAAATCTTCGAGCCGTTCTACTCGACGCGTGCCGACGGCACTGGGTTGGGGTTGGCATTGAGTTATGGCATTGTGCAGCGACACAACGGGAACCTAGCAGCTTTCAGCCACGCCCAACAGGGCGCGACCTTCCAACTGAGCCTCCCCGCCGTGATCGCAGGACAACCCGACCCGTCGTGGGCGCGGGCATTGTCACAAGACGACCACTAGCGCGAGCAACCCGCCGCCGTCTCCCCCGGTAGCGTCTCGCGCAGCAAGCCTAATGCTCCTGCGTGCTGCCCCACGTCGTCGCCTACGCGAGACCGTCGAGAAGCCGCACCACCATGCGCCCCCCACCGACATCCAGATGTACAATAACATCGCGGATGACCGGGAGTAGCAGTTCACCGCCGCTTGTACGCTTCACGATCAGCACATCGTTTGCCCCGGTCTCGATAACCTCGCGCACTGTGCCGAGCGTTTCGCCATCTTCACGCTCGACGCGCAAGCCGTACAAGTCGTGCAGGAAGTACTCATCCTCATCAAGGGGGGCGGCTTCGTTGGCGGCAATGTAGACTTCTTCGCGGCGCAGGTCTTCGGCGGCTGTGCGGTCAGTAATGTCACTCAGCGTGAAGATGAGCACCCCCGGTTTGGGTTGGTGCAGTGCGAGGAGGCGATGGGGTCTGCGGTGCTCGCCGACAAAGACGGTGCGAACGTGCTGCTGAATGTGATCGGGGCGGTCAGTGAATGCCCGTAGCTTGACCTGACCGCGCAGACCGTGGGCTGCCACGATCTGCCCGATCAGCAGGTATTCGTCAGGGGGGGATGTCATGCGTAGGGTCGTTACTTAATATCCACGTTGACGCGGCGGTTGTGGCGCACGGCTGCCACGCCCATCACATCACGGATAGCCTTGGCAACCCGTCCGCTCCGCCCAATAATCTTCCCCGTGTCATCGGGATGCACCGTCACTTCGTAGGTGATGGCATGCTTGCCGGTTCGTTCCTTAATTTCGACGGCATCGGGGTTATCCACGAGCGAGCGTGTGATGTATTCGAGCAGTTCTTTCATACGTCTACCTGTCTGTTTGTGACCCTCTGCTGGTGGGCAGGGCACCCGGTCAGCTACGATACCGCAGCAGCGGCGGCGGTCTCAGCAGGGTCTGCCGTCGGCGCATCGGTTGGCGCATCGCTCGTCGCGGGCGGAGCTTCTGCGGGCGCATCGCTCGTCGCGGGCGGAGCCTCTGCGGGTACAAGGTTGCCCGCTTCATCCACTAGTCCCACTTGCTTGAGCAGTTTCATTGCCGACTCGGAGGGCTGTGCCCCCACGCCGATCCAGTAGCGTACCCGGTCGTGCTTGATTTCGAGCACCTTGGGTTGGCGCACGGGGTCATAGTGCCCGACAATCTCGATAAACCGCCCGTCACGCGGCGAACGCTGGTCAGCGACAACGATACGGTAGGTCGGGCGTTTGGTCTTGCCCATGCGGCGCAAACGAATACGAACCATTGTGTGTTCTGTTCCTCCTGTGAGTCAAGTGAGTCAATAGCTACGAACGTTATTTGTTGAGCATCTTCAGCAGTTCTTGCGGGTCGAACTGGTCAGGGCTACCGCCCCCACGCTTGCCTTTGCGCTTGCTCTTGCCCCCGCCCGCCATCTGCTTCATCATGCGCTGCATCTGCTGAAACTGCTTGAGCAACGCATTGACTTCTTGGACGGATGTGCCGCTCCCGCGTGCAATCCGTTCGCGGCGGCTCCGCTGGATAATCTCCGGGTGGCGGCGTTCTTGCGGGGTCATCGAGAGGATCATCGCCTCAACGCGCTTAAGTTGCCGCTCGTCTACCAGTTCCTCGTCCCGCGCGAGTTGCCCCATGCCGGGGAGCATCTCCATGATCTTCTGCAACGGACCGAGCCGCCGCATCTGCTGCATGGTATTGAGGAAATCCTCGAAATCGAACTTGCCCTTGCGGAGTCGCTTCTCCATGCGGCGGGTCTCGTCCTCATCGAAGGCTTGTTCCGCACGCTCGATGAGTGTGAGCACGTCGCCCATGCCGAGGATACGCGAAGCAAGGCGGTCGGGGTGAAACTCTTGGATGGTATTCAGTTCGACTTTTTCGCCCGTGCTCAGAAACTTGATCGGCAACCCCGTCACGGCACGCACCGACAGCGAGGCACCACCACGGGCATCGCCGTCCATCTTGGTCATCACTACGCCGGTCAGGTTAATCTGCGCGTTGAAGGTTTCGGCGACACGGACAGCTTCCTGCCCAGTCATAGCATCCACGATCAAGAGGCGTTCGGTGGCGTGGACATTGGCTTCGATCTGTTGCAACTCGTGCATCAGGGCTTCGTCAATCTGCAAGCGTCCGGCGGTGTCAATGATCAACACGTTGGCAACCTGTTGGCGTGCCGCTTCGAGCGCACGGAGCGCAATGTCGGGCGGGTTCGCGTCGGTGCCCTCGCTGTAGACCGGGATGTTGAGTTGCTTACCGAGGGTTTCGAGTTGCGTGATAGCTGCCGGGCGGTACACGTCACAGGCTGCCAGCATCACGCGCTTGCCCTTCTTGCGGAGGTAGAGCGCGAGTTTGGCGGCAAGTGTCGTCTTGCCAGTACCCTGCAAGCCCACCAGCATGATGATGGTCGGACCGGGGCGAGCTTCGCCCAGCGGCACCATGGTGTCACCGAGGAGCGCGACCAGTTCTTGGTTGACGATCTTCACGATCTGCTGGTGGGGTGTGAGGCTTTTCGTGACTTCCTCGCCGATGGCTTGCTCGGTAACGCGCCCCACAAAGTCTTTCACCACTTTGTAGTTGACGTCAGCTTCGAGCAGAGCACGGCGTACCTCTTTCATCCCCTCACGCACATCGTCCTCGTTGAGGGTGCCCTTGCTGCCCAGTTTTTGAAAGACCGTTTGCAGACGGTCAGAAAGGTTATCAAACATAGAATGGTACCCTAGTCACCGGTTTGCACTGAAACAGGGGGCATAGCATTTGCCCCCTGCGCTTGCAGGCATCTCTGCTGCTACAGTATAGCACAGTTTACGCTTTCTGCACGCGCCGCAATTCGCCGCTGGTCGCCCGCTGGGGCGCGTGCCAAGCCTACGCAGGTCTGTGGTATAATCGTGCTAATATCAAGGTTGTTCGGGTTGGCACACGCGGCATAATGCAGTGTGGCTCGCACGATAGACACTGGCGAAAATGACATGAACCCTCACGTCCCACGCTCTGCGCCGACACTGTTAAGCCTGATTGACCTGCTCGAGCACGCCTTGCAGCGGGCAGACTACGACGCGGTAGATGAACACTTGACGGAACTCTGTACAGTTGTCGGGCGACCCCCGCCCGTGACGCGCCGCCACCTGCAACGCAAGCAGCAGCAACTCCTCCGTGAGCGGCAACAACTCCTCCGCGAATACCATTCGCAACCTACGGCATCGCCTGAAGTGCGCGAGCATGTCTATGCCCAGATGCTTCACGTCGAGGCGCGGCTAGACAAGATCAACCGCCTGCTGGGTGTTCCAGCGGCGGCTGATCTCGATGACCTGTTGCTCAGCTAGCGACCTCGCCGCCGGTGCGGCGGGTGACTATGGGTACACTGAGGTGCCAGCCTACCGGGGCGGCTAGCCTATTCAGTGTCTCTGATCGCGTCACTGTGCCCAATGCGGTACAGCAAGAGCGCGACAAGCCCGGTCCAGCCGGTCTGGTGGCTGGCACCCACCCCTGCGCCGTTATCGCCGTGGAAGTATTCATAGAACGGGATGCAGTCGCGCCAGTGCGGGTCGTGCTGGAAGTAGTCGTTGCCACCAAACACCGCGCGCCGCCCGTCCTTCTGCGGGTCGCAGACAAAAATATGCACGAGGCGGTGCATCAGTTCGTGCGCGGTTGCATCGAGTGTGAGGAAGGTGCCAGACCCCACCGGGCACTCGACACGATAGTCGTCTTCGTAGTATTGGGCGAACATCTCAAGTGACTCAAGGATCAGGTAGTTGACGGGGAACCAGATGGGACCACGCCAGTTGGAGTTGCCCCCAAACAGCCCGCTATCCGACTCGGCGGGCAGGTAACGCACCTCGTAGTAGTTTTGCCCCACCATGAAAGTATACGGGTTGTCGCGGTGGTATGCCGACAGTGCCCGCACCCCATATTCAGACAGAAACTCGGTTTCGTCGAGCAGGCGCAGCAAGATTTGCCGCAGGCGTTGCCCCCGTACTACGGCAAGCAACTGGTTGGCACCGCGCCCCGGTTCGGTACACGCCGAAATGAGCCGTGCCAATTGCGGGCGGCGGGTGTACAAGCGGTTGAGCCACTCGGAGATGAGTGGTAGCTGTTCCATGTGCTTGTACGTAATGGTGAACGTGGCGTAGAGTGGGATCAGCCCCACCATCGAGCGTACCTTGAGCGGGATACGCTCGCCGCTGTCGGTATGCAGCACGTCGTAGTAGAAGCCGTCCTCGTCGTCCCACAGGTCGGTGTCGCCGCCGATACGGTTCATTGCGTCGGCAATGTAGAAGAAGTGCTCAAAGAACTTGTAGGCGATGTCGGTGTAGGTGGGGTTGTGATAGGCGAGTTCGGCGGCAATCTGTATCATGTTCATGGTGAACATTGCCATCCAGCTTGTACCGTCGCTCTGTTCGAGGTGTCCGGCGATGGGGAGCGGTGCGCTCCGGTCGAAGATGCCGATGTTGTCGAGACCAAGGAAGCCGCCGCCGAAGACGTTGTTCCCGTCGGGGTCTTCACGGTTGATCCACCACGTAAAGTTGAGGACGAGCTTGTGGAAGGCACGTTCGAGGAAGTTCAGATCGCCCGTGCCGTACAGCTCGCGTTCGATCTGGTAGACGCGCATCACAGCCCACGCAATGACGGGCGGGTTTACGTCGTTGAAGTTCCATTCGTAGGCGGGCACCCGTCCGTTGGGGTGCAGGTAGCGGGCAGCCCCCAGCAGCAACAGCTGCTGCTTGGCAAAGTCTGGGTCTACCATGGCGAGTGGCAAGCAGTGGAACGCGAGGTCCCATGCGGCAAACCACGGGTATTCCCACTTGTCCGGCATCGAGAGGATGTCGGCGGCATACATGTGCTGCCATGTTGTATTGCGGGAGAAGGCATCGGTACGCTCTGGGGCGGGCTGACCGGGGTCGCCCTTCAGCCAGCGGTCAACGTCATAGTAGTAGAACTGTTTTGTCCAGAGCATACCCGCGAACGCTTGCCGTTGCACCAGTTTTTCATCGTCCGTCAGCTTGTCGCCGTGAAACGTCGCATAGAATGCGTCAGCCTCGGCGATCCGTTGCGCGAAGACGGCGGCGGCATTGGCAAAGGGGTCGCTACTGGCTTGGTCGGTCAGGCGCGTGTAGACCACGTAGCTGGCACCCGGCGCAACGGTGGTATGGTAGTGCGCGGCGACTTTGCTGCCTTCCTGTGCCGGGTTGATGCGATCCTCTGCGCCGTGAACAACGGTATCGTTGATACTGTCTTTGACGTAGGAGCTACCATTCGGGTAGCCAAAGAGACGGTCAGTATTCGTGTTGTTTTCGGTGAATAGGAGCGGTGGAGTCGTGTCGCCGTCGGGTTGCACATACCACCAGCGTTTGCCCAGTTCAGGGTGTGTCAGCTCGACGGTGCCCGGTGCGGTTTCGCGCAGGCGCGGCGCGATGCCGCCCTCGTTCCACGACCAGACGTTGCGATACCAGCAGTGGGGCAGCACATGCACTGGCGCAGGGTCGCTCCCCCGGTTTGTAATGGTGATGCGGCACAAAATGTCTTCGGCATCGGCTTTGGCATATTCAACAACGACATCGAAGTACCGATTCGCGCGCCAGTCGTCTTCCAGCGCATTGAATAGCTCATACTCAAGATCGTTGTAGCCCCGCCGACCGTTCTCGGCAACGAGGTTGTCGTAGGGGAAGGCGACCTGCGGGTACTTATACAGTTGTTTCATGTACGAATGGGTCGGCGTGCTGTCGAGGTAAAAGTAGTAGTCCTTCACGTCCTCGCCGTGGTTGCCTTCCGGTCCGGTCAGCCCGAAGATACGCTCTTTCAGTATCGGGTCGTGTGTGTTCCAGAGGGCGAGCGCACAGCACAGAAACTGCTGGCTATCGCTGATGCCCGCGAGTCCGTCCTCATTCCACCGATAGGCACGGCTACGGGCATGGTCGTGCGGGAAGTAGTTCCATGCGTCGCCGTTTGCGCTGTAGTCTTCGCGTACCGTGCCCCACGCACGCTCGCTCAAGTACGGTCCCCAGTGCTTCCAGTCTGCTGTGCCGCTGCGTGTCTCAACCAACCGTTGATGTTCCGCCGTCTGATCGTGCATAGCTTACTCCTTGTGTGTCTCAGAGACATCATCTTGCGGGGCTGGTGGTGCTTGCGGGGGAAGGGTGTGCTGGGGGTGCAAGAGCCGGTCTAGTCCACCTGCCTCGCCAAGTGCCACGACTGCCGTGGTGTAGAGTGCCGAAAGTCCGCCGGTATAGGAGCGTTGGTCTTGGTTGTCGGTGGGGGCGAAGGTTGCGTCGGTGTATGCGAGTAGCGCGTTTGCGAGGTCGTGGTCGTCGAGTTCGACGGCGAGCAGGTAGGCAAACGCAGTAGCAAGCGTCTGGTCGGACACTTCGCGGCGTTCCCATGTCTGGTTGGTAGGAACGTAGGCGTGTCCGTTGTCATGCCGGATATTGCGGAGAAACCGCTCGACGAGCGGTGTGGTAAAGTCGGGGTAGAGCGGGTGGAGTGCTGCCAAGACTTGGGCATCAACGACACTCATGCCCGCTGATGAAAGGATGCGGGGGCGACGTTGATAGGTGGGGATAAAGACACTTGGGCTAAGCAGGCGGGGCGCACGCGCGAGGAGTCGTTTCTGGACGAATGCTAGCCACTCGTCGCCGAGAGCGGCATAGGTTGTGTTGTGCTGCTGGTCGTACAGGCGCAGTGCCCACAGGACGAAGCACATACAGGTCACCCGGATTTCTTCGGGGGTGCTTTCGACGGCGTGCATGGGGTTGGCACGCATCTGTTGGGCGAGTGTCTCGATGAGGCTGTGGTGGCTATAGCTGTAGTATTCTTCCGGTGCCCAGCGTAGCCCGAACGGTTCATCGAAGCGATCATCGCCACCTGCGGCGCGGTACGCACCGAGCATCATTGCAAGGTGGGCACTGTATTCGGCGTTGCCGTGCGCGACTGGGTCGGTGGTCAGATCGTACTGGGCGGCACGGATTGCCCAGTACGCCCACACGCGCCGTTGCTGCATGCGCGTGATGAGGGCGGCGAGCGCGTCGCGGGCACGCGCCTGTTCGTCAAAGCTGACCGCCGGGTGGCGGGCAAGCGCGGCGAGGGCATAGCTGGCAAATGCCAGTTGAAACCGTAGCCCAAATGCCATGTGTTCTAACTGGGTGACATAAAACCCGTTCCAGTGATTTGGGGGTTGCTGCGCGATGCTTTCGATATAGCGCAAGTAACCTGCCAGCCGTTCAGGGAGCATAGACGGGTGTGCCTTTGCTGGTGCCTGCTAGGGTGCCGGGACAACTGGCTGCACCTCTGCCAGTACTGCCTGCAACGCGGCAACAAACTGCTCGTTCTGTTCCATTGTACCAAACGACACGCGGATGCACCCCGGCACGCCCCATCCGGCGAGCGGTGTCACGGTAAAGCCGCGTTCGCGCAGTCCATCGCTCACGGCGTTGTCGTCGCCCACATTGAGCGCGAAAAAGTTGGTTTCATTCGGGATGGGGTGAAGACCAAGCGGCGGGAGTACCCGTGCAAAGTAGGCACGGCTTTCGGCGGCGTGCGCCAGCGATTGCCCGATGTGCTCGTGGTCGTCGAGGGCGGCGTGGGCGGCGACCTGTGCAAGGGTGTTGACGTTGAAGGTGTTGCGAACCTTGCCCAAATAGGTCAGCAAGTCCGGGTGCCCGAAGGCGTACCCAATGCGTAGCCCTGCCAACCCGTGGAGCTTGGCAAAGGTGCGCATGACCAGCAGGTTTTTGCGTCCGTTGCGAAGTTCAGGCAGCACGTTGGGAAAGTCGGGGCGGGTGGCGAACTCGTAGTAGGCTTCGTCGAGCACGACGAGCACATCATCGGGGACTGCCGCCAGCAGTGCCGCTACGTCGGTTGCCCCCACTGTGGTGCCGGTCGGGTTGTTCGGGTTGCACACGAAGAGCACGCGGGTACGCGGCGTGACCGCCGCCGCTAGCGCGGGCAGGTCGTGGGTATAGTCGCGCAGGGGTACCCGTATGGGGGTCGCGCCCATCTGGAGGGTACGCAGCAAATAGCTGATAAACGTGCCGTTCATCATCACCACGTCGTCGCCCTCGCGCAGCATGGCAAGGCAGAGCATTTGCACCATTTCGTCGGAGCCGTTGGTGCAGAGTACCATCTCTGGGGCAAGGTCGTTGCGTTCGGCAAGCGCAGCCCGCAACGCCGCCGCCGATGAGTCGGGGTAGCGGTGCAGGGTGTGCAGGGCTTCGTGCATCGCGGCAATCGCTTTGGGCGAAGGTCCGAGCGGGTTTTCGTTCGATGACAGCTTGGTGACTCCCTGTGTTTGCACAGCGGTCAGCTTGGCTGGTTTGTAGGCGGGGAGCTGGGCAACATAATCTTTGAAGTGCATGCCTATTCCTCGTTGCTGATCGGGAGAGTGAAGCAGAAGCTACTCCCCTCGCCCGGTTCACTCTCGACCCAAATGGTGCCGCCGTGCCGTTGCACAAACTCGCGGCTGAGGTATAGCCCCAACCCCAAGCCCTCGGCGCGACGGCTCTTGAAGCGTGTGAAGCGTTGAAAGAGGCGTTGCTGCTGTTCAGGGCTGAGACCGTCCCCACGGTCGGTGACGCACACGACAGCCATGGGTTGCGGGTCGTTGCGCCGCTCAATGCGGAGGCGTACCGGGCTATCGGGGGGGCTGTACTTCATAGCGTTACTGATCAGGTTGGTCATCACCTGCCGCACGCGCATGGCATCGCAGCGCACCCACACTTCGGGGTCGCTACTGTCGAGCAACAACTCACGGTCGCCAGCGGCGGGGCGTTGCTGGTCTATCACCTGCCCGCCAATCAGCAACAGATTGACGGCTTGCAGTTGCAGGTCTACCTGTCCCGCATCGAGGCGTGACACATCAAGCAGGTTGTCCACCATTTGCAGCATGTGCCCCACCTGTTGCGCCAGAATAGTCAACCCGCGCATGTCGCGGGCATCGCCTTCGGTGCGCTTCTGTTCGCGGCGTAGCAGCAATTCGGCATAGCTCCGCACGGCGGCGAGTGGCGCACGCAGTTCGTGGGCGGTGCTGGCAAGGAAGTCATCCTTGGCTCGTTCTTGGCGGTACAGTGCGGTGGTGTCGCGGAAGACGATCACGGCTCCTTCGGGGATAGCCGTGTCAGCTTGCACTGGCGCACCGCTGAAGCTCAACACCATCTCTTGCTGGGTGGTGTCGCGTAGCAGAATGCGGTAGTTGTGAAAGGTTTCGCCAGCCAGCGCACGCGTCAGTGGGAACTGTTCGGGGTGTAGCACCTCACCTTCGAGGTTGGTAACGGCATGGAAGTCGTGGGTAATGTCGAGCGGTTGCCCAGCAACAAGGTCGTTCAGGCTCAAGAGCTGCACGGCGGCTTCGTTTGCCAGCACGAGCCGCCCGCTGCTATCGCACAGCACAATGCCGTCGGCGATGCTATTGATGACGGTAGTCAGCTTGTAGCGTTCGAGGCTACTATCTTGATAGAGCCGCACGTTGGCGATGGCAAAGCCGATCTGGTTGCCGAGCGGCATCAGGCGTGAGATGTCCAAGTCGTGGATTAACTCGGCAGAACTGTAGAGCGCGAGGGTGCCCACCACGGTGCCACCGGCAAGGAGCGGGATGTACGCGCAGTTGTCTAGCCCGTGCTCAAGCAGCATTCCCTCGCCGCGTTCCTCGATCAAGGGGCGCAGCATTGGTTGCCCATAGCGCAGCACCTCTTCGCACATCGCGCCAGCGACGGGCATCGCTTGGGCACTTGCCGCATAGTTGGGGGGCAGGTCTTCGCTGGCACCAAGGCTCACTTGGTCGGTCACTGGGTCGAGCAAGAAGATTGCGCCGCTTTCGACGTGCGTGAGGCTGATGATGACGCGCAGCACGCTGGCGAGCATGTCCTTCAGGTCGGTGGCGGTGCTGATGGCGGTCACAACGGCATCGAAGGCATCGAGGCGGTCGCGGTGGCGGCGTTCTTGGTCATACCGCTGATGCACTTCGATCATCTGTGCCAGCAGACTGGCGTAGATCGGGAGGACATCACGCAGCAACGCAACATCCGCGTCGTTGAGCGGGTGCGCGTGCAAGTCGTCCTCATCGGGGTGCATGGGGTATGAACGGGCGATAGTCAGCACCCCTAGCGGGTGGTCGCCCACGGTAATCGGGACATAGCAGATGTCGTGATGAACGGCGGCGGGTTGCCACACCGCCAGCAAGTTACTGCCCCAGTTGCGGGCGATCTGGTCGCTGATGTGCTGCTCGCTCACCGTGCGGTCAATGATGACATCTGACTGGTTGACCGCTTGCCCAATGCGGGTTTCGCCGACACGCACATGCACGCTTTGCAATTCGCTTATCACATCGAGACACTGCTCTAACCCGGTTGAGGCGGCAAGGTGTAGTTTGCGTGTGCGGTGGTGTAACAGCCAGATGGTGGCACTATTGAACTGGGGGAGGGCTTGCAGGGTTGCCGTGACTGTCTGGGCGAGTAGCCGATTGGTGGTACGAATACCGGTCAAGCTGGCGGCTGCCGTCATGAGGCTCGTTAGGAGCGCGGCACGCTCTGGCAAGACGGGGGGGGTATCATCAGGGCAAGCGACCGTGCCAGCCGACGACGATGGAGCATCAGCAGGTGGCGCAGTCCGGTTGGGGTCGGGGGTATGATATGGTGATCGTGGCTCGATGCTGGGCAATTCCAGATCGAGCCACGACGTTTGCACTTCCGAGTTATCAGGTTCGGAGGTTTCTCCGGTCATGGTGCGGCTTTCCAGATACGACGGCGACGACGCATGGTCTTCGTGTGTGTGCTCTACTACCCGCTTTATTGTACCAATGATCAGGCAGATTGGTCAAGGTTTTGCGCCGGACGCTCTACGGGGAGCAACTCGGGCAAGAAGGTGTGTTCTAGCCCTTGCAGCAACAGTTGCAGCATACGGTGAAGTTGGTCAAGTTGACTACTCTCGAAGTAACGCAAGATGCGTGCCATGTCGTCGCGGTGGGCTTGTTCGACGCGGCGCACACGCTCATAGCCGGCAGAGGTGAGTTCTACCTTCACGACGCGGCGGTCGTTGTTGTCACGCACGCGATGTACCAGCCCATCTTCGATGAGGCGGTCTACGATGCCGGTCAGGGTGCCCGCTGACTGGCGGGTGGCATCGGCAAGCTCGCTCATGCGGCACGAACCTACGTCGCGGATCGTCAGCAACGTGACCATCTGCGGAATGGTCAGGTCAATATCTGGGCGGCTGAGGGTATGGAGCGAGTGCTTTTGCCCGTGCCATGTGATGTGGCGTAGAATATCGGCGATCTCGGCGGTGGCGCGGGCGCGTTCGGCGGCGTTGTCCAAGTGAATGGTCGGTGCGTGAGATAGGTTTTGCACTATTTTCCCCGTTTCTTTAAAAGTTTGAAACCTAAATATTTCTCTCTAGACATAGCTTACCTGATTTAACCAATTTTGTCAATAGTCTGCACAGCATATTGGGAGTTTTTCCCTATATTCGTGTTGCGCTGTGAAAATCCTTTGCACACAGCCGCTGTGCCAGCATCGGTGGTGTGGGTGCGCCGGAGCGGTTGTTGGGCGGGGGGTTGGTGCGTGGCGGCTTATTGTCGTCAGTTGTACAATAACAATAGGTCGCGTGTGATAGGTCTGGCACGTTGTTGCGACGCGGCATTTGGTCACAGGCGGCTAACTATCGCCGATGGGAGGAAAAAACGCATGCCACGGGGTGGGAAACAACAAGAGTTTGCTGTGATCGGGCTGGGGCGGTTTGGCAGTAGCCTTGCCACGACGCTCGCTAAGCGGGGTCACTATGTGCTCGGCATTGATGCTGACCCACAGATTGTGCAGAAGGCGGCAGAGAGTGTGACGCAAGCGGTGGTGCTGGACTCAACGGATGAAGAGGCTCTCCGGGCAATTGACATTGTGGCTTTTGATACGGTGGTGGTGGCTATCGGTGAAAACTTTGAATGCAGCATGATGACCACCGTTACCTTGAAAGCCATGGGGGTGCATCGCGTGGTGTGCAAAGCCCGCACACAACGCCACTACGATATTCTCATGCGGGTTGGTGCAGACCTTGTGGTGCTGCCCGAACACGATGCTGGGCGGCGGCTTGCCAATGTGCTGTCGGGTCCCAACGTGCTTGATCAACTTGAACTAGAGCCGGGCTTTGCTATTACTGAAATGCGCGTGCCGCAGTCGCTTGTTGGGCGCACCCTTGCCCAAGCGGACTTGCGGCGGCGCAGTGGCGTGACGGTGTTGCTGGTGAAGCGGGGGCAGGAGTTGAACGTTAGCCCACCCGCCGATTTTTCCTTCGCCGATGATGACCTGTTGATCGTGATTGGCTCTGACGCTGACCTTGCCCGGATGCACGAATTATGAGCTTTTACTTCACCGACCGCTTGCGGCGGCGGTGGCGTGCGTTGCGGCGCGGGTTTCCCCGTGGCGACAATCCGGTGCAACGTCCCCTGCCGGCTGCCCTCCGGATTGTCGCCGGTCTTGCCAGCCTGATCGTTGTCGGGACGCTGCTGCTGCTGCTGCCCGGTATGGGTGCCGAGCGTAACTTGACGTTTATGGAAGCCCTGTTCACCGCGGTATCGGCACTGTCGGTGACGGGGCTGTCTATCATTACTCCGTCGCAAGACCTGAGCCTGCTGGGGCAAATCACGCTCTTAGTGTTGATTCAGGTTGGGGGCGTGGGCTTTATGGTCATGGCGGTGGCATTCTTCGCCTTGCTTGGTCGCCGGATCGCCGTGGCAGATCGCATCGCCCTGACCAACGCCCTTGGCTTACTGTCGCCGGGGGGCGTGCTCCAACTGATGCAGCGGGTCATTCTGGGGGTGCTCAGTTTTGAGGCAGTGGGGGCACTGTTGCTGTGGTTGCACTGGCGCGATGATCTGGGGGCTGAGCGGGCATTCTTCTATGCGATCTTTCATGCGGTATCGGCATTCTGTAACGCAGGCTTCGATCTGTTTACTGGCTCGCCCGACTACCCCAACGGCATCCCGACTGATAATGTCACGCTCCTGATCCTCGGCACGGTCATTTTTTGTGGGGGGCTGGGCATTCCGGTCATCTCTGACCTGTTGCTGTGGCGCACGCTCCGGCGGCTGTCGCTCCATACGCGCATTACGCTGGTGGTCGCGTTCAGCCTGCTGCTGGCGGGGGGGCTAGGCATGTTCATGGCTGAGCGTGAGGTGGGGGGCATGCTGCACGGCGAACACTGGTTACGCCAACTGATGCTGGCGTTTTTCCAATCGGTGTCCGCCCGTACAGCCGGCTTTGCCGCGTTGCAACCCTTCGATCAGATCACACCCGCCTCGCAGATGTTGCTGTTGCCGCTGATGCTGATCGGGGCATCGCCGGCTTCGATGGGGGGCGGGATGACAACTGGGACGTTTGCCGTGCTAGCGATTGCGCTTTGGAGTTTTGCGCGTGGGCGGTCACAGGCATTCGTTGGCGGGCGGCAAATCTCGCAGCCGTCTATTCAGAAAGCGGGTGCTGTGCTGACTATCTCGCTGATCGTTGTGTCGCTGGCAACGTGGCTCCTGCTGCTGACCAACCCCACGATTGGGCTTGATGCGGCTATCTTTGAGGTGTTTTCTGCCTTTGCAACCTGCGGCTTGACCCTAGGGCTGACGGGGAGCCTGAACACGGCGGGGCAAGTGATCATCATGCTGGTGATGTTTTGGGGGCGGCTGGGTGCCCTGACGATTGTCGTTGCATTAGCAACCCAAGCACTCCGCCCCGAATTGGTACGCTACCCCGAAGAGCCAGTCTTGATTGGCTGAGTGCTTAGGTTGGCGTGCGTCCTATGACATATTCTTGCTGAGCGTTGCGAGGAAGTCGGGGTTGGTGCGCGTCTTTGCCATGCGTGCTAGCACCAGTTCTGTGCCTTCATTGTCGCCGAGCATGCTCACCATGCGGCGCAACGTCCAGACCTGCCGGAGGGTTTCGGGTTCGAGCAGCAATTCTTCACGGCGCGTGCTGCTGCGTTGGATGTCAATTGCTGGGAAGATGCGCTTCTCGGCAAGGCGACGGTCGAGCATTAGCTCCATGTTGCCCGTTCCCTTAAACTCTTCGTAAATAACGTCGTCCATACGGCTCCCCGTGTCCACAAGGCACGTAGCGATGATCGTAAGGCTTCCGCCATTCTCGATGTTGCGGGCAGCACCAAAGAAGCGTTTGGGCGGGTACAAAGCTACTGGGTCAATCCCGCCGGACAATGTGCGCCCGCTTGGTGGCATATCGAGGTTGTAGGCACGCGCGAGGCGGGTAATCGAGTCCATTAGGATGACGACATCAAGACCACTTTCCACCAACCGTTTGGCGCGGTCGAGGGTCATTTCGGCAACCTTGGTGTGGTCTTCCACCGGCTCGTCGAAGGTGGAGGAGATGACATCGCCGCGCACGCTCCGCCGCATGTCGGTCACTTCCTCAGGGCGTTCGCCGATCAGCAATACCATCAGCGTTGCTTCGGGGTGGTTCGTGGTGATACCGTTGGCAATTGTCTTGAGCAGCAACGTCTTCCCGGCTTTCGGCGGCGAGACGATCAGCCCACGTTGCCCGCGCCCAATGGGGGCGATCAGGTCAACGATGCGGGTCGAGAGAATGTTCTGCTCGGTTTCGAGCGAGAGCCGTTCGTTGGGGAAGATCGGCGTGAGTTGGTCAAACGATGGGCGGCGGCGGGCGGTTTCGGGGTCAATGCCGTTGATAAGTTCGACGCGCAGCAATGAGTGGTAGCGTTCGCTTTCTTTGGGTGGGCGCACCTGCCCCATAATCAAGTCGCCGGTGCGTAACCCGAAGCGGCGTATCTGCGACTGCGACACATAGATGTCGTTCTGTCCGGGCAACATGCGGTAGCCGCGCAAGAAGCCAAAGCCGTCCGATACGACATCGAGGATGCCTTCGCTGAGCATATTGCCCGCTTCTTCGGTCTGGGCTTGGATGAGCTTCATGATCAGGTCTTGCTTTTTCAGCCCACTATAGCCAGAAATATCTAGCTTGCGTGCCATTTCGCGCAAGTCGGCAAGATTTTTCGATTCCAATTCTGCAACATTAACGAAGGTTTCTCCGTGCATGCTCGTTATCTCCTGAATACTGATGCTGTGCCTGAGCGATACCGTGCTCTCTGGTCACGCATCAACGCAAACAATCAGCGCATAGCTAGGTCTTGTGTCAACTAACAATCTTACAATGGGTATGAACAGGTAGCGCGAAAGTGTGGCGTACAGTCGGGCGTGGTGGTCGCATCGAGTCACGATTCTGTGCTAGGGCAGGCTGTGTTCATCGAGTTCGTTCTGTTTGGGCAGCAACAGGGCACCGTGTGCGCTGTACGCAGGGGCAACTGACCCCGTGTACCCTAGTATCAAAGAGCAGGCAAACAACTTACTCCTGTGTCGGCTCCGGTGTAGATTGTCGCTAGGACTGTTCTATACTTGTATAGAGACAAGCGTGTGCCACGCTTACACTGGAAGTTTCATGCAAGAGGATATCGCCTGTACATGTATACAAACGCAATGGTTACGAAATCAGCAGAGGGCTGGCTTCGATACTCAGTATAGCATAGATGTCAAGGGGGACAAACCCATCATGTGCGATACTGTAGGGTTGTGTGGATGGTGCCGATGTACCCGTTGTTGATAGGATAGCTGTCTTGCGTTGCTCCTCTTTGATGATATAATGAAAGCAGTTCACACGATGCCCTGTTTTGGGTTGCATAATGGCTAAGAATAATACGTGCTGCTCCCTTCGGGCAAAACATCCATGCATGGAAGAGTCAGAAGCGTTAGGAGCGTCGGTCTGGTTGTTGCGTCAATACACGCAGGCTCCAACGTGGTTGCAGGCATGTGATGTGATGCATCGCTCTGGTAATGTGTAGATGGGTAGGTTGGGTGGCTGTGTGACAGAGCAACAGACATGGGGAGACAGCGACCATCCACGGGCAGTGCCATTGTCTGTCAAAGCCTCGCAAGCGGTTGCGGCGGATGTCTTAGTGCCACCACCTGACCGGCTCGTGGCAACCCTCATCTGGTACCGCGACATTGCGCGTGCAACCCCGGCGGCTCTGTTCCTCTACAACGTTCAGCAGGGCACGCTGGTGCTGCTCAACCAAGAGTTGCATACCATCCTTGGGCGCACGTTGCCCCACGCGATACCCGATGAAGCATGGCTGGCGATGCTGCACCCGGATGACGCGCATCAGTTGCGTGAAGAACTGAAAGTGGGTGAAACAAGCAAGCTCGCCACAACCCACGAACGGTTCCTGCGGCTCCGCACTGGCGACGGTCAATGGCGCAAGCTCCTTTGGCGTAGTCGCCCCTTTTACACCACACCCAGCAAAACCCCGCTGGTGCTGGCTGGCTTGTTGCAACCCGCCGTATTAATAGATAGTGCGGTCGCCGCGTTGTTTGGCTCTACCAGTGCTGCGCTGTGCCTGCTCGACAATGCCCGGCGTGTCTTGCAGGTGACGGGTGCGTTTGCCAGTGCCTTTGGGGTCAAGCCCCCGACCATGCGTGGCACGGCAATAGATCAGTGGCTCCCTGCCGAATGTGTCGTTGCCCTCGCGTCTGTCCAGAACGGGTACTCCGTTGTCGCTCCCGATACGATCCACCTGTACCCCGACCAGATGCCCAGCTTGGGGCTAGAGTTTCGCCCGCTACGGCTCGCCGACGAGGACTGCCTGCTCATCACCGCAACCCCAGTCCACCCCCCGGCACCGCAACCTCCCACATCACCCATGGGTGCCGAAGTGACCTTTCACGACCTATTCGAGTCTGCCCCCCACGCGATTATGGTGGAAACCCTCGATGGCACGGTGATTGACGTGAACCCTGCCGCGTGTACCCTGCACCACATGCCCCGAAGCGACCTCATTGGCAAGAATGTTTTGCGGGGCGACCTTGCGCCCGACAACCACCATCTGTCCATTACACACCACACGATGAGCCTGCACGACCAACAGCAGCACGTCTTTGAAGGCTACTCGCTGCGTAGCGATGGGACGACTATCCCGGTAGAAGTGTATGTACAGCCCATCACCTACCAAGGTGCGCCGGCTTTGCTCAAACATGTGTATGACATTAGCGGGCGCAAAGCAACCGAAGAGCAACTGCAAGCCCTTGTGATGTATGACCCCCTGACTGGTCTGCCGAGTCTCTCGCTCTTTACCGAGCAATTGCAGAACGCCCTCCACAGCACAGCCTGTACGCTCTTTTTCATAGACTTTGACAACTTCCAGACGGTCAACGACAGCATGGGCTACCGGGTGGGCGACGAACTGTTGCAGTTGCTGACTGTCACCCTGCAAGAGACCGTGCCGCCGGATGCCCTCCTCGGTCGCTATGGCAGCGATGAGTTTGTGTTGCTGTTTGCCAACAACCAGATTGGCGCAGCCTTGCAACTTGCCAACCGTCTGCACGCCGCGCTCGAACGCCCCTTGGCACCGTATATGACTAACCACACCCTCACCGTCAGTATCGGGATTGCAATTGCGGAAGAGGACATCCTGACTGCCGAAGACCTGCTGAGCAATGCCAGCATCGCCCTGTACGAAGCCAAGACACTGGGGCGCGGGCGCACGGTTTTGTACGACGGCTACATGCGCGAGCGCACCATGGAGCGCATCTGGATTGAGAACGAACTGCGTACAGCTGTCCAGCGCGACGAGTTAGTGCTCCACTTCCAACCGATTGTTGCCTTCAAGAGCGGGCAGGTCATTGCCTTCGAAGCCTTGGTGCGCTGGCAGCACCCCCAGCGCGGGTTGCTCTTTCCGGGGCAGTTCATCCACATTGCCGAGACAAGCGGGCTGATCGCCGACATTGACCGGGTGGTGCTTCAGCAGGCGTGCCGACACATGCAACAGTGGCTTGACCATCTCCCCGCGCACGACCGCCTGCCATTCAAGGTTGGGTTGAACTTCTCTGGGCTGTCGTTTATGCAGCTTGAACTGGTTGAGCAGGTAGTCGAAGTGCTTCAGGAACGCATGGTTGACCCACGCGCCATGACTATCGAAGTGACGGAAACGGTCGCCATGAAGAATGTTGACATAACTGCACGCACCCTGCGGCGGCTCGGCGAATATGGCTTGAGTGTGTCGCTCGACGACTTTGGTACGGGGTATTCATCGCTCGAATACTTGCAACGCTTCCCCATTCAGACGCTCAAGATTGATGCCTCGTTTGTGCGGCGCATGGCGCACGACCGCGACAGTGCCGTGATTGTGCAGGCAGTCATCTCGCTCGCCCATACGTTGGGGTTGCGGGTGGTTGCCGAAGGAGTCGAGACGGTCGAGCAGTATAGCTTGCTGCAAGTGATGGGTTGCGACTATGGGCAGGGATACTGGTTTGCCCGCCCGGTAGAAGGCGCACGCGTGCCCGAACTCGCACAGCAGCGGTTGCCGCTCGGCATCGAGGTACGCCGCTTTTAGCGCGTCACGAGGCGAGCGTCCCGGCTATGTCGTCGGGGGCTGTGGTGGCAGACGGGGCAGTCGTTGGGTCGGCACAGAATGCGTCGGCACCATCGCGGTGGATCGTGAGGGTCGCGCCAGCAAACAGCACGGGCACTAGCGGTACAGCGAGCCGCCCGGCTTCCACCTCTTCGTACAGCACTGGTACCACTACCTGCGCCAGCCGCATCACGTCGCGCGGTGGCGGCTGCAAGACAGGGCATAGCGCATCGCGCACCACAGCCTGCTGCAACAGTGCTTTGCCCTCCTCAAGCCCGATGCGTTCCCACAGTGTGAGCAACTCGATCTCCTCGTTGAGGGTGAGCTTCTCTTGGTTCGCCACTTTGGTTGCGATCCGTTGCCATTCGGCGTGGCTCGCTGGCTGGAGGGTTGCTAACTCGCTGATGATGTGGCGTTGCTGCTCCCGCTTGGTGGCGAGTTCCGCTTGTCGTCGTCGTTGCAGCACAAAATAGATGCCGAGCAGGGGTATGGGCACGAGCACGGCGATCCAGAAGCCATAGCCTGCACTGCTGACGATGCCAACGAGCGGGATGACCACCATGATGAGCAACGCAACCACGCCCACCAGCACCGCCGGACCCAACCACGCCACTGAGTTTGCTGTTTCGGAGCGGAGGCGCAGGGCGGCAAGCGGCGACTGCTCTTTCAGGTAGAGCGGGCGGAGTTCGGTGTTGACCTGCTGCTGGAAGGTTGCGAGGTCGGGTAGCACAGATGACGATGACATGGGTGGTTTCCTCTCGCGGTGGCGTGCGTAGCGCGGACGGCGGTTACTCTTCGCGGCGTGGTGTGGCAAGCACAATCAAGCGGTCGCTCCTGTCGTCGTAGCTGTCCAGTTCATACGAGCCATATACCGAGATGAGCATGAAGCCTGCCCGCGCGAGCAAGTGCTCCAGTTCGTAGCGATAGAACCAACGGAGCCGCATCGGTGTGACGGTGCGAAACATCTGTCCGTCTGCGTTGAGCGTCTCGAAGATATAGGTCATGTGCGAAATCTGGGTGGCAAGGCTACTCTGGCTCGCTACATATTTGAACACACGTTGTCCGTCGAGGGCAAACTCGCGCTCTAAGATAACACGGTTGTCTTCTTGGGCGAGGGTTGCCGGGTCGGGGTTGAACAAGTCTATCAACACGACACCGCCGCGCACAAGCGAGTGGCGGATGATGCTAAGGGCGGCAAGTTGGTCGCGGACGCGCTCCATATGCATAAACGAATTAACCGCGATGAACGCGAGGGTGAAGTGCTCGGCGGGCAATTCGGCGGTACGTACATCGGCTTCAAGCAGTGTCACCCGCTCTGCCACGGCGGGCGAAGCGGTAGCCACCCGTGCGTGGGCAAGTGCCAGCATCTCAGGCGCGTTGTCAATGCCGGTGATAGTGTGCCCCTCCTCTGCGAGCGGCAGCAGCACGCGCCCGCTTCCACACATCACGTCAAGGATGGGATCACCTGCCCGTTCGCACATCTCCCGATAGAAAGGGATGTCTTCGGTATAGTGCTGCACATCCGCATCGTACAGATGGGCGATAGCGGCATAGGGGTTGTCGCTCATCATGGGGTGAACAGCAATAGAACCCCGAATGCGGCTGCCCCCAGTATGGTCGCCAGCACCATTATTGTTAGTACCTGCGGGCTGATGATCGGGTCATAGCCCGGTGCGCGGGTCAACGGCTTCTGGCGACCCATCTGTGTCAGCATGCGGCTACGCGGAATATCCATGTTTACGCCGCGCGGCAATGTGTACATCGCACTGAACGCATCGGTACGGTTGAGCTTGCCAAAATTGACCCCTTCGGGGAGGGTTGTCTGCTTCTCACTCGCTTTACTCAAGCTCAGTCCGGCGAGGTTGACCTCACGCGGTATTTCCATCCGTATACCGGGGGGCAGGCGTGTGGTATCCGGGAGTGTTGTGGGTGAGATAGTCGTGCCGCGTGGTGTGCTCGTCGGCGTGCTCCCACTGTTGCGATTGACGGCGCGGATAACCCCGCTCACGATAGACCAGATAATCGAAATGACCATCAGGGCGACAATCGCATACGGGAACAGCCCACTGAGTGACGAACTGATCTGCTGGCTCGTTTGTTGCCCCAGAATGCCACTCAGTAGCCCCAGAATACCGGGTAAAAACTGTGAGCCAACGACCAGCGCGAAAATCAGAATACCGAGCCACGCGCCACCATTCTGGCGTTCTTCTGGTTGATTCATTCGTTTGCCTCCGTAACCGCATCGGCAGGCAGTGCCCGCACAATCATACGGTGAGTGTATATGCCGACCGGATAGCAGGTAATCAGGGTCAGCACCTCGTAGTCGGTGGGTGCCATAACCCACGTATCTTCGGGCAGCAGCATCAAGATTTCCGTGACGACATAGGGGCGTTCGCCCCCGTTGACCGTCAGCAATATATCGTCACCCGTCTGCACCTGCGGCAGATAGCTAAAGATAATATCAGGATAGCCGACATGTCCCGCGAGAACAATGTTGCTGTTGGTTCCCGGCATGCCCGCCACGGGCCAGTAGTGCGCGGCTGTCCAGCGCGGCACTTCCCACACCCCATACGAAAACCCCGACATACTGATACCCGTGTCCACACCGATGCGCGGCACCTGAATGCGCGTTGGGCGCACCGCTTGCCACGCGGCATCAGCCGATGCAACGGGTTGCGTTGCCCACGCAGGGGCAGGGTTTGCCGCGAGATAGCTGGCACCGAGCGGTGTCAGGCTCACGCGCGGTTGCCCGTCGGGGGCAGTGCGTAGCTCGAAGCGTGCCCGCTCGAAGTACTGTACCGTGTACGGTTGCCCGTCCGGTGGGTTGGTTGCACTGTGTGGCTCAGAGATGGGCAAGCCGAACGTGTTGGTGGCACCATTCTGCAACCAGAAGTCGTAGAAGGCACCGCTCAGGCTGTGCCCGGTTGCCTCGAAGAACGCGCCATCCGCGGGAGCGGCGGGCAGGCGTTGGAACGGCGGTTGCTCCCGTTTGTCGCGGGCTGCCCACGTACCCAGTAGCCCAGCTTCAACGCGCCCTAGGTTGGCGTGCCATTCCAAGCGAGCGTTTTCGAAGTACTGAATCGGCACTCCATTCTCAAGAAATACTTCACTTATGGGGTAGCCGAAGACCGCTTTGCCACCTTGCTGCTCGTAGAACAACCGGAAGTTGTAGCCGAGGCTGTGCCCGGTTTCGGCAAAATAGACGGGGGTGCCGCCAATGCTATCAGCGTAGACGGCACGCGGCACGCCCCCCACTGTGCCCAGCAGCAGCAGCGCGATGGCGACCAGCAGCCAGCGTGTCCGATTCATGGTTCCCATACTCCTTTATATGCATTCTTTCTGCGTGCAGGGCAGATGCTACGGGAGAGTTGGGCAATGCCGCAAGCACTCCTTTGTCATTGTAGCATATCCTGCTGGGTGTTTGCGCTGTCACTGTTTTATGGTATAGTGCAACTACGACCCCTTGAAACAATTTCAATGAGGAAATAAGCCTATGACAACTCTCGCTACTGATAGCGCGTTGCGTTCGCTGGAACAGGTACTTGCCCCCGACCAGATCGTGAGTGATCGTGTTGCGCTCCTGACCTATGACTGTGATGCTGGACTTGACCATGGCATGCCACTGGCGGTGGTGTTTCCGCGTACCACCGAAGACGTGATCGCGGTAATGCGCTGGGCGGCTGCCAACGACGTACCACTAGTGGCACGCGGTGCCGGCACTGGGCTGTCGGGGGGGGCTGTTGCCGAACACGGTGGCATTATCGTTGAGTTTGCCCGCATGGATCAAACCCTCCGCTTCGATGAACAGAATGGTACGGTTGTCGTGCAACCCGGTGTCGTGACGCTGCACCTCGACCAGTACGTGCGTGAATATGGCTGGTACTATCCCCCTGACCCATCAAGTGGGCGGGCTTCGTCGGTTGGTGGCAACATCGCTGAAAACTCAGGTGGTCCGCACTGCTTCAAGTATGGCGTGACTGCCAACTATGTGCAGGGGCTAGAAGCGGTGCTTGCTGACGGGCAACGTGTGCAGATGGGCGGACCCGCGCTCGATTACCCAGAGTACGACTTCACCGCCATTATGACGGGCAGTGAAGGCACCCTCTCGCTACTCACGGCGGCGCACCTCCGTCTGATCGCGGCTCCCCCCGCCGTGAAGACCGCTATCGCCGCGTTCGATACGGTTGAGCGAGCAGGCAATGCCGTGTCCGACATCATCGCGCAGGGGCTGATGCCCGCCACGATGGAGATGATGGATCAGTCGTTTATGCGTATCATCGAGGACTTCTCGCCGTCGGGCTTGCCCGTCGAGTCGGGAGCTGCGCTCATCATCGAGGTGGACGGCTACCCGTCGAGTGTTGACCCGCAGATGGACGAGATTGTGACAATCCTCAATCGTCACATTAGCCAAGACGTGGTGATTGCCCACTCCGAAGCCCAGCGAGCAAGCATCTGGTATGGGCGCAAGAGTGCGGCGGGCGCAATGGCGCGACTTGCCCCCAAGTTCTATCTGGTAGATGGGACGGTGCCACGTAGCAAACTTGCCGACGCACTGGCAAAAACGAACCAGATTTGTACGGATTACGAGCTACGTGTGGTGTATGTGTTCCACGCGGGCGACGGCAACCTACACCCGTTGATCCTCATTCCTGACCCGAAAGATGCCGACCTGATGCGCCGTATCCACGCCGCAGGACACGACATCATGAAGTTGTGCGTAGACTACGGCGGTAGCATCACGGGCGAGCACGGTGTGGGCATTGAGAAGCGGGCATTTATGCCGATCATGTACAGCCCCACCGAACTGCGTGTGATGCGGGACATCAAGGCAGTGTTTGACCCGCACGAGCGGCTGAACCCGGCGAAAATCTTTCCAGCAGACACCCCTGACCCCGCACCACTGCCTGCTGCCACCGCTACCCCGCCGGATCAGTTTGCACCCCAAACCGCCGAGGAAGCCGCCGAGGCGATCCGGGCGTGGACTGCACAGGGGCGGCGCATCCGTGTGCAGGGCAGTGGCAGCAAGAGCCGTGCGCTACCCGCCGCCGATGTTGCCCTGAGCACTGCCAACCTGACGGGGATCGAGACGATTGCCCGCGAGGAATTGTATGTGCGCGTGAAGGCGGGTACGTCGCTGACCGAGTTGCAGCACGAAGTGAGCGCGGTCAATATGTGGTTGCCGCTTGCCTCGCCGTGGGAGGGCGCAACCGTGGGGGGGATTGTGGCAACCGCGTGGAATGCGCCGCTTCGGATGCGCTACGGTAGCCTGCGCGATAACCTGCTTGCCGCGACATTAGCACTGCCCAACGGGCGCGTGATCGCCGCTGGGCGACCCGTGGTGAAGAACGTCGCAGGCTACGACCTGCCCAAGCTCCTTGTCGGGAGCCACGGCACGCTGGGCTTGCTGGCAGATGTCACGCTGAAGCTCTACCCCACCCCGCGCCGCCGCGTGAGCCTGTGTGCTGACCTAGGGAGCGACCGTCACGCCGCCCTTGATCTGGTGGTCAAGATGCGGCGGCAGTGCCTCGTCAGTAGCGGGTTGATGCTGTGCCGTGGCGCAGACGTTGCCGCGAGTGTGCCCGAACTTGCCGATGCTGGTGTGGTGTTGGTCTACACTGGCGAGGGCTACCCGCAAGACGTAGATGCCGAAGTTGCCGCCGTAGCGGCTGCATTGCAGGCGGCAGGCATAACGCGGCAGGTGCAGCGCGATGACTGGCAGGGCACGGCAGTTTGGGCGGGCGTGCTCGCGCACGATGCCGCGATCCCGGTGCGGGTGGGTGCAACGCCGCACGCGCTGGGCGACCTGCTGTTGCTGCCCGAACTGGCTAACGTACCGTTCGTTGCCGATGTTGCGGCGGGCTTGCTCTACCTGAGCGTGAGTGCCAGCAGTGATGTTGCCGCGACACTGGCTACGCTCCGGGCGGCGGTGCAGCCTGTGCAAGGGTATGCCTGTGCGCCCGCCCACGCCGGGAGCACCAGCTTCGAGCCGTGGGGCTTCCAGCCTGACAGCCTTGCACAGATGCGTGCGCTCAAGCAGCACTGGGACACACAGGGCGTGTTTAATCCGGGGGCGTTCATCGTGTAGCCGCCGCCCGCCGCGCCCAATCCGCCCGCTTACCAAACAACAGCGACACCTGCCGCAACGGGTGTCGCTGTTCGTTGTGCCGTGGTCTGGGTTATGGTTTGGTGGGTCGCGGCTTGGGGGCGCGGTCTAGCTTGTGTGTCACCCGTGGGCGGGCAGGCACGGGTGGCGGGTCAGCGTTCAATCATGGGTACGTACACGCGGTTGTTGGCATTCAAGACCAACGCAGGTTCGGTCATCTGCCCACTGGCATCGCGGAAACGAATGTAGAGGTTGGGGAGCACAGACGGGGCGGTGGGGTCAATCCGTGGCACAGGCATCTCCCACACCGCACGCGGTACGGCGGTCTGCCACGGTGCGCCTTGGAATGTGGGGTCGGTGCCCACCTGCATCTCTATGGGTTGGTGTTGGTCGGTCACGGTGATGTCGAGGGTGGCACGCAGGCGGGTGTCAGCAACCACCTCACTGACATAGGCACTGCCTTGGGGGGGGAGGTTGAGGGTCACGGTGCGGCTGATTACGGTACTGTTGTTGGCACTGTCGTAATACTCAGCGGCAACCACATAGTCGCCCTCTTCGGCGGGCAGGCTCCACGCGAAGCCATCGAAGTAGGGGGTAGGGTCGCCCATGGTGCCGTCGCGCCCCAGCCGGATCGCCATAATGCCGCCCTCAGGGTCATAGGCGTTGGTGTCCAGTGTCAGGCGCGAACTGGCGACGGTTGCTTGGCTGACCTGTAATGGGGTGGTCGCCTGTGCCAGTGCCTCAATGTCCGCGGTGGGCAGCACAGTACCAAACACGGCGAGTTCGTCGAGCCAGATGCCGCTCTGGGGTTCGCCATACGCAAACCGCCCCAGTTGCAGCCGTTCGCCCACGTCGGTAGGCAACGTCACGTTCGTGCGGCGGGCGACGCGCTTGCCGTCAATGTAGAGGGCTTTGCTGCCTGTGCTGCTCTCCCACGTCATGGCAAAGTGGTGCCAGCCGGGGCTGAGCGTATCTTCCACGGTCAGGTCGTCGCGGGTTGCGGGGTCGGCAGCCGTCGTCCAGAAGTTCCAGCGTCCCGGCTCGTCGGTGTCGCTCAGCTCGCGGCGCAACGCAAAGGTGCCGGGGTGTGCGCCGTCGGGGTCGTCGGGGTTGGCGGTGGCTGCTACGACATAGTATGCGGCTCGTCCGTCATTCTCGAACTGGGTGGGTATGCGTGCCCACAACGATAGCGTGCCCTGATCAAGCGGCAAGTTGTCTTGAACCTGATAGGCAACGCCGCCGTGGTGCAGCAGGTTTAGGCTTTTGCCTGCCTGCGCGTTGAAGCCGCCTTCAAAGGCAAGCGGACCCTCGACGCGGGGTACGCCCGCCCCCACTTGCTGCACCACATGCTCATCGAAGGGAACGTGCAGGTGGAGGTCACGCGGGGGGTTAATGCTCAGGGTCGCTTGCGGCGTGTTGTCGTTGAACGAGAGGGCAAGCAGGTTGGTGGTGCCACCGCCGGGGTTAAGCCATGTGCCGTTGATGTCATCTGGGGGGACGTGCGGTACCGGGAAGCCGTCGGCACCATACTGGAGCACGGGCGGCGTGAAATTGTACTTGCCGCGCAGGCTGTCGTTCCACAGCCATGGGCTGGCTTCGCACCCGGCGTAGGCGGCACACGGGTCGCTCCCGAAGCCAAACCAGCCATACGGGTCTACCTGTCGTCCGTTGCGGCGTACCTCGAAGTGCAGGTGGGGTGTGCCGATAACGAAGCCGGTGCTGCCGCTGGTGCCCAGCATATCGCCCGTATTAACGGGTACGCCGCGGTTCGTGTCCACCAGTCCGTTAAAGCGAGCATCGAACTGGTCAAGGTGCCAGTAGACGGTCTCATAACCGTTGTCGTGCAAGATGACCACGCCCAGCCCCGGCGATGACCACGCATAGGCGGTGCCGGGGGCTGCCGCAAGGATGGGCGTGCCAATGGGTTGGTCGGGGAAGAAGTAGTCGTGCCCGTCGTGCGTGTCATACTGCACCACCGCTTCGCCGAGGTATGTGGTGACAAGCTGGTTGCCGTCGCCGCCACTGTCCACGGTGGGGTAGGTATGGTCGAAGTAGGCGAGGTGGACAACCGACACGCCGTCGGGCCACGGCATGAAAAGAAAGCCGTTGGTGGTGCCAGTGAACGATGACGGCGGCGCGGGTTGCGGCGTGGGCTGTGCCTGTGGGCGGCTGAACAGGTTGGTCAGTTGCCCCTGAAAGTATACCCCGGATGCCTGCATGAAGCGGCTGTTGAGTGCGTCCCATTCGGTGCGGGTGCGCCCCTGCCCCAGAAACCGCTGCACGGCAACCCCTTCGGGCGCTTGGTCAAGCGAGAGCACAACGCTACTGCCGTCGCTGAAGGTGAGCTTGGGGGGGGCATCATACGGTCCGAGACCGGCACGCAATTCACGGCTTGCCCATTCGATCTGGTTGGCAAACCCCACCGGACCCGCCGTGCCAAACGGTTGCTTGAGCGTGCTATCGGTGGGGGTGGGGTTGGTGAGGAGTTGCGAACTGGTTTCGAGGAGCGTCAGCAGCAGGTACGGGCTAAGACCGTAGTAGAGGCTGTTGCCTTCGATGATGGCAGCAGCCGTGCGGTCGCCGTCCCGGTACTGCTTGAGCACGCCGGGTTGCTGGTCGAGAAATGCCTGCACATCAACTGGAACACCCTGCGGTGCCGCTTGGAGAAAGGTTGCCGTGGGCGGCGAGAACGCCGCCGATGGACGGGGCAGCAGGGCGGCGGCGAGCAGCACAAGCACTGTTGCGGCTATAATTGCGCGCATATTGCAACCAGTTTCGTTGTATGGGTGCAACAGGGCACCCGGAATAATCAGGGTCGGGCAGCGAGTGTGAGCGGGAGTTCCTGTTCCTGCCCGTTGCGTATAATAGTCAGCGTTAGGGTATCCCCCACAACAGTCTCTACCTGTAAGAACGACAGCAGTTCATCACTGTTACGCATGGGCGTACCATTGACCGCGATAATGATGTCGCCGTCAATCGGGATTTCCGCTCCCAGATAATCGAACGTGGCTTCGCCCGCCTGCAAGCCTGCGTTGTTGGCGGGGCTATTTGGGCTGACACCCGTGACCAGCACGCCGTTCTGTGCGGGCAGGCGTGCCTCTTCCGCAAGCAATGGGTCAACCGCGACCATCGAGATGCCGATCCACGGGTGGGCATAGTCGCCAGTTTCGATTAGGCTGGGTACCACACGCTGGAGTACCTGCGACGGCACGGCATAGCCAACCCCGTTGAACTGCCCGGTGGTGCTGGCAATCGCGGTATTGACACCGACAACCTCGCCGCGTGTGTTGAGCAGTGGACCACCTGAGTTGCCGGGGTTGATAGCAGCATCGGACTGGATGATATTCGGGATGCTGAAGAAGCCGCCGCCATTCTCAGAGGGGGGACCGGTCAGGCTCCGCCCCAGCCCACTTACCACGCCAACTGTCAGCGTGTTTTGCAGCCCAAACGGGTTGCCAATCGCAATGGCGGTCTGTCCCACCGCAACCTCGCGCGAGTCGCCGATGGGCAAGGGCGCGGCGTTCGGTGGCAACTGGTCTACCTTAATCACGGCGAGGTCGCTACCGGGGTCAGTCCCGATGAGGCGGGCGGTGGTCTGGCTCCCATCGTAGAAGGTCACTTGCAACCGCTCGGCATCCTCTATGACGTGGTTGTTAGTGACGATGTGCCCCTGACTGTCGT
>CAZNQP010000012.1:43973-53373 GCA_964575355.1 uncultured Chloroflexaceae bacterium
GTCGTCGCGGTGGTCCACGTCCCAGCGCCACAGGGTGCCCTCGGGCAGGTCGAGTTGCTCGGCAAGGTTGCCTATGACTTCAATGCTGACTACCGCAGGGTTCGAGCGGCTGTACAGCTCTTGGAGCAGTGTTTCTTCCGCGCTGAGGGCATCGCTAAACTCAGGTCCAATCGTCGGTTGTGTCGGCACCTCTGGGAGCGGCGTTGCCGTCGGCAAGGTCGGGTCAACCGTTGCGGTTGGCTCTGGCGGCGTGGTTGGTTCCTCTGCCGCCGCCTGTTCGTCGGCTGCCGCAACGCTCTCACGCTCATCGGTGAAGGTGAGCGGGGGCAACTGGACGCTGGGCAGGCTACAGCCACTCAGGGCGATCAGCAGCACGAGCAGCACAGGAGCGGTGTAGCAATAGGCAGTTAGATGCGTTTTGGGTGACACAGAACTCTACTTTCCAGGCAAGTACATTTCTTCGTAATTTTACCACATCGGTTTGAAAATGACGATACCCCCACGGGTGAGGACTTCACCCGTCGGCTGGGTATCTCCCATTGGTCGTTCATCTTGTTGTGTTGGCGGGTGGGTTGTGCCGCGGGGGGCTATTGCCCGTGGCTGGCACGGGCGCGGTGGTAGTGCCAGAAGCCCTTCCATACCGAGCAGAAGAATAGCCCGGCAACGAACCCCGCCTGTGCCCCGTTGAGTAGCAGCACCCACAGGGGCAACGTGCCCCACCACTGTGCGCCCACCCCAGCGATTTCGAGCACCCACAGCGCGAAGGGCACGGCGCAGAGCACCAGACGGGTATACCACGGTAGGGCATAGAACGCATTGAGCAGGTGCGCTATGGTGCCGTTGCCCCGCAGCATGGCGGGCACCCACAGGCGGGCACCCCACAGCCCGATGGTCGCGCCCCAGCACCGCGCACACACTGCCATCGGGTGCTCGCCCACCATGTAGGACTGGGCGGGGGTTGGGCAAATGTACACCAGCACATCGCGGGCAAGCGTGCCAGTGTAGTCAATCAAGAAGACATCGCTACTGCGGAAGAGCGGCGAGAGGATCGGACCGACGAACAGCAGCAGTAGCCAGCCGTCGAAGAGCCACCGCCAGCGGGCATCGGGTTCGGGTGGGGCAGCCGGGCGGCGCGGGAAAGTGGTCAGCATTTGGCGTAGTTCTCCTGATTTGGTCGTGCTTCGGTAACAAACCGTCCGGCGGGTCTCAGGCGGCAGAGCGGGCGAGTTGCCGCACGGCGTACCAGATACCGGGTAGGCGGCACAGCTTTTCGGTTGACGACAGATGGGCACGGTGCTTGTACACATCATAGTTTGCCGCGACGATTTTGTCGAGGATGCCACGATAGACGCGGGCGGCTGCCGCGACTGCGAGGCGACTGTCGGGGCTGAGCATGGCAATCCCTGCCCAGCTTTCATTGTACAGGCGGTGCGTGCGGTCTATTTCAAACTGCATCAACGCCTTGAAGCGTGCATCGTTGGTGCCCGCCAGAATGTCGGTGGTGGTCAACCCGAAGCGGCGCAGGTCTTCGACCGGCAGGTACACGCGCCCACGGATCGCATCTTCGCCCACATCGCGCAGGATGTTGGTCATCTGGAGCGCAACCCCCAGTTTGATCGCGTAGGGTTCGGCACCGGGGGCAGCCCCAACGATGTCCATACACAGCAACCCGACCACCGATGCAACCCGGTAACAGTAAAGCCACAGGTCAGCGAACGTTTCGTAGCAGTTGATGGTCAAGTCCATCGCAACGCCTGCCAGCAACTCGTCGCTTAGGCTGGGGTCTATCTCGTAGCGGGTGCAGGTGTCGTGCCACGCCAGCAAAACCGGGTTGCTGGTGTTGGCACTGGCAACGCGCACGCGGCGCACCCATGTGGCAAGCGCGAGGGTGGGGTCGCCGTCGGGGTGGTCTACAATGTCGTCGCTGGTGCGACAGAAGGCGTATAGGGCACGAATAGCCGCGCGTCTTTCGGGGGGCAAAAATTGCGAACTAAAGTAGAAACTCCGCGAGTGCTGGCGTGTCAGGCGGTCGCAGTGCAAGTATGCCTGCCGCAACGGAATGCTGGGCGCACTGTGCGGGCTATGCAGTGGCTCATGAGGCACCGCCGATAGTTCGGCGAGGTGCAGCAGTTGCTCGAGTTGCTCGTGAGCAGAGAGCGGGCGGTTCATTGTTCGGACAAGCGGACGACCTGATACCGCGAGGGGACGTATTTGTGACACAGCCACGCACAAACTCCTTGCATTTCACACTTGGCGATACATCCATAACTACAAACTATCTGTTTTTGCTGTTTTGCCTATGCATCTACTATACCACGATTCCGTCACAATACCCGTTGTTTTCGCCGCTGTCTGCCAACGAAAAAGCTCTCCTGATAGGTTATCGTGCAGGAGAGCTTGTCGTATTGGCGACCGGGCACCGGGTATCGGTTGTACTAGCGGTTGGGAGTGTTGATCACCCCGTTGATAGCGTCAATGGCATCTTGTGTCGTCTCGCCGAGGAACGTGCCCGGTACCTTACCTGCCAGCGTCGGGTTGATGTTGAACGCCCGCCCACCGAAGCCGAAACGCGGCGCAGGAGCCGGGAGGTCGGCGATGGCTCTGCCGACATCTACCAACTCAATGGCTGTTTCCATTGAGGTGGCAGACATGCATACCATGTCGGGCTTGAGGCGCTCAATGGTATCTACAAGGTCTTTGATTGGCACCTGTGGTCCGAGATACACCACCTGCCACCCATGCCGTACCAGTACCACAGCCATCAGCAGGGCACCGAGGTCGTGCAGTTCGCCGGGGGCGCACCCCACAAGGATCAGCCCGCGCCCTTCGTTGATGGCGTAGGTGTTGAGAATGCTCGACAGTTTGCGGCGGACAAACTGGGTTGCGAAGTGCTCGACCGTGACACTCAGCTTGCCTTGGTGCCACATCTCGCCAATTTCTGCCATGGTTGGCTGGACAAGACGGAGAAACACTTCGTCCATTGGGTAAATGGCAAACGCTTCGCTCATCACGCGGTCAGCATGCTTTTCATCGAAATCAATCAGCGATTCGAGCAGTTGCTGGTTCATGCGTTCCCAGCCATGCGCTTCGATGCTGCTTGGTGTTTCGCTGGGCGTGATGCGGGCACTGACCTCACTCGACATCAGTGCGATGGCTTGGCTGATAGTCAGACCTTCGGCGGTGCGGTCACGGAGCCAGCGAATGGTGGCAATGTCGCGCTCTGAGTAGAGGCGATGACCACCATCGGTGCGGTGGGGGCGTGGCACCCCATACCGCCGCTCCCATGCACGGAAGGTATCGGCGGGTACACCAGTCTCTTGCGCGACAGCTTTGGTATTATACAGCGGCGTGCTTGACAATTGGGTACGAAAATCCTGTTGTGCCATCGCAAGCTGTGTCCTCTCTAAAGTCGGTCGGTGGGGACAAGCATGTTGCGCCCACAGCAGTGGATAAAAACCGACATGCAGTGAATGGCTACCGTGAATGGTTACCACGGAATGGCTACCGTATTCTGATGCCGTGATGACTGTAGAATACGAACCGTTCTTTCCGTTGACATAATATATCAACACGACGGCACAGTACACCGCTTTCTACTGCCGATATTGTAGCACTTTGCACAATCTCTGTCAAAGGTTCGCACAGTCCTACGGGTGGGTAATCATTTGCAGAGAACGTCAGTTTACGCTATAGTAACCGCCGTTATGCGAATACTGATTACTGGCATCAATGGGTTCGTCGGCGGGCATCTGGCGGCGTTTCTGCGGGCAAGCGGGCAGCATGACCTGTGGGGTCTGACGCGCCGTGCCTCTGCCGTGGTCGCCGACGGTGTTACGTGTGTAACGGCAGACATCAACGATGCCGCCGCGGTGCGGCAGGCGGTCGGTGCCGCCCGTCCGCAGGTGGTCTACCATCTGGCGAGTCAGGCGTTTGTGCCGGCTGCGTTCCGTGACCCAGCCGCTACCCTTCAGACCAATATCCTTGGCACGCTCAACCTGCTGCTGGCGTTGCTTGCCGAGTGCCCCGACTGTCGGCTGGTGATGGTGAGCAGTAACGAGGTCTATGGTCTGGTCACACCAGAGGACTTGCCCATAGACGAAAATACTCCCTTCCGCCCCGGCAACCCTTATGCGGTGAGCAAGCTAGCGCAAGAGATGCTGGCGTTGCAATATGGTCAGAGCCACAAACTGGATGTCGTCCGGGTGCGCCCCTTCAACCATATCGGACCGGGGCAAGATGTGCGCTTCGTGGCACCCGCCTTCGCCAACCAGATCGCGCGCACTGAGCAGGGGTTGCAGCCGCCGACCATGCAGGTGGGCAACCTCGCCGCCGAGCGCGACTTCACCGATGTACGCGACATGGTGCGGGCATACGCGCTAGTCGCCGAACACGGCGAAAGCGGTGCCGTGTACAACATCGGCTCTGGGGTGCCGACCAGTATTCAGCAGTTGCTCGATACCCTGCTGGCTGCCAGCCGGGTGCCGATGACGGTGGTGCAAGACCCAGCGCGTATGCGTCCGTCAGACGTACCGGTGATCCGTTGCGATGCCCGCCGCGTCCGTGAGCGCACGGGCTGGCAACCGGCTATCCCCCTCGCCCAGACCTTGCACGATATTCTCGATGATATGCGCCAGCGTGTTGCTGCCGAACAAGCGACACCATAGCAGAGAAAGGTATGCTTCCACGATGAAAGGGGTTATTCTTGTTGGTGGTTTGGGCACCCGCCTGCGCCCGCTCACCTGTAATGTGCCGAAGCCACTGATACCACTTGCCAACCGTCCATTTCTGGAACACATGCTGGTGCGCCTGCGCGAACAGGGCATTACTGAGGTGATCCTCGCGGTGCAGTATCTTGCAGAACAGTTTCGGGCGGTCCTCGGCGATGGTTCCCAGTTGGGCATCACCCTCACGATTGTGGAAGAACCGGAGCCACGCGGCACTGCTGGGGCAGTTAAGCACGTTGAGCACTTGCTCGATGGCACCACTTTTGTGTTCAATGGCGATGTGGTGACTGACCTTGACTTGCCGCAAATGCTGGCGTTTCACCGCGCACAGCAGAGCCACACCACGATTGCGCTGACCCCCGTGGACGACCCCACTCAGTTTGGGTTGGTCGAGATGGAAGCCGACCGCAGTGTGCGCCGCTTCCTTGAGAAGCCGCGTGCCGAAGATATTACCTCCAACCTGATCAATGCCGGTACCTATATCATTGAGCCGGATGTGTTGTCGTATATCCCGCCCAACGAGTTTTACATGTTTGAGCGCGGGTTGTTCCCGGTACTGCTCCAGCGGCGTGAGCCAATGTTTGGCTTTCCGGCGCGTGCCTACTGGAACGACATTGGTCGTCCGCACAACTACCTTGAAGTCAACCACGACATTCTGATCGGCAAAGTCCAGAATGTTACGCTGGAAGGCGAGGAGATCGCCGAGCGTGTGATTGCCAGTAGCACCCCGGACATTGCCGAGGGGGTACAGATTGTGGGACCGGTGGTGATGGGGCACAACGTCACGATTGAGCGCGGCGCACACATCATCGGACCAACGGTGATCGGGAACGGCTGCACGATTGGTGCCGAAGCGACGGTGGAGGGGAGCGTACTGTGGCAGCACAACACGGTGTTGGCGGGCGCGACGATCCGGGGGAGCGTCGTGGGTAACAATAACACCATTGCCAGTGGTACGGTGGTGACGGGGGGCAGCATCATCAGTGATGACTGCGCTATTGGGGCGGACAATCGGCTTGACAAGGGCGTGCGCTTTTGGCCCGGCACGGTTTTGCAGGACAGTGCGATAAGTTTTTAGTGAGTGTGAGCAAGCGGGTAAGACACCAGCCGGCACTCAGGGCGTGCAATCCTGAGCGGGCATGTTATAATAGCGGTGCAGTCGGCAGACTCCATATGCTATTCTGTGCGTCAGCTACCTTTCCCCACCCCACGACGTACTGAACGGCGAACATCACATCTGCAGCGATTGCAGAGAGCAAAGCAAAGGAGGTACCCTCATGACGCGAGTTGCCATTAACGGGTTTGGACGTATTGGGCGACAAACATTCAAAGCAATGCTTGACCATCACCTTGGTGAATATGAGATTGTTGCCATCAACGACTTGAGTAACACCGACATGCTCGCCCACCTGCTCCGTTACGACAGCACCTACGGACCGTTTGAAGGCGAATTGACGGCTGAGAACGGGAAGTTTATTGTCGAGTACGACGACGAGACGATGCAGATTCCGGTTCTGTCCGAGCGTGACCCTGCGAGCCTGCCGTGGGGCGAAATGGGTGTGGACATTGTCGTCGAGTCTACGGGCATCTTCACCGATGGTACCAAGGCACGCGCACACATTGACGCGGGTGCCAAGAAGGTTATCATCAGTGCCCCCGCCAAGAACGAAGACATTACCGTCTGTCTGGGCGTGAACGAAGAGAAGTACGATCCGGATGCCCATCACATCGTCTCGAACGCCTCGTGTACGACCAACTGTCTTGCCCCGGTTGCCAAGGTGCTCTTCGACCGCTTTGGCATTACGCAGGGCATTATGACGACGATCCACGCCTACACGATGGACCAGAACATTCAGGACAACATCCACAAGAAAGACCTGCGCCGGGCGCGTGCCGCTGCGGTCAACCTCGTGCCGACTTCGACGGGTGCGGCGCAGGCGGTTTCGCTGGTCATCCCCGAACTGAAGGGCAAGTTCAAGGGCTACGCCGTGCGTGTGCCCACGCCGACGGTCTCGATGGTGGACTTTACGGTTGAGTTGGGGCGTGAAACCACGGCGGAAGAAGTAAACGATGCCTTCCGCGAAGCCAGTGAAAGCGACGAAATGAACGGTATCCTCGGCGTGAGCGAGGAAGAACTGGTGAGTAGCGACTTCGTGGGCGACTCGCGCAGCAGTATTGTTGACTTGCCGCTCACTATTACCACCGATGGCAAGCTGTTCAAGGTTGTGTCGTGGTATGACAACGAGTGGGGCTACTCGGTGCGGGTGTCCGACCTCGTAGCGTTCATCAGCGACAACATGGAGTAAGGTCGCGGGGTTTGCCCCCCCGGTAGCACTAGCTACGCCGCGTATCGGCACGCTGGTGCCGCCACAGCGCATAGTACAGGGGATGGGCTACAAGCCCATCCCCTGTTGCTCGTCACGGGGTTGTCTGGGGCGGGGTGGCTGGGGCTACGAAGCAAACATCTGGCGCAGATGCGGGTTGCGACCGAGCCGCCCCAGCACGTTCCGTTTGACGTTGTATACGTCGTTCACCGTCTTGAACTTGTCGCGGTGTTTGGCAAAGATGGCACGCGGGGTCAGCCCAAGAACGAACGACGAATAGACCACGACGCGCTCGGTATCGCTGTTGAGTTGTTCGTCAATCATCCCCCAGAACTCTTCGCGCTGCACCCGGTTGAGGGCTTCTTCGTCGGGGGTGTGCGGGGCGGCAAGCCCGTGTGTGACGCTGTCTTCGGGGACGATCTCCGCCCATGACTGCGACCGCACGCTGTCTATCACGACACTGGTGGCACACAGTTGCAGGTAGTGCAACAGTGAGGCGAGTGTGGGGAACGAGGTAAAGCGGTCGGGCGAGATCGCACGCCAGAACTTGGTGAAGGCACCGACGACAAAATACTCACTGCTTTCGCCACTACTCGTGAATGCCCCGTTGCGGCGTACCCAGCCCTCGACTAACCCGCTGTAGTGGCGGTAGAGTTGCTCCCACGCAAGTTCACTGCGGTCTACCAACGCACGCCGAAACAGTTCGTAGCTGTAGCGGGTGTCGTGCTGTTGCCCACGGTAAAAGCGTTCACTTTCTGTGGCACAGTTCTGCATTAGGGTCGTCAGGTCGAGTTGCCGTACCGCCATGTCGGAGAGCACGCTACTGTCATGGGCACTGATCGCCGGGTGGGTGCGTCGTTGCCGCACAACATCGCTGCGTGATGGGCGGGTGGCGACTGAGGTACTCCGGTAATAATCGGTGCGCTGCGTCTCCATATCTATGCCTCCTCAATAACCTTCGGTTGCTTTGCCGTGGATAGACCGCCTGCGGGCGTGGTTGCCGTTACGCTGTTGCGTTGCTGCCGATGCCTGCACAATTTGTGTCGGCTGTCGTACTACAGCGATTGTACGGTGTATCCTGGTTTGATTTTATGAGGTAAGGCAGATACTGAGAAGACAAAAAGATGAGGATGAGATTACAGGATGATATGAGTTTTCCGCATTACTATGCGAAATAGTAGCGATCAAAATTGCTCGCGGTGGGGTGAGGCTGGGGGCTAGAAGGGCAGGTCGCCACGGGCAGGCACCCCCCCCATGGTCGTCGCGGTGCTGATCGTACGGCGGGTTGCGGTGGCTACCACGTCTGCGGCGACGCTCCCAAGGATGGTCAGGTGGGGGGCAGGTTGTGTGCCTGTGGCAAGCACAAACACGCTATCTCCGTCGAAGGGGGTATGAACGGGGCGGATGCTCCGGGCGAGACCGTCGTGTGCCATCAGGGCGACGCGCGTGGCAGCGGCTTTGTCAAGCTGGGCGTTGGTAGCAATGACCGCGAGGGTGGTGTGTTCGGTACTTGCGGCGTGGCGCGGCTGGTTGAGCATCTCGATGATCTCTGGTTGTCGCAGCAGGCGCATGGTGTTGGCGAAGCCCAAGCCCACTGGGTTGCGTGCGCCTGCGATGATGCGCTCGTATGTTTCGTAGACATCGCCAAACGCATTGCAGACTACGAGGGCAGCGACAATTGTGCCGTCGGGCAGGGTCTCACTCCACGTGCCGACTCCACTCTTCACCGCACGGGCACTCCCAAGGATTTTGCCGACGCTGGCACCCGTGCCAACCCCAACGCACCCTTCGGCAACCTGCTCGCTCGCGGCGGCACACGCCGCGTAGCCAAGCTCGGCGGTTGCCCAGCGATCTGACCGCCCGATGTCGAGGTCGAAGATGACAGCGGCGGGTACGATGGGTACGCGCGTGATTATCGTTGGGTAGCCATAGCCCTGTTCCTTGAGCCACGCGACCACGCCGGTTGCGGCTGCCAACCCGAAGGCACTGCCACCACAGAGGGCAATGGCGTGGACTTCCTGTACGCTGGCGGCAGGGTTGAGCAAGTCCGTTTCGCGTGTGCCCGGTCCACCGCCGCGCACGTCCACGCCACCCACCACGCCGGTGGGTGCCAACACGACGGTACAGCCCGTGATGGCTTCGGTATCGCTGCTGTGCCCCACCAGAATACCGGGTACATCGGTGATGGCGCGGGGTGGTGTGGTCATGCGGTTGTCCTCCGGGTGGTGTTGTGCCAGTACGCTGGTCCGCGAGCCTCAGGTGCTCTGTCACGGCTGCATAGACTGCTCACGGACGGCTGCATAGCGGGCTACTCGATGGCTATCAGGGCATCGCTACGGCGGACGGGCGTGG
>CAZNQP010000012.1:53473-64290 GCA_964575355.1 uncultured Chloroflexaceae bacterium
TGCATAGCGGGCTACTCGATGGCTATCAGGGCATCGCTACGGCGGACGGGCGTGGCGGTACCGTTCTGGCTGGTCGGGTGGGCGCAGTAGGGGCACACATTCCACGTCAGGTCTACAATGCGCCGACAGTTGCCACAGGTATGACGGAGGGTGGTGTGGCAATGCGGGCAGAGAATAAAATCGGTTTCGATGCCACGCTCGCACGCGGGGCAGATGTGAGCATCGTCAATGTCCCGGCGCAGGTAGGCTTCTTCCAACGAACGTTCGTAGGCTTCGCTCAGCGTCTCGCGGGGGCGCAGCAGCACATGGACAGGTAAGCCGATCAGGGGCAGCAGCACGGCAATCCCGACTGCGAGTACCTGCGCCGACACGTCGTTGGTGCGGGCACGAATGTCGCGGTATACCCATACCACCGATGCCGCCCAGATGAGCAGCAGGTAGAGCGCGACGAGCGTCACGATCAAGTTGACAATTGGGAAAATGTTGGTAAGAGTATCCTCGATAAACTCCATATGTTAGTCTTGCTCCAGTCGTTGCACCCGCGCGAGAAACGGCTCAACCAACGTGGCGATCTGGTGTGCCACCACATTGATGTCTTCGCGGGCATCAATGCGTCGCCAGCGGTGCGGTTCTTGCGCGACAAGGGCACGGAAGCCTTCTTCGACCCGCTCGTGGTAGGCAAGGTCGCGGGCATCGAGCCGGTTCCATTCGGGGCGTGCCACGGCTTTGTCACTTTCGGCGTTGGGCAGGCGTGCCGCGTCGCTGAGTGGGCTGACCCCGCGGCGATGGTTCCGGGCTTGCCGCTTGCGCTCGAGTCCTTCGGCGGCGGGCATGTCAAGGTAGATGGTCAGGTCGGGTTGTAGCCCCCCCGTTGCGATCTGGGTGATGGTGCGTAACTCATCGAGGTCGCGGTGGAGACCGTACCCCTGATAGGCATACGTCGAGTCGGCGTAGCGGTCGCACAGCACGATCCCCCCTGTGGCAAGGTAGGGGCGTACCAACTCGCTCACGAGTTGGGCGCGTGCCGCCGAAAAGAGTAATATCTCCGTTGTGGAGTTCATTTCGGTGTGCTGCAAGTCTACAATGATTTTGCGGATAAGCTCGCCAATACGGGTGCCGCCCGGCTCGCGCGTCACGATCACCGGGTAGCCGTGTGCCTGCAACTGCTCGTAAAGCAGGCGGGCTTGCGTGCTCTTGCCACTGCCTTCGGGTCCCTCGAATGTAATAAAAAGGCTCATTAGCGTGATATTCGTACTCGTCGGTGCGGTTCGCTCCCGTAACTCTCTGATTGCAAATTATACCTATCAGCTAGCTGATGTTGCAAGCGACGGATGTAGCGATTTTGCGGTGGCAGTTCGATTTCTTGGCGGGCACCGTTGATCACGTCGTCAATCGCTTTTTCGGTATCTATCAGCACTTCCTCGACACTGCGGGTGTCGGCGTAGGCTGGTACCAGTTCGGCTTCGTCATCGGCAACTTCAATCTGGAAGATGGTTGCCAGTTGCCGTTCGATCTGGGTTGCGGTGTTGTTCCGCAATACATACACCGGTACGCCGCGTTCCTCGGCTTGGCGGAGCCGTTGCGAACTCTGGCGATAGTAGTTCTTGAGCGTCATCACGAGTGATGCCTCTGCCAATTCGCGTACTATCACGGCAGGGACACCCAGCCGCTCAATCGCATCTTCAAGGCGGTTGCGGCTGACCCCGAACGGAAAGATGCGCTGCGTTGTGTTGGCGCGTGGTGCGGCAGCCCGCGGCGCACGCTCGCGGCTACTGCGTCCGTTGCTGGTGCTCCGCATGGTGGTGCTAGCGGTGCCGCGCCCCGGCATGCGTTCGCGCTCGCGGGGGGGGGCTGTGCTCACCTGTACTTGCCCATCGGCATCGCGCACGCGCTGTTCGGCTTGCAGCTCCTCGCCGCGCAGCACGGCATCCACCGCCGATGCGACATCGTTGTACACAATGACGCGATCCCACGCTTGTATCTCGACCAGCATATCGAAGGTTGGCGGGGCTTTGCGCTCGAGCACCGTCTTTTGTGTCCCCCGGCGACGGGCTTCCTCGTCGCCGAGCGTCACCGCTTGGATGCCGCCGATCAGGTCTGACAGGGTGGGGTTGACCATCAGGTTGTCGAGGGTGTTGCCGTGCGCGGTGCCGATCAGTTGCACGCCCCGTTCGGCAATGGTGCGGGCTGCTTGGGCTTCGAGTTCGGTACCAATTTCGTCAATCACAACGACTTCGGGCATGTGGTTCTCTACGGCTTCGATCATCACGGCGTGCTGCGCCGACGGACGGGCGACCTGCATGCGGCGGGCACGCCCGATGCCGGAGTGTGGGATGTCGCCGTCGCCTGCGATTTCGTTCGAGGTATCTACGATGACCACACGCTTGCGGAGGTCTTCGGCGAGCACGCGGGCAGTTTCGCGCAAGAGGGTGGTTTTCCCGGTGCCGGGTCTGCCCAGCAGCAGAATACTGTTCCCCGTCTCGACGAGATCGCGGATGATGGTGACGGTGCCGAACATTGCCCGCCCGACGCGACAGGTCAAGCCGATTACCTCGCCCTGACGGTTGCGGATCGCGGAGATGCGATGCAACGTCCGGGGGATACCCGCCCGGTTGTCCTCGCCGAACTCGCCGATGTGCGTAATCACCATATCGAGGTCGGCACGGGTCACCTCGTGGTCGCTGAGAAACCGCTCGTGGCTACGGTAGCGTGCCTCAGGTAGCCGCCCAAGGTCAAGGATGACCTCAAGCAGATCGGTGGTATCTTCATTCAGCAGCGATGCTGTGATTGCCGGTGGCAACGCATCGAGTAGGAGTTCAATGTCATTCGTCAGACGTGGATTCGGCTGGCTGGCGATTGGTTCGTGCATACGAACGTGTGTCCTCCCTCGGTACAGATATGTGGGGCACCGGGATACGGGGCGTTTCCAGTCCGGGTTCCAGTGGGGTCAATACGAGCGACTGGCGGACGGGAACCGTCGTAGTTTTGATCAGCTTGATCTGATCGCCGACGGGCTGGAAGCCCATCTGTTGGGCAGTTGGTAAGAGTTCTCCTTGGTATTCAGATAGCAGCAGATAGACGGGCTTTTCGTCGGTCAGTTGTGCCAACCCAAAACGTAGCACGTCCGGGGCGGCTTCGCGCACCGCTGGGTTGATCAGTAGGCTGAAGGCGTGGGCAAGTGGACCGCTCTGGAGATAGAGATAGGCTTGCAGTTCGTCGCCTGCCCCCAGCACCCACCCTTGGGGGCGTTGCTTGTGCCAGCGGCGCGTGAGGGGAAGATTCCAGTTGCGGGCGGTGCGGGCTTCGGCACGCTGGACGACGTGGGGCGCGACGGCACCGTACAAGCGATGGATTGCCCAGCTATCTTGCCGCGACTGGGGGCGCATGGCGGCAAGGCGTGTGCCTTGGTTCCAGTCTGGTCCTGCCAGTTGCAGCACGGCGCGTTTCATGTAGCCCTGAAAGCCGACCTGCCGGAAGATTTCGTGAAGTTCGCTCTGGTGGCTCCAGATCGCGGCATACAGCCGTTGAACCTGTCGTTGTCCGGCGTGCAGGGTCAACTGCTCGAGGATGCGGTACCAGATGTCGTAGTCGCTGGGGGCACTGGTGCGGTGGGTGCCGTGGGCTGCCATGAACACAATATCTTGTTCGGGGCGACCACGCCGCCCCTGTGCCTGCACATAGGCATGGAAGCCGCGTTCGCGGAAGACGAAGGTTGTCAGATCGTGGCTGTTGCCTTCTATCAGGCAGCGTAGCCCGTTGAAGAAGGGGTGATAGGGCGCGACGAGCAACGCCTCGTTGTAGAGAATCACCTGGCTACGCAGTTTGCGCCGCAAGACCCAGAGGTCACCAGGCGATACAGAACGTATCATAATGTTTCCTGACCGTGCCCCGCGATGGGCGAGACACGCGACTGCCCTTGCTCAACGGCTCCGCTGTGGGGAACCGCAGGTCATCCCTGACCTTCCAACGCCAGAAAGTACCGATGTAAACGATCATCGGCGGTCAATTCGGGGTGAAACGTGGTGGCAAGCATGTGTTTCTGGCGGGCAGCTACAATGTGATACTGGCGCGCGGCAGGTGCGGCGGATGGGAGGGTTGCCAGTATCTCAACGTCGGCACCAATCTGGATAATCTCAGGTGCCCGGATGAATACACCGGTGAAGGTGGGTGGGGCGAGCGGTGCAATCTCCAGCGATGCCTCAAAGCTGTCAATCTGTCGCCCGTAGGCGTTGCGGCGCACGGTCATGTCCATCACGCCAATGCTTGGTTGGTCAACGACACCGTCTTCGATGGTGTGGGCAAGCAAGATGCTGCCCGCGCACGTCCCCCAGACGGGCATGCCGCCTGCGACACGCTCCCGGATTGGTGCGAGTAAGCCGAACCGTACCAAGAGTTTGCCGATGGTCGTGCTTTCGCCTCCCGGTATAATGAGACGCTCGACAGTGGCAAGATGTTGCGGCTGGCGCACCTGCTGCACAGGTACGCCAAGCCGTTCGAGCATTACCGCGTGCTCGTGAAAGTCGCCTTGGAGGGCGAGTACCCCGACGGTCATGTGTTGGGTTCCGTTACCACCCGCGCCCTGCCATCAGTTCGTTGTGCGGGATGGTGCTAATTTCGATCCCGACCATTGCCGCGCCAAGGTTCTTGCTGACTTCGGCGATGACGCGCGGGTCGTTGTAGTGGGTGGTGGCGGCGACGATGGCGCGTCCGCGTTGCATCGGGTCGCCGGATTTGAAGATGCCACTGCCGACGAACACGCCGTCTACGCCTAGTTGCATCATCAGGGCAGCATCGGCGGGGGTAGCAATGCCGCCAGCCGCAAAGTTGACCACGGGCAACCGCCCCAGTTCTGCCACCTGCTGCACGAGTTCGAGCGGGGCTTGCAGTTCTTTCGCGGCGGTGTACAGTTCGTCCGCCGACATGTTCTGGAGGCGGCGGATTTCGGCGTTGACCGTCCGGGCGTGCCGCACAGCTTCCACAACGTTGCCGGTACCCGCTTCCCCTTTGGTACGCAGCATACTTGCGCCTTCGGCGATGCGGCGCAGTGCTTCACCGAGGTTGCGGCAACCACAGACGAACGGCACCTTGAACGGGTGCTTGTTGATGTGGTGCTGTTCGTCGGCGGGCGTAAGCACTTCGCTTTCGTCAATGTAGTCAACACCGAGCGATTCGAGCACCTGTGCTTCGACGAAGTGCCCAATCCGGGCTTTCGCCATCACCGGGATCGTCACGGCTTCTTTGATGCGCTCGATCAGTTCGGGGTCACTCATGCGGGCAACGCCACCTTGGGCGCGGATGTCCGCCGGTACCCGTTCGAGTGCCATCACGGCAACTGCGCCCGCTTCCTCCGCAATGCGGGCTTCGTCCGGGGTCACAACATCCATAATGACCCCACCTTTGAGCATCTGGGCAAGCCCTACCTTGGTTGACCAGGTTGCCTTCTCCATGCGTTTCGCTGCTCCATTCTAATTGACAAATCGTAGAGAGAGTTTGTATGATCTCTTTAGTATCTTATCATAGCACGCGCAAAGCGGCAATGGCAGGTCATGGTGCTGTTTGGGCGGCACGACACTGCGTGGGGCTGGGGGCGTGTGGCGTTTATGGTCGTTCGGGGGATGACGTGCCACCGATGCGCATTGTGCGTGGCGCACTGCTGTGCCCCCGGCGCACGTGAGACACGCATGCCGATTCTGATAGATGGTCACAACTTGATTGCCGCGCTCCCCGATGTTGATCTCGCCGACAAAAACGACGAGCAGAAACTGGTGGTGAAACTCCGCCGGTATGTTTCGCGCAAACCGGGGCGGCGCGTTGTGGTGGTTTTTGATGGCGGCGTGTATGGGCACCCGATCAACCTGAACGGCTATGGTGTCGAGTGTCACTTTGCGTATGCTCCCGACGATGCCGACCACGAGTTAATCCGGCGGATTCGCAAGATTACCCACAAGGGCGAGTGGCTGGTGGTTTCGTCGGACCGACAGGTAACGGGGGCGGCGCGTGCCCATGGGGTGAAGACGGTCTCGTCGCAGCAGTTCGCGCAGCAACTGGCTGCTGCACAGACCGCGCAGGTCAAGCCCGTTGCGCGTGACAAACACCGTGACCGCCCGCTCAGCCCCCGCGAGGTAGACGAGTGGCTGAAGCTGTTTGGCATTGAAGACGACGGCGACGACGACGAGATGCCAACCTGAGTGCCCGTGCCGCCGCACGCCACGATGCAGAGCCGCCGATGGTGCGGTGTTGCCCCTAGGCGTTGGCGGGTGCCACCAGTGACCGCAGCAGGGCTAGGTTCTCGATGTCCTCTGCCATATCCTCGTTTTTGGGTGTTTCGATGATCTTGGGAATGGACGCGAAGCGCGGGTCGTTGACGAGCAAACGGAATGCCTCTAGCCCGATTTCGCCCTGCCCAATATGGGCGTGCCGGTCTACGCGGCTACCGAGTCCCTTCTGTGAGTCGTTTAGGTGAAATGCCTTGATGTGTTCAACACCAATAAGCTCGTCGAAGCGAGCGAAAGTAGTAGTATAGTCTGCTTCGGTGCGAATATCGTAGCCCGCCGCGAAGATGTGGCAGGTATCCACGCATACGCCGATCCGTTCCGGGTGGGTCGAGTGTTCAAGCAGATAGGCGATGTGCTCGAATGTCCAACCCAGGGCGGTGCCCTGTCCGGCGGTGGTTTCGAGCAGTACCGTGACCGACGCGCCGACGCCCTCGCTAAACAGGCGGTTAAGGGCTTCCGTCTCGCGGGCAAGAGCGGCTGCATCGCCGCTGCCGGTGTGTGCGCCGGGGTGGGTGACGATGTAGGGGACACGCAGCAACTCGCAGCGTTCCAACTCGGTGGCAAAGCCATTGAGCGACTTCTGCCAGAGTTCATCGCGGGGCGATGCGAGATTGATGAGATACGAGTCGTGGACAATGACCGGACCGATGCCGGTACGCTCCTGTGCGGCGTGATAGGCAACCACATCCTCATCGCTAAGTGGGCGTGGTTTCCATTGGCGTTCGCTCTTCGTGAAGATTTGCATCGTTTCGCAACCAGCCGTGACTCCCCGTGCAAATGCGTTTTGCACGCCCCCGGCAATTGACATATGTGCTCCAAATGGCATGTGGTCGTCCTCTCTGTGCACTGACACATCTATGAATAGTATAACAGATGAGAGTTTTTCCAGAAACACGACGTGGCGCGTGGGGCGACAGCGCAGGTGTGATACGATTCTTGTGTGGGGTGCCCAGACATAACGCGAACGGGGGCAAGTGGCGTATTGCCCCAGCACCGCCGCAGGCTGGACACCGCATGCTTGCCAAACAAAACAACACGCGAGATGCTACCGATCGCGCTACGGGTCTACCGCTACTGAGTCTGCACGATACCGACCTACTGACGGCGATGGCGATAACGCCTACCGATAACGACTATGAACACGACCATCGTATTGATTTGATCGTATCGTATGGTAGGAAAGAATGACAGAGGGTTACCTCGATGGACGCTAAACAGCAACCCATGGTTGTACGAGGTGTACGAAAACTGCTGTTGCTGGTACTGCTGGTGCTGCTCGCCCCGATTGTGCCCGTTGCTTCGCAGGCGAGCGGGGGCTTTGTGGCAGTGCAGGGCGACCAGCTTGCGCTGAATGGTGCAACGGTGACACTGAAGGGCGTAAACTACTACCCGCAGGGTCGCCCGTGGGCAGAGATGTGGCGGGCGTGGGATGGTCCCGGCATCGAGCGCGAACTACGCCATGCCCGTGATACGCTCGGTATCAATACCATTCGCGTGTTGCTGCCGTATGACCTCGACCGCCAAGACGGTTTTGCGCGGTTGTACGAACTGGTACAGGTTGCGGGTAGTCTCGACATGCGCGTGATCGTTGCGCTGTTTGACTTTGACAACAGCTTCCCGCCCCCCAACTCGCCGCAGGAGTTGCGACAGGTGGCGTATCTCGAAGACTTGCTACCGCGCTTTGCGGGCGATGATCGCATTCTGGCGTGGGACATCCACAACGAGCCAGACAACTACCCGGCATGGACGGATAGCGGCTCTGATCGTGTGCTGCTGTGGCTGTCGCGCATGGCGACGCACATCAAGCGGCTTGCGCCCAACCATCTCGTCACAGTGGGTATGGGGCAGTATCAGAACTTCCTCATTCCCGGTCCGGACGGGCAGCGCGTGGTGGACTACACCGACTTTGTGAGCCTGCACACCTACAATGCCCCCGACTTGGAGCGGCAGGTGTTCGAGCTACGGCAGGCAACCGGGCAGCCCATTGTCCTTGGTGAGTTCGGGTGGCCATCCGGTCCGGGTTGCGAATTGCCCGACTATAACGAGCGGACGCAGGAATGGGTGTACCGTACCATGCTTGCAGGTGCCGAGCAGCAACAACTGGCGGGCGTGGTGGCGTGGACGCTCCGCGACTTTGCTGCCGGTCCGACGTTGCGATGGGACACGCGCGAGGAATACTACGGGCTTATTCGCCCCGACGACAGCCTGAAGCCTGCCGCTAACCTGTTCGCTGCTGTGCCTGCGCCGCCGTTGGCAGCCAGTGTCCAGAGCGACATTGCGCTGACGCAGAGCGGACTGAGCACGCTCGGCGGCAAGTTCGCGCCGATCCGCGAGCCGGAGAGTGGCTACTACCTGAAGGGCTGGTTCCGCATTGCGTGGGAAGAACTGGGCGGGCGCGGCACATTCGGTCTGCCGTTGGGCAACGCCTACATTCGCCTGTCTGACCAGCGCGTGGTGCAGTTCTTCGAGGCAGCGGTGCTGGAATATCGCCCCGAACGCGGTGGCGGCAACGACTGGGACGAACTGAGCCGCCGCGCCCGTGCGTTGCGCCTGCTGCAACCCGTGGCGGTGGGGCAAGCCTATACCGCAGAACAGCAGTTTGTGCCGCCCGCTGCTGTACCACCGGGGGCGCGGGTCTTCGACGAAACGGGCTTTGCGGTGCAGGGTGACTTCCTGCGCTTCTACGAGGGCGCGGAAGGTATGTGGCGGCTCGGTGCGCCCATCTCGCAAGAGCGCGAGGAACTGGTGAATGGGGTGCCCACGCGGGTGCAATATTTTCAGCAGGGGCGGCTGGAAGCCAACCCCACGAACGGCGCAATACAGTACGGGCAATTGGGGAGCTGGTTGTACAACCTGCAATGCACGCTCGCGCAGTAGGTGTGCGTGTACGGCAAGCACGCTCGCACGCACAGAGACTACACAGAGACCACTTGGACAAAGACCAGATGCACGCGAACGAACCACAGAACGAACAGAACAATGATAACGATAAGGAGCCTGCTATGCAGAACTTGCGCGGTATCCCGCTATGGGCGGCATTTATTGGGGTGGCTTTTCTGGCGATGGGTGGGGTAGGTCTGCTGAGTGGCATGTCCCTGCTTGGCACCGCCCTCGGTAGCGGCGACCGCGATGGTTCGCCTGTGCAGGTTGCGCCGGGGGCAACCCCACAACCGCGCAACGCCGACGCGCGTGTGCTGCCACAGATTGATCTTGTGCCCGTCGCCGATGGTCTGACCGATCCGGTTCACATTGCCAACACGGGCGATGGTAGCAATCGGCTGTTTGTAGTTGAGCAGGCAGGGTTGGTTCGCGTGATCGAGCAGGGGACGGTACTGCCCACCTCGTTTCTCGACATTGTGGAGCGGGTGGAGTGCTGCGGTGAGCGGGGCTTGCTCAGTGTGGCGTTTCCGCCAGACTATGCCACGAAGGGGTACTTTTACGTGGACTATACCCGCACCCCAGATGGCGCAACCGTCGTGTCACGCTTCCGGGTCACGGATGATCCCAACGTCGCCGATGCAGGCAGTGAAGAAATCTTGCTCGTCATTGAGCAACCCTATGGCAACCACAACGGCGGGCAACTGCTGTTTGGTCCCGACGGCTACCTGTATGTGTTTACGGGCGACGGTGGGAGCGGCGGCGACCCAGAGAACCGCGCCCAAAACCTGACAACGCTACTGGGTAAAATCTTGCGGATTGATGTAGAGAGCACCCCCCCAGCGGGGCAGACCTACGGTATCCCGGCAGACAACCCCTTTGTGGGTGAACCCGAAGCCCGCCCCGAAATCTGGGCGTATGGGCTACGCAACCCGTGGCGCAACTCGTTTGACCGTGCGACGGGCGACCTGTATATTGGCGATGTGGGGCAGAACCAGTTTGAGGAGATCAGCCTGCAACCTGCTGCCAGCACAGGCGGCGAGAACTATGGCTGGCGGTGCAAAGAAGCCTTCGCAGCGTTTAATACCGATGGCTGCGGCGAACGCCCTCTGGTAGACCCGATTGTGGCGTATGATCATTCACAGCGCGACGTGTCGGTGACGGGCGGCGTGGTGTATCGGGGGGAGCGGTTCCCGGCGATGCAGGGCATCTACTTCTACGGTGACTATGTGAGCGGGCGTATGTGGGGGCTACGCAACCCAACTGACCCGCAACAGCGCGAGAATGTCTTGCTGGTAGACCGGCGCGGTAGTTCGGCGGGTACCATCCTGATCAGTAGCTTTGGCGAGGACGAAGACGGCAACCTGTACCTGACCGACTATGCTAACGGTCGTCTGTTTGAGGTAGTGGACACGCGGGTATCGGGTAGCGAGCAGGTGTTCGCGCCGTTGCTGATGGTCATGCGCTAGCGGCATCCGGTCAGCATCTCGGCGGTATCTGGTAGAATAGGGGCAGACAGGATGTATGCGATGCATTGGCTAGAATTGCCCGCTCTGCCCTATTCACGCCGTCGCAGTTTCGTGGTATACTAAAGAAAAGAAATGACATATAAAGCGAGAAATACGTCTTTATGACATGTTCCCTGACGCGATAGCTATCAGAGGG
>CAZNQP010000012.1:64390-66679 GCA_964575355.1 uncultured Chloroflexaceae bacterium
CAGTTTCTCTGCTGGTCATCGTTGATTGTCACGGTGGTTGCGCTGCTGGTGAGTTTCTATTACTCGAACATTACTGCATTTGCCCAGCGCATGCGGGATGGCAAGGTCAAACCGACCGGCGGGGTTGTCGGGCGCGAGGTCAAGAATCGCCAGTAACACCGGCACTGTACCGTATGTCGTGCAGGCACGCGCCTGCCAAGCAGGTTCCGGGGACGCTACCCGTGCAGGGTCAGCAGTCGGAACCTGTCTTTGTATGAACACGAGGGGCTATGACCAGCGCAAAACAACCGCACCATAACGGCACCGTCGGTGGCTCGGCTACCCGCGTTCCGTTTCCGTTTACGGCGATTGTCGGACAAGAAGAACTTAAGCGTGCGCTGTTGTTGTGCGTGGTAGACCCCTCCATCGGTGGCATCATGGTCATGGGGCACCGTGGCACCGCCAAGTCTACTGCGGTGCGTGCGCTCGCGGCGTTGTTGCCCCCGGTGCGTGCCGTAGATGCCTGCCCCTATGCCTGCGCCCCTGAACGCCCGGCGGGGTTGTGCGCCACCTGTACGGCGAGCACGACCAAGCACCCGGTTGCCCACGAGATACCCGTACCTGTCGTAGACCTGCCGCTCGGTGCGACGGAAGACCGCGTGGTGGGGACGCTGGATATTGAGCAGGCACTCGCGCAGGGTGTGCAGGCATTTGCCCCCGGCTTGCTGGCACGTGCCAACCGGGGCTTTCTTTACATTGATGAGGTCAACCTACTGGAAGACCACCTTGTGGATGTGCTGCTGGATGTGGCAGCCAGTGGGGTGAATGTTGTCGAGCGTGAGGGCATCAGTGTGCGCCACCCGGCGCGTTTTGTGCTGGTGGGCAGTGGCAACCCGGAAGAAGGCGACCTGCGCCCGCAGTTGCTCGACCGCTTCGGCTTGCATTCACGTATCACCACGATCACCAATGTTGCCGAGCGGGTCGAGATTGTGAAGCGACGGCGTGCCTACGATGATGACCCGACGGAGTTTGCGGCGGCGTGGGAGAAAGCCCAGAGCAAGCTACGCCGCCAGATCAAAGCAGCACAGAAGCGATTGCCACAGGTTGTGCTGCCTGACCCGCTCCTCTATAGCATTGCCGACATTTGCGTCCGCCTTGCAGTGGATGGGCACCGGGGTGAATTGACGATCAGCCGTGCCGCGACTGCGCTGGCTGCCTTCGATGGCGACGACACCGTGACAGACGCACATGTACGTGCGGTGGCACTGCTGGCACTGCGGCACCGCCTGCGGAAAGACCCGCTAGAGATGCAGGACGACACGGTACGGATTGAGCAGGTGCTCGATGAGGTGCTGGCGCAGCCGGTGCCACAGCCCTAGCGATGCGTGACCCTGCCGTGTTGCCGTTTCCTGCGCTGGTGGGGCTAGATGCTGCCCAGCGTGCGCTCTTGCTGCTCGCCGTAGACCCCGCCCTTGGGGGCGTGGTGCTGGCGGCGGGGGCGGGCACAGGCAAAAGTAGCCTCATGCGGAGTTTCGCCGCGTTGCTGGCGGGCGTGTCGCCTGCCACGCCACCGCCGTTCATCGAGTTGCCCGTTGGCATCACCGAAGACCGCCTGCTCGGTGGGCTAGACTTGGAGCGGACGATCCAGACGGGGATGCGTACCCACCGGAGCGGCATTCTGGCGGCAGCGCATGGTGGCTTGCTCTACGCCGACGGCATCAACCTGCTGGACGATACCATCATTAACCACGTCCTAGCGGCTCTAGATGTGGGGGCGGTGCATATCGAGCGTGAGGGCTTGAGCCTCCGCGAGCCTGCCCGCTTTGCTCTGCTGGCAACCTACGACCCCGCCGAGGGCACGCCACGCCAGCACCTGCTTGACCGGGTAGGGTTGATTGTTGCACCACTGACGCACGCCACCCACGCGCAGCGCACGGCGGTTATTCGGCGCAACCTGCCTGACCACACTGCCGCCGAAGACATGTTTCTGACGTGGGAGGAGGAGACGGCGACGTTGCAGGCAGTGGTAGCCGGTGCCCGTGCGTTGCTGCCAGAGGTGCAGTGCAGCGATACGCAGCTCGAGCAGTTGACACGGACTGCGCTAGCGTTCGGGGTGGTGGGGCACCGCGCTGACCTGTTTGCGGTGCGCTGTGCAACTGCTGCCGCTGCGCTGGCGGGGCGCACGGCTATCAATGATGACGACCTGCAACTGGCGGTACAGTATGTGTTGTTGCCGCGTGCCACGCGCCTGCCGCAGCCAGCCGCGCCCGACGAGCCAGCCGCGCCCGACGAGCCAGCCGCGCCCGACGA
>CAZNQP010000013.1:0-4316 GCA_964575355.1 uncultured Chloroflexaceae bacterium
CGATGGTACCGACGTTTACGTGCGGTTTCGTGCGTTCAAACTTTTGCCGTGCCATAGTTATTCTTTCCTCACAAGTTACAAACAGTCCTATACCGATACCCCGGCTACGCTGCCGTCCATCGTGCAAACAGTGCGGCAGGCAACAAGCGGTTGCCCGACTGCTCGTGTAATGCCATCTCGCCTGCCGCGATGCTGCCGGGAAAGCGTTCGGTGCTCCCTTGCATCACGTTTGCTAGGGTCAGGGGCGACAGACTGGTTGCGTATGCGTTGAGCAGCAACCCCACCGCCCGTTCACTCAGCACATCCACGCACGCTTGCAGTAATGGGTGCAATGCTTCTTGCAAGCGCCATATTTCACCCTTCGGACCGCGCCCAAACACAGGTGGGTCCATCACAATGAGGTCGTAGCGCGAATTGCGCCGTGCCTCCCGCGCCACAAACTTGAGCGCGTCATCCACTATCCAGCGTACCGGGCGGTCTTGCAAGCCCGATAGCTCTTGGTTTGCCTGTGCCCAGCGTGTTGCTGGCTTCGAGGCATCCACATGACACACGAAGGCACCGGCTTCGGCAGCGACCAGCGTGTGCAAGCCAGTGTAGCCGAACAGGATCAACGCCCGTGGACGTGATATCCGTGCCAGTTGTGTCCGCATCCATGCCCAGTGGGCACTATGCTCAGGGAATACGCCGGTGTGCCGGAACGGTGTCAGGCGTACCCAGAACCGTAAATTGTTATGGTGCAATTGCCACTGGTCGGGCAACTTCTGCCGCATAACCCAGTCGCCCGCGCTGTCGTCGCCGCTACCGCGCTTCTCGAACCGCGCATCCGCCGTCTGCCAGTCGTGCGCTGGCAGATGGGGCTGCCAGATTGCCTGACTGTCGGGTCGTACAATGCGGTACGACCCGTACTGTTCCAGCCGCTTGCCATCACCACTATCAAGGAGCGTATAGTCGTCCCATGCTGGTGGCGTAAGGGTAACTAACTCCACATCGTCTAGCTGGTCGTTGCCGCCGCTTGGTTCTTCGAGATCAGTTCCTGTGCAAGATGTTCTGGCAGTTGGTCGTAGTGGCTGAACTCCATTGACGATGTTGCCCGCCCCTGTGTTGCAGAACGTAGCTCGGTGGTGTAGCCGAACATGCTCGACAGCGGCACCAATGCCCGCACCACCTGTGCGTTACCGCGCCCTTCCATCCCCTCGACGCGCCCGCGCCGCGAGTTGAGGTCGCCAATCACGGTACCGAGGAAGTCTTCTGGCGTGACTACTTCGACCTTCATGATCGGCTCCAGCAATTTGGCTTTGCCCTTGCGGACAGCATCCTTCAGTGCCATCGAGCCAGCGATTTTGAATGCCATCTCCGACGAGTCAACTTCGTGGAACGAACCGTCGTATAGCTCAACCTTCAGGTCTACGACGGGGTAGCCCGACACCACACCAGTCTGCATGGCTTCGCGGATACCGTTCTCGACAGCCGGGATGTATTCACGGGGAATTGTGCCCCCTACAATCGCGTTCACAAACTCGAAGCCGCTACCCTCTTCCGTCGGATGCACCCTGATCTTGACGTGACCAAACTGCCCCTTGCCACCTGTCTGCCGCTTGAAGATAGCTTCAACATCAGACGGGTTGGTCACGGTCTCACGGTACGACACTTGCGGCTTGCCTTGGTTGGCTTCTACCTTGAACTCGCGCCGCATACGGTCAACGATCACTTCGAGGTGCAACTCGCCCATGCCCTTGATGATCGTCTGCCCGGTCTCGTGATCGGTGTAGACTTGGAAGGTCGGGTCTTCTTCTGCCAACCGTGAGAGCGCGGTTGCCATCTTGTCTTGGTCAGCTTTCGTCTTCGGCTCAATTGCCAGTTCAATGACTGGATCGGGGAAGCGAATGCTCTCGAGCACAATTGGCTTGTCGGGGTCTGCGAGCGTGTCACCGGTGAAACTGCGCTTGGGTCCGACCATCGCCGCGATGTCACCAGCATACACATGCTCGATCTCCTCGCGGTGGTTGGCGTGCATCTGCATCAGGCGACCAACGCGCTCGCGTTCGCCCGTGGTGGTGTTTAGTACATACGAACCCTTCGCCACGTTGCCCGAATAGACGCGGAAGTATGCCAACCGCCCAACGTATGGGTCTGCAACCACCTTGAAGACCAACCCGGCGAGCGGCTCATCGTCGCTTGCCTGACGCTCGATAATTTCCACGCCTTCTTCGTCAATGTCGTGACCCGGTTTCGTCCCGCGAATAGCCGGCACGTCAAGTGGTGACGGCAGGTAATCCACGACAGCATCGAGCAACTTTTGCACGCCCTTGTTCTTCAGTGCCGAACCACACAGCACCGGCACGATCTTGTTGGTCAGGGTTGCCGCACGCAATGCACGCTTCAACTCTTCCAGACCGAGTTCTTCACCTTCAAGGTACAGCATCGTCAACTCATCGTCGGTTTCGGCAATCCCTTCAACCAGTGTGTGCCGTGCCGTAGCCACTTGGTCTACCATGTTTGCCGGTACCGCGACAATTTCGCGCTGCTCGCCTTTGTCGCCCTTGAAGATGTAGGCATTATTTTCGAGCAGGTCTACGACACCTTCAAAGGTGTCTTCGGCACCAATCGGCAATTGGATCGGGATCGCATTGCACCCCAAGCGATCCTTGATCATCTCGACGTTCCGTGCAAAGTTTGCCCCCGTGCGGTCCATCTTGTTGACGAAGCAGATGCGTGGCACGCGATACTTGTCGGCTTGCCGCCACACGGTTTCTGACTGCGGTTCGACACCGGCGACGGCATCGAACACAACGACACCACCATCGAGCACACGGAGTGAGCGTTCTACCTCAACCGTGAAGTCAACGTGCCCCGGCGTGTCAATGATGTTGATCCGGTGGTCATTCCAAGATGCAGTCGTCGCTGCCGACGTAATCGTAATGCCGCGCTCCTGCTCTTGCTCCATCCAGTCCATCACCGCCGTGCCTTCGTGGACTTCCCCCAGTTTGTAGGTGCGCCCCGTGTAATACAGCACACGTTCGGTTGTTGTGGTCTTGCCTGCGTCAATGTGGGCAATAATCCCAATGTTTCGTATGCACTCTAGCGGAATGTCACGAGCCATAGCTTTGCACCTCCCACCTTATCCCGATTAAAACCGACCATAGTGGGCAAACGCCCGGTTCGATTCAGCCATCTTATGCACGTCCTCGCGTCGCTTGATGGTCGTGCCGGTATTATTATACGCATCAGCAATTTCGTTTGCCAGCAGGTCTGCCATTGGGCGACCACTGCGGTTGCGGGCGGCTATCAGCATCCAGCGCATCGCCAGTGCAGCACGGCGGTCAGGCTTCACTTCCACGGGCACCTGATAGGTTGCCCCCCCGACGCGGCGCGGCTTCACTTCGATGCTAGGGCTGGCATTGCGGAGTGCCTGCTCAAACACCTCGAGCGGTTCCTTATTGATGCGCTGAGCAGCCTTTTCCATTGCGGCATACACAATGCGTTCGGCGGTGCTCTTCTTGCCATCCCACATAAGTTTGTTGATGAACTGCTGCACAATCACGCTGTTGTAGCGCGGGTCGGGCGGCGTAGTTCGTTTGGTGATTTTCCCCCGGCGTGGCATAGTTCTCGCCTCTATTCCTTACTTATCACGCTTGGTGCCATACTTCGAGCGTCCCTGCTTGCGGTTCTTGACCCCTTGCGTGTCAAGCGTGCCGCGCACAATGTGATACCGTACCCCCGGCAAGTCTTTCACGCGCCCGCCCCGGATGAGTACCACCGAGTGTTCTTGCAGGTTGTGCCCTTCGCCCGGAATGTACGCCGTTACTTCAAGCTGGTTGGAGAGACGTACACGGGCAATTTTCCGCAATGCCGAATTAGGCTTCTTCGGCGTAACCGTGCTGACTTTGGTACACACGCCACGCTTTTGTGGCGACCCGCCCCCGCGAGTGAGCTTGCCACGTAACGAGTTGTACGTGAAGCGCAACGCAGGTGCTTTCGTCTTTTTCGTAACCGGCTTGCGTGGCTTGCGTACAAGCTGATTAATGGTCGGCATGCCGTAGGTTCCCCTATCGTTATGAGCCATACAGCGCAGGCAGGTGCAAACTGTCGCGCGATACGCAAAAAAATACAGCAGGCTCCCCATCTGGTCATGGTATTACACCACGCCTTAGATAGAGCCGGTGCTTTCACAAGATATACAATACAACGGGCGTGCGCGGTCAGCGCAACGCTCTGTAGTATAGCACACGCACCGGGGACTGTCAACGCTCCCGGTGCGCGATTTTCACATTTACGTGCGATGACCGCCGCCCCGCGTAGGCTGTGATCGCGGGCTA
>CAZNQP010000013.1:4416-25156 GCA_964575355.1 uncultured Chloroflexaceae bacterium
TTTTCACATTTACGTGCGATGACCGCCGCCCCGCGTAGGCTGTGATCGCGGGCTACGCAGGCTTGCGGCGGTAAGCCAGCAACTATTCGAGCGTGAGCAACGCTTGCTTCGACTTGACGGCTTCGCCGGGGGCGGCGTGGACTGCCGCAACGCGCCCACCCACCGTGGCAGTGACGTTCGTGTTCATCTTCATTGCCTCGACGACGACCACGGTGTCGCCCACGTTCACAGTATCGCCAACTCCTACCTTATAGCTTACCACAATACCGGCAATGGGGGCAACAATAGTCTTGTCGCCTGCCGCCGGGGCTGCCATGGTCGTGGCTGCCGCGCCGGGTGTCGGGGCTGCCATGGTCGGGGTTGCCGCGGCGGGTGTCGCAGCCGGGGCGGGCGCAGGTGGCGGGGCTACTGCCGGGGCGGGCGCAGGCGCGACGCGCTGGACGCTTGCGCCGCCATCTTCGAGCACTTCCACATCAACGAGGTAGCTCACACCATTCACGGTTATTCGCAGCTTCTTCATGTACTTCTCCCTACTTAGCGCAGCTTCTGCATTGCTGCTATGCGTCCCTGCATCGTCCAACTGGGGTTCGGTGCCGCCTTGCGGTAGCGCAGGCGGGTGGTTAGGGTTGCCTTCGTAATATGGATAGCGGTAGCGGTGGGGTACAGTGCCTGCACTGCCGCCGTAATGACCACGGCAATCTGCTGGGGTACGGTGTCGCTCTCGGCAAGAGCCATGGTTGCGGCTGCCGCTAGCACCGCCGCCAGTTCGGGCGGCAGGTGCAGCGTGATGGGTTGTTGCGGGCTATCGGGTGCCATTCGCGGTGCCTTTCTCGCGCAACGCTAGACGGGCATAATGCCGTGCTTGCGGGGCGGGTTGCTGGCGCGTTTCGTCCGGAGCGTCTCCAGTGCCATGCTGACATAGCGGCGTGTGTCTTGTGGCTCGATGATGTCGTCAATCAGGTTGCGTGCCCCACCCGTGTAGGGGTTGGCAAACTCGTCGTTGTACACGCCAATGAAGTGGGTACGGGCTGCCTTCGGGTCGTCGGCGGCTTTCAGTTCGTCGCGGTAGATGATGCCAACCGCGCCTTCCGCGCCCATCACGGCGACTTCGCTGGTGGGCCATGCCGCCACGCGGTCGGCACCGAGTTCGCGCCCACACATCGCAATGTATGCCCCACCATATGCCTTCCGCAAAATCAACGTGATCTTCGGCACCGTGGCGGCGGAATAGGCAAACAGTACCTTCGCGCCGTGCCGGATGATGCCGCCGTACTCTTGCGCTACCCCCGGCATAAAGCCGGGCACGTCCACGAGCGTCAGCAACGGAATGTTGAACGCATCGCAGAAGCGTACAAAGTAGGCAATCTTGTCCGAAGCATTGATGTCCAAGATACCCGCCATCATTGCGGGCTGGTTCGCCACAATACCCACCGAGCGACCGTCTATGCGGGCAAAGCCCACGACCGCGTTGGGGGCGTATAGCTCTTGCACTTCGAGGAAGTCGCCCGCGTCCACAATGCGCGTGATGACCCCCTTCACGTCGTAGGGGTCGCGGGGGCTGTCGGGCACCAGCGTGTTCAATTCAGGGATGGGGGCAAGCATGAGCGAGCCATCGCCGTGGTCGGGTGGCTCTTCCATGTTGTTGGCGGGCAAGAAGCTGAGCAGGCGTTGGCACAGTTCCAAGGCTTCCTGATCGGTATCCACCGTGAAATGTATCACGCCGCTTTCACGCTGCTGGGGGTCGCCGCCGCCCAGTTCTTCGTCGGTGATGTCTTCGCCCGTCACCTGCTTGATGACCTGCGGACCGGTAATGAAGATGCGCCCGATGCCGCGCACCATAATGATGAAGTCGGTCAGGGCGGGCGAGTAGGCGGCACCGCCCGCGCAGGGTCCCGAAATAATCGAGATTTGCGGTACCACCCCCGAAAGCTGGACGTTGCGGTAAAAGATACGTGCGTAGCCATTGAGGGCATCAATACCTTCTTGAATACGGGCACCGCCACTGTCGTTAATCATCACAAAGGGCACGCCCGTATTGAGGCATTGATCCATCACCTTGCAGATTTTATCGGCGTGCAGTTCGCCCACCGAGCCGCCCGACACGGTGAAGTCTTGCGCCCCGATACCGATTGGGCGACCGTCTACGGCACCAATCCCCGTGACCACCCCATCGGCGGGCAGGTCTTCGTTTTCCATGCCAAACCGCGTGACACGGTGGCGGGCGAACAGATACATCTCTTGAAACGTATCCGGGTCACACAGCGTTGCAATACGTTCGCGTGCCGTGAGCTTGCCGCGTTCGTGCTGGCGAGCAATGCGTTGAGCACCGCCCCCCGCCTGCAAGCGTTCGCGTAGCTCGCGCAGATGTGCGATCTTCTCTTGGGTTGTCTTCATGGATTCTCCCCCTGTCGGTCAGGGTCAGCCTTCCCTGCTGACCGGTCGGCAACCATCGCCGCGCAGCACATAGCCTGTTGCAGAGGTACAGTGCGGGTAACACGCCCTATCATAGCATGAACTGGCGTGAGCTTCAAACGTGTGGGCGCGGGTGCCGCCCGTGGCGGAGCACCGCGAGGCTAAACAATGGCACTGCCACCACAATGCGCCGCCAACGGTACGGTTGCCGTACAAGGCGGTACAGCCACTCTAGCCCCAGCGCACGCACCGGGCGCGGCGCAAGCGGCACCACCCCCGCGAGGTAATCGAAGACCCCGCCCACGCCCATCGCCAGCGGCACATTGAGCACGGGTTGGTTCCGGGCAATCCACATGTCTTGCCGGGGGTGCCCGTAGGCTACCAGCAGCACGTCAGGGCGGGCAGCGGCGATGACCTGTTGCAGAAACGGCTCGTGGCGCGGCGATGGCGACCCCGCAAAGCACCCGGCAATCGTGATGCTGGCGTAGCGTTCGCGTAGCACGGCGGCGGCGGTAGCCGCAACACCGGGAGCCGCCCCCAGCAAAAACACGCGATAGCCCCGTGCGGCGGCGAGCGCGGCAAGTTGCTGCACCATGTCTACGCCAGTTGCCCGCCCCGTGAAGGGCGTACCCAGCCAGCGTGCCGCGAGGATTAGCCCGAAGCCATCGGGGGTAGCGAGGTCTGCTTGCTGCAACACCTGCCGGAAAGTCGCGTTGTGCTGCGCCTCCATCACAAACTCTGGGTTGACCGTCACAACGTGATGCGCCCCACCTTGCGCCAGAAAGCCCGCCATGCGCTCGACGGCGGCAGGCAGGTCTACGTTGTCTATCGCAACTCCAAGGATGCTGATTCGTTCGTCCATGCGCCGCATGGTATAATGACCACCCGGTATTGTGCAAACGACAAACGCATCGGTAGCCCGTGAACAGCGTGTAAAGAGGGGTTATGTATCGTACACACACCTGCGGCGAACTGCGCCCGCAGCACGAAGGTCAGACCGTCACACTTGCCGGGTGGGTCAACAGCCGCCGCGACCATGGCTTGCTGATATTTCTTGATTTGCGTGACCGCTACGGCGTGACGCAGGTGGTGTTTGACCAGTCGGCACAGGCAGAAGCCCACGCGCTAGCCGCCGACGTGCGTTCCGAGTATGTCTTGCAGATTGTGGGGCAGGTCGTGGATCGCGCCCCCGAAGAGGTGAACCCGAAGATTGCCACTGGTGAGATTGAGGTGCGCGTGTCCAGCATCACGGTACTCAACCGTGCCCAGACCCCACCCTTGTACGTGGCACGCGAGGGCAACGAAGACGAGCAACTGCGCCTGAAGTACCGCTACCTTGACCTGCGGCGCGAACGCATGCAGCGCAACATTGCGTTGCGGCATCAGGTGGTGGCATTCATCCGTGCCTTCCTCGACCGGGAAGACTTCCTTGAAATCGAGACCCCCGTCCTGATGAAGTCCACGCCGGAAGGGGCACGCGACTACCTTGTGCCCAGCCGCATCCACGCGGGCGAGTTCTACGCCCTGCCGCAGAGTCCGCAGCAACTCAAGCAATTGCTGATGGTGGCGGGCTTCGACCGCTACTTCCAGATTGCCCGTTGTTTCCGCGACGAAGACCAGCGTGCCGACCGCCAGCCTGAGTTTACCCAGCTTGACCTCGAAATGAGCTTTGTAGAAGAGGAAGACATCCTCACCTTGCTGGAACGTATGCTGATCGATCTTGTGCAGACGGTGGTGCCACATAAGCAACTGCAAAGCGTGCCCTTCGTGCGGATGAGCTACGCCGAGGCGATAGCCCGCTATGGCAGCGACAAGCCCGACCTGCGCTATGGCATGGAACTGGTGGACGTGGGCGACCTGCTGCTCCAAACCTCGTTTCAGGTATTCCGCAATGCGCTTGAGCGCGGCGGGCAGATCAAGGGCATTCGGGTACCGGGTTGCGGTGGTTACAGCCGCAAGCAACTAGACGAGTTGATCGAGTTGGCGAAACAGACGGGCGCGGGGGGGTTGGCATGGCTGGCACTGCCGCCCGACGGTGAGCCGCGTGCGTCGTTCGGCAAGTTCGTGACCGCCGACGAGTTGCAGGCGATTATCGGGCGGCTGGAGGGCACCCCCGGCGACCTGCTGCTGCTCGTTGCCGATAGCCCGCGTGTTGTGGCGGCAGTGCTCGACCGAATGCGGCGTGAGTTTGCGACCCGCCTTCAATTGGCAGACCCCAACACGCTGGCGTTTGCGTGGGTGACGAACTTCCCGCTGTTTGAGTGGAACGACGATACACAACGCTGGGATTCGGCGCACCATCCCTTCACGGCACCCTACGCGGCAGATGTGCCGTTGCTGACGAGCGACCCCGGCGCGGTGCGCTCACAGGCATACGACGTAGTGCTGAATGGCTACGAGGTGGGCAGTGGCAGCATCCGTATCCATCAGCGCGAGGTGCAGCAGCAAATCTTCGGCTTGCTCGGCATTGACCACGCCACCGCACAAGAGCGGTTTGGGCACATGCTCGAAGCCTTTGAGTATGGCGCACCACCCCACGGCGGCATTGCCCCCGGTATTGACCGGCTGGTGATGCTGCTGGCAGACGAGCCGACCATCCGCGAGGTGATTGCCTTCCCCAAAACGCAGCAGGCGGTAGACCTGATGTTGCGTGCGCCGTCGCCCGTGGACGAAAAGCAACTGCGCGACCTGCATATTGCCCTCCGCGACGGAGGCAAGGGCAGCAAGTAGCCCACAACAAGCAGCACAGCCACCCGCCCGGAGCTATTGCATCGGGCGGGTGGCTGTGCTATAATCGGGAAATCGTGCGTGGGCAATTAGCTCAGTTGGCTAGAGCGCATCCTTCACACGGATGAGGTCACTGGTTCGAGTCCAGTATTGCCCACCAGCTCTATTACTCTGCCGCCACGCGCTGGTGTGTCATGCTCTTGACCACCGCCAGCACCCCGAACGATACCCCCAGCAGTAGCACCGCTAGCGTCAGCGCGGTACCCAGTGCTAACTCAAAGCCGATATAGATAGCCAGCGGCATCGTCTGGGTGCGCCCCGGCAGGTTGCCCGCAAAAATGATCGTTGCGCCGAACTCGCCCAGTGCCCGCGCCCACGTCATAATCGCCCCTCCGAGCAGGGCAGGCAACGTGAGCGGGAGCGTGATGTGGCGGAACACCTGCCAGCTCCCCGCACCGTCAATGCGGGCGGCTTCTTCGGCATCATGCGCGACGCGCGTGAAGCCCACGATTGCCGCTTTGACATAGAACGGCGCGGCGACAAACATCTGTGCCAGTACCACCGCCAGCGGCGTGAAGGCAAGCTCGAAGCCGAGCGCGTCGAGCGGCATGCCCAGCACCCCCCGCCGCCCGAATGCCATCAACAGCGCAACCCCCGCGACAGCCGGGGGTAACACCATGGGTAGCTCGATCAACGTCTCGATAATGCCGCGCCCGCGAAAGTCATAGCGTGCCAGCAGGTACGCGAGCGGGGTGCCGAGCACAATCGTGACCAGTGTAGCGAGGAGCGATGTTGCCAGACTGAGGAGCACCGCTTGTGTCACTGCCGCGTCGGTCAGGTGGTGCAAGAGCGTTGCCAGCCCGGTGCGGGCGACTAGTGCGAGCAGGGGCACCACAAACAAGCCGAGCAGGGGCAATGCCAGCATGCCGAGCAAATACGGTTGCCACCGCTGGCGTAGCGTGGGCAGGCGCGGCAGGCGGCGCGAGTAGACGGTCATGGCGTGTCTCCCGTTGCGGTGGTGGCAGGCGGCTGCAATCCGTGCTCAGCAAGCGTTGCCTGCCCTGCTGCCGACAACACATAGCGCACAAACGCCGCTGCTCGTTCGGGCTGTGCGCTATCGCTGATGGGCGCGAGTGGGTAGGCGGCTACCGTGTTCAGGTCGGTGGGGATGGTGAGCACCTGCACCTGCACGGCGACGGCGGGGGTGACATCCGAGTGATACACAATACCCGCGTCGGCTTCGCCCAGTTGCACCTTGGTCATCACTGCCTTCACCGACTGCTCGAACGACACGACATTGGCAAGCACGGCTGCCGTGTAGTCTGGGGGGTAGCTGTTGCTGCGCGCTGCCTTTTCAAGGAACGCCCGCGAGTACGCCCCGACAGGCACATCGTCATCCGCCAGCACAATCTTCAGTCCGGGTGTAGCGAGATCGGGCAGGGAGGTTACAGTGCCGGGGTTGTCGGCGGGCACCACCACCACCAAGCGGTTGGTAGTGAACACCTGCACACTGGCGGGGTCTACCCTGTCGGCTGCAATGGCGGCGGCGATCTGGCGCGTGTCTGCCGAGGCGAACACATCGGCGGGTGCGCCCTGCGCCAGTTGTTGCGCCAGTTGCTGCGACCCCGCAAAGTTGAACCGCACTGTGGTGCCGGGGTTGGCTACCATAAAGTCCGTTCCGAGCTGGGTAAAGGCTTCGGTCAGCGATGCCGCCGCAAAAACGGTGACTTCGCCACCCTGCGGAGCCGTGCGAGTGGTGGGGGCGGCGCATGCTACCAGCAACCCCAGCATCAACCACACTGCCAGCCTGTTGCCTCGTCGGATGCTCATGGAGGTGACTTTCTATCAGGTCGGCGGACGTGAGCGCGATTACTCACGCCATGAGTATCTACACTATGACACGGCTTGTGTGAAGTGTCAACGAAAAGCGGCGGGGATACATCGTCCCCGCCGCCGCGTGCGCCCCTGTTGGGTTGTTGTGCCGCCCCTGTTGCGCCTTGTCGCAGGCTAGTCTTCGGTTTCTTCGTCGTCGTTGATGTTCTTCTCGATCTCTTCCAGCCCGATTTCTTCTTCGTTCTCTTCGCCATCGGTGGGCATAATTTCGGCATCATCGCTCAGTTCATCGTCGAGCGCGTCTTCGTTCTCATAGTCATAGTCGTAGCGCATCGGCAGATAGTCGTGCATCGTGCCCGGCATCAGCCGTCCGGGGAACGACGTGCGGTTGCGCTGCGACGGGTGCTGGAACGTCTCCCGAATGATGATGCGGACTTGCCGTGAGTCAGTCTGCACTACCGCCGCCATATACTGGTTGCCGCCGTTCATCAGGTCGGCAATGCGTTGCCCAATGCGCGGCTCAACCATGCCGATCCGGTTGCCGCTGGAGTCATTCACGAAGACTTGACTCCCCTCGATCAGGAGGTCTACCCGTTCGCCCGGTGCGAGCAGGTCAATCACGGCGGAAGGCTGTACCTCTTGCAAGACCGTGACGGCGGTGCGCCCCGCTTCGGTGATGAACACACGCAGGTCTACCATGTCGCGGGTGCGTGCCCCCGGCAGGGGTTCGGCGTGGCTCATCATTGAGTCGAGGCGGGCAATGTTGCGGCGCGCAATCGTATTGGTCGGGTTCAGCCGAAGCGTTTGCTGGAAGGCATCCATCGCTTCGGGGTACTTGCCCAGTTCATAGTAGGCTTTGGCAAGGCGGTTGTAGGTCTGCGGCTCTTCCCCCAGTTCGAGGATTTGCTGGTTGAGTTCGATGGCTTGCTGCCATTCGTGGTTCATCGCGGCGCGTACCGCGGCATCACGAGCGCGGCGCACGGTACGCTGTTTTTCATCCTGTCGTGCCAAATGAGTATCTCCTTATCATGATCGTGTTCTTTGGCGTGTACGCCTAAGCGGTGTCACAGCCAGTCAGGGCGTGGTGGGGCGCAAGTCCCCGTGCAAGTTCCCCTGCAAACTCTCGTGCAAGTGTCCCTGTAGACTCCATGGGCTGGTGCGGGTGATGGACACCGGCACCAGTTGCCCGCGCCAGTCGGCGGGGTGCTTGAAAAAGACCAGTTTGTTGGTGGGCGTGCGCCCGCGCCACTTGCCCTTGCTCTCGCCTTCCACCAACACCTCAACCGTCTGGTGCAGCAACGGCGCATTACGGGCAGTGGCGATCTGCTCTTGCAGGTGCTCAAGGTTGCGGCGGCGGGCTTGCTTTACGTCTTCGGGCACCGCAAGGGCGGGGTCGGCTTCTTGCGCGGCGGCGCGGGTGCCGGGGCGTGCCGAAAATGCAGCGATGTGTACCTTGTCAAACTGTACCGTTTCCATCAAGGCGCGGGTGCCGAGGAACTGCTCTTCGGTTTCGCCGGGGTGCCCCACAATAATGTCGGTGGTCAGTGCCAGCCCCGCAATGCGTGCCCGCATCTGCTCGACAAGGTGCAGGTACCGCTCGACGGTATAGCCGCGCCGCATGCGCTTGAGCATGCCGTTGTGCCCTGCCTGCACCGGGACGTTCATTTCGGGCTGGCACTTCGGCAGGGTGGCTACCGTATCAATCAGCCGCTCGGTCATCCATGCAGGGTGTGACGTAAGGAAGCGGAGCCGGAGCAGACCGGGTACGGCGTGGACTGCGTGCAGGAGCGCGGCGAGGTCGGGGCGACCGGGCAGGTCGTGCCCCCACGAGTCCACAATCTGCCCCAGCAGGGTAATTTCTTTTGCGCCGCGCGCGACAATACGCGTAACCTCCGTGACAATCTCGTCCAGTGGGCGGCTTTGCTCGCGTCCGCGCCGCAGTGGAATAACGCAGTACGAGCAGGTCATGTTGCACCCATACTGGATGGGCACATGCACCGCGACGGGCGGTTGTGCCCACGAGCGCACCGGCAGGGCAGGCTCGTCAAGCTGATAGACGGGATTGGGCGCGAGTGCGAGTACTTCGTCTACCGCCGATGGCTTCACGAAATGGTCTACGAATGGGAGCCGCTCCTCGAAGATTGAGCGGTTGTCGGGGTTGACCATGCAGCCCCACAGCACAATGCGTGTGTCGGGGTGCTGCCGCTTGATGTGCTGCACCTCGCCCAGTTTGCCCAGTATGCGTTCTTCGGCACTGGCACGGACACTGCACGAGTTGAGGACAATGAAACTGGCATCGGCGGGTCGAGCAGCAGGCGTGTAGCCCACGCCTTGCAGGGCAGCCTCCAGCCGCTCTGAGTCCGAGATATTCATTTGGCACCCCACCGTCCAGACGTAGTAGCGTTGACTGCGGGGGGTGCTGTCGCGGTCGGCACGGGGCAGGCTGATCTCCTGCCGATCAAACAATTGCAGCGTGCTCATACTTTGTTGCCATACCCCCTTATGTGCGCGGTGTTCGTTCCGGTTTGCGGACGGCGGTGTGCCGCCCATAGGCAAGCCGGGGTAGTGATACCCCGGCGTTCTTTAGCATCATAGCTTGTCATTATACTGCGTTGTGCCGTGTCTGTCATCCCCTTCAAACGGGTGTCACGTCAACTGCCCGGTACGGGCTACCCCACGGCTACCGGATAGCTACCAGACAATGATGGGGAAGCCGCTACTCACGCTCTGCTCGGCGGCGGTCCGCAACGTGGCAAGGCACTGCATCGCGCTGATGGTGACCGGCACGCCCGCTGTCGTCAGCATAGTGTACAGGTCGCTCAGTTCGCGCTGCAACGCCACCGACGAGCCGAAGAAGGCTTCGTCCTGTTCGCCCGTCTCCTCCATTTCAAGCGGCAACCAGATCGGTGCCGGTTGTGCCGCCGGAAACTCGACCGGGAGGTAGTAACTGTAGATGCCTTGCAGGTACACAAGGTTGGGGAAGCGCGTTTGCACCAGCCCATCCCAGACATCAGTCACGGCTGTGTCGAGGTCGCTCTCAATGAGAATGGGACCGTCGTCGAGCACCGGGGTCAGGTCGCGGTCGTTCTCGATGTAGGTGGCGAGGCGGCTCAACTGGTACAGGTCACCGAGATGCTCGATGCCGCCCTCCCAGATTTCGGTGCCGGGTTGGGCAAGTAGGTCAACCATAACGCCTTGTTCTGCCAACGCTTCTTGCAAGTCGTTGATCATCTCCCGCTCGCGGGCAAACAGTTCGGCATCCTCTTTCGGGTCAGTCGTAAAGAGCGACCCGACAGACAGGTCAAGTTCGGTTGGGGCTTCGCTCATGGTCTCCTCGCTCGTTCTCGTTTTGCCGCAACGCCCTTCAGTATACCACACGCTGCCGTGTGCAGCGCACTAGCATGCCATGCGCGGTGCTATCAGTACCTTCTGACTATTGTCATCAAACCGTCAGAGTTTCTATAATAGAAGGTAAGTGGAAACATGACGGTTATGTTGCTTACGGTGTTTCGAAGATGGAGTAGTGTCATGGTTGTACCAAACACAAAACGACGCGGACAATCACTAACTGAGATGGCATTCGTTGCGCCGCTCCTGCTGGTGCTGGTGTTCGCCATCATTGACTTTTCCTTTATTATCTTTAGCTACGCCACGCTCTCGCAGGCGGTCCGCAACGGTGCTGAGGTCGCATCGGGTGCGCCGCCGTTGCCCGTTGCGGTGGTGAACGGCGACGCGCACGCTCGCGGTGCAATTGATACGGATGACCGGTGTGTTGCTGCGATTGTCGAGGCAACCATGGATCACGCCACCGACCTGCACACCGACATGGAAGGTAGCATCAGTATCATCTACCCACCGTATCAGAACGACATTGATGGTACCCCGCTCGTCCGGAGCCAGCGGCGGCGCATTGGCTACCCGATTGAGGTGGCGATTATAGACTACGAAATCCGCCCGATTACGCCACTCTTCGATCTAATCCCGCTCATCGGCGAGGAAGGTTCCGGCGGTGAGCGGGTCTTTCGCGTGACAGCCGTCGCCCGCCGCAGCATCGAGTCGTATGGGCGCGACCCCACCAACGAGCGGTTGTCCGCATGTGACCCAGAGGTTGGCGGACCGTAGGTACTGGAACACTACCGGACGACAGGCAGTCTTGAATAGACATGCCCTTATCCACACACAATCATAGGCAGAGGTTGGTTATGCTCAAGCGAATGAAACATCATCTGGACGCAGCCGGGCAAGCTCTTGTAGAGTTTGCGCTCGCCGCTACCCTGATCTTCTTCCTGCTGTCGGCAGCAGTTGATCTGGGCTTCGTATTCTTCTCGTTGCAGGGTCTCAACAATGCGGCACAAGAAGGTGCCCGCTATGGGGCACGCTGGCTGTTTACCGAGGCGAACGGTAGCGAAACCGAGCGTAGCCTGCAAGACTGGGAAATCCGCAACCGCGTGCGCTTCGAGTCGGGCAACGGCGGCGGCGTGAATGGGGTCAACCTGCACGACCTCGACAACGACGGCGTAATTGATCACGACGGGGACGGCGACGGTGTCCCCGACCGGCTTGCACGCGGCGACAGCCATGCCATGCTTGAGACATACATCCAAGTAGAGTTGCTGGGCGATACCGACCTGCAACCTGAAACCGACCTGACACCCGACCCGGACTGCCTCAACCAGTCGGGGGTGGTGCGGTACCCATGCTATGTGCGTGTGGCGGTACAGTATGACTATGACATGTTCTTCGGTGCGCTTCCGGGGATCGGCGGCGACATCGAACTGACGCAGGCACACACCGAACGTATCATTGACCCCTTCGACCAAGAGGGGAACATTGGTGGTCCCGGCGGCGGCGGTAGCTTCACCGAGCAAACGCTGACCCCCACCAACACGCCCACCAACACGGCGACCCCCACCGAGACCAACACGCCCACCCCGACGCTCTCGCCCACCATTACGCCGATCCCTGAGGGCGAAGTTGTGGTACTCTTCAAGACCCCCAACGACAGCGAAAGCCCGTGGGTGGTAGATGACCCAGCCTTCGAGGATACCCGCTTCGAAGCGATAGCCTTCGACACCCGTGACCCCACCTACAACATCAGCGAATCGAACGATGCCAACAACGGGCGCGGTATTAACCGGGTTGAGTTCCGGTTGCTATCGTCTGTTGACGGGCGCGTGTTGTTCTCACGCAACGACGGTAAGCAGGCATATTGTATTTTCAGAGGCAACGGTCCGTGCCGTGTGGTGACGCAGAATTACAACGCTGCCGAGGTTTTTGAAGATGGCTTCGGGCAGTACCGTTTGCAGGCGCGTGCCCGTGCAGCAAGCGACAACCAGTTGACCGACTGGATCGAAGTGCCGATTTGGTATGGTACCGGTCCTACGCCGACCCCAACACTCGACCTGACCAGCACGCCGACCAACACGCCGACCGCGACCAACACGCCCACGCCTACGCCTACACCGTCGCTGAACATCTTCCTCGACATTACGTTGCCGGGGCAGGACGGGCAGGTTATCAGCACGCGCGAAGACACGCGCTTCGAGGCGATTGCCTACGACCGCGCCGACCCAAGCTACGACCCTGCCGCCACCGACGCGCAGAACAACGGACGCGGTATTCAAGATGTCTTTTTCGAAATCCTCGCGCCGCCCGATGCGTCAATCTCGCGCCCCTACATCCGTACCGATACAGACGACCGCTACTGCGTCTTCGGCGGTGGATGCAACCAGGTGAATAGTTCGCAGGCGGGTAATATCTTCACGGTGCCCGGTGAGTACACGCTACGCGCGCGGGCACGTGCTACAGACGGGCGAATATCTGACTGGGCGGAGCGTACCTTCACTGTGCAGCCGTTCGATGCCACGATCTTCGCGGCGTACAAGGACGGGAGCACGTGGACACAACTGCCCGTCAGTGAGCCGCTCCTGAACATTGATACCCGTGAAGCGAGCGACTTCCGGATTGTCGCCTATGACCAGAACCACCCCGACTACAATAGCGGGCAAAGCTGGACGCAGAATGACGGCGCGGGGGTCTCGCTCGTCGAGTACGAAATCTACGCCCCGTCCGGCTTCCTGTGGTTTGCCAGCAACGATACAAGCAGCAAAGCCTACTGTGTGTTTGGTGGCAGCAATGAGGCGTGTAACCCCATGTCTGCCTTCGACTTTGACAACCTCCAAGAAGGAACGTGGACAATCCGCATGCGTGCCTCGAACGGCTTCGCGTGGTCGCCGTGGGTGACGAACAGCTACACCGTCGCGCCGACCAGTCTCTTCGTCGCCTTCGCCAACCCGCCGTCACCGGGGCAACCCTTCCTCCAGCGCGACGAAACCGACTTCCGCGTGATCGCATATGACCCGCAGGAAGTGATCGCGCAGGGGGACACGCCGCCCGCCACCGATGCGCCGATTGCCGAGCACATCCCCTTCGATGGGGTGGGCATTCGTGATGTCGAGATGAACGTCTTCCTTGGGGCAGCCCGCTTTACCATCCTTGAGCACGATAAGCGCGGGAGCGAGCAAAACTTCTCGTCGGGCAACTTCATCACTGCCCCCGATGCCAACACCGACAGCACGCCACTCTATTGTGTGTTTGGGGGCGATGCCGCGTGTAACGCCATGCACGACCTTGAGTTCGGTACTTATCTGGGTTCAAGCGGTACCTATACGGTGCAGGCACGTGCGCGTGGTACCAGTAGCGACCGCTACTCCAACTTCGTGACGCAGACCTTTACGCTACCGCAAGAGTGGAGTTGTGAAGACCAAGTGCTGACCAACGGCGATTGGGCGTATGCCCGTATCGGGAGTGCAAACACCGCGCGAGCGGTGGGCAACGGTACGACCGGGCTGTACATGTGTGCCCCCGGTGGTGGCGATATTGGGGGAACCTCGGACGGTATGAACTACTACTATCAAGAGGTGGAGCCAAACTTCAAGCGTATCACGGCACGGCTGAACGAGTTCTACCCGGAAGATGCGGGCTTTGAGGACTGGATGAAGACGGGCGTGATGGTGCGTGACAGCCTGAACGGGAATGCTGCCAACGCCTTCGTGTTCATGTCGTCGCAAAATGGTACGCGTGCCCAGTGGCGACCTAAGAATGGCAATGGCACTAGCTCCTCTGGGGCAGGCGGGGCACCATCCGATGCGCCCATCTGGTTGCGTGTCGAGCGGGTCAGCGGCAATACCTTCAGCATGCAGTGGTCGCCTGATGGCAGCGCGTGGACGGAGATTAAGCAACAGCAGATCGAAAGTATTGACGTGGACGGGGGCGACACCTTCTACGTTGGTATCGGGAGCACGGCACAGCGGGCAGGTATCTACGGGCGTGCCATCTACGATAACGTGACGATAGACTATGAATAAGCAGACGCAGGAATACCCTAACGCGGCAAATGAGGAGATACGCATGAACGAGCGACTGAAGTACACCTACCACGCGCTGCGGCACCGCGCCGCAGCCGTGGAACCGGGGCAGAGTATGATTTTGATTGCCCTGCTGATCGTCATTCTGGTGGGCATCGTCGGGTTGTCGGTGGACGTGGGCAATACCTATGCTGAACAGCGGCAGGTGGTACGCGCCGCGAACGCTGCTGCGGTCGAGGGCATGCAGACCTACCGCACGGTCGGCGCGACGGACGTGCAGGTGTGGGCATCCATCCAAAACTCGTTTACTGAGAACGGCATCACGACAGTGCCCTTCACCAAGACCGACCTTGCTCTGAACGAGCGGCGCGTCGAAGCCTACTACCTCGACTTGAACGGCAACCGCATCAACTCCTGTCGCGTCGGCAGTTGTGGCGAGATTGAGAACGCGGCATTCATTGAGGTGTATGCTGAGGGCGATGTCGAGACCTATTTCGCCCGCGTGCTCGGTCAGGAAGAACTGCCCGTCAGCAATACGTCGTATGCGGGGGTGTGCCCCCCCATCAATGGGGTGCTCCCGATTGCCATCAACCACAACCTGATTGACCCGGACGGCGGCTCGGATATGTCGGCAGCCCAGCAGGGCGATGCCGCCTTTGCCCCGAATGCCCGCTCCAAGTTGGTTGAATACCCCGACTTGCCCGGACGCTACAGTGTTGCGCGGCTGTATTTTGAGGTTCCCGGTGCTCCCTCCCCGACTGATGGCGAGTTTGGGGCGGGTTTCTTGCGTTGGCAACCGACTTACGATGAGGATGACCTCAACCGGATGCTGGGTCTGGAAGGCTCTTTGCGCTTCGGCTTCGATGAAGTACCGGATTGGCCCGCCGAAGCACCCGCAGGGGTCGCCGAAGTCGAGAACTACCCGCTGCAACCGCAATACCTGACCGAATATGACTGGGTGTGGGGGCTACGCTGGGAAGGCGACGACCCGATTGCCGGTGAAGGGCTGGGCATCAATGACTTTGCGGCGGAAATGCAGCAGCATATCGAGAGCCGCAACCGGGTTATTCTGCCGCTCTACGAAGCCATGACGCTTGGCAACACCCAAGACCCGCTGGCAAGCGATAACCCCGCCTTCTTGATTAGCCAGTTTGGCGAGTTTTTCATCGTGGACTTTGACCGCACCGTGGCAGGTGCATGGATTGACCTTGCGATGATTGACTATGCGCCGCGCATCCCGTGCCCCACGCAGAACGTGGAAGTGCCACCGAACGAACGCTATGGCGTGCGCGGCGATATTACCATCCGCCCGCGCTGGGTGGAGAAGGGCGAGGAGTTCAAGCCCGCAGGTTACACCATGATGATGGACGTAAGCGGTTCGATGAACCTGAGCTTCAACGGGTGGGGCATTGCCCGCGATGGTGCATACAAGGGGCGTATCTTCCAGTGTGAGTCGAAGGACCCGGAAAACCCGCAGATTCCTTACTCGTATGAAGTCCTGCCCTTTAAAAACAGCAGCGGCGACTGTTCTGACGGTAATATCTGGGCACCATGGTCGCCTGTGAACGAACGACGCGCCTATGCTGCCCGTAACACGATCCTTGACCTTGCCGACAACATGCGCCGCGACGAACGCATCCGGGTGGTCAACTTCAACCAAGGTACGGGGCAGGTCAGCCCACAGTGGTATGGCAATGAGGAAGCCGCCTTCCCCGACTTTCGCTACAAGGTGCTGCGCGATAACCAGAAGTGCCCCAGTTGGCGCGACACCAACGACCCGTGTTATCATTCTGGGGGTGGTACCAATGGTGCATCGGCACTGCTCACGGCACGCGACCTGATGCTTGATGCGGACTTCCCGCGCGATGATGACGGTAAGGATTTGCGGCGTGTGGCGATCTACCTGACGGACGGGGTGTCAAACCGTCGCTCGGATAATGCTGGGTTGAGCACGAAGCCAGCCTGTCAGGGCTTGCTCGGAAACGAGAAAAAGAACACTGCCTTCTGCCAGATTGGCTACGATGGCTCGCGGGCGCGCCCGATCACCGAAATGATGGAAATCTCGGCTGACCTGCACGACCAGATGGATCGCCTCGGCTACGGCGACTTCGCGTTGTACTTTGTGGCAATGGGGCGCGTGGACACGACGGGTGCCGACCAGATTGCCACGTCGCCCGATATGGTCTATCAGGCGGCAGACGCGGCGCAACTCAGTGCCTTCTTTAGCGAAATCCAGCAGGAAGTGCAAGAAGGGGCGTGTATTCGCGGCGTGAGTCAGGCGGTGTCCGTCGTCAACGACTCGAACCGCCCCGACCCCGGTCAGTGCCAAGTTGGTCCGAGCCGCCCCGGTATTAGCGATACGGTCTTCGGTTATATTGACATCGAAACATCAGACGGTGCGCTGATTCACGAAGACGTACCGCTGACCAATCAGGTGGAGACTGGGCGGCTCGGCTTCAGCATTCCAGCGGGTGGAGCGGGGTTGCAGCCGGGTTCGTACCGCATCGTCAACCCGGTTATCTGCTATGACCCGCAGGGCAACGGCAATACCCAGACCTACGAACGTATGCTGCTCGATGGCATCGAGCAGACCGCGGTGACGTTCACGGTTTCGGAAAGTCGGTTGCTGGGTGACACGGCGGTTGTCCCGACTATCGAGTTTGACCTGTTTGCAGAGCAGGTAGAGGCACTGTGCGATGCACTGGACTAGTGCGACACGCGATAGGCAACAAGCGACACAATGACGTGGAGGTCGGGTTGGTGGGCACCGTGCGACCGACCCGACCTCGTTTTTTACGGCTCCCATCTTAGCACAACTTGGTGTGTACGGCACCGGGAGGATGTTGCAATGAGAAGCACACGACGACGGAACTGGTTACTGGCAACGGTGTTGCTGATTGGCGGGTGGTTGGTCATCGGCGGGTTGTTTGCGCCGCGCCCTGCGTCCGCAGTGGTGATTGACCAGACAATGGACGAAAACCGGAGCGATTTCGAGCAGGGGGGCTTCGCCCGTACAGGTCTGTTCCGTCGCCCGGAGGTGCCCGAAGATAGCCCGCTTGGGGTGGTGACGTTGACACGGGTGGGGCAACTCAACCCGTTTGCCCAAGCAGCCTTCAACTTGCCGCTCGAGCTGGTGAGCCACGGTGCCGTTGCCATTGGCAACCGCATCTATGTCATTGGCGGGCGCACGCTGGATGGTAGCGATCTAAGTGATGCGCTTGGTGTTGTCTGGTCGGCAGCAGTGGATGCCACGGCTACCGATGACAAAGGCTTGCTGACCGGTCTCCAGTTAGATGGCGACTGGCGGCAAGAGCCGAGCCTGCCAGCGGCGACGGTGAATACGCTGTTGGACAGCACCACCACTGATACCTACAACATGGCGGTTGCCGCGTGGGATAACCCCAACCCGACAGGCAACGACTACATCTATGTGTTGGGTGGGTTGTCGGGCGAGGATACCGAATCCGGGGCGAAGCGTGACTCGTCCATCGTTTCGGTCTGGATCGGGACGGTTGACCCGACGACGGGTGCTATCACCACGTGGCGGACATCGGATAGTGCCGAGGCACAGAACCCGTCTGCCAATAACCAAGCTGCGTTGCGTATCCCGGCACCGGACTGGAGCGGGGCATATAACGATAGTTCGAATGACCCGGTGGATCAGTTGGGTGCCTCAGATGCGTCTGCGATTGTGCATACCGAAGATGGCGTGCCCTATCTCTATTTGTTTGGCGGTGCGTTTGATGTGTTTTCCGTGGCGGAGGGTTACAGCAAGCTGTCGGTCGTGGCACGCATTGGCAGCGATGGGCTACTGTACCAGCGGGGGACGACGGAGAATACGCCAAACAACCTAGGGTGGTCGAAGCTGGCAGACATCCCCACCGCGGGGAACGGGCTGGCAGGGTCGAAACTGGTGAGTGCGACTTCGGTGACAACCGAAGCGACTGCCTTCTACTTCATTGGTGGGCAGACCTCAGACAACACGTATCCTGCTGACTTGTTCCGGGCATTCGTCGAGAACGATGGCACGCTTACGTGGAACAATGGCGGCTTCCCGCTTGAGGCTTCCATCATCGGGCACGCTGCTGCCGAAGTCAACAAGAACATTTACGTCATTGGGGGGCGCACCATATCGGGCGATACGCCTGACTTGCCCCGTGCTCAGGCTGAAGTCGCCGTCGCCGAAGATGACCTTGGTCTGTTCGACCTGAACGCCTTTATCTGTGCTTCAAACCCGGACACGCCGGGTTGTCCGTTGCCGCCGGACTTCTTCCTCAACAACACGACGGTCACTGAGCCGCTCCCGCGTGCGCGTGCCAACCACGCAGCAGTCACCCTGAATCTCAACGGGACGGGCTTTGTGTATGTGCTGGGTGGGGCGCGTGGTATCGCGGGTTCGGATGAAAACGCCTCCAACTCGGTGTACCTGTTCCGTGTGTCGGACGCGGCGGACGAAAACCAGCCGTTTGCCCCGAACGGGTATTACTCCTCGCGTATTCTCGAAATCGGGGTGGGGGGTGCCCAGATTGAAGAAATCGCGTGGGAAGCGGTGATGCCGGGGGAAAGCCGGGGCAGTATGGACATCCGCATGGAGTTCCGTACAACCAACACGGCATCGTGTGAGCCAGCCGTGTTTGATGGCGTGGCGTGGCAGCAACTTGACGGCGACAAAGGCAGTGGTTTCGCCTCAAAGAACTACCTACCTGACAACACGGTCAACTCGGTCAATCTGGAGGAGGACTTTGGGGCATTCCTCAATGCGCGTTGTTTCCAGTACCGGGCGCAGCTCATTTCGAGTAGCGACCAGCGCGAAACACCGCAGTTGCAGCGCGTCGGGTTGCGTATTTACAGCCCGAACAGCCCTGACCTGCGCGTACTCGACATCACCCCAGTGTGGCAGAAAGATGCCAACGACGAAGACCTAGTTGGCTTCTTGACGGACCTTGACATTCGTATTATCAACCTCTATGAAGCAGAGCCAGCCAACACGCTTGATGCCAACGTCGAGCGGAGCGGTCCGCAATTCTTCTTCGCCGACGGCTGGATATTCGGACCGGGCTATGGCGCGGCACCCGCCAACATCGAGGCAACGCTGAACGCATCGGTGCCCCTGCAAGATAGCGGGCTGAACAATATACCGCCCACCTTCACGGCTGACGACTTCGCTTTTCAGGCGGGGGCTGGCATCTTGAAGGATAGCTTACCCGCAGGCGAGACCTACGAGCCGACGGGGTGGTGTGGTCCGAACTTGGAGCAATGTACCACCCCAGTAGTGCTGAACGATCTGTTCACCGAGTCGGGCGAGTATACGGTGTGTGTCGCGGTTGACTCCTACGTCTCTGAGGCTGACTGGGGTACATACGGCGTGCGCGAGAACGACCGCAACGGCAACCCAGAGGCGGGCTATGTGCGCGAGACCCTGCCGGGGGCGGAAGACAACAATGCCCTGTGCCAGACGTTCGATGTCATTCGTGCCCCGGTCATCACGCTGAACCTGCCGCAGCCGCCCAACGATGTCATCCCGGAAGGGACAACGCGCGACTTCACGCTGCAACTGGACAAAGCCGCACCCCAGAACGTGAATGTTGGCTTTGCCCTTGAGGGTGAAGCAGTGCGCGGTACCGACTATCGCATTCTCAACGAGCAGGGGCAAGCGATTGTGGGCAACAGCCTGTCGGTGACAGCGGGGCAAACGTCGGCGACCTACCGCATCGAAGCGATCAATGACGGGGCGGGCAACGCAGGCGACGCACGTTTCGAGACGGTGCTCATGACCCTCTCCGAAGACCCGACCGGTCTCAACTATGCGCTCGATACCCCTGACAGTGGCACGTTCACCATTCAAGACCCCGGTGTGCCGCCACTCCCGCCTGCCGCACTGCCTGTGGTGGACGTGGCGACCGTCACGGGGCAGAACGCCCAGTTTGATGTGCAGCGCGACCGTACCGATCGTATCTTGCCCGTCACCTTTGCCGTGAGTGGCACTGCCACCCGTGGTACCGACTATGTACTGCGCGACCTTGCCACCGGTAAGACTATCGAAGGCACGACGTTTGTCTTGCCAGATGGTGCGGGCAGTCTGCGGATCGAGGTGGTACCGCAACCGTCGGCGGCGGGCAAGAATGCAACCATCACCCTACAAGCGAATGCCGAACGCTACACCCTCGGTGCCAATCAGATCATCTTCGAGTTTGCGCCGGGTTCAGGACAGATTGAAGAACCGCCGGTAGTGCCGCCGCCACCGACGGAGCCGGAGGGTGATCCGCGTGTGTTCTTGCCCGTCGTATTCAAGAACTAACGGCTTGCGAGCGGAACGCATGTGGTAATATAGATGAACACTCACTCGCGCATCGGTGTAGCGGTGGGTGTTCGTTGCCTCTATTGGCTGGGCACAGGTGGCT
>CAZNQP010000013.1:25256-43825 GCA_964575355.1 uncultured Chloroflexaceae bacterium
TGGCTGGGCACAGGTGGCTAGCCACAGGCTGGTTGTGCAGGGCGTGCGGGTAGGTAGGATGCTAGTGCAATCGGGGTGGTGGTCACGCAGGGGCGTGCCATCCCGTTGGGGGGCGGTGGCAACACCGCAACGGATAACAAATGGTCGTCTAACGAGCGGGGCATTGCGTGGTATACCAAGTGATTGGGATGGCGTACCACCGCACAAAAAGCCTGCGAGAGCAGAAGCCTATGTGTTATAATGCATGCGTAAGCACAATGCTTACGACTCCCGCGTGATGTACACGGAAGGGAAGCGTATCAATGGGTCGCAACGTTATTATCCTGATTGTCGTGGTGCTTGTTCTCCTAGTCAGTCTGGGCGGGGCAGGACTCTTTTTGCTCACGCAAATCGGCGGCAGTGAAACGGCAGGCGATGGCGCGTCGGGTGGTGGCTTTAGTGTATTGCCGCAAGAAGAAGCAGAACCAGAAGAGGCACAAGAACGCAATATTTCGGTGATTGCAGCAGCCGTAGACATAGATGAAAACACGGTGCTTGATGACAGCGAGTTGCTCACCGAAGTGCAGATACCGGAGTCGGACTTTGAGGATAGCCCCAACAACTATGCGATAAACATCAATGATGTTCAGGGGCGGTTGCTGACGGTACCAGTCAGTGCCAACGACCCGATCAACCCGGCACTGCTGGCAACGCCCGGTCTGTCGCAGCAGATACCGCCTGCGGATGACGGCGAGGACGTGCGCCCGAAGGCGTACCCGATTGAAGTGAACAGCCTCGCCGGGGTCGCAGACCAGATACGTGTGGGTGACTTTGTGGACGTGGTGGCAACCATTTCGATTGAAGGCTATGTGCAAGTCACGCCGTCCCGCATCGAAAGTGTCATTGATACAAGTACCAAGACGGTGGTGCAGCGGGCTGAGGTGCTGCGTATCTTGCGCCCGCGCAACCCGCAAGAAGAGGGTGCGGAGCAACCGGGAGCGCAGCAGGCGAGTGCCCCCGGCGAAGACCCGGCTAGCCCGCAGGAAGCCCAACAGCGGCGGTCAGCCGCTGAGGTTGAGGAGTTGCCAACGACGATTACGCCCGGTTCGTGGCTGGTTGTGCTGGCGGTGACGGGGCAGGAAGCGGAAATCTTGCAGCACATTGACCAGAGTTCACGGGTGCGTTCGATCAACAGCGAAGGCGACACGACCCAAAGCGTCGAGACGAACTATGCGTTGGTGCTGCGTGGGGCAGACGATGCCGAGCTTGAAGATACAACCGGGATTACGCTCGAAATCCTTGTGGATGAGTACGGCGTGCCGAACCCCTTCGTCCCGGTGCCGGTCTTCCCCGACGCACCATAGCTCAGACAATAGCCGTAGGGCACGCCCGATTGCGCGACAGGTGGCAGTGAGCGGCGCGGCGTGCCCCCTAGCAGGATAGGTGTATGTCAGAAGAAACCATTCGTGTACTGCTGGTTGATGATATTGCTGACACGATTGATCAGCTTGAGAAACTGCTCTTCTTCGAGAAAGACATTGAAGTCGTTGGCAAGGCAAACAACGGCAACGATGCAGTAGACATTGCATTGCAGTTGCGCCCGAATGTCGTCTTGATGGACATTAACATGCCCGGCAAAGACGGCATCGCTGCAACGGGTGAGATTGTGGGTGCCGACCCTGCAATCGGGGTCATCATCATGAGCGTGCAGGGCGAAACCGACTATCTGCGGAGTGCAATGCGTGCCGGGGCTAGTGAGTTTCTCATCAAGCCAGTGAGTGCGGATGACCTGTACAAATCTATCCGTTCGGTTGCGGCACTCGCCCAGAGCCGGGGGCACGTCAGCACACAGGCGAGCGTAGCCGCCGACGCAGCGAGTGCATTGCCCACCGACCGGGGGCATCTCTTCGCGGTGTACAGCCCCAAGGGTGGCGTGGGCACCTCGACCATGGCGGCAAATGTCGCTATTGCGCTGCATCAGATTACCAAGAAGAAGGTGGCATTGGTAGACGGCAATGCGGCGAGTTTGGGCGACCTGAACGTGTTGCTCAACCTGTCTTCAAACCGCACCATCGTTGACCTGATTGACCGCGTGGCTGACCTCGACGGCGAACTGCTCAACAGTATCATGACGGCGCATGCGTCGCAGATTAAAGTGCTGCTCGCACCGCCGAACCCGCAAGATGGCGAACTGGTGACGGCGGACCATATGCGCCCTATCCTTAAGGCACTGACACTGGAATATGACTATGTGATCGTGGACACTGAGTCGTCGTTCCATGATCGTGCGCTCGCTGTGCTCGATGCAGCCGACCGTATTGTGGTCTTGATGACGCTGGAAATGACCTGCATTAAGAATATCAAGCTTTTCATGGAGGTTGCCGACCTGCTCGAATACCCCCGCGAGAAGATTGTGTTGGTGTTGAACAAAGCTGACCCACGCCTCGGTATTCGGGTCGAGAATGTTGAGAGCCACCTGAAGCACAAGGTGATGATGCAGATTGCAAATGCCCCCCTCGAAACTTCTATATCTATCAACCAAGGGGTGCCGGTTGTTATTGGCAAGCGTGACATCCGGGTGACGAAGGATATATTTGTGTTGGCACGCGAACTGGCACGCATGACTGACCCGAACGGCGAACTGGCAACCGTTGCCCTAGCCGCCACACCTGCTGCTACGGCGGCATCGGCGGCGGTGGCACCAGCGGCTGGTCGGGACGGGAGTGCTGGCGCGAAAAAGGGTGGTCTTCTGTCGCGCTTCTTGGGGCGCAACGAAAAATAGCCGACGTACACAGGCAGCTATGACACAGGTATTGGTGCGATAGGGGCACAGCGCGATAGAACGCGTATACAGGTTGCAATCGTTGCGTTGCTACCTGCAACACACACAAGAGCCGGGAGGGACACGATGTCACTACTCAAGCGAATTGGTGCAAACACGGGAACTGGAACGATCCCTGACGTTGTGCCGGAAGGCAATGGCAATGGTCAGGCGAGCGAATCGCAGAGCGACGAGCACCTGAACAAACTGACGCAGGACATCAAACGTGCCGCAACCCGTCCGGTGGGTGCGTCTGGGCGGCGCACCGATGACGATACGCTCCGCGTCATCAAAGAGACTGTGCAACGGCGGCTCATTGACGAGATGGACAGCGGCATTGATACGAAGAACCGTGTACAGGTGCAACGGCAGATCGAGGAAATCTTTGCCAGTGTGCTCGATAGTGAGAACATCATCCTTAGTCGTACCGAACGCAACGAACTGCTGAAAACCCTGATGAGCGATATGGTGGGCTTGGGTCCGCTTGAGTTGCTGCTCTCTGACCCAGACATCAGCGAAATCATGGTCAACGGTCCGTTCCAGATATACATTGAGCGCAAGGGCAAGCTGACGCTTTCGGATGTACAGTTCCTCAGCGAAGAGCATGTGCTGCGTGTGATTGAGCGTATTGTGGCACCACTGGGTCGGCGCATTGACGAGTCATCGCCGATGGTGGATGCACGTTTGCCAGACGGTAGCCGTGTTAACGCGATTATTCGCCCCCTCTCGCTGGTGGGTCCCACCGTCACCATTCGTAAGTTTAAAGAAGACACGTTGGGCATCAAGGACTTGGTGCGCTTTGGGAGCCTCTCCGACGACATGGCGGAGTTCCTCCAAGCGTGTGTGGAGGGGCGGCTCAATATTGTGGTGTCGGGTGGTACTGGTTCGGGCAAGACAACGCTCCTGAATGTGTTATCGAACTTTATCCCCGAAGACGAACGCATTATTACGGTGGAGAACGCCGCTGAACTGCAACTGCGGCAAGACCACGTTGTTCGGCTTGAGTCGCGCCCGCCCAACGTGGAGGGGCGCGGTGAAGTGACCATCCGTGACCTTGTCGTGAACTGTCTGCGTATGCGCCCAGAGCGTATTATTGTCGGCGAGTGTCGCGCGGGCGAAACGCTCGACATGTTGCAGGCAATGAACACGGGTCACGATGGCTCAATGACGACTGTTCACGCCAACACCCCCCGCGACGCGATCTCGCGTATTGAGACCATGTGCATGATGGCGGGCATGGACTTGCCGCAACGTGCCATCCGCGAGCAGATCGTCTCGGCGGTGCATATTTTCGTGCAGCAGTCGCGTCTGAAGGACGGGAGCCGCAAAGTATCGGCAATTACCGAAGTGCAGGGCATGGAGGGGGATGTCCCCATCCTGCAAGATATCTTCGTGTTCGAGCAGACCGGTATTGACGAAAAAGGTAAGATTATGGGGTCGTTGCGCCCCACTGGGGCACGCCCCCGTTTCATCGAGAAGTTCGAGTCGTTGAACATTTTCCTCCCCGCCAGCATCTTTGGGTATGGGAGCGACAGCTACCTGTAGGGCGAGGATATACCCCACGCAGGCGCAGGCAATGGGCAGGCAGGGTGTGCCGTGCAGGGGAAGACCGACACAACGCCACCGGAGCGTGGCACCGATAAAGGAGTGAGCGTGTGGATGCTCTGTTATCACAACCCATCATTATCGGGATTGTCAGCATTGTCAGCATTGGGCTGCTGGTGGTCGTTGCCATCGGCGGGGTCTTCGCGTTTCGGTTTGCGCGGCGCGACAGCACGGGCGAACGCATAGCGCGGTTTACGGGTGCTGCGGCACAGGCTGGACAGTCCACGAGTGGCACGACCCAGACGCTCGAACAACTCGATCAGGTGGTATCGAAGAGCAAGCGCGGGGGTCGCATGGCGGCTGACCTCGCGCGGGCTGACCTCAAGTTGAAGATTGTTGAGTTTATCGCCCTGAAAATTGCCGCCGCGATTATTGTTGGCGCGATTGGGGCATACATTGGGCGTGCCAGTTTTCTGGCAGTCATTGTTGCGGCGTTGGTGGGGGCAATCCTTGGCTCCTTCATCCCCGATATGTATGTCAACTTTCGTGCGGGGCAGCGCGTGAAGTCGTTTAACAATCAGCTCGGTGACTCTATTACGATGATGGCTAACGCGCTACGTGGGGGCTATAGCTTCCTCCAGACACTGGATATGGTGTCACGCGAAGCCCCAAAGCCCACGAGCGATGAGTTTCGGCGTGTGGTGCAGGAGGTGGGGTTGGGGCGTACTACCGAAGAAGCCCTCAATAACCTGCAACGGCGGTTGCCGTCTGATGACCTCGACCTACTTGTTACGGCGGTGAATATCCAGCACGAGGTGGGGGGGAACCTCGCCCAGATTCTCGATACGATTGGGCATACCATCCGTGAGCGGGTGCGGATCAAGGGTGAAATCAATACATTGACCGCACAAGGGCGCATCTCCGGCTATGTCATCACCGCATTGCCCATTTTACTTGCGGGCTACATCAGTCTGGTCAACCCAGATTATATGGCACCGTTGTTTACGTTTGGTTTCCCACCCGATGCGTGGTGCTGTATGCCAGTGACATCCATCATTATGATTGCTGTCGGCTACTATACGATCATGAAAATCGTTGATATTGAGGTGTAACGATGGAAACTATTCTTGTCATCATTGGCTTCATCATTTTTGCCGTGGTTGTGCTGGGGGCTACCCTTCTCTTTCTGCAATACCAGCAACGGCTGGTGGTCAATAAGCGGCTGGAGCAGTTTACCGAAACGACCATGACGCTGGAAGAGATGGAGCTTGAGCAACCGTTCCACGAGCGTGTGCTCTTGCCGGCGTGGCAGGCGTTGCTCAATGCGCTGGGGAATCTCAGCCCGCAGCGTGCCACCGAAAAGGTGCGGGAAAACCTTGCGGCGGCAGGCATCACCTACCTGACCCCCGGCATGTTCAGCGGGCTACGGCTTGTGCTTGCCTTCGTGATGCTGCTGATCTTCGGGGCAGTCACCGTGACTTCGATGGGCTTTGTCTTCAACACCTTGCTCTACACAACGCTTGGGGTCGGCATCGGCTACATGGCACCGGGTATCTGGCTCGACCGCAAGATACGCCAGCGCAAGCACAACATTCAGCGTTCGCTGCCCGATGCCCTTGACCTGCTGACCATCAGCGTGGAAGCTGGACTCGGCTTCGATGTAGCGTTGCAGCGTGTGTCGAACAAGTGGGACGACGAACTCAGCCGCGAGTTCCGGCAGGCTCTGCGGGACATGCAGCTTGGTCGGTCGCGCCGCGAGTCCCTGCGCGACATGGCGGATCGCACGGGTGTTGAGGATGTGCGTACCTTTGTGAGTGCGGTCATTCAGGCTGACCAGCTTGGGGTGCCGATGTCGAAGATTCTGCGCCTGCAATCGGATCAGATGCGGGTGCGGCGGCGGCAACGCGCAGAGGAACTGGCGCAGCAAGCACCGATTAAGATGCTGTTCCCCATGGTGTTCTTGATCTTCCCCGCACTGTTTGTAGTCATTCTCGGTCCGGCAATTCCGCGTATTCTCGAAGCGTTCGGTGACTAGCGCGGCATCCCGCTAGGCTCTGGGAGCGCATGGCAGACCAACCCTATCACATCATCACGAATACGACACGGGCGACGACGCTTGCAAACCGCTGTCTCGTCGCCCGTACCTTTTGGCAGCGCGGGCGTGGCTTGCTGGGGCGCAGTGCGCTTGAGCCGGGCGAGGGTCTGCTGATCGTGCCTGAATGGAGCGTCCATACCTTCTTTATGCGCTTTGCTATTGATGTCGTGTTTTTGGCAGAGGATTACACGGTACTCAAAACCTACCACGCGATGCCGCCCAACCGCCCCTACGCCGGACAGTGGGGGGCGCACGCCGTGCTCGAATTGCCCGCCAACACGGTCACGCAGACGGCGACGCAGGTGGGCGATCAGTTGCAGCTACATCCGGGAGCGTCAGCGTGACCGTGGGATTGGTCGGTTGCGCTGGGCGGGTGTGCCCCGATAGCAGTAGGTAGGCATAGAGCATGACCCCGGAGAGGAGCGACACGAACAGCTTCACCCACAGGGGGATAACCTCAGAGGGCGAGATAAAGCCCTCGATCAGCCCCGCAATGACGAGCAACGGTACACAGCCCATAATCAGATAGGCGGCGCGTTCGGCGGCGAGCACCACCGCCGCGCGGCGGCTGTATAGCCCCGGACGGAAGAATGCCCAGCCCAGTTGTAGCCCTGCCCCCCCCGCAATGAAGATGACGCTGAGTTCGACGGTGCCGTGTGCCGCGACGAAGCCCCACAGGTTGTCGCCAAAGTCGAAGCGTTGCGCGATACCCGCCACACTGCCAATAAACACGCCGTTGAGTGCGAGGATATACAGGGTGTAGATGCCGAGGGTGATGCCCCCCGCGAACGCTACAAACGCCACGCCGATGTTGTTGGTCATGATGCCAGTCGCAGCGATGCCCTGCCCCTCGTCATTGATAGCCAGCCACCACTCGTTCCCCGCCTCGATGTCGTTGGTCACGCTCTGCAACTGCGGTATGAGCACGTTGAGCGCGTCGGGGTTGCGGAACCCCACTACGAAGGCGGTCAGCGCGGGCAGAAAAAACATCAAGAATGCTGCCAGCGTATAGCCCCACGTTGCCCGGAATGCCTGCGGGAAGGTATGCGTAAAGAAGGTAGCGAACACATTGAGGCGCGTGCCCCGTTCGCGGTAGACCTGTGCGTGAGCACGCGCAACGAGGTCGTTGAGGTAGGCGTGTACCGGGTGGTCGGGGTAGTCGCGCTGGGCGATGGCGAGGTCAGCCGTGACCTGCCGATACAGTTGCCCGATGGTCGTGATGTCGGTGGGCGCGAGGCTGGCAATATTGTTGCTTGCCTTGTCTAGTAGCGTACTCAGCCGCTCCCAGTCGGGGTGTTTCCGCTGGATGAAGATTTCGGGGGGAATGCCCATCGCGGTACCTCCTGCCGTCAGTCTGTTGCCGAGATACGGGTGCCAATGTCGGCGTGTGGGTCGCGGAGTGCCTGCTGCAACGCGCCCGGCTCGGCACCCAGAATATGGATCGTCAGATAGGGGTGCTGGCGCACCAGTTGCCACATCAGGCGCAACTTGCTGTGCATTCCCCCCGTGACATCGGTGCCGCGTGCGCCGCCCGCCATCTTGAGTACGTCGGCAATGTTGGCAGGCGTGACGGCAGCAACGCGCTCGGCGTTGGGTTGCACAAATGGGTCGGCGGTATAGACTGCCGTTTCACCCACCAGAATGAGGCGACTAGGCGGGGCAGTCAGGTGTTCAACGAGGTAGGTAAACAGGGCTTCGGTCGAGATGATTGCACTTCCCTGCGCGGTGTCGAAGGCAACATCGCCGTGGACGACTGGTACCAGCCCATGGGTGAGGGCATCCTTGATCGGGCGAATGTCCCACGCCCGTATCTGCCCCGCTTCGCTCTGGAGCGATGCTGATGGTTGGAGCGCGAGGGCGGGCAACCCGGCTGCTAGTAGCGCATCCACCACAATGCGGTTGAGCCGCACCGCAGCCCGCGCCGTGAGTGCGTAGCCCATCCAGTTGCCACCGGGCGGGATGCCGCAATGAACGCCGTAGCGGGCGGCGTAGACGTGCCCGAACGAGCCGCTCCCGTGCCCGATGACCAATTGGTGCTGGGGGTGGCTGTGCCAGCCCGCATTGATTTCGCGGGCGAGCCGCCCGATGGCAGCCAAATCTGCCTGCTCTTGCCCGCGCTTGTCCGTGATGATCGAGCCGCCAAGTTTGATCAGGGTATACATCAGCTTGCGGGAAAGAGGTACAGTAACGCCAGCACCGTCAGCCCCCACAGGACAACCGCGACCAGTAGCGAGCGGTCGGCAAGCAGTAGCTCTTCCGGGCTACCGCCGCCCTCGCGCTGGTGGATGAGGTAGAGGTAGCGAAAGATGCCGTAGATGACGAACGGGATGGTGAGCATCAGCACGGGGAATGGCTCTTGGGGCACGGCGGGTGCCGAGAAGGTCGTCATGCTGTATGCCATCAGGATGCTGGCGGTGACAATCGCAATCATTTGGTCGAGCATGGGTACCGAGTATTCGGCAAGGATGCGGCGGTGTGCGCCTGCGCCCTCGTCCAGTAGCACCAGTTCGTGCCGCCGTTTGCCGATGCCGAGGAAGACCGCCAGCAAGCCCATACACACCAGCAACCACGGCGTAATGAGAATGTCGAGGACGACCGCCCCCGCTACCGCACGCAGCACAAAGCCTGCTGCCAGTACCAGAATGTCCATGATGACAACGTGCTTGAGCCAGTACGAATAGAGCACGCCCTGAATGAGCATGTAGCTGATGAGCACCAGCAAGAACATGCCGTCTGGGTCGAGCAGGTACGCCCCGGTGAGCGTGCCGACTGCCAGCAGGAGCGCGGCAACCACGGCGAATGTTGGGCTGAGTTTGCCCGACGCGAGGGGGCGATGCCGCTTCTTCGGGTGTTTGCGGTCACGCTCGATGTCTACAAGGTCGTTCAGCAGGTAGATCGCGCTGGCTGCCCCACAGAACAGCACGAAAGCCGCCGTGGTGATCGCGACGGCGGCGGGTTGGAGCCACAGGCGTTCGGCGGAGAAGACAAGGGCGGTGAAGACAAACGCATTCTTGATCCACTGCTTGGGACGCATTGCCAGCAGCAGATACCACACCATTGTAGGCGAGAATGGCGCGACTACAACCCCGCCTGCCGATTCAATATGTGAGTCGTGTTTCATGGACATCGTAAGCCTTTGATCTGCTACGAATTGTACTGCACTGCCCAAAGCGCGTCAAATAGCCTACGCAGACATAGTACCAATGGATAGTGCCCACACACGCGGTAGCTACATGTTCTTCACAGCTTCTTCATAGCCCTTGCCTACACTGGCAGTGAAGCAGGCGATAACGTGCCGTGCCAGACGTGCCAGACGTGCTAGACCTGATACGCCAGATGGACTTGATACGCCAGATGGACTTGATACGCCAGATGGACTTGACGGAACAACCAGTGCTCAATGACCAGTGCTCAATGAAAGGAGACCCCCGTGCTACGCCGAATATCTGCTCTACCCCTGTTCGTGCTCCTGATGCTGTTTGGTGGTGCTCTGCTCGCCCCCGGCATCACGCCCCTGTTTGCCGAAACGACCCCCACGCCGCCCGACCTGACCACACTCACGGGCACCGTCACGTTGCCCGACACCACCCCAGTGACGGATGCTGAGGTGGTGGCTACTGGCACCGGCGGGCGCGTCGTTGCCCCGACCGACGCAGCGGGAGCCTACACCCTTGACCTTGTGCCGGGGTCGTATGTGGTGAATGTGCGCCCTGCTACACTGGGCACAACCTCGCCCACATGGGTCTTTGCCAGCGACCCGCTCCCGCTCGACGTGCCCGATAGCGGCGCGACGCAAGACTTTACAGTGGAAGAAGCCAGCGTGACTGTGATCGGACGGCTGGCGGCTCCCGGTGGTGGCGACTTTGCAGCACCCAACCGGGCGTGGGTCCGTGCCGCCAACCAGTCGGGGCGCGGCAACACCGTCGAAGTTGCCGCCGATGGTAGCTTCAGTATCAACGTGCTGCCGGGGGCGGTGCTACTAACAACCACCTTCGAGAACCTGCTGTGGAGCGACCCCGTCTCACTTGAGTTGCAACGCTACTTTGCCGATGCAGGCGAGACCGTGACCGTTGTGCCCAACCCGTTGCAGGTGCGGGCGCGTACCGCCAGCATTCGCGGCACCGTGACGGTGCTGGGCGAGGATCGCCCCGCTCCCGGCGGTATCCCGGTGCATGCGTGGCGGCTCGACCGCGACGATTACATTCGCACCACCACCGCCGCCGATGGCACCTATACCCTGCCCGTGACGGCTGGGGTGTGGACAGTGCGTGCCAACCCGCGTGCCAGCCAGCCCTACCCAGATGACTTCTTTACGGGCGACGAGGCATACTACACGCCTGTGCCGCCGCCCGTCCGTGTGACGGTGCCCAGCGATGACCGCATAGTTGAGCAGGGCTTGCAGGTGGCACGCGCCGACGCTCTGGTGCAGGGCGTGGTCGTAGACGGTAGCACCGGGCTAGCGGCGTTCCCCGATGACGTGAATGGGCGGGCGTATGCCACGTACCGCGACGAAAACGACATTGTGCGCCGTCTCGACAGTGTGGTGTTTCGTGGCGGCACGTTCGTGCTGCCGCTCTCCACGCAACTCGCCGATACGTATAGCATGGGGCTGGTGTTCCCGTCGTCGTCGCCCTACACGCCCGCCAGCAAGGTCAACATTGACCTGACCAGTGCTGACCTCACACAGTCTATCAGTTTCCCCGTCGTCACCGACAATGCCACGATTAGCGGCACCCTGCGCGACACGCAGGGGCAACCTGTCACGCGGCTGATTGGCTGGGTGTGGGCGGTCAACGACGAAGGGGGACGGGCGCGTACCGTCATCCAGCGTAACGGTACCTACGAACTGAACGTTGCTACCACGCCCGTCAGTGGTCAGGGCGGCAGTACGTGGCGTGTGCGGGCGTTCATCGTCAGTGATGGCGCACCGTTTGGCACCAAGAGTACGTTTGTGCAGGTGCCGCGCGTACAATCAGTTTTCTTGCCCTTCAACGACGGTGCGGGCAGTAGCGCAACGCTCGACTTCACCACGGCGCAGTTTGACGCGCGGGTGCAGGGTAGCGTGACATTGCCGCCGCGCGTGCAGGAGTCTGCTGCCCGTGGCGTGCGTGTGGTCATCCGCGAGGGTGCCGACGACCGCAGCAGTGCGTTCACGCGCACCGTCTATACCGACCGCAACGGCAACTATAGTGTGCGCGTCCCCGCCGGGGACTACACCGTGAAAGCCTACAGCCGCGACCCCGGCGACCCGTCTGCGCCGACTTTCGGCTTGATCGGTACGCCTGTGGTGGCGGTGGCGGTGGCAACGGGCGAGACGGCAACCGCCCCTGACCTCGCGTTCCGTGCCAGCGACGCAACCGTAACGGGCACTGTCAGCTATAACGACGCGGGCTACCCGGCGCGGGTGCGGGCGCGTGCCAGCGACGGTGCCGTGGTTGCCACCACCACCGCCGAGGACGGGAGCTACACACTTAACCTGTTGAGCGGGGTTGCGTGGGAAGTTACGGCGGTCAGTGCTGCTGAGCAAGCGTTCCTCAAGAGCGACGTTGCCACTGTCACGCCGCAGGTGGGCGACACAAACGAGGTGCCGCCGCTGGTGCTAGAGCCAACCGGCAAGCTGTTTGCGGCAGCCCTCTTTGCCTTCGATGCTGCTGAGGAGCAATTGCTCACTCTTGACAATGAGGCACAGATCAGCATCCCGGCGGGGGCAATGGGAACCGATGCCCAGACAACGCTGACCGCCCGCCCGGTTGCCGAACTAGCGGGCGACACTAGCGTGGAGCCGGTGAGTTTTGGCTACCGCCTGCATGCGTTCGACAGCGCACGCCGCCCGATTACACAGTTCGGCGCATCCATTACGCTACTCATCCCCTATACCAACGCGCAACTGAGCGAACTTGGCATTACCGCCGAGCAACTGGTGCCCGCCTATTGGGACGAAGACAGCGCAAGCTGGCAGCCCGTTGACACGGTGGTGGTCGTCCCCGGCGAGGACGGCGGCACCGTGCAGATTACGGTAGACCACTTCACCGACTACGCGCTCTTGTATGAAGTGGAGAGTGGCACCCTTGCCAACAGTCAACGGGTGTTCTTGCCCCTGACCGTGCGCTAGCCACGCTACGCCGCACCCGCCCCTGCTTCCCGTGTCCGGGCACACGCCGCCGCGTGTGTCCGGCGCGGTGTTCCCGGCTTGTGCTAGTCGGCGGGTGCCCCCACGATGGGTGCAAGCGGGTACAGCGTGTAGCGTCCGGCGTGCGCGGCGGGTGCCCCCACGACGGGCGGTATGCCCTGCGTGCTGTCCCACAAGAGCCATGCCGCGCCCTGTTGCTGTGCCGCGTCTATGGTGGCGGCGGGGTCGCCGTCTGTCCACGGGAGCGCGTGGTGTGCCAGTGCCGAATACTTGCCGATGGGCACGCTGGTGGGCACCTGCACCAGCACGCGCTCGCCCGGTTGCAAGCGGGCAAGCGTCTGGGTGATCGCCGCCACTTCGTCGGGGGGTTGCTGTGCCAGCACCGCTTGCTGTGCCGCCCCCACACTCCCCACCGTCATTGCCAGCAGCAGCAAGGTGACAACGGTGGCACGCTGCACGTTGTGCGTGGGGCTGTCGCGCGTGGGGGCAAGCGTAGCGAGGAGCCAGCCCACCAGCCATGCCGCCGCCAGCCCATAGAGGGGCGCGAGCGGCAACACAAAACGCAGCAGCAAGAATGCCATTGCCGTGAGGAGCACGAAGCCCGCCCCGAACGCGAGCAACGCGACGCGCAGGCGTACCGCCGGTGTCAGGGTGCGCTGCTGCCGCCACTGCGCCGCCGCCTGCACGAGCCAGCCCACTAGCCCCGCAACTGCCAGCCAGTTTGCCGGGAACGCGAGCAAGTGCAACTGCACGGCGCGGGCATCGTCGCGGGCGGTGGTGGTGGTGCCGCCGAGGTAGGCAAGCAGGTTGTGCCCCCAGTTGGCGGCGAAGCGTGGCGGGTCACGCAGCAGCACCTCGCCCAGCGCGATGCTGTCGGGCACGTCGCCCCAGCGTCCCCAGTCCACCCCAGCATAGACCGCCAGCCACACATTTTTCGGTTGCTGGTTGTAGAGCAGGTCGCCTGTGTCGCGCAGGTTGACCCATAGTTGTGGGCTGGCGGCGAGCACGAAGCCTGCCGCAAAGCCCGCCGCGCCGCGCCAGTCGCGCCACACCAGCAGAGCCAGCACACCCCACACTAGCACTGCCATGCCCGCGTGGCGCATCAGGAAGGATAGCCCCCCCGCTATGCCTGCTAGCAGCAGCAGCGTGACGTGTGGTAGGGTGTGCGGGCGGCTGCGTGTGACCGCCGTGGCAACCAGTGCCAGTGCCAACGTGACACACGCCGCGAATGGCATGTCGCTACCTACCAGTAGCGCATACTGCACGACAAGCGGGCTACATGCCAGCAAGAGCACCGCCAGTAGCGCACCCAGCCGTTGCCACACGGGTTGATCAGTTAGGGCGCAGCGTGCCAGCCACCAGCCTGCCAGTAGCAGCACCGCGCCTGCCAGTAGTGCCACCAGCCGCGCCGCCAAAAACGGGTTGCCCGCCGTGAAGGGTTGCACCAGCCACAGCAGCAACGGGTAGCCGAGGTTGTAGAAGCCGTCCGCTTTGAATATATCGTTCAGGTCGCTGGTGCGGGTGGCAAACACGCGGAAGTCTTTCTCGACACCGGGCACGGCGAGTGTGACGTGCTGCTGCATGCTGCCCCACAGCCCCATGCCCCACAGCACCACGACACCGCCCGCCGCCGCATCGGGGAGCCACGCCACACGCTGCACCACGACAGGTAGCCAGCGCACGGCGAGCGCGGCTACCAGCAGGAGCACCACGGCGGGCAGCAAGCCGCGCACCGGGTAAGGGTAGGGCAGCTGGGCGCGGTAGAGGAGCGCGAACGCGAGGGCAAGCACGCTAGCAGCGGCACCGGCGAGCAGCAGGCGGCGGCGCGGGGTCAGGGTGCCCACGCTGGCGAGCAGTAGCCACAGTAGCCCGCCCGCAACCGCGCCCAGCAGCACCTGCACGGGGGCAGGCGTGACCACCCCCCCGCCTACGCGGTAGGTGGCGCGGTCGAGCAAGATGCCCACGTCGCGCCCTTCGTCGGGGAGCGGGGCAGTGGGCGCGACGAGCGTCACGGCTTCGTCGGTCAGCTTGAGCCAGCCGCCTGTTAGTGGAACGGTCAGGTCTTGCCACTCGCCCGTTAGTGGCACGTCGGTCAGGGCAGGCATACCATTGACGAGCACGGTCACGGTGGGGGGTGGCTCGCCGGGTGGTCGCCAGCCGCGCACGCGCACGGTCAGGCTGGCAGGGCGACCCGCCTGTGGGAGCAGCAGGTCAGACTGGGCACGGCTCCAGCGGGCGGTACCGTCTGTGCCAGCGAGGTAGCTACGGGTGCCGCCCGTCGCGGTGATCGCCTGCGCCGCATGAAAGCCCTGCACATAGGCAGCATCGTAGCCACCCACGTCCACGGTGTGCGTGACAGGGAATTGATAGAGCAGCACCACCAGTAGCGCACCACACAGGGCTGCCAGCCCTGCGCCCACCAGTGGGTGCAGCGTGGGCAACGTGCGCGGCGGCGTTTCGGCGAGCGGTGTCACGGCACAGGGGCAGGGGCAGGGACAGCATCGGGGGTAGGCACCTCGGCGGCAGGGTCGAAGACGGGCACATCGGGCACCGGTTCCGCGAGCGTTTCGCGGTTGACCCACCCCGCGCCTGCGAAGTCGGCGGTGGTGGCATCAATATAGCTACCCCCAGCGGCTTCGGGCGCGAGGCGTACCAGATACCAGTCGCTTGTTTCGTTGCGCCCAATGACGATAATCTGGTCGGCGGGCACGACGATACCCACCGGGGTGCTTGTGAAGGCTGGCTCTGCCCAAACCGTCGTTTCGCTCAGTACCGCACCCGTGGCAGGCGGCGGCGGCGGCAGGGCTGCTTCAGGTGGTGGGGCGGCTTCGGCTGGAGGGGTAGCTATGGCGGCTTCCTCGTCGGTCAGCGGGATGGGGAGCTGTGGCTGCGCGGCGGCGGTGGCGGTGGCAACGAAGCCGGCGGGCAAGCGTTGCGGTGCGACACCGGGGTTGTCGGCGGCGATCAGTGCCCATTCACGCTGAAGCTGTGAGACCACATTGAAGGCGACTACTAACGCCAGTACCATCAGGGTTGCCACCAGTGCCGTCTTGAGCAGTTCGCTGCCCTGCGACCAGATGCTGCTGCGCTCGACCAGTGTTTGCTGGGCAGCGCGGGCGGCTTCCGCCACCGACTCGCCCCAACTTGTGCGCCCGTTGTCGTCGGCGGCAACGCGGCGGAGCGCAAGCACGCTTCGCAGGTCGCCGATACGGACGAGAGCTTGTATCGCGCTCCAGCGCACATTGCTGTGCGGGTGGTCAAGTGTTGCGAGGAGCGTATCGGTGGCGCGGCTATCGCCAATTGCGCCGAGGGCTTCGGTGGCGCGGTAGGTTGCCAGCCACGGCGTGCGCTCGCGGCGCAGCACGTCGCAGAGCGGCTGCACGGCGGGGGCACCAATTTCGGTCAGGGCTTCGACGGCACGCCCGTATGAGGGGTGCGTCGTATCACCGAGAGCTTCAATGTAGAGCGCGACCTGTTCGCGGGTGGCGGGCGTGGGGCGGCGGCGGTGGCGGGCGCGTTGCGGGGTGGCGGGGCGCAGGTAACGGGTGGTGTGGCTGTCCTCGCCGCGGCTGTCACGGCTGTCACGCAGGGCAGGCAGGGTGTCGCCCGTGTCACTCGCCAGTTGTGGTAGCCGTTCCGTGCGTTGCGCGGCGGGCAGGTCTTCGTCTGGCAATGGGTCGAGTTGTTGCGTAACGCCGGGTGACTGTTCCGGGTTGTTGCTCGTTGTCATAGCACAAGTATAGCACGCGCTGTCACGCGGGCGTGGTCGGTGGAGCTGACGACTGGCTGAGACGAACGGCGAGCCATGCAATCAACGCGGTGGCGGCGGCGGCTTTGGGCATGCGTTCGAGCTGTTGCGGTGGGGCATCGGCGGTAATGAGCGTGACGGCAATCTCGTCTTGGCTCATGCTTGCCACGGCATCGTTGGCGATAATGACCTGTAAGCCCTTGCGGTGCAGTTTGCCGGTGGCATTGGCGCGTAAGTCTTGTGTTTCGGCGGCAAAGCCGACTTTGAACAGATCGTGGCGGTCTTTCAGCCCCAGCAGAATGTCGGGGTTGCTCGTCAGGTGGAGTTTCAGCCCGTCGCCGTGCCCCTGCTTCTTGATCTTCTGGTGGGCAACCTCGGCGGGGCGGAAGTCGGCGACGGCGGCATTCATAATGAGCATGTCGGCGTGCTCGCAGGCGGCATACACCGCGTCGCGCATCTGCACTGCCGTCTCGACGGCTACCACGTCCACTGCGGGCGGCGGCGCGAGACACGTTGCCCCCGTCACCAGCGTAACGTGCGCCCCGGCATCGCGGGCGGCGGCAGCCAGCGCATAGCCCATGTGCCCCGACGCGCGGTTGCTGAGGAAGCGGAGCGGGTCTATGGGTTCGCGGGTTGCGCCCGCGCTAATCACGACGCGCCGCTCGCGCAGGCTCCCGTGGTGCCGCCCCAACATTGCCCGCACTTCACCCTCAATGGCGGCGGGTTCGGGCAAGCGACCCTTGCCCTCCATTGGTTCTGCCATGCGCCCGACGGCGGGTTCGAGCACAGTTATGCCACGGGCACGCAGGGTGGCAATGTTGGCTTGGGTGGCGGCGGCGTGGTACATGTGCGGGTTCATGGCGGGGGCACAGAGCACGGGCGCGGGGCTGGCGAGCACGGTGCTGGTGAGCAGGTCGTCTGCCATGCCCGCCGCGATGCGTGCCAGCGTGTGCGCGGTGGCGGGGGCTATCACTATCAGGTCGGCGTGGATGCCGAGCGCGACATGCCCCACCACGCTATCTTCGGGCAGTGCCCACATGTCGGTCAGCACTGGTCGCCCGGTGAGTGCTTGGAAGGTGGCAGTCCCGACGAAGCGTTCGGCGGCTTCGGTCATGATGACATCCACGGTTGCCCCGGCGAGCGTTAGGTTGCGGGCAAGTTCGGCGACTTTGTAGGCGGCGATGCTGCCACACACGCCGAGGACGATCTGGCGTTGTGCGAGAATATCGGTCATAAGCTCCTCACCATTGCGGGCGGGTGGCTGGCGGGTAACTGGGGAGAATTGTAGCACTGCCCCTGCCACAGCGTCAAACAGCTCCGCCCTACCAGTGCCGCTAGCGACGAATGTGCCATGGGGTGTCCGGGCGAACGTGGTACAATAGCGGTGATGCACGCGCAATATGCACGCTATGCGGCATTCTACGATGCCAGTGGACAGGCTCGCTTCAGTTTTCTGATGGCGCACTATTTAGATGACGTGTTGGCACGTCACGCGCCTGCCGCTTGGTTGCCGCCGACGCTCCTTGACCTTGCCTGTGGCACAGGCACACTGGCGATGCTGCTGGTAGGGCGGGGGTGGCAGGTGACGGGCGTAGACCGTGCGCCCGCGATGCTGGCACAGGCACGCGCCCGTATGCGTGGCTTGTTGGCAGAGGGTACGGTGCAACTGTATAGGGGCGATATACGTGCCTTGCCCGCCGCCGTGACGCAGCAGCCGTATACGGTGGTAACGTGTGTGTTCGACAGCCTGAACCACCTGCTGACCACGCACGACTTGCAGGCGTGTTTTGCACAGGTGGCGCAGGTATTGCCGCCCGGTGGCGTGTTTATCGGCGATATGAACACACAGCACTTTTTGGCGCACGTCTGGGATGCATGCGACGTAACCGAGCAGGATGGCTATATCGAGGTGGGTGTGAGCCACCACGACGCGGCAACCGACATGATAGCGATGCATCTGATTGGCTTCGCGGGCGATGACGCGACCGGCTACGAGCGGTTCGACGAACACCACGCCGAGCGTGCCTACCCTATCGCTACCGTCAGTGCCCTGCTGCAAAAGGTTGGTTTGCAGGTCGAGGCGGTCTACAACTGTTTCACGTTCGATGCTGCCGACGAAGCGGCATGGCGGGCACTGTGGGTAGCACGGCAACCCGTTGTGCGGTAGTTCTGGGCGAGCCACGCGGGGTGACGGGCGGGCGGCACTTGGTACTGGTTGGCACTTGCTGGCACTTGCTGACACTTGCTGACA
>CAZNQP010000013.1:43925-46727 GCA_964575355.1 uncultured Chloroflexaceae bacterium
CACTTGCTGACACTTGCTGACAAGGAGCAACGCAGACGATGCAACGGGTCGTGATTGTCGTAACCGATGGCATGGTCACACTGCGCGACAGCCTGACCGTGAGTGGTGCGGTGCCTGCCCTGAAGGGTGATGGGCTACTGGGCTTGCTGCCCGCCGACATATCGTTCAGCTTCGAGGAGTTTGCCAACCTGCCCGGTAGCCATATGATCCCGGTACAGGTGCTCGACCTGAGCCGCCGCGTGGCAACATTGCTGGCAGACGATGACGTGCGGGGCGTAGTGGTGACGCACGGCAGCGACACGCTAGAGGAGACTGCCTACCTGCTTGACATAACACTGGAGAGTGCCAAGCCGGTGGTGGTGACACCCGCCGCCCGTGGTTTTGTCCAGAGTGGGTACGACAGCGTGCGGAATCTCGCCGATGCGCTACGCGTGGCGGCGCACCCGGCAGCCCGCAACTGTGGGGTGTTGGCAGTGGCAGCCGGTGAAATCCACGCGGCAGGGCAGGTGCTGCTGCTCGATGGCGGCGCAGTCCCGTTGTTGCACTCGCCCCTGACAGGTGCCGTCGGGCGCGTGCGGGGCGGCGACGTGCAGATTGGGCAGCAACCCCGGCGCGGCAGTATCGTTCCGGCAACACGGCTGGTCGAGAACGTAGACCTGATCCGTGTCACGCAGGGTGGCGATGACCGCCTGCTCCGCCATTGCATCACCGATGGGGTGTCGGGGTTGGTGCTAGAGGTGCTGGGCAGTGGGCGCGTGCCTCCATGGTGGTTGCCCGCCATCGGCGAGGCAGTCAGCCAGCGCATGAGTGTGGTAGCGACGGCACGCACGCTGGTGGGCACGCTGGGCGACGAGTACGCCTATGTGGGTGCCTACCACGACCTGCGACGGCTCGGTGTGCTGTTCGCCCATGACCTATCGGGGGTCAAGGCACGCATCCGGCTGATGCTGGCACTAGGGGTAGCGCACACCCCCACCGGGGTACGGCAGTGGTTTACGTCGGCTAGCCACGGTGCCTAGGTGCTCTGCGGTGGGGCACCTACAGATACGCAAATATATGAAGCGAGAGAATGCAGTGAGGAGACGCATAGCATGTTACTTACGGTAGACATTGGCAACACGAATATCAAGTTGGGGTTGTATCAGGGCGAGCAACTAGTCAATCACTACCGTGTTGTGACCGACCGCTTCAAACTTGCCGACGAATATGCCGTACTGGTGCGGAACCTGCTGCACATGAGCGAACTGAGTATGTCGAACGTGAGCGGTTGCGCCATCTCGTGCGTCGTGCCACCGTTGCGGGCGGAGTTTGACCGACTGGCACGCGACTATCTGCGCGTTGCGCCGGTCATTGTTACGCCCGACCTGTATAGCGGGTTGCGGTATGACATTGATGCCCCGCATGAGCTAGGCTCTGACCGCATCGCCAATAGCCTCGCCGCCTACGAACGCTACCGCGATGACGGGGCAGTCATTGCCATTGCCTTCGGTACTGCCACCGCCTTCGACGTAATTACCGCCGACGGCGCGTATATTGGCGGGGCAATTGCACCGGGCATTGGCATCAGTGCCGAGGCGTTGTTCCTGCGGGCGGCGCGGCTGTATCAGGTTGAACTGACCCGCCCGGAGCGCGTGATCGGCACCAGCACGATTGGCGCGATGCAGTCGGGCATTATTCTGGGGTACACTGGGCTGGTTGAGGGGTTGGTGCAACGGCTGAAAGCCGAACTTGACACGCCCGCCCGCGTGGTGGCGACTGGCGGGCTTGCCGATGTGATCGCCGCCGAGACTGACGCGATTGACACCGTAGAGCCATTCTTGACCCTAGAGGGGTTGCGGATGCTCTACGCCCTCAACCGACCGCAACAGTTGCCCGCCTCACTGTTGAGTTATGTGGTGAGTGATGAGTCACCGTGGCTGTAGGAGCCACGCGCCGGAAAGGAATGCAGTGTGTCACCAGCAAATGTGTTGCCCGCCCCGGAAGCAAAAGCCGCCTATGTACGACAGTCGTTCGCCAACATTGCGGCGGGCTATGATCGTACCAACCGGGTCATGACGTTTGGGCTAGACCAAGAATGGCGGCGCATTGCCACCGCCAAGATCGCGCCGCCTGCGGGTGGGCGGGCACTGGATGTCGGGACGGGCACGGGCGATTTTCTGCCGTTGCTCGCCGCGTGGATGCCCGACGGTGTGGCGGTGGGCATTGATTTTTGTGTGCCCATGATGCAGGAGGGTACGCCCAAACGGGACCAACCCGACGGCGACCGGATCGCGTTTGTCGGTGGCGATGCGCTGGTGTTACCCTTCCCCGACGCGACCTTCGATGCAATTACCACGGGCTTTGTGATGCGGAACGTCACCGATATACCCGCCGCTCTGCGCGAGATGTGGCGCGTCACGCGCCCCGGTGGTGCGATGGCGTGCCTAGAGGTTGCCCGCCCGCGTAACCCGTTGGTACGGCTAGGGCACCGCTTCTACTTCGAGCAGGTGGTGCCGTGGATTGGTGCGCTCCTCAACGGCGAACGCCGCTTTTACACCTACCTGCCCCACTCGGCGCGGGCGTTTCCGCCGCCGCCCGACCTTGCCGCGATGATGGCGGCGGCGGGGTGGCAGTATGTGTCGTACACGCTGCACGGCATGGGGGCGGTTGCAATTCACTACGGGGCGAAAATCGTGTGAGCCAACCACGCAGCAGCAAGGTACGGATGACAAGGGAACCAGACACAGAATGCCTGACAAGGGATACCTGACACAGAATGCCTGACAAGGGATACCTGACACAGAATGCCTGACAAGGGATACC
>CAZNQP010000013.1:46827-57235 GCA_964575355.1 uncultured Chloroflexaceae bacterium
GACACAGAATGCCTGACAAGGGATACCTGACACAGAATGCCTGACAAGGGATACCTGACAAAGGATACCACGTAATGAGCTACCACGACGACCCCGACCACACCCCGCCGCGCCGCCGTCGCTCGCTGATGGAAGAGCGGATGCGGGTGGCGCAGGGCGAGGAAATAGACGATGATGCGGACGACCTGTTCGACTACGACGACGAGAGCGAGGTCTACCCGGCACGCCGCCCCGCCGCCGACAACGAACCACGCCGCTATGTGCCGCCTGCTGGAGGGGGTGGGGGTAGCCCGTTTGGCATGCCCATGCCGGTGAGCAGCAGCAATAGCGGCTGTTCGCCGGGGCTAGTCTACCTTGGTCTTGGGCTGATCGCCGGGTTGGTGCTGGTCGCCTTTTTCCTCAATAATGCCGTCACGACGGTGTTTCAACCCCAGACCCCCGGCGGGTTGTTTGGCACCTTTTTCGCGTCGCCCACCCCCAATATACAGGCGAGCAACGCCACGGTGCTGCTAGAGGTGCAGCAGTTGCAACGGCTCGAAACCACGTCGTACACGATTGAGAAGGTGATCGAGGCAGAGATTGGCGGGAGCAATCTGGTAGATGATTTTCTGTTTGGGCAGAAGTTGCTCCTCGTTGCGCGGGGGCGCGTCGAGGCGGGGGTAGACCTGAGCCAGCTTACTGCCGAGGATGTCACCATTTCGCCCGACGGCAACACCCTGACGGTGCAGATGCCGCCCGTTGAAATCTTCAGCACGACGCTGGACAACAATGCCACGCGCGTCTATTCCCGCTCGCAGGGCTGGCTGACCGTCCCCGATCCCGACCTCGAAACACGCGCCCGCCAAGAGGGGGAGGCGGCTATTTTGCAGACAGCGTGCGAAGACGGCATTCTGCAACGCGCCAGCGACGACAGCCGCCAGACGCTTGAGCAGTTCCTCAGTCTGTTGCCCTACACGAATGTACAGGTGGTTGCTGCCCCGGTGCCCACCGAGTGTGCTGTCAGCACCCCATAACCCCCCGCTGGCATGCTATTCTGCGGTTGGCGTGCGTTCATACTCACAAGGAAGTGGGGGGCGACAGAGGAAGGGGGATGACGTGAGGACAGACCAGCAAGACCAGCAGACCATAGCCGTGCATATCCCAGATGTGATTGCAGCGACTGCCCGCACCGCCGCCACCGAGCACGAGGTGTACAGCCTGCTGAATGGCTGTGTGCGCGTGTGGCACCAGCATTTGCCCGTTGACGGGACAATTGTGTGGCTACGGGCAGAAGGACAGGACGTGCTGACCCCGGTGCTCACGCGGATACCACACGGCACTGCCAGTACCAGTGCCATCGGCGAAGAGCACGCACTGGTACACCGACTGGTAGAGCAGCAGAGCGCGGTACTGGGTCAGGCAGAGGCAGACCCACTTGTTGCCTTTCCAGACCGGGGCGGTGCGCTAGTGGTGGCACCCATTGCCCACGCCGACATGTTGCTGGGCTTGGTGGGCTTCCTCGCTACGACAGATGGCGCACACGACCTGCGTCCCCTGCTGCGCGTCACTGCCGACATGCTCGCGCCTGCGCTGGCGTATGCATGGGTGCGTCGCCAGCAAGCCGAAGCCGACGATGTGGGGCGGGTGCTCTATCAGTTTGCGGGGCAGTTGCGTGACCTGAGCGATGCGGCGGCAATTGCCGCGGCACTGGCACAGCAGGCAATACAGACGTTTGAGGGCGACCGCGCCGTGGCATATCGTTGGGATGCCGCCCGCCGCTCCTATGTCCCCGTCGCAGGAATGACCCGCATTGGGGTAGCCGATACGCGCATTGACCCGCCGCTCAGTCCGGGCGACTTTCCCTTGCTCGAAGTATTGATCGGCAACAATGACACGCTGGCGATCACCGACCTGCGCGAACAGCCGCGTGCCATGGCACCGTTTGTTGACCTGCACGACCTGCGTGGGCTGGTGTTGGTGCCCGTCCAGATGCGGAGCGATGCCCCGCAAGCCCTGCTGATTGTCGGCTATCGTGCGCCGCTGGCACGGTTCGGGAGCCGCATGAAAGCCATCGCGCAGGGCATTGCCCGCATGGTGGCGGTTGCGCTCAGTCGCACCGCCTAGCCCGCGTCGGGCGGGGCGGCGGCACGCTCGACTGTCGTTGCCACGTTCATGACGTAGCGTACCCGGATGCTATCGCCGGGCTGTGGCTCTGGGTACACATCGTCTTTGCCGAGACGCGCTTGCCGGGGCTGCGCCTCATCGGTGTGCTGGTACACCATGTCATAGTAGTATGTGCCGTGAATATCGAGCATGCGTAGGTCGAGCAACCGTGCCTCGCGGGTACCCCCCATAATCATCATAGCGTCACTCCTTCCGGTCCGGCAGCAACCAGCACATAGGCGGCACTGCTCAAATAGCGACGCGCCGCCGCCGTCACCTCGTCGTGGGTCAGGGCATTGATGATGGTGGGGTAGCGGCTGAGGAAATCCGCCCCTAGCCCATAGCGTTCGATGCCGAGCAGCACACTTGCCAACCCCATATTGCTCTCTAGCCCCAGCACCATACTGCCAGTCAAATATGCTTGCACGTCGGCAAGCTCCTGTGCGTCGGGTCCGTCGGCGGCGAAGCGTGCGATCTCGTGTTGGAGTGCTGCCACGGCGGCGGGCACGTCGGGCGGGTTCACACTGGCGTAAGCATACCACGGACCGGCGGCAACGTCGGCACTGATGCCACTGCCCGCACTGTAAACTAGCCCTTGTTCCTGCCGCAGCACATTGCTGAGCCGCCCGCCCATGCCGCTCTGTCCCAAAATAACGTTTGCTACCACCACGGCATAGTAGTCTGGGTCGGTACGTGCAACGCCATGCGTTGCCCAGACGAGGTCGGTCTGGGTCTTGCCTGCCAGCGCGATAGTCTCGTATTGGGGGGCGGCGAGCGGCGGTACGGGCGGCAACGGCGTTGCTGGTTGCGGTGGGGTGGCGGGCTGCCAGTCGCCAAAGACATCACCGAGCCGAGCGAGGGCGGTATCACTGTCCACGTCGCCCACCAGCGTGAGAATGGTATCGGTGGGGTGGTACTGCTGGTGAAAAGCGAGCATGTCGTCGCGGGTGATGCTTTGGATTGTTGCGCTGGTGCCCACCGTGAGGCGGCTGTAGGGGTGGGCGGCGGGGTAGAGCAGGCGGCGTATTGCCCGGATCGCCCGATCCTGTGGCTCGTCGTCGCTCTCGCGCAGATGCATGAGGTACTGGGCACGCAGTTGCTCGATCTCTTCTGGCGGGAAGGTCGGGTTCCGTAGCACATCCGCGAGGATGGCAAGCACGGTGGGCAGGTCTTCGCTCAGGCACCGCGCCGAGAAGTTGCTCTGGTGCTGTCCGCTCCATGTCGAGACGTTACTGGCAAGCTCTTCCGTCTGTTGCACAATGTGCTGGTAGCTACGCTGTGCCGTGCCGCGTATCAGTGCGCTTCCCGTGAACAGGGCAAGCCCGGCACGCTCGGCGGGTTCGTCCACGGCACCCCTGCCAATGTCGCCATAGATGCTGATGGTGGGGGCGTGGCGCGTCGTGAGGATGACCACGCGCATACCGTTGGGCAACATGTGGCGTTCGGCGTGCTGCAATGGGTCGCTGGTGGTGGTAGACAGGTTATGCATGGTCTGGCTCCATTCCCGCTCCTTGGGCGGCAACCGCTGCCAGCATGGTGGCTTCGTCGGCGGTAGTAGGCGGCGTGGCACGGTAGTGCCCCACCGTGCGGCGGCGCGGCGTGAGGTAGTGCTGGGCGGCGGCTTGCACGGCTGTCGGCGTGACGGCTTGCAACTCGTCGAGCAGCGTGTCGAGGCGCGAATAGCGGTCGAGCACCTCCCACGCGCCGAGCAGGTACGCCTGCGTCGAGACACTCTCGCTGCCATAGGCAACCTGTGCGCGTATCTGCCGCAGCACCCGTGTCAGTTCGTCGGCAGTGATCCCGTCCTGCTGGATGCGCTCAACTTCGTGAAGCAGTGCCGCCTCGATCTCGGCGGCGGTGTGTCCGTGCTGCACCGTGGCTTGGAGTTCAAACAGCGTGGGGTCAATGGTGGGGCGGTACGAACTGTAGGCACTGCTTGCCAGCCCACGCAAGACGAGTGCGGGATAGAGCCGTGCGCTCCGCGTGCCACTCACGCCACTGCCGAGCAGTGCGCCCGGTCCGCTCAAGATCGCATCGAGCACGGTCAGGGCGGCAAAGTCGCTGTGGTGACAGTCTGGGGTGTTAAAGCCAATCTGCACATAGTCGGCAACACCGGGACGCTCGACCGTCACGCGGCGTTCGCCGTGCGGCTCAGGTTCGTGCAGGCGCAACGGCGGGATGGGTAGCCCCGTGGGGAGGTCGGCAAAGTTGCGTTCGACCAGCGTGAGCATGCCGTCGGTCTGGAAGTCGCCCACGAGCACCAGCACCGCATTGTTGGGCATATAGTAGGTTTGGTAGTGGGTGTACAGTTCGTCGCGGGTGATCGCCTGAAGGTCATGGCGGTAGCCGATGATCGGCTGACGGTAGGCGTGCGTGGTGTAGGCTGCACTGCGGAAGGCATCTTCGAGCCATGTCGTTGGGTAGTTGGTATAGCCGTCGAGTTCGGCAAGAATGACGGTGCGTTCGCGCTCCACTTCGTCGGGGCTAAAGCTGGCATTGAGCATACGGTCAGACTCGATGCGGAGTGCAAGTTCGATGCGGTCGGCGGGTAGTTGGGTGTAATAGGCGGTAAAGTCATAGCTGGTAAAGGCATTGATGCTGCCGCCGTTGCGCTCGATCTGGCGTTCGAGTTGATGCTTATCGAGGGTCGGGGTGCCGTTAAACAGCATATGTTCAACCCAGTGGCTCAAGCCGGTACTACCGGGGCGTTCGCTCCGTGCGCCCACCCGATACCACAGCCAGCACGTTGCAATGGGTGCGGCGTGGACTTCGCGGGTCAATACGAGCAAGCCATTGGGCAGGCGGTGTTCATGCGTGGTGTGCTGGATCAAGGCAAGGTGTCTCCTTCCTGTTGCCTGTCGGCGTGTTGCGGGTCGGGGGTGGGGGCAAGCCCAAGCTGGCGTGCTCACCGCCGATTAGTTACACTATACCACGGGAACACCGGCAGAGGCGGGGGCGACCTCAGACGAGCGGCATGGCGGCGGGCATGGGTGCGCTGGCAAGCACAATGCGGGCAATATCTACCCAATAGGCGTTGGTGTGCAGGCTGTGGCGCAAGAGTACCACGTCGGCACTGCCATCACGGATAACACTATCAGCAACGTGCGGGTCGCCCAGTTGCCCCGACCCGGCAACCGTGACATCGGGTACCACCTGCTTGATGCGCTCGACGAGTGGGATACGCCACGCTGGGAAGCGGGCGACGTGCATCTGGTCGGCATCGTCGGTGGTTACGTCGAGCAGATGCACCCCCGCCGCTGCCAGTCGTCGTGCATACACGCGGGTATCGTGCAACGAGATGCCATCGGGTGCGAACTCCTCGGCGATCAGGCGAAAGCCAAGGATGAAGCGCGTGCCGAGCCATGTGCGAATTGCCTCGATCATTTCGAGTGCCAGCCGTAGACGGTTGGTCATGCTGCCGCCATACATATCACGGCGGTGGTTGGTGCGCGGCGATAAGTGCCACTGGAGTATGCTGCCGTCGGTGGCAGAGAGCACCACGCCCGGACACCCCGCGCAGTGGGCGCGCCACGCCGCTGCTGCGGTCGCTTCAACCAGTGCGGCAGGGTCGCTGTGGGCGGGGGCAGCAGGAAGGGGCGTATGCAAGACGGGGAGCAGGTGTGCGCCGCTCCCAGAGATTGCCGTGTTCAGGCGGCGTACCTGTGGCACAAAGCCGTCGTGGTAGAGACCAAGGTGGGGGCGTGGGGTGGCAGGCGCAACGGTGTAGGCTGGCTCGCTCAAGAGCAACCCCACGCCGCCGTGCGCCCGCTTGAGGTAATAGCGATAGAGCGTATCATTGACGAACCCGTCGGGGCGCGTGGTGTCGCTCTGTTGCGGCGCAAACGCAACCCGGTTGGCGAGCCGGACATGCGCTAACATTCGTGGGGTAAATAAGTTTGCCATAGGTAAGACATAGCATACACTACGGCAGTGCGTATTGCAACGGTACTTCCGGGGGATGTACCGCCCACAACGTGCCCCGCGAGGCACAGCAGGCTAGGGGCACGGCAGCGCGATGGTGAAGGTGCTGCCCTGCTGCGGGATACTCTGCACCGTGATGTGCCCGTGGTGTGCCTCGACGATGTGCTGCACCAGTGCCAGCCCGATCCCGTTGCCGGGGGTGTCGGTGGTATAGGGGGTGGCAAGGCGATAGAAGGGCTGGAAGATGCGGCTGAGGGCTTCGCGGGGAATACCAATACCCGTATCGCTGACGCTGATGCTGACGCGCTCGGGTTGGTGTGCCAGTGCCACCGTCACGCTCCCGCCGCGGGGGGTAAACTTGATCGCATTGTCGAGCAGGTTGTACAGAGCCAGCGACATTGCCCCGCTATCAAGGTTGAGCGGGGCAATCTGGGGGGTTTCGAGTGTGACCGCCAGCCCGGCACGCTCGGCGGCGGTACGCAGTTCGGCGGCGGCACCAGCGATCAGGTCGCACAGGTCGGTGGGCGCGTAGGTCAGTTCACTCGAGCGCAACTCTTGCAGATAGAGCAGGTTGTTGACCTGTGAGCCAAGCGTGTTGAGGTTGCGCTTGGCAACCTGTATCGCTTCTTGTTGTGGCTCGCTCAGGTCGCCTAGGGTGCCGGTATACAGCATGTCGAGGTAGCCCTGCACCACTGCCAGCGGCGTGCGTAGCTCGTGCGAGAGCGAGGCGAGAAACTGGTTTTTCATCTGGTCGAGGACTTGCAGGTCGGCGTTGGCGGCTTGGAGTTCGCGTACCCGATGCTCTAGCCGCTCGACGGTGCGGCTATGATGCTGCCGCAGCAGGTCGGTCTCGATGGCGGCGGCAAGCTGTTCGTGCTTGCCACCGAGGTAACTGGCGATCTGCTCGGGCAGTTGGCGCGGGTTGATCGGCTTCGAGAGGTAGCCGTTGCAGCCCGCCGCGAGGACACGCTCGCGTGCCCCCGGCGACACGTCTGCTGTCAGGGCGACAATCGGTGTGTGCTGCAAGTGTGGCATACTACGGAGCCGTGTCGTGACTTCGTAGCCGTCTAGCCCCGGTATATTGATGTCTACGAGGATCAGGTCAGGCTGGCTGTCGCGGGCGGTGCTGACCCCGCTCATGCCATCGTCGGCAAGGGTGACGTGGTAGCCGTGGTTGCGGAGCGCACGAACCACGAGCCGCTGGTTGTCGGGGTTGTCTTCGATATACAGGATGACCTGTGGCTCGTCACTAGTTGTCATCGGGTTGTCCTGTCGTGGTGTGGGTTGGGTCAAGGCTATTGATGTACAGATCGTTATGAACGGTTGGGAGCGTGAACGTAAAGGTGCTGCCACTGCCGGGTATGCTGCGTACTTGGATGTCGCCGCCCTGTGCCTCGACGAGGCGACGCACAATGGACAAGCCCAACCCGGTACCTTTGGCACGGCTCCGTTGCCCGTGAACTTGGCTGTACTCCTCGAAGATGCGCTCCTGCTGGTCAAGTGGAATACCAATGCCCGTGTCGCTCACACTGATAGCAACATAGGGTGTATCGGCTCCGTCATCAGTGGGTTGTGGGTCGGCATTGGGTTGCGCCGCCATGCGGTCGGTGGGCACCGCACTCAGCGTAATGCTCCCCTGCTCGGTAAACTTGATAGCATTGCCTAGCAGGTTGAGCAATATCTGACGTAGCCTGTTGCTATCAGTATACAGGTTGGGCAGGTGTGGCGCAATAGTTGACGAGAGGGTCACGGCGCGGCTCCCCAGCAAGCCCTGCGCGGTTTGCAATACTTCATCGAAGACCGTGGCAGTCTGCACACTGTCCGGCTCAATGTCGAGGTAGCCCGCCTCGATGCGGGCGAGATCGAGCAGGGTGTTGATCTGGAGCAGCAACGACTGCCCGTTGCGGTGGATGCTTTCCACGTCCTCCCGTTGCGTCGCCGTGAGTGGTTCGAGCGTGTCATCGAGCAAGACCGATGAAAAGCCGATGATGGCGTTGAGGGGGGTACGCAGTTCGTGCGAGATAGACGCGAGGAAATCACTCTTGCGGCGGTCAGCAAGCTGCGCTCGTTCGAGGGCTGCCCGGAGTTCGCGAGTGCGTTGCTGTACCTGCTGCTCGAGGTTGTGGTACAACGACACATTACTCAGGGTTAGCCCGACCATCGTGGCGAAGGTCTGGAGGTGTTGCACGTCGCGCTGCGTGATGGGTTGCCCGGTTTCAAAATAGTCGGCGGCGACGATCCCGATCACCGCACCGGTGTTGTCAAGGATGGGTACCTGCACGTAGGCATCGCCTGCCGATGCCTGATGCTTATTCTGATCAACCCGTGGGTTGTTCCATGGGTCGTTCACGATAATCGGCTGGCGGCTCCGCACCACGTCAGCTTCGGTGTAGGCACTGTCGAGCGGAATGGGGTGCTGGCTGGCAACTTGGATGTACTGCTCGGCGGTGTGCTCGTCGCCGCCGAAGGCTGCCGCCGCAACACATATGTGGTCATCGTCCACGAGGTACAGCACCGCACGGTCGAAGCCAAACTGCTGGCAGACTGCCTGTGGAATGGCAGCATAGATGTGCTCGGTTTCAAGGATGGTGCGGAAGTCGTTCGACACACGGTTCAGCGTCCCCAGTTGGCGGGCGTTGTCCTCAAGTTCGGCAATCTTGTCGCGTAGGTTGCCCGTCATCTGGTTGAAGGTTTGCACCAGTTCGCCAATCTCGTCGTTGGTCTGGCGCGTAATGGGGGGCAGGTTGTTCAGGTTGCCCGCCGCCGCACGCCGGGCGTTCTGCTGGAGCGACTGGAGGGGTTGCACCAGCGAACGCGCTAAGCCGAAGCCGAGTAGCCCGATGATGATCGCCGTGCCGAGAATGACAAACAGCAGTTGGCGCGTCAGGTCTGCCTGCCCCCGCTCGATGCCGCTGGCGATGCCTTCGACGCGCGACGTGATAGCGTTGATCTCAGGGGTGACGAGCGCAACAATCATACCGGCTGACTGGATCGGCGCGTAGGCAACATAGACGTTGGTGCCCTCGTAGGTCAGTTCTACCAGACCGATGGCACCGGGTTGGTCAGCGATGGACAGCATCCCTTCGGCAACGCCGCGCAGGTCAGGGCTTTCGAGCAGGTTGGCGGTGCGAAACGGCTCGTCCCATGTCATGCCCGTGGCGGTCATCTCTGGTCCCGCCAGTATGTCGCCCTCTTTGTTGATGAGTAGTGCGAAGCCGTCGCTGCCAGCATCTTCGGTGAGGATGTCGTTTTGCAGCGTGGTCAGCAGCACGTCGAAGCCGAGCACACCGACTTGCTCGTTGTTACGGTCGTAGACGGGGGTGGCGCAGGTCGTCACCAGTTCGCCCGATGCTGCGTCTACGTAGGGGGTTGTCCAGATAGTGCCTTGGGCATCGCTGGCGGCAACGTACCACGGGCGCGTGCGCGGGTCGAAGGGGGCAATCTCGCGGAGGGTAGCGACAGTGGTGGGGTCGTTGAAGCTAGTCACCCCGCCGCGCTGGTAGGCGATGTACGCGAGGTTGACGCGCGGGTTACGTTCGGCGGTGTCGCGCAGGAGCGGCACCATCCGGCGGGCTTTGGTGATGGTCGAGCGGTACAGGTCGTTGCTGGCACTGCTGGGTCCAATCGGCGCAACCCATACCGCTTCGGGGGCGATGGGCGACTGTAACGAAATGGTCACTTGCTCGGCATAGCGTGCGAGGGTTTCTACCTGATTCTGCACGCCTGCGAGTTCGGCATCGTAGCTCCGGGCTTTGCTGGCTACCTGTGAGCGGAGCGTCTCGCGCGTGATGCTGCGGAGTGCGTCGCTACTTTCGGCAACGGCTAGGTCGCCTGCTTCGCCAAGGGTAGAGAAGATGAGCCACCCGAATAGCAGGAGTGGCGGCATCGCAAGCCCCAACGTCAGCAGCAAGATTTTCTTGAGAATACTTAGTCGCATCGGTGTTTATCGTTGTTGTGTTGGTTGCCCTGCACACTCCCGAACAGCGTTGGCGGGTAGCGCGACGCACGGCAGAACGTAGCAGCACTTGTATTGTAGCACTGTGTCGCCCGGTGTGTGGGCAATGATTTACCCATAAGAACGAGCGTATCGTCTAAATCGGGCAGGTGTTGACGGCGGTGTCAGTGGGTTGTGGGGCGCACGGCAGCGGTGCCGTGTTACGACTTGCGCCGCCCAAAGCCGAACCCACCGCGTTTGGGGGGTGGCTCTGGCTGGCTTTCACGCAGTGCGCGTAGGTCATCGAGGAGCGTGTCGCCCGTGGTGCTGGGCTGGGCTGGTGCGTCGGCTGGGGCGGGCGGCGCAGGGGGGGGCGGCATGCCGCCCTGTTCCTGTTCTTCGCGTGCGAGG
>CAZNQP010000014.1:0-56906 GCA_964575355.1 uncultured Chloroflexaceae bacterium
AGCGCAGCATGACGTAGAGCGGAGCGACGCATGACCACCCCTGCCACGCTGCGTGACCAACTCGCCGACCTGCTGGTGAAAGACCTGCGCGGACCGTGGGACGGTGAGCAGGAGATCGTGCGCGAGCGCAACGTGCGCGGGCGGTATGTCGTGGGGTTGCTGGCACCGCGGGGGCAAACGCCCATCCCCGATAGCGACCGTGACCTCGACGAGGATGGCACCACGCTCGATGCGGCGGGCGAAGAGGGCACCGGGGATGCCCGCCCGCCACGGGCAGCGACCACGCTGCTGCCGTCGTCCATCGGGCTAACCTTCACGGTGGCGAAAGCGGCAACCGCGCTGCGCGTCACGGCACACTGGGGGCGGTACGAGCGCAAGCCGGAGGACGAAGCGGCAACCCTTGATGATGTGGGCGGCAGCGATGTGGACGGCAGCGATGCGGGCGGCAGCGATGCGGTGGCGGGCACCCCCGGCAGTGGCAGCGGGCGCACCCAGACGGCATGGCAGCGGCACCCGATGGGCGGCGTGGTCACGGTACCGCTCGTCGCGGGGCGCACCAAGCCGCTGTCGCCCTGCCCCGCACAGCCCGATGTGACCGTGGAGGGGCTAGTGCGCGACCGTAAAACCCAGTGGGTTGTTACGCTCTTTCTCGTCAACGGGCAGGACGAGCCAGCCAAAAACAAAGACATGGCGTGGGTCTTCCAGCCGGAGCTGGTGGTGCAGGCACCCGACGACGCGCCCATCTTCGAGCGGCAGGCACCGCTGAAGCAAACCGCCGACGAGGACAGCAAAAGTATGGCAATGCGCTACCGCAAGCGGGTGCAGTTTGCGGTGGGGCACGGTACGGGTGTGGGCTGGGCAGATGCGGGGGCACAGTATGACCGCACGACACGGCTCTGGACGGATGTCATGCCTACGTGGGACGTGCCGCAGACCACGCCCCCCGACGCAACCGATCTGCCTGACCTTGCCGGGTTGCAGCTCGATATGGATGTGCTGGCAGAAACCCCAGACGGGCAGTTTGGGGTGCAGTTTGCGCCACTCGTCACCGCGTATGCCGCATGGATAGCTCAGCAGGAGGCACGGCTTGCCGACCCCACCCCCGACTTGCAACCTCACACGGAAACCGGGGCGCGGGCACTTGCCGCATGCCGCACCGCCCTTGAGCGCATCCGGGCGGGCATCGCGCTGCTCGATAGCGACCCGCAGGCGGCGGCGGCGTTTCGCTTCGCCAACGGCGCGATGGCACGGCAGCGTGTGCAGTCGCAGGTGGCGGCGGCAGTACGGCGCGGCGACACCCCCGACCTTGCCACGCTTGACGTGCCGCAGAACCGCTCGTGGCGCGTGTTTCAGCTTGGCTTTCTCCTGCTCAACCTGCCGGGGCTAACCGATGTGCGCCACGCCGAGCGTGTGGGGGGTGCCAACACTGATGCCGCCGCCGCAGACCCCATTGCTGACCTGCTGTGGTTCCCCACCGGCGGCGGCAAAACCGAGGCATATCTGGGGCTGGCTGCCTACACGCTGGCAATCCGTCGCTTACAGGGGACGGTTGGTGGGCGGAGTGGGCACGCAGGGGTAGCCGTCTTGATGCGGTATACGTTGCGGTTGCTGACACTCCAGCAGTTTCAGCGTGCGGCAGCGTTGCTGTGTGCCTGCGAGGTCATTCGACGAGATGCCCCGGACGTGTGGGGCGCGGAGCCGTTTCGCATCGGGCTGTGGGTGGGTGGCAACTCAACCCCCAACAGTATTACGCACGCCAAAGAAGCCCTTGACCAGTTGCGGAAGAGCGGCTACAACCGCACCGGCGGTGGCTCACCGCACCAGTTGACCAGTTGCCCGTGGTGCGGCAACCCTATCACATCGAACAACCTGACTGTTGATACGGAACAGTACCGGATGCTCACCTACTGCGGCGACATGGGCGGCGAATGCCCCTTTACGGAACGCAACGCCCCCGGCGAGGGCGTGCCCGTGATGGTGGTGGACGAGGAAATCTACCGGCGGTTGCCGTCGGTGTTGATCGCCACGGTAGACAAGTTTGCCCAGATGCCGTGGAATGGTCAGACGGCAGCCCTCTTCGGGTTGGTTGATGGCTCCTGTGCGCGGCACGGGTACCACGTCCCCGACATGGAAGCGTGTAGCGACCATCGGGCGAAGGGCAATTTGCCCGCTACCACATACGAAACGATAGCGCACCTTCGCCCCCCCGATCTGATCATTCAGGACGAACTACACTTGATCAGTGGACCGCTTGGCACGCTGGTGGGGCTGTACGAAACCGCGGTGGACACGCTGGCAACGTGGCAGGTGGATGGCGTTGCCGTGCGCCCGAAGGTGGTCGCGTCAACGGCGACGATCCGGCGGGCTGATGCTCAGGTACGGAGCCTCTTTGCCCGCGAAGTGCGGGTGTTTCCACCGCAAGGGCTGGACGCGGAAGACACCTTCTTTGCCCGCGAACGCCCGACTACAGAGCGACCGGGACGGCGGTACCTTGGCATCTGCACGCCGGGCATTCGCCACAAGACCGCCCTTATCCAGACGGCGGTTGCGCTCCTCGCTCTTAGTGCCCGGTTGTATGATGACCATGGCGCAGATGCCGACCCGTATATGACGCTGGTGGGCTACTTTAACGCCCTGCGCGAACTGGCTGCCATGCGTCGTTCGGTAGACGATACGGTCAGTGCGCGGTTGGGGCGCATGGGGCAGCGCGGGCTACCGATACGTCGGCTCGACCCCCAGCGTGTCGCCGAATTGACCTCGCGCCTCAGTGCGGGGGAAATCCCCAATATTCTTGACCAACTTGAAAAACCGTATGTGCCCGTCGCAGGGCAAAGGGCAGGCGGCAACCGGCGTACGACACGACGCACGTCGCAAGACAAGCCCCCGGTAGATGTTTTGCTGGCAACCAACATGATTTCGGTTGGCGTAGACATCAATCGCCTTGGGGTGATGCTGGTGGGCGGACAACCGAAAGCGACTGCGGAATACATCCAAGCGACCAGCCGCGTGGGGCGGCGGCATCCGGGGTTGGTGTGTGTGGTTTACAACTGGACGCGCCCACGCGACCTGAGCCACTACGAACAGTTTCGCAATTACCACGAGACATTCTACCAACATGTGGAAGCCCTGTCGGTCACGCCCTTCGCGCCGCGTGCGCTCGACCGGGGGCTGAGTGCGCTTCTAACTGCGCTTATCCGGCTACGCGATATGCCGCTTAATCCTAACACCAAGGCAGGTGCGCTCACGTCTGGGCACGCGATTGTCGCCACGACACTCAGCGCAATTGCTGCGCGGGCGGCAACCGTTGCGGATAATGCGGTTGCTCAAATTGTCACCGCCGACGTGCAGCAGCGCGTTGCTACGTGGGAACAGCGGGCAACTAATGCGCCGGGCGGCAAGCTTGCATACAAGGCTTCCACAGACTACGTCGCTCTGCTCAAAACACCCGATACGTCCGGGAGAGAGCTGTTTACGTGTCTTAATTCGCTCCGCGATGTCGAGCCAACCGTCAACCTACTGCTGGATGACGATGGCATCAGCAGCACGTCGAGTCGTGCTGCGCCCGCGTGGGCGTTTGGCACACCACCTGCCACCCCCGACAGTGTGGATACCGACACGCCCTAGCCTTGCGGTGACACGATCAACCAGAAGGAGCACGGTATGACAACCACGGGACCCTATCGGCTCGGCGAGGTACGCCCCAGTCAGCTTATCTTTACCTATGGCGTGGGTGCCCTGATTGACCTGCCGCGCCTGTCGGTGATTGTGCAGGGGCTAGACGCTTGGAATATGACTTCTGGGGGAACCGAGCGAATATCTGAGGAGCGGCTCCTGCGGGCGGTGCAGTCGCAACTGCCGCAGGTGCAAGCACTCTGTGCGCCGCCGCGTGAACCTAATGGGTCGGCTGTCTTTGACCCCCTCGGTGGTGCTGCCCGCATTGGGGTGCCAGTAGCGGTGTTCCCGCGCTGGTTGTTTTGCCCACGCTGCCAGATTCTTGCGCCCGTCGAGAGCGGCTTGTTCAAGTTCAAGCCAGACCTGTACCGCCCCGACCGTACCTGCTACGTCCACGAAAACTGTTCCAAAGCACGGGCGCCGCAGGTCTCGCCTGCTCGCTTTGTGGTGGTGTGCCCGAACGGACACTTGGATGACTTTCCATGGGTTGAGTTTACGCACGGCGGTGTGACAGATTGTCGGGCATTGTTGCGGTTGTTTGAAAGGGGACCGGGCGGCGAAGCCCGCGACCTTGTGGTGGAGTGTGACACATGCGGCGCACGACGGGTACTTGCCGACGCGTTTGGCAATGCTGGGGCGCAGAACCTGCCGCGTTGCCGTGGTTGTCGCCCGCATCTGGGCGACTTTGACCCGGAGCCGTGCAAGGAGCAACTGAAGACCATGTTGCTGGGGACTTCCAACTTGTGGTTCTCGGATGTGGTGACGACGTTGGCACTGCCAGTGCAGGGTGTGTCGTCGCAGTTGGCGCAGCTGGTCACGGAGCACTGGGGCAACCTTGACCAGCTGCCGAACCAGCAAACTTTCGCGTTGATGCGGGGGATGACACCAAATCCGTTTACCCACTTCATCGGCTACAGCGACGCGCAGGTCTGGCAGGCAGTGGAGGAGCGACGGAAACAACTTGCCAGCGGGACGACGAATGGCTCTGATGACTTGAAGCAGCCAGAGTGGGAACTATTTACAGGAGCACGCAGCGTCCCGAATAGTGACGACTTTCAGTTGCGGGTGGGGACGGTACCGCCTGCGTATAGCAAGCTGATTGAGCGGGTCGTGCTGGTTGAGCGGCTGCGTGAGGTGCGTGCCCTGATCGGCTTCACGCGCATTGCCCCCCCCGGCGATGCTGACAGTAGCCCGGATGCTGCCCGTGAAATCCGTGCCCCCCTGAGCTACGCAGAGCCGACGTGGGTGCCTGCCGCCGAGGTGCGCGGCGAAGGTCTCTTCCTTCAGTTCCGCGAGGCGGCGGTAGCGGCGTGGTTGCTACAACCAGCCATTCAGCAACGGGCAGCAGCGTTTCGCATTGCCCACACGACTTGGCGAGCGGCGCGGGGTATTACGCCTCCGGATGCTGATTTTCCCGGTATGCGCTATGTGTTGCTGCATTCGTTCGCGCATGCCCTGATGCGGCAGTTTGTGCTTGAGTGTGGCTACACGGCGGCAAGCATCCGGGAGCGGCTGTATGTGCGGAACCCCGACGAGTTGCCACTGCACCCGGAACCGATGGCAGGCATCCTTATCTACACGGCTGCCCCCGACAGCGAGGGCACACTGGGCGGTCTGGTCAGCCTAGGCGAAGATGGGGAGTTGGTGCGGCACTTGCAGGCAATGCTTGCCGATGGTGGTCTCTGTGCCTCAGACCCGTTGTGTGCCGAGCACGAACCAAGCAAGGATGGCATCACGCTGCATGCGGCAGCCTGCCACGCCTGCCTGTTCGCGCCGGAAACGTCGTGTGAACGTGGCAACAAATACCTTGATCGTGCGGTGCTGGTGCAAACGGTTGAGCGAGGGGACTTGGCATTTTTTGCTGGGGAGCAGGGGGTGTGAAATGGTGGGCGCGTGGGGCTGACTAAGTAGGTGAGTTCCTTTCACATTACCTCCACGTAGCACTGTGAAGCCTGCTGCGCCCCTGTCGCCCCCGCCGTCCCGTCGCCCGTGCGATGGGGGTGCAGCGCGATGGCGCGGGTGTGGCGCGGGTGTGGCGCAGCCGGCGGCAAGAATAGGCTGGCGCGGAAATCGTCGCGGTGGGCGGTGTATCGCCTCTGGCGCGACGGCGGCTATGCGATGGGCGCGATATTGGCGGGCGTGCTCGCCCATGCGCTCGGCTTGGCGTGGGCTATCGGTGCAGTGGGTGCCCTGACGTGCCTCTCCGGGGTCGTCGTTGCGCCGGTCATGTCGTGGACGAGACGTTGCCGTGTGGGGCTTAGGGCGTTGCCAGCACGACGCGGTTGCGCCCCTCCGCCTTCGCCAGATACAGGGCTTGGTCTGCTGCCGTGATCAGAGCATCCGCGCTGATGCCATGCACAGGGAACAGTGCCACCCCGACGGAGACGCTGATGGTTGGCAGGGTGAGGTCGTTGCTCGTCACCATGAGACTGTGAAGAGTTTCGCGGATTTCATCTGCCCGTGCAACAGCCTTCGCGGCACTCACATCATCTAACAAGATGATCAGCTCCTCGCCCCCAAAGCGGCACACGGTATCGTGTATGCGGACACTGCGCTGCAACAGGAGTGCCACTTCGCGTAGCACGGCATCGCCCGCATCGTGCCCGTACTGGTCATTGATCTGCTTGAAGTGGTCAATATCGAGGAGTAAGACAGCCAGCGTCTGTTGATACCGCTGGGCAGCCACGATCTTGCGCTCAAGGGTTTCGTAGAGAAAACGGCGGTTGTACAGCCCGGTCAGGGTGTCGCGGAGGGCTTGCTCTTGCAGGTCTTCGTGCAGGCGGATGTTGGACAGTGCCAACCCGATCACGTCGGCTGCCATCGCTGCCAGCGAGAGCTGTTGCTCGCGCCCAATGTTGGTCTGGTCGCTCAGTTGGCACAGGTGCATCACGCCAATCGGTTCGCCCTCTGCCGTTACGGGCACGCAACACCCCGGCAGGTTGCCGTTGGTGTTGACCCACGCACACTGGGAGGGTTGCGGGGGGCTGTTGATGGTCAACCGCTGCTCGACTAGTGCAATACACTCATCCACGTTGAACATAGGCGACGTAAGGGGCTGGTTGCCCCACGTTGCTACCTGCTGTAACGACCCGTCGTCTGCCATCAGCGACAGTGCCCCAGTGTGTTCCCCAAAGAGGTGGTGCAGAAACGGCAGCACCGTCTCGATTGCCTCGCGCTCGGTACGGCTGCGCTGGAGTGCTTGGCTCATCTGGTTGAGCACCTCCATGCTGGTGACAGTCTGTTGCAGATAGGCATTCAGGTTTCGCAGACGGGCTTCACTGGCTTTGCGCTCGGTAATATCCACGAAGGTCATTTGTATCGCCGGGCGACCGTTGAAGTCAATCACGCTACTGGCGCAATCAAACCAGACGATGTGTCCATCGCGGTGAAAGGCACGCAACTCGTAGGAGACAAAATCTTGGTCACTATCATTGCGTAGTGTGCGGAGATACGCGATAAGCGGCAGGTCGTCCGGGTAGATAATCTGGTCTATCTGGGCTACGTCGAGTTGTTTGAGCAAGGTGGTGTCGTAGCCAATCATGCGGGTAGTGGCGGGGTTGGCATACACAATGTGCTCATCTTGATAGACCACCACCCCCTGTAACGACTGCTCGAGCAGACTCCGATAGCGTTCTTCGCTGCGGCGCAGGGCATTTTGTGTGTGTGCGATGGTCAGGTGCGTAGTGACTCGTGCCACTACTTCATCGAGGTGGACGGGCTTGCTGATGTAGTCCACGCCGCCCGCTGCAAAGCCTGCAATGCGTTGCTCTAGTTCGCCCGCCACCGTCATAAAAATGACCGGGATGGCGGCGGTATGCTGGTCGGCTTTCAAGCGGCGGCAGGTTTCCAGCCCATCTATACCGGGCATCAACACATCGAGCAGGATCAGGTCAGGGCGGGCATAGCGGGCACGCGAGATGCCCGTCTCGCCGTTGCGGGCGGTCAGTACGGTATAGCCCTCTTCCTTGAGGCACTGCGCCACAACCTCAATGTTTTCGAGAATGTCATCAATGACAAGCACCGTCCCCATCTGGGCGGGCGGTACTGGTTCGTCGGGTTGCACCAATGCCGCGCGGGGTGTCCGCACGACTCTAGGTGCTGCTTCGCTCACGCCATTGCTCGACAAGGGTAAGGATACGTTCGTCGGCGTAGTCAGCGGCAAGTTGCTGGAGGAGTCGTGCAAGTGGTTCATAATTCGCATCACTCTGTCCTAACCTATCGGCATAGTCCTGAATACGGTCCATGTTCCCTATCAGCGCGAGTTCGTGCAAGATTTCCAACTCTTCTGCGGGCGGCAAGACCTTAACGTCGGCGGGGTCGGGTGTCGCAGTTTCGGTAACTACGGTCGCATAGTCCCATGTTACGGCGAGGTGTTCTTGGAGGGTTGCGAGCAGCTGCGGCACATGGATCGGCTTGCTGAGGAATGCGTCACACCCGTTGACGCGGCTCCCTTGCTGGTGGGTATCGAGTATCGAAGCCGACACCGCGATGATTGGGATGTGGGCGTGGGCGGGCATCGCCCGGATTTCCTTGGCTGCCTCAAACCCCGTCTTGTCGGGCATCACGAGGTCAAGCAGCACGAGGTCGGGCGGGTTGTGCTGCACCTGCTCGACGACCTCTTGCCCGTTCGTGACCGTCGTCACGGTAAAGCCGAGCGGCTCAAGGAGGCTCTGGAGGACGGCGCGGTTTTCGGCTTTGTCATCGGCAATCAGAATGTGCCGTCGGTTGCCCTGATAGCCTGTGATGTACTGGTGGTCAAGCGTGGTGGGGGCGGCGGCGGGCACTGCCACGGGCAACGCCAGCGTGAAGGCAAAGCACGAGCCTTGCCCTTCGGTGCTTTCGACAGTCAGGGTGCCACCCATCAGGTCTACCAGTTGGCGCGTGATGGCAAGCCCCAGCCCGGTGCCGCCAATGCGCTGTTGCTGGTCGCCCACCTGCTGGAATGGCTCGAAGATGGCGGCGAGTTGGTCAGGGGCGATCCCCACACCCGTATCCTGTACGGCAAATGTGAGCCGTACCGGGTCGGCATGGGTGCCGTTCGTCGCCGCGTTCGGCGCATCTGTTGGTGGCTCCGCCGTCACCCGCAAGGTGACACTGCCTGCCGGGGTAAACTTGATCGCGTTGCTCAGCAGATTGAGGAGCACCTGCCGCAGGCGTTGAGCATCGGCACGCACCCCAACGGGCAAGTGTGCGTCTGGCTCATACTGCAACTGCAAGTTCTTTTGCACGGCGGCGGGGCGCACAATGGCAACAATGCCATCGAGCAGCACGGGCAGGTCAATGTCGGTGGGGTGCAGGTCGAGTTTGCCCGCCTCGATGCGTGAGAGGTCGAGCACGTCGTTAATCAGCATCAGCAGGTGGTTGCCACTCTGCGTGATGACTTCTAACCCGGCACGCTGGTCATTCGCTAGGTCGGGGCGACGTTGCAAGATTTGCGCGAAGCCCAGAATGCCGTTCAGGGGGGTGCGAAGCTCGTGGCTCATGCTGGCAAGAAAGGCACTCTTCGCTGCGTTAGCGGCATCCGCTTGCTCGCGGGCAACCGCCAGTTCGCGGGTGCGTTCCGCGACCTGCTGCTCAAGCAGGCGGTTGCGCTGCTCGATGCTCCGCACGCGCCACGTCACGCCGCCCACCACTGCCCCCAGTACCAGCAGTGCCAGCCCCAACCGGAACCACCACGTTTCGTACCACGGCGGCAACACCGTCACGGCGACGGCAACCGCGCTGTCGCTCCACATGCCGTCACTGTTGGTGCCCTCCACCCGGAAGGTATACGTGCCGGGGTCAAGGTTGGTGTAGGTGGCAATGCGGCGTTGGCTACTGACTTCGTTCCAGCCCTGTTCGAAGCCCTCTAGCGTGTAGCGGTAGCGGTTGTTTGCTGGGTCGGCATAGCCGAGGGCGGCAAAGTCGAACGAGACCACGCTATCCTCTGGTTGCAGGGTGAGCGTGTTGGCTGCCCAGATAGGCGCGGACAGGTGCGTGCCATCAATTGGCACTGGCTCGTTCAAGAGGCGCATTGACGTGAGCACCACCGGCGGCGCGTAGACGTTGGTGGTCAGGTGGTCAGGGTGAAAGCGGTTGATGCCGTCGGCACCCGCGAAGAATAGCTCACCCTGCGCGTTGGTGGCGCAGGCGCGGTGCCCAAACGAGTCACCTTGCAAGCCGTCTTCGACCCCATAGGTTACGGCACGGTTGTCGCGTGGGTCGAAGCCCGCCAACCCGCCGAGCGTCCCCAGCCACAGTACGCCATCGTGGTCGTGGGTGATACATCGCACGGAACTGTTCGCCAACCCGTCCCCCGTGTTGAACGTCGTGAACGTATAGGTTGCCGGGTCGAGCCGTGCCAACCCGTTGCCCGTACCAACCCACACTGTGCCGTCTTCGGTCTGGGTCACGCCCCATATGGCATCGGAGGGTAAGGTCGTGTCATCGTCGGGGTTGTGGCGGTAGGTGGTGAAGGTTTTGGTCTGCGGGTCGAAGCGGTGTAAGCCACCGTACCAACTGGCAAGCCATAGGTTGCCGTCGCGGTCGGGGTAGATGTTGCCCACGTGGTTGTCGGCACTCGCTGGTTCGTCTGGGTATGCCTGATAGCGCGTCACGGTGTCGCTGGGCACATCAAGGCGGTACAGACCATCCTCTTCGGCAAACCACAGCGTGTCGGGCGACTCGCTGTACAGTGCCAGTATGACCCACGGTAGGTCTGCTTCGGTGAACAGGTCGGCGGCAAACTGCTCAAACTCGCCAGTTGCCGTGTCCATGCGAAACAGCCCGTGCAGTGTGCCAATCCAGAGCATGCCGTCGGCATCGCTGGTGATGGACAAGACGTTGGCGGGCGACACATCGCCGATACGGAGGTAGCGGGTATGCGTTGCGGTTGAACTGTTGTAGCTACTCAGCCCGCCCTGCGTGCCAAGCCAGAGGGTGCCATCGGGGGCAGGGTAGACCGCCCGCACGCCGTCGTTGGGGATACTGTTAGCGTTGTCTGGGTCGTGGCGATAGAGTGCGAAGGGCGGCGGCGTAGCCGCGAAGCGCACCAAGCCGCTTTCTTCGGTGCCCGCCCAAACGATGCCCTCGCGGTCTTGATAGAGAAGCCACGTCATGGTTGCGGCATAGCTCTGCGGGTTGGTGGGGTCGTGGGCATAGGCAAGGGTGTCGCCCGTCGCACGGTCGAAGAGCATGAGCGCAAACTCAGCACCATCGAAAACGCCTAGCCAGAAGTTGCCGTCGCGGTCTTCGAGGATAGCACGCACCGCCGAGCGGGCGGGGTCTTCGCTCAGCCCAAGGTCGGCGAGGTAGCGCGTGAAGGTTTCGGTGGCGGGGTCGAACTTGTTCAGCCCGGTAGCCCACGTCCCCGCCCAGATGGTACCGTCGCTATCTTCGTAGACCGTCGCCACGCGGTCGGCACTGATACTGGTGGGGTCGTCTTCATCGTGAGTATAGCGCGTGAAGGTCTCGGTAGTGGGGTCGAACTTGTTCAGCCCACCGCTTGCGGTTGCCAGCCAGACATAGCCGTCCTGATCCTCGATTACGTCCCAGATGATACCATCGGCAACACTGGTGGGGTCGTCGGGGTCGTGGGTGTAGTGGGTGAAGGTCTCGGTGGTGGGGTCAAACTTGTTGAGTCCGCCGCTCACCGTCGCCAGCCACAGCCCACCGTCACGGGCGGGGTACAGGTCTACCAACCCATCGTCGTTGAGGCTGGTGGGGTCGTCTTCATCGTAGGTATAGTGGGTGAAGGTCTCGGTGGTAGGGTCATATCGGTTCAGCCCACCAGGGATTGTTGCCACCCAAATGATGCCGTCGGGGTCTTCGTATAGCCCGTTTACCGAGGTACCGTTGAGGCTGGTGGGGTCGTCTTCGTCAGGCAGAAAGGTGGTGAAGGAATAGCCGTCGAAGCGGTTCAGTCCGTTATAGGTGCCTACCCAGAGAAACCCGTTGCGATCCTGCAAAATTGCTCGCACGCCGTTCGTCGAAAGCCCGTCATTGCTGGTGAGGTGATCAAACCGGAGCGGGCGATCTTGCGAAAAGGTCAGGTCGGGCGCGGTGGTGCTGTCTTGTGCCTGCACGTCTGTCGCCGGTACACTCCCGAGAAGTGCAATCAAGAGAACCAGCAGCAGGCTCACGGAACGTCTGAGCATGGGGGTGCCCCTCAATATTGCATCTTGAGCATAGTACTACTTTACTACTATAGGTATTGTACTGCATGTCTCGCGTTCAAAGTACATAAAAAAAGTTAAGGATAAAACGGTTCCACCTGAGAGTCGCTCACGCCACCCGGTTGTTTGTAGAGACTGTCGGTAACGGTGTCTGTGGCGGCTGGGAGAGGGGGGGTGTAGCACGAATGGTATAATAGATGAATACGGTAAACACATCGCGGCGAGCGGCGCGTGCGATGCGCTGTTGCCCGCTTGAGATTGAGAGCTGTCACCGATTATCCATGATTGACCTGTTGCTCCGTGCCAACGAACTGCTGGCTGCCATTGTGCTGATCGTCGCCTTTTCGCTCGCCGCCTACATTGCGCTGCACAACTGGCGGTATGACAGTGCGCGTGCGCTGTGTGTTTTGCTCGGCACAGTGGTGGTGGTCTACGGCGGCGACGTGTTGATAGCCCGCGCGGTGCGCTTTGAAACGGTGCAGTTTTTGGTGCGGGCGCAGTGGCTGGGGGTCGCGCTTGCGCCTGCCGCCTACCTGCACCTCGCGCACGCGCTGGCAACCTACAACCAGTTCCAGAATGGTATGCGCCGCTGGATGGTCAGTGCTGCCTATGCGAGCAGTGTGATCTTTTTTGTGCTTGCCCTCACCACCGACTTGATTGTGACGGGCGGCATTACCGTCAGTGCGCTCACACGCTTCGAGGCGGGACCGTTGTTGTGGCTGTACCTGCCCTATCTGTTTGGGAGCCTCGTATGGTTGGGCTATACAATCACACGGCTGTGGCAGCAGGCACTTACGCCTGCGCTGCGCCGCCGCATGAGCTACCTGCTGCTGACCTTCCCCGCCCCCGGTCTGAGTATCTTCCCCTACCTGACGCTGACGAACAGTAGCCTGACCCCGCCGACGTTGCTGGTACTAACCGGGTCGCTGGTGGTCGCGGTGTTGCTCGTCATCGCTATGGTGGTGCTGGCATACAGCCTCGCCTTTCAGAGTGCCTACCAACCCGAACGGCTCATCAAGTATGACTTTTCGCGCTGGTGGTTGTACGGTCCGAGCGTCGGCGTGACCATCATCCTGTGTCTGCAAACGGTGCCGTGGCTCGAACGGCGGTTGGGGTTGCCCGCCGATACGCTGATTACCTTTGCCGTGATGATCATGACGGTGGTGATGCCGATTGTCATCAGCCGTGCGCGTCCCGTCCTCGACGCGGTGATCTATCGCCGTGACCGTGCCGAGTTCGACTACCTGCGTAGTCTGCCGCGCCAGACCTTCACGCATGCCGACCTACGGCAACTGCTCGAAAACACGTTGGTCGCGGTGTGTGGCGCGTTGCGCGTGCAGCACGGCTTTGTGCTTGCCAACAACAACGACACACCTGCGGTACTGGCGATGTGTGGGCAACGGCAACCGTTACAGCAGATGCTTGAGCAGTCGCCGCCGCCCACCCTCTTGCGTGCCGCGCGGGATCACCCTGCCCACAACGGCACGGCGCACCATTTTGTGGTGCATAACGGGCTGTGGCTCCTGTCGCTGCACAGCCCGGATGGTGAGCAACTAGGGGTGCTGGGGGTGCCCGCGCCTGCCCACGCCGATGACCCGGAGCGTGCGTTGTCGCCGGAGGTCTACCACCTGATTGATGTCATGGCGCATCAGGTTGAGCTTGCCCTGACTACCGTGGGCATGCAGCAACGGCTGTTCGATGTGCTACGCGGTATGCGCCCCGACATGGAGTCGTTGCAGCAACTCAATACCCGGCTGGAGCAAGCGACTACCACGTCGCTCACCACGCTGGAGGTGCCCGAACTGCCGCAGCACCCGGAGTTCGCGCAGATGGTGAAGGATGCCCTGAGCCACTACTGGGGCGGTCCTAAGCTGACCGATAGCCCGCTCTTGGCATTGCAGAGCGTGCGGACGGCTGTACGCGATCAGGGGGGTAGCCCAACCAAGGCATTGCAGAGCGTGCTGCGCGAAGCCATTTCGAATATGCGCCCCGACGAGCAACTCGACCCCTCGGCGCAGGAGTGGCTGTTGTACAATATTCTTGACATGCGCTTCTTACAGGGCAAACGCATCCGCGATGTATCGAACCATCTCGCCATGAGCGAGTCGGACTACTACCGCAAGCAGCGCGTTGCCATTGAGCAGGTGGCACGTCAACTCGCCCTGATCGAGGATGGGGTTGTATCGCGGCAGCAACTCGAAACCACGACACCCTGACAACGAAACTTACTGCTGTGCATAGTGCGTGTGGCTTGTGTGTGGTGCTCCAGTGGGTGTAGTATAATGGGGGAATGTGGGTGGCGCGTCTGGGGGATTTCACCCAACAGCAAGCGTTCACACTACCGCCCTCCGTTCCATGCATACTGTGAACGCCATTGTGTTGTGGGCGGCTCTGGGCGTGGGGTGACACTCTTTAACGACACTACTGCAATGTTGCAGCACAGCTTATAGCAAGACAGCACAGCCGGCAGGAGCAGGACGGTGCGGATACTCATTGCGGAAGACAACTCGACTGAGCGGCTACGGCTCCGACGTACCCTTGAAGCCCGTAACCAGCACGAGGTGCTGGAAGCAACCAACGGCGCACAGGCGTGGGACCTGATCCAAGAACAGCGCATTCCGATGCTGATTACGGACTGGCGGATGCCCACGCTCGACGGTCCTGAGTTGATCCAGCGGGTGCGCGAAGGCAACCTGTCGCACTATGTGTACATTTTGTTGGTGACGGGCGACACCACGCGCGATGCCGTTGTGCAAGGGTTGGATGCGGGGGCAGACGACTTTTTGTCCAAGCCGATCAACCCGCAGGAGTTGCTGGCGCGTGTTGCCGTCGGCGAGCGCATTATCCAGTTGGAAACCAACCTGCGTGCTACCCGCGACAAGCTGCAAGAGCTTGCTATCCGCGACCCGCTAACGAACCTGCTGAACCGGCGTGCTTTCTATCACGAAGTCCAGATCGAGTTGCAGCGTGCCCGGCGGCACAACCTCGCCACTAGTCTCATACTGCTCGATATTGACCATTTTAAGTACATCAACGATACCTACGGGCACCCCGTCGGCGATCAGGTGTTGCTCACGGTGGCACAGACGCTGGTGCGCGAGCGACGCGCCTATGACAAAGTCGCCCGCTGGGGCGGCGAAGAGTTTGTGTTGATGCTGCCTGCTACCAACCCCGACGAAGCCGAGCAGATTGCCGAGCGGCTGCGGTTGGCGATCAAGAGTTCCGTCACCGCGCTGAGCAATGGTGAGACCATCACAGTGCGGGCTAGTTTTGGCGTGACGACCCACACCGATGAGCAACCCAACCTTTCAATTGACGATATGATTGCCTATGCCGACATCGCGCTGTACCACGCCAAGCAGAGCGGGCGCAACCGCGTCTGTGTGGCTGACATCCGGCAGCCCCTCGATGCGAGCACCAAGGGTGAGCAACCGACCCTGTCGTTGCCGTTCCAAGAAGACGATACCGACGACGTAGAAACCTCCGACCTCGACGGCGGGCTGCAAGAGCAGTTGCCGCGCTTGATCGCCGACTCGGTGTTGCTACGCCTGTTTGTCGCGCACACCCCTGCCGCGGTTGCCATGCTCGATGGCTACTTGCGTTACCTGCTCGTCAGCCAACGCTGGCTCACCGACTATGGGCTGGAAAACGAAAACATTATCGGGCTGTTGCACGACGAACTGCTGCCCGACCTGCCTCCGCATTGGAACGAAGCCTATCAGCAGACCTTTGCTGGGCAGACCCGCACCCACGACGGCGAGTTGCTCACCCTGCCCAACGGACAACAAGAGTGGGTGCGCTGGGCGATGTACCCGTGGCACACGGAGATGGGCGATGTTGGCGGCATCATCATCTTTACCGAAATCATCACGGAGCGCGTGGAAGCCGAAACGCTGCTGCGGGATGCCAAGAATGCTGCCGAACTGGCTGTCCGCGAGAAAGACGACTTTCTCGCCAACATGAGTCACGAAATCCGTACCCCGCTGACTGCCATCATTGGTATGACGCACCTGTTGCTGGAAACTGACCTGACGAGCGAACAGCGTGAGTTTGTCAATGTGGTGCGTTCGAGTAGTGATGTGTTGCTCTCGTTGGTCAACGACGTGCTCGATTTCTCGAAGATGGATGCTGGGCAGCTACAGCTTGAGGTTAGCCCCTTTAATCTGCACGATGTGATCAATGCCGCCGTGGATATGTTTGTGCCGCTAGTTGCCCAGAAGCTCCTTGAACTGGTGCTGGTCTACGACGTAAGCTGTGCGCCCCACCTTGTCGGTGATCCGGTGCGGTTGCGGCAAATCATCATCAACCTGCTGTCGAATGCGATCAAGTTTACCGACGAGGGCGAAGTGGTGCTCTCGTTGGCAAGTACCCCGCTCGATGACAACCGCCACCAGTTGACGATGCGTGTGCGCGACACGGGTATCGGCATTGCCGCCGAACAGCAGGCGCGGCTGTTCCGTGCCTTCACGCAGGGCGATAGCTCGTTGACCCGCAAGTATGGCGGCACCGGGCTAGGTCTCAGCATCACGCGCCGCCTCGTGCAGATGATGCAGGGCGACATCACGGTGGAAAGTACTCCCAACATCGGCAGTACCTTCACGGTCAACGTGGTGCTTGCCACCGACACCGACTACCACCCCCCCCACAGGCTGATCACGCCAGCCCACGAAGCCGCCGAGCATACCATTCTGGTCGTGGATGACCACCCGACGGCACGGCTTGTACTTCAAGCGATGCTGCAACGGTGGGGTTTCGTGGTTGCGCTGGCGGCGACTGCCGCCGAAGCACGGGCAATGTTGCAGGAAGGGCTACGGGTGGATGTTGCCATCTTTGACCGTGACCTCCCCAACCACGACAGTTTTCGGCTGGTCGAGTTGGTGCAGCACGCGGGCACCCACACCTACGTGCCCGTGATTGTGGTGGCACTGGCGGGTGCGCCTATTCCGGTACAGCCGCTCCCCGAGTCGGTGCCGGTGGTCTATTTGCCCAAGCCGGTGCGGTCGTTTGCCTTGCAGAAGCTCCTCGCCCAACTGATACGCGAACTCCACAACGAGACCCTTGCGAGCCCGCCCCCGGTGTACCTGCCCGAACCAACCGAGATGCAACGGCTGTTGCTCGCGGAAGACCACCCCGTCAATCAGGTGGTGATGCAACGGCAACTGGAGAAACTGGGCTATCGTGCCGATACTGCCAGCGACGGGCACGAGGTGCTCCGTGCCTTCGCGCAATATCCCTATGACCTAGTATTGATGGATATTCAGATGCCCGGCATGGACGGTGTGAGCACCACCCACGCGCTCCGTGCCCGCACGCAAGACGCAACGCGCCCGTGGATTATTGCGGTGACGGCGCATGCCCGCCGGGGAGACCGCGAACGCTACCTGAACGAAGGGATGAACGACTATCTGGCAAAGCCGATTGCCGCCCCCGAGCTTGAGGCAGTATTGCAACGGTATACACGCACGCGCACCGATCCGCCGCCTGTGCCAGCGAGCGTGACACACCTGCTGCCGCCTTCCTCGTATGAGTCGAGCGCGGTTATGCTTGACCCGACCATTCTGGCGAGCTATGGTGCCGTCTTCGAGCAGGATGCATCGGACGAACTCCGCAACCTGATCGAGTCGTTCACGCGGACGTTGCCCAACGACATCCGGGTGTTGCAGCGTGCGCTGTACGACGGTCATTTGGAGGAAGCAACCAAAATCGCCCACAGCCTGAAAGGGGCAAGTTCCAGCATGGGGCTGCAACGGCTAGCAGAGTTGTTGCAAGCGATTGAAGAGATGAGCCAGCAACGCAACCTCAACCAGTCGCTCCTGCTCGCGCAGCACTTGAAAGAAGAGTTTGCGGCGGCAACCGATGCCCTGCACGAGTACCTCAGCAGCCTTGCCCCTGCCCACGACTAGCCGCCCCTGTGCCCCCGGTGGCGGCGGCAGTGTGGGGCGGTCGTGCGGCTGTTGCGTGCCCCGCCGCGTTCCGCGTCTCGCTGCGCCGCGTGCCCCGCGCCCTGATTACGGCACCTGCGGTACCTGCCGCAACCCTAGGCGGTGTGCCCGGTTGCCGCGCACGCCCATGCCAGCGCGTCTGCCATCACGCCGAAATGCTCGCGGTGGGCGGGGCGGTGGGGGTAGGTGCGGTTGCAGAGCAGCACCGCCACCACCCGGCAGGCAGGCACCACCACCAGCACCGCACCAGTGAAGCCGGTGTGCCCGTAGCTCCCGGCGGGGACTTCGCCCATCACCGCGCTACGGTCAAGCATCCAGCCCAGCCCACAGCGAATAGCATCGGCGGGTGCGTCTGCCAGTGGCAACCACGCCGCCTGATAGCGCGTTGCCAGCGCGACGGTGGCGGGTTGCAACACCTGCTGCCTGTGTAGGCTACCGCCGTGTAGCCACATGCGCCCGAACTGCCACAGGTCGTGGGCGGTGCCAAACAAGCCTGCGTGCGCCGCTACGCCGCCGAGGGCGTGGGCACTCTCGTCATGGACGGTACCGTGGACTAGCCCGCCCCGCCAGTCGGTGTCCCATTCGGTGGGGGCGATGCGTGGCAGCAGTGCCGCAGGTGGGCAGAAGGTGGTGTCGTGCATATGCAAGGGCGCAAGCACGGTTTGGCGGATGACGTGATCGAGCGGCGCACCCGCCACCTGCGCGATCACGTCGCCGAGGAGCAGGGTGTTGACGTTGACATAGGCAGTGGTGGTGCCGGGGGGCACGGCTGGCTGGAGCGCATACACTGCCGCACGAATGGCGGCGGGGGTACGGTCGCGCAGGGTGGACATGCGTACCTGCAAGCCGGAGGTGTGGGTGAGCAGGTGGCGCACGGTGACGGTGCTGGCACGCACGGCAGGCAGGTAGTGCTGCACCGGGGCATCGAGGTCGAGCTTGCCCGCATCGTAGAGGTGCAGGGCGGCGGTTGCCGCGACAATCTTTGTCACCGATGCGAGGTCATAGATCGTTTCGTGGGTGACTGGCTGCGTACCGGGGTCGTGGTAGCAGGTAGTGCCATAGGCAGCGTGGTGCAGCAGGTGGTCGTCGTGTGCCAGCAGCAGCACCCCGCCGGGAAACAACCGCCGCGCGATTGCTGCCTGCATCACGGCATCAGGCGCGGGGATAGCCACACAGACCTCCCGGTGGGCTAGCGGTCACGCAAGAACAGCCCGCGCCGCACAGCAATTTCGAGTATCCAGAAGAGCAACGCCGCCGTTAGCAACCAGACCCACGGCTGGCTCCACGGGCTACGCTCGTCGGGGGTGGTGGGGCTATCGTCCGGTGTTTCGAGGGTGCTTGCCCCTGCGAGCACCGTACCCCCGGTCAGGTCGGCGGCGGCTTGCAGGGTTGCCAAGCCCTGTGTGTTGTCACCCGTCAGGGGCAGATATTCGGGCGATACGGGCTGTACATGCCCCGCCTCAGAGCGGAACTGCTGCCCGTTGCGGTCGGCAACTGCCACAATACCATACGCGCCGGGGTCGGGGAGCATCACGGGTTGGCTGTACTCGCCGGGGGCGGTCTGGCGCAGGTTAAAGGTGCGTGTCTCGCCAGTGGGCAAGGTCACGCGGGCAACTGTGTTGGCAAGGTCGAGTGGTCTGCCGCTTGCCAGCGTGCCCGATGCAACCAGCCGACTGGCGCCACGTTCGTCGGTCACGACTTCCACTTGCAACTGGCGGCTTTCGATGTCGGGCAGTGTGTAGCGCACCACCTGCCCCCAGAAGCGACCATAGTCGTCCCAACTTGTCCATGCGTTTGCCCACGGCTCACCCACCGAGGGTGTCCAAGCAACGGCACGCCCCAAGCCATACTGCCACGCCGCGAGCACGGGGTCGCCCTCTTGCGACACCAACACAATCTCGGCGGCATCGCGCGGGGTGGTGGCGACATAGCCGTCAAGGGTGGGCAACGCGACGGGTGCGAAGTTGCGTACCAGTGGGTGCGGCTGCGCCAACCCCGCCTGAAAGACCCCTTCGACGGCGGGGTCGTTGCGGGCAATCTCACTCTCTTGCAGTGTCAGGGCGGGGATGTCTTCGGGTGCGTCGGCGAAGTAGTAGCGACCGCCCCCCCAACGGGCAAGGTCATCGAGCAGTTGGGTATCAGCATCGAAGCCAATCGCAATGGTCGAGATGGTGATGTCTTGTGCCTTGGCGTTTTCGGCGAGCACGCGGTAGGCGTTGCGGTCATCGCTGAAGGAACGCCCATCGGTGAGCAGCACAACGTGGCGGGTGCGGTTGGGCACCTGTTGCAGGTCGCGCAACCCCACGTCGAGGGCGGCGAAGATGTCGGTACCGCCGCCTGTGGGCAGGGTGGCAATCGAGTCTTGGATAGACCGTAGCCCAGCACCCTGCCCCACCTGCTGGAAGGGCACCACCCACTGCTGGCTTGTATCGAACCCTAGCACACCAATGGTGTCTTCGTTGCGGAGCGTTTCGGTGGAGAGAATGGCGGCTTCTTTCGCCATCGCAAACTTCGACACGCCCACGTCGGCTTCCATGCTTGCCGAGCGGTCAATGATGAGCAGGAGCGCAACCTCGTTGCGTTCGGGGCGGGGGGGCGCGTCCATGTCTACGGGGAGCGTTTCTTCGAGCGGGGTGTCGGCGTAGCCGCCCAGCCCATACGAGCTAGTGCCGCCCGTCACGACGAGTCCGCGCCCTTCGCTACGGACGAACTCTTGCACGGTTGCCATCTGGTCGAACGACAGGTCGTTCGCGGTCACGTCGAGCAGTACCATGCCGTCGAAGCCGTCGAGCGGTGACAGGCGCGTTGGCATCTGGGCGGCGGCAATGGTTTCGCTCTCGATGCCCTCGTTCAGGAGCGCGGCAGCCAGTTGTGGCGCGGTGCCCTGCCGCCCTTCAACCAGCAGCACGCGCGATGGCGGCGCCACCACCGCCGTCGCGCCTGCCTCGTTGTTGGCGGCGAAGGTGTCGGGGGTGGCAACCACCTCGCCACGCAACCGCACCACCCCTTCAGAGAGGGCGCGGGTGGGGAAGGTGAAGCGGTTGATGCCCGGTTGCAGGTTGACCTGCTGCTCACCGAGCAAGTCGTTGCTGGCACTCCACAGGCGCAGGGTGGCGGTAGCAGGGGCGGGTTGGTCTGCGGGGGCGGTGCTCTCGACGGTGATGTCCACGTCGTACTCTTCGCCCACGCGCAATGTTTCGGGTGCCTCGACACTGACGAGGCGGACTTCGGGCGCACCGGCTACGTCAATGGGCAGCACGTCTACCACGAGTCCCGCTTCGGCGGCAAGGCGGGCTTCGGCTTGCAGGGTACCCACCGTTTCGCGCCCGTCCGAGACGATGACCACGCGCCCGCGCTGGGTGCCATCGCTGGGGGTGTTGCCGGGTGCCAGCAGGTTCCGCGCCGCCCGCAACGCCCCTGCAAGGTCGGTTTGGGTGGGGTTGTAGGCGGCGGTGCTGGCTTGGCTGGGCGTGCCGCCTGCGGTTATGCCTTCGCCGCCGGGGGTCACGGTGTCGCCACCAAACCAGATTACGGTTGCTGCTTGCTGGCTGTCGCCGCTCTGGACTTGCGCGGCAATGTCGGCTGCCGCTTGCCGTGCCGCCGTCTGTCCCGTCGGGGTCAGGCTGTCGGACTGGTCGGCGAGAATGACCAGCGGCAGGTCGTCTTGAATGGGCTGCCCGTAGGTGGGGCGTGCCACCGCGAGGATCAGCATGGCAACCGAGAGCACCCGCAGCAAGACGGCGGCGGGTACCGTGCGCATGCCGCGCACAAACCACACCAGCACAAAGAGGGGCAGCAGCAAGAGCAACCACAACGCAAGTGGTTGCTCGAAGGCAAACGGCAACGTTGGCAAGCTCGGTATCATCTCCAATGCACGTATATCCATTCCAGCACCATCACGCCTAGTGCCAGCAGTGCCAGCCATGGCCAGAGGGGCATTTCGTCCTGTACGGGCGGCGACGCGACGCTCGCGTTTGTGTCGGGGGGTGCCGCCCCCGCGAGATACGGCGTGCCAACGAGTGGCATAGCCCGTGCTTGTAAATCGGACTCTAGCGCATTGCCAGCATTGACGGCGAGTGCGCCTTCGTAGACGACTGCATCGCCAGCATACTCGGTCAGGCGGTACAGCCCCGGTGTTTGCAGCCCGTCAAGGTAGACCGTGCCGTTGACTGCCAGTGTAGTGGTCGTTCCATCCGGCGCGACGAGTTCGATGCGGTCAGTCCGCGGTCCGGTTGCCAGCACCACCCGTTCACCGGGCAACACGTCGGTGGGGGGCGGGGGCGTGGTCAGGTAACGCACGCTACGGGCGGTCAGCAAGGGAAACGCGAGTTTGTCTTGCAGGTTGCCTGCCTGTGGGTCGAATGCCCAGACCATGACGGTGCTTGTGCCTGTGTTGCCTTCGAGTACCAGCGGTGTATCGCCTTGTGTCAGGAGCGGGCGTGCCCAGTCAGGCGTGACCACCTGCGGCACTGCACCAAAGTCTATGCCGCCGAAGCTCAAGCCGTCGAGCGGGTTCGCGCTGGTGCCACTCGATGCGGGCACGATGCGAATGGGTGCGGGCGGCACTGGCGCGGCGTTCGGGTCGGTGACCTGCGGCGGGTTAGGCGGGTTGACGGTAAAGAGCGGTGTTTCGCCCACGGGTGGGTTGATCAGCAGCACGCCGCCTGCCGGGAGCGTCTCCGGCACTGTATTGGAAAAGATCGTCAGGTCTGCCGCGTCGGGTGCGGTGCTGGCGTACTGTTCGGGTGTCACGACGCTTGCCGTCACGCCGTCAATCGCTTGCAGTGCCCGCTCGATGGCGGGCGCACCCGCGGCAACCACGACAATGCGACGCTGGCGCACCTGCTCAAGTTGCAGTTCCGCCGTGTTGTCAATAGTCAGGGCATCGTCGGTGCCCAGTTCTGCCCGGAGCCGCTGCACCGTGGCGGGCAGTTCCCACGTGAGTTCGACTTCGCCCGCCGCCTCCAACGACAGGTCGCGGGTTTCGAGGAGCGCATCGTCGCCGTACAGGCTGAGGGTAGTGGCGACGGGTTGGCTATCATAGTTGGTGACGCGGGCATATACGTCGTAGCCGGGGCTACCGCCCCGGCGCGGGCGCGTCGCCAGCACCACAATGGCTTGATTGTTGGTGGTACCGCCCACGCGCACCCAACGGAGCGCATCGAGGGGCAGGTCGGCGGTTTGGGGTGGGTCGAGGTCGCTCACCACCACAATTTCACTGGCGGTGGTGCTACCTTGGCGCGTCACGCCTGCCAGCGTGAGGGCTTCGTTCAGGTTGGTGCCCGTGCCACCCGGCTGCACAAGGTCAAGGGCGGCGAGCAGTTCGCCCTGATTGCCGCCGCCGCCACTGGTCAGCAGTTGGGCGCGGCTACTTGCCGTAATGAGCGTCATGCGGTCGGTGGTGGTCAGGTTCCCGATGATGCCGCGCACTTCGTTGCGGGCTTGGTCAAGGCGGCTCCCGCTCCCTTCACGGGCTGCCATGCTGTTCGAGGTATCGAGGATGACCACAATATGGCGGTTGCCCTGCTGCAACAGCCCGGTGAGCCACTGCGGTTGCGTGAGCGCAAGCCCAAGCAGCAGGGCTGCCAGCAGGTGCAGCAACAACAAAAGCGTCAGGGGCAGGCGCATGCGCCGCTTCTGCCCGGTGACGACTTCGAGTTGCTGCCATAGCAACAGGGATGGTACCGCAATGCGCCGCAACCGTTCGCGGCGAAAGTGGAGCAACACAATGATTGGGAGGGCGAGAAGCGCCAACAGCCCCAACGGTGCCAGTAGTGTCATAAAGGTGTAAGCAATGCCTGCTTCTGTCTGGTTTCGTACTGCACATGCAGCATACCACAATTTGGTACACTGTGGCAGACCGCAACGCCGTATGCAGTATACCATACCCCGCGCGGGGGTTGCCCGCACACCGCGATGCAACCTATGCCCTATTATGACCTAACCTATGCCCTATGGGGGGAGCAATCGTTCCGCTCCCGGCAGGCAATGCTTTTGGGGGAGCGTGGTCGCCTATGGTATAATCGGCAATTGTCAGGACTGCCGACAACGTGTCCTGAAGCTTGCACACTACTCATGCACGCTACCAACAAGAAACGAGGAAAACGATGCCAATGTATGCGTACATCTGCAATGACTGTGGTCACACGTTTGATAAACTGCGAACGATGCAGCAGAACGACGACGACGTGCGTTGCGAGCAATGCGCCAGCACCCACATCCGGCGTGCCATCCCGCTGATTGCCAGTGTTGCCCGCTCAGATGATGGCGGCATTGCCGACTTCAGCCCGTCGTTTGCAGGGGGCGGCACTTGCTGCGGTGGCAATTGCCATAACTAGCGGTCGCGGCAGCGCACTAGCCAGACGCTGACCTGAGCCAACGGAAAGGAGACCGCGCTACCTGCCCCGTCAGTGGGCACGGTACGTGGAGCACGCTTATGAACGTGATTGTCTTGACGGCAGGACTGGGCAAACGCCTGCGCCCGCACACCTTTAGCAAGCCCAAGCCGCTGGTGAACGTGGCGGGCAAGCCGATGCTGGGGCACATTCTCGATACCCTGAGTACGCTCGCCATTGACAAACTGATTTTTGTGACGGGCTACATGGGGGGGGCTATCCACCAGTTCGTCAACGAAAACTACAACTACCCGACCGAGTTTATCGAACAACGCGAGCTACTGGGGCAGGCACATGCCATTCACCTCACCCGCGAGGTTGCCAGTGGTCCCACGCTGATTGTCTTCGGTGACGGCATCTTTTCGGCAGACCTCAACCGCCTCAACCGTATGCAAGACGATGGGGTGATCTATGTCCAAGAGGTCGAAGACCCGCGCCGCTTCGGGGTGGCTGTCGTTGAAGACGGCTACATCACGCGGTTGGTCGAGAAGCCTGAACACCCCGTCTCCAATCTGGCGGTGATCGGGGTGTACTACACGCCCGACATTGCGCCGCTCTTCGCCGCGATTGAGCACCTGATCGCGCACAATATCCAGACGAAGGGCGAGTTTTACCTTGCCGATGCGTTGCAGATTATGATCGAGCAGGGGCACCGTTTTGTCCCTGAACAGGTGTCGGTCTGGAAAGACTGCGGCACGCCCACGGCGTTGCTAGAAAGCAACCGCTGGTTGCTCGAACACGGGCGGAGCTATGTGGGCGGTGTCACGCGCTCGATCATCATCCCGCCGGTCTACATCGCCGACACGGCTCAGGTCGAGGACTCGGTGATTGGACCGTATGTGTCGGTGGCGGCGGGCGTGAAGATCAAAGACTCGCGCCTCAAGGACTCGGTCATCAATTCGGGAGCATACATCAAGTCGGCACTGCTCAGTGGGAGCCTGATCGGGAACGATGCCTATGTCGAAGGTGAGTTCCGCCAGTTGAATATTGGCGACTCATCGGAACTGCGCTCGAACTGGCAGAGCAAAGACGAAGTCTAACGCCTGCCACGCACCCGTTGCGTTGTGCGTACCTGTTGTATGGACGATCCCGGTGACTCCGCCGACCTGACAACCACCCTTGCGTGGCTGCGTTCGCCTGCTGGTGCTGCCCTGTTGCACCAACTGGCGGCGCAGCCCCTGCGCGACCGTGACCTGTTGGCGACGGTCTCGCACTTGCGCCAGCACTACCCCCTGCCCTATGCCCGTGCTGCTGTCGAGCAAACGTTGCTGCGCCAGCGTGCCCACGGCAAGATCGCCCACGCCGACCAGCTTTTCTTCATCCGGGCTGCGCTGGAGCAAGCCAGCAGTGCGCCAGTGGCGGCGTACCGCGCCCGCCTGCTGCCGCCTGCCAGCCACATCGCCGACATGGGCTGTGGCATCGGCGGCGACTCGCTGGTGTGTGCCGCGCACGGGCATACCGTCACCGCGTATGACCATGACCATGACCGTCTGTGTGTCGCGCGTGCCAATGCCGCGATACTGGGTGTCGCCGCACAGGTAACGTTTGTCCATGCCGACGTACGCCGTACCCCGCCGCCCGCCGCCGCAACAGTGGTGTACTGCGACCCCGCCCGCCGCGATGGATTGCGCCGCCACTTTACGCTGGCAGCCGCTAGCCCGCCATTGCCGCATGTGCTGGCGTGGCTGGTGCAGCACCCGGCGTTGCTGGTCAAGCTGTCACCGGGCATAGACCGCGCCGAACTGGACGCGGTGCTGCAAGCGGCGGGCAACCCGCCGGTGTCGTGCGAGTTTGTCGCGCTGAACGGCGACCTGAAAGAATGTCTGCTGCGGTGTGGTACGCTGGCAGAAGCTACCCCGCGTGCGACCCTATTGCACACCGCCCCTGCCGTGCCCAACGCGCCTGCCAGCTACGCCGCTACCGTCCATAGCATGACAGCTACACCTGCCCCCACGCCGCCCACGAGTGCGCCGCTTGCCTACCTCTACGAACCGGACCCGGCGGTCATCCGGGCGGGGTTGGTGGCGCAGCTTGCCGCGTCGCTGGGTGCCGCGCAGCTCGACCCGCAGATTGCCTACCTGACCGCCACCCACGCCCAGCCCACACCGTTCGCGCGGGTGTGGCGCATCCGCGAGTGGTTGCCGTTCCAGCGCAAGCGGTTGCGGGCGCGGCTCCGTGCGCTCGACGCGGGCGAGGTTACGGTAAAGAAGCGCGGCTCTCCGCTCGATACGGACGCACTGGCACGCGAGCTACGCGGCACGGGCAGCACGCCGCTGGTGGTGGTGCTGACGCATGTGGAGGGTACGCCCGCCGCGCTGGTGTGTGACCCGCCCGGTGTGGCTTCGCGCTAGGCTTCGCTCTAAGATAACGTTTCACCACCATGGCGAAAAGGCGGGGCAACCGGTAGCCCGCACCAATGCGTGTACGCTATAATAGTGTGTGATACAAACTATGACTGACGGACAGCAACAACCGACACCGCCGCAACCGCCTGCGCAGCCGCAGCCATCGCCGCCGCAGCCGAGTAGTTTAGACCGCTCTGTACACTGGCTTCTGCGCCACTGGCTGGTGGTGGTCAATATTTTGGTACTGTTGTATGGCGGGTTGCCATGGCTGGCACCCCTTGCAATTGACATGGGCTATCCTGATCTCGGCAACTGGCTGTTCAGCCTGTATACCCCGCTCTGTCACCAAAGCCCGCAGAACTCACCGTTTCTGTTTGGGCAGCAGGTGGCGATCTGCAACCGTGAAGCGGCAATGTACGGTGCCCTCGCGCTGGGCGGGCTACTGTTTATGGTGCCCCCGGTGCGGCGGTTCTTCGCGTACCACCCGCTTTCGATGGCACTGGTGGTGGTGCTGGTGGCACCGCTCGTCATTGATGGGCTGACCCAGACACTGGATGCCGCCGCTCCCGCGCTTGGGTTGCGTGACCCAGACGACTCGCCGGGGTCGTTCAATTGGTGGATGCGCGTCGGGACGGGGGTGCTGTTCGCGGTTGCCGTGGTGACGGGTATTTACCCGCGCCTTGACCGTGACCTACGCGGACCGCCGCCGCCGCGCACGCCGCCTGCGCCGCCCACGCCATAAGCGTTGTCGTTGTACCGTGGAGACTGCAACAGGAGAGCGAAGAGGAGAGCTTCGGATGACGAATCCACACCCCCCACCCCACGGGCGTAAGGCACCCACCGCGCCTGCCGTCAGCAACCTGCCCTTCTTGATTGCGATTGTGCTGGTACTCGTGTCGGCGGGTGCGCTGGGCTGGTGGCTACTGGCGGGCAGCAATGCCCCGCCCACCACCGCCACGAGCGTCACGCTACCCACCGATGGCAGTATCCAGATCGCCCCCACCAGCGAGCTACTCATCAGCGACGTGAGCGGGCAACCGCCGCAACCGGGCACCCCCGCCCCTGACTTTCGCTTCACGCTGGCAGATGACAGCACCGTGCAACTGAGCGACCTGCAAGGCAAGAAGGTACTGCTTAACTTTTGGGCGACGTGGTGCGGACCGTGCAAGGCAGAGATGCCCGACATGCAGGCACTGCAAGTCAGTTACCCCGATGACCTTGTGGTGCTGGCGGTCAATCAGCGAGAGACCGTAGATCGTATTGTGCCGTTTGCTGAAGAATTGGGGCTGACCTTCACGCTGGTTGCTGACGAAGATGGCACGATTGGCGATGCCTACGCCGCGCGTGGCTTGCCTACCAGCTACTTCATCAACCGCGATGGTACCGTCCACGCGATGCACGCCGGACTGCTGCCCCGTGACATGATGGAACAGCGCGTACAGGAGATGCAATGACCCCGCCCCTGCCCGTGCCGCAACCTGCCACGCCCCCCGGCGAACGCCCGTGGCACTATGCGTGGCTGGCAGCCATGACAACGCTGGTTGGTGGCTTACTGCTGTTTCCGGGCATGCCGCTCGACGAAAAGCTACTGGTTGTGATGCAGGGCTTGTGTGCTCAGCAAAACAACCTGTTTCTGGCGGGGCTGCAACTGCCGATCTGTGCGCGTTGCACGGGCATCTACACCGCCATGCTGCTGACGCTGGGGCTGATCGTGCTGCGCGGCGACGTGCGTGCCGCTGGGTTGCCGCACTGGTCGGTGCTGGCGGGTCTCATCGCCGCCGTGCTCATTCTGGCGGTAGACGGGCTGAACTCGCTCGCCGACGACACCGGCATTGCCACGCTGTATGCGCCGCAGAACGTGCTGCGTACCCTGACCGGTATGGGTACGGGGATCGGGTTGGGCGTGCTGGTGCTGCTGCTCGTCAACTATGGGCTACGTGCCAACCCGGAGCCGTCGCGCCCGGTGCTGCGCGGCTGGCGCGACATCGGGGTGCTGCTGCTGCTCAATGTCGTGTTGCTGGCGGCGATCTTTGGCAATCTCCCCTTGCTGTACCTGCCGCTTGCCGTTGCCTCGATGGTCGGCATGCTGGGGACGCTGTATCTGGTCTGTACGCTGGTCTGTGCGGTGCTGCTGGGCTATACCAACAGCATGTACCACTTGCGTGATCTCGCCCGCCCCGCAACGCTGGCACTGGTGCCAACGGTGGCATTGCTGGCGGGCATGGCGTATCTGCGGGCTTGGCTCGAAGGGATGGGGGCATTCGGGTAAACCACATTGGCAACGGTGGCACATGTCGGGAAGCAACGTGTGTCGCAGGTGCCCGCGTGGGGCGGTTGCTACGTACCGTGCGCGACCTGCCACAACGGGGAGCCATACGGGATGCTCGCCTATAGCGAACAGAACGGCGTGGTGCCGCAGCACGCGAGCGGCGCACAACTTGGGACGTTGAAGATTGACGTTTGCCCAGTAGCACGGCATATTGCCAGCGCACGCCACCAGCGACAACCGCACGCCCCTAGCGATAACACCCGCCACAACGGAACGACGGGGGCAGGCTTACCCCTGCCCCCGTTCTGGTGCGCGGCAGTGCTGGGGGTTCCTGCTAGGGGTTATTGCTGAATAGTAATGGTGTAGGGGGCGGGTTCGGTGGTGTGCAGCGTGGTTGCTGCCACAATCAGCGTGCTCTGCTCGTCTGGGGCGAGTTGCGTGCTGGCACGGGCGGCACCGTCTGGCGTGAGGCGTTCTACGGTTGTGGTGCCATCGGCGGCGACGCGCACGAGCCGCACTTCCCACTGCTGCGGCAGTATGCCATCTACCGCCACGAAGCCAACGGTATCGGGCTGTGCCAGCAGGGGGGTGTCGTTCTCTGCCAGCCGCACGTTATCGAGCAGCATGCCGGGGCTGTTGTAGCTTTCGTCGTTGACTTGCCAAAAGCGTACCAGCACCTGACTGCCGACATAGGGCGACAGGTCTACCGTCTCCGGTATCCATTGGGCTTGGGCGGCGGGTTCGTCTGCTGCGTCGTCTGCCGCGCCGTCGCTCTGAGCAGGCACTGTGGCGGCACCGCTCTTGCCCGTCCAGCCGTGCCCATAGTTCGCGCCGTGCGGGTCTTCGGTGGTCGTAGTGGTTGCCGGGAGCGTCTCCCACGTTGCGCCGCCGTCGGCAGAGACGCTGACGAAGGCATAGTCGTAGTCTGGCTCAAGGTCGTACCACAGGTCAAACTGAAGGGTCGCCCGGTCGCCCGCGACTTGCCGCAGGTCAAGGCTCCCCGTGAGTGTGGCAGTGCTGTTGTCGTCGCGCCCGCTCCACCATGCGTGACCGTCGGGTACGTCGGCACCCACCAGCGATACAGTGTCTTGCCCGCTGAATGTGACTGTGCTTGCCGCAGGCAGGGTGTAGTAGTCTACCCCAAACTGGCGCACACTTTCGGTGTGTTCGCCCACCGCTAGCGGGCGCGGTACGACGGGGCGCGGCAGCAGGCTCACGCCGTTGGCAGCGCGGTAGCTGTAGCGTCCGCCGTCGAGGTCGGGCGTGTTGAGCAGGTTGGCGGTCGCCCAGTCACCAAACAGCAGCGCGAAACTCGTGATGGCAGGGTCGGTGCGTGCCGCTAGTTCGGTGAAGGCGGCGAGGTTGCGCCCAGCATTGGCACGGATGAGGGTGGTCAGTTCGTCGTCGCCAGCATAGCGAGCATAGATGTAGCGCATGAACAACTGCGACGCGCCGTAGTGCCCCAACGACGAGCCGGGGGTACTGTTCCAGTTGTTCAGTTGCACGTCGGGGGCGGTGAGGTACGTGCCGACATACAGGTTGTTGCCCAGCCCAGTCAGGTCTTCCGCCAGCGTCGAGGTACCTTCGTTAAACCAGCTATTCGCTGCCCGTTGCTCGTTCCAGTGGATCATGTGCTGGAACTCGTGGACAAGCGTATTGAGGTAGCGGTCGTCGCCGGGGGGGTTAGCTCCGATGTCCATGTACAGCATGTCGTGCTCGTTACTAAAGGGGTTTACGGTCTGGGGCACCGAGTCGCGCGGCGAAAAGTAGCCCAGTACGCCGCCATCGAGGTCGCCCACGTTGAGCACGACAATGCGCGGGTCGCCGTCTACGCCGGGTGTCCACTCTAGCCCAAACAGGTCGTGCATACGCGGGTAGAGTTCCTGCTCGAACTGCTGCGCCGCGCTTGCCAGTGCTTCGGCATCGAAGGGTACACCATTCTCGACATACACGAGCAACACGGGTCCGGCGTATTGCAGTGTGGCTTCGGTGGCGCGGTTGGTGTTGGTGACAAAGCTATGCACCTGAAAGCTACGGGTGTGCCCCACGTCCACGTCGAGCATTGTGGTGCGGGCGACGGGTTGCGCGTCCACTACGCCGCCCAGTTCGGTTGCCAGCGTCACGCGGTCGAGCGCGGCGCGTTCGGCGGCGGCAAGGCTAGCGAGTTCGTCGGCGGGTGTGGCGGGCACGGGCGGCGTGGGTTGATCCGGGTTTGCCGTATCCACGGTGTCCTCCGTTTGGGGCGGGGCTACGGGTTGGGGCGGGGCTACGGGTTGGGGCGGGGCTGCGGGTGATGCTGGTGTGCCGGTGCCGTCTGGCTCGGTGAGCGGCGCGAGCGGAGCCACCGGGTTGGCGGCGGCGGGTTCGCTGGTTGCGGGCACCCCAGTAGCACCGCCGCACCCAGCAAGCAGTATGATGACCAACAACAGTAAGTGTGTACGCAAAAGTGTTGCCATAATAGAAATGGGGAGAGCACGTACAATGCTCTCCCCATCATTGTAACCGCATTTTGTGTGCTTGTCAGGCGCGGGTGTGGTTAGCCCGCCAGTGCCACCCGCCCGACCATCGAACGCAAGCGTGAGATGCGTTCTTCAGTAGCGGGGTGCGTCCGGAACAGCCCGCTGATGCCGCCACTGCCCGCCAACGGGTTGACAATGTACATGTGCGACGTGCCGGGGTTGGCGTTCATCGGGTGCATGTGCTGCGAAGCATATTCCAGCCGTTCGAGTGCGCTTGCCAGCGGCAACGGGTTGCCAAGGATGCGTGCGCCCTCCGCATCCGCCGAGAACTCGCGCGAGCGCGAGATTGCCATCTGGATGATCACCGCCGCGATGGGGGCGAGGATCATCAGCAGCACGGTGGCGAACATTTCGCCCAGCCCGCCGCCGTCTTCGTCTTCGCCGCCCATGAACATGCCGAACAGCATAGACCACATTGCCATGTCAGCCAGCATGGTGATCGCCCCGGCGACGGTGGCGGCGACGCTCGAAATCAGCGTGTCGCGGTTCTTGATGTGCGCCAGTTCGTGTGCCATCACGCCCGCCAGTTCGTCGCGGTTGAGCATCCGCATCAGCCCAGTAGTTGCAGCGACGGCACTGTTGTTGTAGTTGCGTCCTGTCGCAAAGGCATTGGGTACATCACTGTCAATGATGTAGACTTTCGGCTTGGGCAGGTTTGCCCGTGTTGCCAGCGTTTCGACGATGCTGTGCAGTTCGGGGGCTTCTTCGGGCGAGACTTCGCGTGCGCCGTTCATTTTCAGCGCGATGCTTGCCGAGAACCACCACGCGCCCATGTTGAGTACTACGGCAAACACGAACGCGATAATCGCGCCGAGGGTGCCGCCGAGCGCACTGCCCGCCAGCACAAACAGCCCGGTGAGCAACCCCAGCAGGGCGGTAGTCTTTAGTGTGCCTATCATAGTGTCTGTTTCCTTTCTTCCTTCTCTATTGTCAGCCAGAGTGTCTAGTAGGTTGTCAGCCAGAGTGTCTAGTAGGTTGTCAGCCAGAGTGTCTAGTAGGTTGTCAGCCAGAGTGCCTAGTAAGTCATCTATCTACGGTAACACCACGGTAACACCAGATGTCACGCGCACGGGAGACCGCACACGTTTAGTTACAGTATAACCAGAAAATGCGCGAGCGGGTAGGGGGGTTTTCCCACCTGCTGCACGGGGGTTCTACACTGGGGGTCGGCTAGCCCTTTGAGGTGCGCTATGTGCCCGTTGGGGCGGCTTGCTGGATGCCGAGCCACACGACGACGAACGTCAGCAGCAAGACCAGCAGGGTGACGACGACGGTCAGTGCCATGAACACCAGCACCGCCGTTATGATTGCTTTGGTCAGCCCGTCGGGGCGGTCGGGGAAGGCGGCTTCGCGGATGCCGGTAATGGTGCCCGCTTGGTTGAGAATGCTGCCAATGAAGCCGACAAACGGGATGATCATCAGGATGACAAAGATGGCACTGAAGCCGGTCACGCGCAGCAGTGCGCCGACATCGCCGCGCCCGCCGAGCATGCCCGCCACGAGCGCGTACAGCCAGCCGCCGCCAAACCACACCAGCACATACATGACTGCCGCTGATACCCCCGCAACCAAGGGGTAGTCGGGCACAAAAATGGTGACGACCGACGCGGTAATCAGTGCCATGATGCCCACGATGACTGCTGCGGGCGTGAGGGCGGTGGGGTCGCTGGCAATGTCGCGGTAGCTGGCGGGCTTGAACGTCACCACCCCAAGGAGCCGTTGCAGCAACGGCTGGTGGGTGGGTGGTGTGGCGGGTTGCGGGGTCGGCGTTGTCATAAGATTGTATCCTCTTGTGTGCGGCGAGACCGCATTGTCGCTATGTCCGCACGTTTCACGATTGCACAACTGCCTGCAAAATCGCCCCGATGATGGCGGCAAAGAACACAGCGATACAGGCGAGCACAAGACTGAGGAGCAGCACGATGATGCCAATCACGGTAAAGACAGTCAGGATGGCTTTGGTTGTCCCGTCGGGGTTGTTGGCAAACGCGGCTTCACGTACCCCAACCACGTTGGCAGCCAACACGAGCACAACCCCGATGATACCCCCGCACGGCACGATACCGACGATTGCGCCCACGGCACTGAAGAGCGTGGCAAAGCCGTTTACGCGCAGCATTTCGCCCGGTGTTGTTGTCCCGCCATACAGCTTGGCAAACACATTGAAGAGCCACGATACCACGACCCACGAGACCAATGCCCCCACCGGAGCCGAGGCAATCGAGGTGACGCTACTTGTGGGGTCACCCATGAGTGCGGTGGGACCGCCCGCCTGCGCGATCATCGCCGCCAGTTCAGGGCTGTTGGCACTGGCGATCTGCGTGACAGCCCAGAGCGTGGTGAAGGACGAGAGTACCCCCAGTATGCCCGCGAACAGTGCCACGGCGACCACGATAATCATGGCGGGCAGGGTTGCGTCAATATCCTTGGCGATGGCGCGGTATACGTCGGCTTTGAAGAGCAGCACGCCCTGTATCTGCTCCCACAGGCTCAGCCCTGAATCGCCGCCCGTCGGTGGTAGACCATAGGCGGGCGGCGGTGTTCCAGCGGGTGGTGCCGTCATCGTGTGCCCTCCCCGTAGGTACCACTGGCAGGTGTTTAGCCCGATGCACCCGCTGCTGCACTGGCGAGCGCGACGATGCCGAAGACGATACAGCCGATGAGCACCCCAATGATGAGTAGGTAGATCAGGAAGACGACCACCATGGTGAGGATGGACTTGGTTAGCCCGTCTTCACGGTTGGGGAAGGCGGCTTCGCGTACCCCGATGGCGGTGCCGACGAGGGTGAGGATGAAGCCCACGATCCCGACGCACGGGATGACACCCAGCAGGTTAAAGGGCGCGATGTGACCACTGATCCGCAGCATCTCGCCTGTGTCGGTGTTGCCGCCAAACATCTTGGCTACGGTGGCATACAGCCACGAGCCAATGAGCCAGCCCAGCAACGCAAAGATCGGGGTGATGATAAAGATGACCAGCGCGAAGCCGATAAACCCGATCCTCGCGATAGTGGCAGTTTCGATGCCTGCGGCTTCGAGATCGCCCTGAAGGGCGGGGTCACTGAGTTGGGCAACGATTTGCCCGCCTTGCAGTAGCCCGCTCAGTAGCCCGGTAATCAGCGATACGACCACGAGAATGATGCCTGCTGTCATGGTGGCATCTTGGTCTTCGGCAATCTCGCGGTAGATGGGAGCCTTGAACGTCACGACCCCTTGCAGCCGTTCAATCAGGCTGTGCTTCATGGGCGGTTGCCCGTAGCCTGCTCCGCCATAGGCGGGGGGCGGTGTTCCGACGGGTGGCAAATCCATGCGCGTGTTCCTTTCTTCAGTCGGCAGTGTGCTCTTCAGTCGGCAGTGTGCAGCTTCCACCGGTAGCATTGCACGTATGTGTAAAACATTACGTAGATTGGTGGAGACAGGTTGCACTACAGCACAATGTTCACCAGTTTCCCCGGCACCACGATTACCTTTCGCACGGTCTTGTCGCCAATGAAACCCTGCACCCGTTCGTTCGCCAGTGCCAGCTGCTCAAGCTGTGCCTGATCGGTATCTACGGGCACCGCCAGTTTGTCACGTACTTTGCCGTTGACCTGCACCACCACTTCGATTTCGTCGGCGGCGGCAAGGGCGGCATCCACGACGGGGAACGCTTGCTGGTGGATGCTGTAGGGGTTGCCCGTGCGCTCCCACAGCTCTTCCGCGATGTGCGGCGCAACGGGGGCGGTCAGGAGCATCAGCGTGCGGGTGGCATCCGCCCATGCAGGTGTTCCGTGCAGCCCGCCATCGCGGGCGCGGTACAGTTCGTTCGTAAACTCCATCAGGGCGGCGACCATCGTATTGAACTTGAAGTTGACGATGTCGCGCCTGACCTTCTGGATCGTCTGGTGGGTGACGCGCTGGAGTTGTCGCGCGCTATACTGGACATCGTCCTGCCCGCGCTCGGCGTGCGGGTAGAGCACAATGCGCCACACGCGGTCGAGCCAGCGACGGATACCGGGTACGCCGGAGGTGTTCCACGGCACCGCCACCTCGAAGTCGCTGATGAAACATTCGTAGCCGCGCAGTGCGTCCGCGCCATACTCCGCGACTACCTCGTCGGGGGTGATGACGTTGCCCTTCGACTTGCTCATCTTCTCGTAGACCTGCTGCCCGTTCACCTCTTTGGCGGGCGCAAGGATCAAGCCCTGATTGCGGAGGCTGGTAAATGGCTCGACGAACGTTACGGTACCAATGTCGTGCAGAAACTTCGTCCAGAAGCGGGCGTACAGCAGGTGCATCACGGCGTGCTCGGCACCGCCCACGTACATGTCAACGGGCAGCCAATAGTTGAGCGCGTCGGCGGTTGCTAGCACGTCGTGGTTGGCGGGGTCGGTGAAGCGCAGGAAGTACCACGACGAGCAGGCGAAGGTGCCCATCGTGTCGGTCTCGCGCCGCCCCGGTGTGCCGTCGGGGAGCGTGACGTTGACCCAATCGTCAATCAGTGCCAGCGGCGATTCGCCCGTGGCGGTTGGTTCGTAGCTCTCGACGTTGGGCAGGGTGAGCGGCAGGTCGCGGTCATCCAGCGGTAGCTCGCGCCCGTCGTCGGTGTGGACAATCGGGATGGGCGTGCCCCAGTAGCGTTGGCGGCTGATGAGCCAGTCACGCATACGATAGTTGCGGCGGCGTTGCCCTTTGCCCTGCGCTTCCAGCCACGTAATCACCTGTTCTATCGCCGCATCGGCGGGTGCCCCGGTGATAACCCCAGAGTTGATCGGCGTACCGTATTCGTCGTGATAGATAACAGGCTTGTAAGCATCAATCTCGGCGAGGTAGTGCAGGAAGCCCGCCCGTGCCTGCTCAGCGGCGGTGTCTTCAGGGAGCGACAGCGTGATCCGCTGCGTGATGCGCCGCTCGGCAGCAAGCGAGTCGAGTACCATCACGTCTTCGGGGAAGATCGCCCGCCAGTCTGCCCCAGCTATCGCGCTCCAGCCGCTATGCAGGTGCTCGTGGATGAGGTCGGCACACGCTGCTGCCTGTGCCCCGCTCAGGCTGACGTGCAGGTCGCCGTTGTTTGGCTCGACTGCATAGCCCGCGTCGCGCAGCAGGTCGGGCAGGTCGGGGGTGTAGCAGGCGGCGGGCACGAAACAGCGGGCGGCATCGTCGGGGCGGGCAATGACCGGGATGATGGGTAAGCCGAACGTCAGCGCGAAGGCGAAGTCGCGCTCGTCGTGGGCGGGCACCGCCATAATCGCCCCGGTGCCGTAGTCCATCAACACATAGTCGGCAATCCACACAGGGACGCGCTCGCCGTTCACTGGGTTGATCGCATAGCCGCCCGTCCATACGCCCGTCTTCACGCGGTCGGCACCGGTGCGCTCGTCGGCGGTGGCGGTGCGTGCCTGCGCGACGTAGGCATCCACGGCGGCGTGCTGGTCGGGCGTGGTCAGTTGGGCAACCAACGGGTGTTCGGGTGCCAGCACCATAAAGGTTGCGCCCCACAGCGTGTCAGGGCGCGTGGTGAAGACAATAATTGCGTCGCCCGCTTCGGTATGGAAGACGACTTCGGCACCTTCGCTACGCCCGATCCAGTTGTGTTGCATCGCAATAATGCTGTTGGGCCAGTCCAGCCCCTCAAGGTCGCGGTCGAGCCGTTCGGCAAAGGCAGTGATGCGGAAGAACCACTGCTTCAGCGTGCGCCGCTCGACGAGGGCACCGCTGCGCCATGCGCGTCCGTCGGCATCTACCTCTTCGTTGGCGATCACGGTCTTGTCTACCGGGTCCCAGTTGACGGTTGCCTCGCCACGATATGCCAGCCGGAAGCGCGTCAGCACGTCCTGCTGCTCGATCACGCTCATTGCTTGCCACTGCTCGGCAGTCAGGCGTGGCTCGGCGAGTGGCAGATGCAGGTTCGCCATGCCGTGGGTGGCAAGCTCTGCTTCCAGTTCGGCAATCGGGCGGGCACTGTCCACGCGCGTGTCGTACCACGAGTTGTACAGTTGCAGGAAAATCCACTGTGTCCAGTGGTAGTAGGCGGGTGCGCTCGAATTGATCTCGCGTGACCAGTCGTAGCTGGTACCGATCATCGTCATCTGGCGGCGGTAGTTCGCCGAGAAGCGTTCAATGAGTACGGCGGGGTTGGTCTTGAGCTTGATGGCGGCGTTTTCGGCGGGCAACCCGAAGGCATCCCAGCCCATGGGGTGGAGCACGTTGTAGCCCTGCATGCGATAGAACCGCGCCATCACGTCGGTGGGGATGTAGTTGCGGCAGTGCCCCACACTTAGCCCGTCGCCGCTGGGGTAGGGGTACATATCAAGCACATAATATTTCGGCTTGTCGCTGGTGTTGTCGGTGCGGTAAATCTGGTCGGCTTGCCAGCGTGTTTGCCATTTCGTTTCAAACTGTGCTGGGTCGTACCGTTCGGTAATACGCTGTTCCGTCTGTGACATTCCCCCTGCCTTCTCCCTGTGTTCGCATCGCTCGCACTTTGCCCGTGTGTTACTGCAACAGAAATACCCGTCTGTGCGGCAGGCATATCCCACCGCATTATACCACAGCCCGTGTTCATGCTGTCACAATGCCTTGCGTGTGCGCGTGGCATCAGGGGCATCAGGGGGCGGTGGCGACGGGGGCAACATCGAGCGTGCCCACGATGGGCGCATCGCCGAGGGGTTGGTTGGCGGCATCCCATGCTTCGAGCCGCCGCCCCTGCTGCGGGTCGCGCTGCCACGGCAGGTACAGCCCGACGCGCACGGTATAGGTGCCCGCCGCAAGGTCGGGCGGTAGCGTGAGGGAGTGGGGGTCACGGTACCAGTCGCCGGGTGTCCACTGCGTAAACGGTGCTATGCTGCCACAGGGCTGGCTATTGCTCTCGGCTACAATGTCGCCCGTCGCGTTCACCACATGCACAAACACCGTCCAGTCGTGTAGCAGGCGTTCGCGCCCGTGCCAGCGCAGGTGCAGCGTCACCACGTCGCCGGGGGCGAGCGTTGCGCCCTGCCCGCCGTTGTGCGTCCAGCCATGCAACGTGACCCCCTGCTCCCACGGCTTGGCATAGCGGGCATAGGTCGGCACGAATGCCCCCGGTGCAGCGTTGGCGCGGGCACTCGTCGGTGGGGCGGGCAACAGGCAGGCATTCGCTGGGTAGCTGGTTGCCAGCACCTGCAACGCGCCGGCGTGTGTTGCCACGCCCAGCACGACCAGCAGCAACGGGGGGGCGACCCACCCGCGCAGGGCGGGCAATGCCGCTAGCCCCGCCGCCAGCAGCAGGAGCGCGGGCAGGGCGGGCAGCAGGAGCCGCCCCTGCCACGCCACCAGCCCCGCCACCAGCGCGAAACTTGTGACCCACACGCCCGCTAATGCCGCCAGCCCTGCCAGCCCCACCCACGGGCTACGCAGCACGGCGGGTTGCCAACGCACGCCGCGTAGCCGCCACAGTAGCCCGCCGCCTGCCAGCAGCAGCAGCAACGAACATAGCCCCACCACCAGTGGAGCGGGTAGCGTCAGCCAGCCGAAGAACGCAAGCGATGATGCGTACAGTTGCCACAGTGCTGCCGCCCACGCTGTCGGGTCGTGCCACACAAACGGCTGGGTGGCGTAGGTGGCACTGAACGCCCCTAGCCCCAGTATGTCGCCCGTTAGGGTGAGGTTGCGGAGGAACCACCAGCCTGCTACCGCCGCCGCCACTGCGCCGCACAGCAGCACCCGCCGCGCCGCGTGCGCCAGCGTGGGCGACACGCGCCACACCGCCCACACCACAAACGGCACGAGGACTAGCCCGCTGAGTTTGGTGAGCAACGCTAGCCCCACCAGCCCGCCGAGGAGCGCGACCTGTTGGTACTGGCGGCGGGGTGCGGTGGGTGGCGCAAGCGTGAGGGCACGCCACACCACCAGTGCCGCCAGTGCTGCTAAGAGCGTGTCGTTGGTGACGAGTGCCGCCGTGAAGCTGTACTGTGGGATGGCGACCACCAGCAGCACCACGAGGAGCGGTAACAGATCGCGCTGGGCGGGCGGCGCAAGCGCACGGGCAGCACCCGCAATGCCCACCAGCGCGACAGTGGCAAACAGGGTGGAGATGAAGCGGGCAAGGTGCCATGCCGTGATGGTGGGCGACCACGGCACACGTTCTTGCGTCGCGCGGCGGAATGCGGCGTGCTCATCGCCGCCGCTCCCGTTCCACGCGAAGGCGGGGTTGGCGGTCTGCGTGATGCTGCGTGCGTCGGGGGGCAACCACAGCACGGCGGGCAGCATCAGGGCATAGGTGAGCGGTGGTTGGTGTCCTTCGCCGGGTACGTCGGCGGGTTGGGGTAGCCGCCCTTCGCGGGCGAGAAACAACACATAGTTGAAATGCCCCGGCTCGTCGGGACCCTCGCCGGGTGGTACGACGATGTTGTACATGCTTGCCAGCAGCACAAACACCACCAGCATCAGCCCGGTTGCGTGCTGGTAGCGATGTGTTGCTAGCGGCATGGGGCGGCGGGCAGGGCGGTGCGCCTAGCCAAACTGCTCAACGAAGCGTACATCGCCACTGTAGAACCAGCGAATGTCATCAATGCCATACTTGAGCAACGCGATACGTTCGGGACCGAAGCCGCCCGCGAAGCCGCTGTACACGGTGGGGTCGTAGCCGCCGTTGCGGAGCACGTTGGGGTGTACCATGCCACAGCCGCCAATTTCGAGCCACCCGGTATACTTGCAGATGCGGCAACCCTTGCCGCCACACAAGAAGCAGGTAATATCCATTTCGGCACTCGGCTCGGTGAAGGGGAAGTAGCTTGCCCGCAGGCGTACGTCGGTGCCCTTGCCAAACAGCTGCTCAGCAAAGGTGAGGAGCGTACCCTTCAGGTCGCCCAGTGTAATCGCGTGCCCCACCGCGAGGAACTCGAACTGATGGAACATCATCTCGCTACGGGCAGTCACCTGCTCGTTGCGGTAGCACTTGCCGGGCAGCAGCACGCGCACTGGCTCTGGTGCAAAGCGGCGCATCGCGTGGATTTGCCCCGGCGAGGTGTGCGTTCGCAGCAGGGTGCGCGGTGCCCCGGTGGGCATATCAAGGTAGAAGGTATCTTGCATGTCGCGGGCGGGGTGGTCGGGCGGGAAGTTGAGTTGCCCGAAGTTGAAGTCGTCCGTCTCCACTTCGCGGCTTTCCCATACTTGGAAGCCCATTTCGGCAAAGATGGCGATGACCTGCGCGAAGACCTGATTGGTGATGTGGGTGTAGCCCACGGCGGGCGCACGCCCCGGTAGCGTCACGTCGAGTTGTTCGCTGGCGAGCGATGCGGTGCGGGCGGCGTGCTTCAGGCGTGCCTCCACTGCATCGAAGGCGGTGGTCAGGGCTTCGCGTAGCTCGTTGACCTGCCGCCCAACTGCTGGGCGATCGTCGGCAGGGAGCGCGCCCAGCCCACGGCTGACGCGGGTCAGGGCACCGCTCTTGCCGAGGTAACTACTCTTCCAGTGTGTCAGGGCTTCGAGGTCGTCTACTGTTGCCAGTGCAGCCCGTGCGTCATGGTCAAGTTGCTGCAACTGGGTAGTCATGTCGCTGGTTATGTCGCTCATTGCGTGCTCCTCCTGCTGGTTGTTGCGTGCCTGCGCCGCCGGGGGCGGGTCAGGGCTGCATCCGCTGGCGCATCCCCTCAAACATAATAACACTGCCTGCAACCGCCGCGTTGAGCGATTCGGCACGCCCTGCCATCGGAATGGCGACTGTGCCGGTGGCAAGTGCCCGTGCTGCGTCGCTGATGCCGTGCGCCTCGCTCCCAATGATGATGCCGCCTGCCTGCCGCCAGTCTACCGCATAGTAGGCGTGCGTGCCGTCGCCCGTCGCGGCATACAGGGTGCCGCGTGGTGCCACCAGTGCCGCCACCGCACCCCAGTCGTCGGCAACGGCAAGCGGCAACCAGCCGTGCGCCCCCATTGCGCCGCGTACCACTTTGGGGCTGTACGGGTCGGCGGTGCCGGGGGCGCACACCACCAGCCCGCACCCGGCTGCCTCTGCCGAGCGCAGGAGCGTGCCCACGTTGCCGGGGTCTTGCACGCCATCGAGCAGCAGCAGCAAGCCGGGGCGGGCGGGCAACGTGGGGATGGCTGCCACTGCCACGATGCCCTGTGGCGTGACGGTAGCGGCGGCGTGCGCGACCACCTGCGCGGTGGCGGGGTAGCTGTGTGGGTGGGTGGTGAGGTGCGGCAGCAATGCCTGCCCGCCGGGGGTGCTGGCGAGCCGTTCAGGGTCGTACAGCACGAGGGTCAGCTCTAGCCCTGCCGCCAACGCGGTAGCGACCAGCCGCACGCCCTCTAGCACGAAAGACCGCTCGCGGGAACGCTGACGACGGTCAGCCCCCAGCGAGCGGGTATACTTTACTTTGGCGTTGGTGGTACTGCGGAGCACCGCAGTGCGTCATTCAGGCAGCCGTCGCCGCCTGCGCCTGCTGCACAACGGCGGTGAAGGCTACCGGGTCGCGTACTGCCATGTCCGCCAGTATCTTGCGGTCAATGGCGATGCCCGCCGTGTTCAGGTCGTGGATGAGGCGGCTATAGGTAGTCCCGTTTAGGCGTGCCGCCGCATTGATGCGCTGTATCCACAGGCGGCGGAAGTCGCGCTTTTTCACGCGGCGGTCGCGGTAGGCGAACGCCAGCGAACGCATCACTGCCTGATTAGCCGAACGGAATGTGCGGTGACGCGACGCACGGTAGCCCCGCGCCTGCTTCAACACCTTGCGGTGCGCTTTGCGTGCCATCACGCCGCGCTTAACTCGTGTCATAGCTGGTTTGCTCTCCCTTTACTTCAGCTTACTTCAGCCCGTAGGGCAACGCCTGCTGCAAGCTACTTTCGTTGGCGGGCGACAGCGGCAACATCTTGCTATACATGTTGCGTGCGCGTTTCGAGCGATTGCGCTTGACCCCGCGCACCTGCTTGGTGCGCAGTATCTTGCCACTGCCCGTCACCTTGAAGCGGCGACGTGCGCCCTTGTGGGTTTTCATCTTTGGCATGGTTGTCTTCTTCCCTTCACTGCGCCGCCGCCGCTATTCGTCCTCGTCGGCAGTCACGTCATCGGTATCGTCGTCCTCGTCGGCTGCCGTTGCCACCGTCGCCGCGCCGTCGCTGTCTTTGGCGGCTCCGTTTCCACGTTCCTTGGTGCCGCGTTCGGGCTTACTCGCCTTCAGCCGCTCACGCTGGGCTTTCTGGGCGGCTTTCAGCGTGCGTGCGTCCGGTGCCATCACCACCGACATGGCGCGGCTTTCCATCTGCGCTTTTTGTTCCACGACGGCAATGTCGCGCAGTTGCTCAACGAGTTGGTCGAGCATCTCTTGCCCAATATCGGTATGCGCCATCTCGCGCCCGCGAAATCGTACCGTGAACTTCACCTTGTCGCCTGCTTGCAGAAACTTACGCGCCTGCCGTGCCTTGGTTTCGATGTCGTGGTCGTCGGTACGCGGCTTCATCCGCAGTTCTTTGACTTCGACTTGTTTCTGGTGTCGGCGTGCCTCGCGTTCCTTCTTGCTCTGCTCATAACGGAACTTGCCGTAGTCCATCAAGCGACAGACGGGCGGCGTGGCGTTGGGCGCAACCTCTACCAAGTCAAGACCTTGGTCTTCAGCCCGGCGCAGGGCATCGTCTATGCTGACGACCCCTACCTGCTCCCCCTCAGCCGTGATCAAACGTACTTCACGCGAACGGATACGATTATTGACGCGGAACTTGTCTTTAATGGCGATACTCCTTAGTATATACATAGCACGGTGCCCGGTCACCGCCTGCGCCGCACCGTCGCGGCGGCGGTACAAAAAACGAGCCACCGATCCTGTGCAGGCATCGGGGCTGACCAAAACAATGCAGCCACACCCGACCCACCGCGCACGGTGAGTCACTTCTCCTGATTATAGCTATCTGCTGGGCGTTCGTCAAGCCCCATGCGGCACGATTGTGTCCACGCGGGGTGGCGTTGCCGCATGCCGCGCACGCCCACCCTGCTGCCGCCCGGCTCTGGGGTGGGCGGGGCGGCACTCCCCGCCACTGGGTTGCTGGGTGGGTTTTACATATGTGGGTGCTTACAGGTGGTCTTTTAGGAAAGTGCCCGTTCATTACATGTACTTAACACTCTCTTAACACAGTCCGCGATACTTTTCAACTATACTACTCGAGGGAGTTTTCAGATAAGTTGTCACCCACGATCCGGTATTCGCCACATGGCTTGTTTCACGACATGGCTTGTTTCACGTTGGCACGCAATTTGTACACCACTTTGCACACTTTGCACACAAGGAGAGAAACTTTGGCAACGCGACGTTCTACGTATTTGCATTGGATGGCGTTGGCAGCCCTGTTGCTGCCACTCATTGCCCTATTCGCCCCGCCCCCGCAGGCGGCACAGGCGTTCACGCAGAACCCCGCAACGGTCTGGATCAACGAGTTTCACTACGACAACGCTAGTACTGACACTGATGAGTTCATCGAGGTTGCCGGTCCGGCGGGCACCGACCTAACTGGTTGGTCTATCGTCCTATACAATGGCACATCATCGCAACGTAGCCCTTACGATACCTTGGCTCTCAGTGGCACGCTGAACGATGACACTGGCACAGGCTTCGGTTTCCAAACTGTCTTTCAATCTGGTATCCAGAACGGTGCTCCCGATGGCTTTGCCCTTGTTGACAATAACGGTATCGTCGTACAGTTCCTCAGCTACGAAGGATCGTTTACTGCCGCGTCTGGTGAAGCGGCATCGCTGACGAGCACCGATGTCGGGGTGAGCGAGCCGAGCAGCACCCCGGTCGGGCAATCGCTGCAACTCAGTGGCACTGGCTCCACCTACCAAGACTTTACGTGGCAGTCTCCCGCAACGGCAACCCCCGGTGCCGCCAACAACGGGCAGACCTTCACGGGCGGACCGGGCGACACCGCCCCCGCCGTGAGCAGCAGCACGCCCGCCAACAATGGCACCGTGCTGCCCGCCGCCAACCTGAGCGTGACCTTCAGCGAACCCGTCACCGTGACGGGCAACTGGGCGGAAGTCGTGTGTAGCACCAGCGGCACGCAGAGTGTGGGCGGCGGCACGCTGAGCGTGACCGACAGCGACCCCACCTTCACGCTTGACCCGGCAACCGACTTCACCGTCGGCGAAAGCTGCACCCTGACCATCGTTGCGGCACAGGTTGCCGATGACGATGGCGATGACCCGCCCGACACCCTTGCCGCCGATGTCACGATTGACTTTACGGTGGACGGTCCGCGCCCGTTCCCCCTGACCGACGACTTCACGTCATGTGCGCTGGCTGGCTGGCAGATTGTCAGCGTGGACGCGGACACGGCAAACACATGGAGCTGTGGTTCGGGCTACCTTGAGGCGAACGGTTTCGGCGACTCAGTGCCTGCCGACGAGTGGTTGATTACCCCGTCGTTCGACATGGACGCGCAGTCGGGCGAAGTGCTGTCGTTCAGCACTTGGACGCGCTATAGCGACAGCGTTTATCCGCCACTGGAAGTAGTGTACTCGACTAACTATGATGGCGGTGGCGACCCCACCACTGCGACGTGGACGGCACTGTCGGGGATTACGTTCTCGCCTCAGGACTCGCAGGTATGGACTCCATCGGGCACCATTAACCTTGCGAGTATCTCCGGCAGCAGTGTCTATTTCGCTTTCCACTACACCTCGACGGGTACAAGTGGCGGCAGTGCCGCGCAGTGGCGGGTTGACGATGTGTCGTTCACCACGGTGGCTGAAGCCGCCCCCGCCGTGAGCAGCAGCACGCCCGCCAACAATGGCACCGTGCTGCCCGCCGCCAACCTGAGCGTGACCTTCAGCGAACCCGTCACCGTGACGGGCAACTGGGCGGAAGTCGTGTGTAGCACCAGCGGCACGCAGAGTGTGGGCGGCGGCACGCTGAGCGTGACCGACAGCGACCCCACCTTCACGCTTGACCCGGCAACCGACTTCACCGTCGGCGAAAGCTGCACCCTGACCATCGTTGCGGCACAGGTTGCCGATGACGATGGCGATGACCCGCCCGACACCCTTGCCGCTAATGTCACGATTGACTTTACGGTCGCGGCAGCCTGTGTCGCCAGCGATACGCTCATCAGTGCTGTGCAGGGCAATGGCAACGCCGGGAACGGCACCGCAGGCAGTACGACCTACACGGTTGAGGGTGTTGTGACCGGGGTCTATCCGGGCACGGAAGGCTTCTATCTGCAAGAGGAAGATGCCGATGCCGATGGCGACCCCACCACCTCGGAAGGTATTTTCATCTTCACGGATAGTGTCCCCACCGTCAGCGAAGGCGATGTTGTGCAGGTAACGGGCACGTTCGACGAGTTCTTCGACGAAACGCAGCTCGACACCATCACCAACATCGAGACGTGCGACACCGGGCAGGGTGGTCTTGTCACGCCGATTGACGTAACCTTGCCAGTGCCCGCTGACGTGGGTGGTGTGCCCTTCCTCGAACGCTACGAGGGCATGCTGGTCAACTTCACGCAAGACCTGATTGTGTCGGAAACCTTCAACCTAGGGCGCGGCGGGTTGCTGCGGCTGTCGGCGAACAACCGTCTGTACCAGCCCACCCAGCTTGAGACCCCCGGCGCGGCTTCGGATGCGATTGCCGCTACCAACGCCCGCAACCAGATTGTGCTGGACGACGGTACGACGGCGGAGAACCCAGACCCGGTGATCTACCCGACGGGCGGGCTGAGCGCAGCCAACACCGTGCGCGGTGGCGACACCGTGTCGGGGGTGGCGGGCGTGCTCGCGTACAAGTGGCATGGCTACAGCCTCAGCGGCAACCCCACCAACGCCTACCGCGTGTACCCCACCAGCAGCACCAACGTCAGCTTCGCCGCGACCAACCCGCGTCAGGCGACCCCCGACCCGGTGGGTGGTTCGCTCAAGGTGGCGAGCTTCAACGTGCTGAACTACTTCACCACAACAGGGAGCGGCAACAACTGTGGTCCGGCGAGCAACCAAGAGTGTCGCGGTGCCGACAATGCCACTGAGTTTGAGCGGCAGCACGACAAGATTGTCGCCGCCCTCGCCGCGATGGATGCCGACATCATCGGGCTGATCGAACTGGAGAACAGCAACAACAATATCCCGCTCAACGTGCTGGTGAACGGCGGCACGGTGGGCAGTGTGACCGTGACGGGGCTGGACACGCTCAGTGCCCGCGACTATGAGTTCGTGGCAACGGGTGCCATCGGCACCGACGCAATCCGGCAGGGCTTCATCTACGATGCCAACACGGTTTCGCTGTCCTCTGTCTTTGCCGTGCTCGATACGCAGGCTTTTGTAGACCCGTTCAACGCCGGTCCGAAGAACCGCCCAGCACTCGCCCAGACCTTCACCGAGATTGCGACGGGCGGCGAGGTGACGGTCGTCGTCAACCACTTCAAGTCGAAAGGCTCGGGCTGTGGCGCGGGCGACGACGACTCCCGGCAGGGCAACTGTAATGCCACGCGCGATGCAGCCGCGCAGGAATTGGCAGACTGGCTAGCCACCAACCCCACGAGTGCATCAACCAACAACATTATGATTATCGGCGACCTGAACGCCTATGCCAAGGAAGACCCGCTTGTGACGTTGCAGACCGCGGGCTACACCGACCTTGCCGCTACGTTCGTCGGGGCGCGTGCCTACTCGTTCGTCTTCGACGGCAACAATGGTACGCTCGACTATGCGCTGGCAAACGGCGACCTGCTGCCTCGGGTCACGGGCGTGACTGAGTGGCACATCAACACCGACGAGCCACGGGCACTTGACTATGACCTCAACTTCAAGAGTACGGGGCAGCAGACATCCTTCTACAAAGACGATGCCTTCCGCTCGTCCGACCACGACCCGGTGATTGTCGGGCTAACCCTCGGCACCACCATTGTGGTGGAGAGCATCGCCGACGACAGCTCAGGAAACCTCGACGGCAACGGCACCTGCGACCTGCGCGAAGCCATTTTCGCCAGCAACAACGACACGGTGGTGGGCGAGTGTGCGGCGGGCAGCAGCATTGGCACCGACTATATCCACTTCGATATTCCGGGTAACGGACCGCACATCATTGACTTGCAGATTAATTTGCCCGCGGTGGACGGTGCGAATCCACTGGTAATTGACGGAGTGACCGAGCCGGATGCAAGTTGTACCAATGGCGTGCCCAACCCATCGGTGGTGGTGCGCGACCCAGGGAACTTTGTTGGTACCCACATTGAACTCCTTAGCCTTAACCAAGACGTGACCGTGCGCGGGCTTTCCTTCGATGACTTCCTTCTTTTCGGGATAGATGCCGCGGGTCCTGTGGGAACGGCTGGGGGCACGGTGACGGTTGAGTGCAACACCTTTGCGTCAATTGGTACCTTCGCTGCTGACATCGCCGTCCGGGTCGGTACAACCATGAATGCGGTGGTGCGCGGCAACACCTTTGCCAACCCCACTAAGGGCATTGTGTACGCGGGCGGTGCGGGTACCACGCTGGATGCCTATGCCAATAACTTTAACGGCTACGGCGGTGACGGTGATACTCAGGTTGCTATCCAAATTGATAGCGACGACGGCGCCGAGAACATCCGCTACAACTTCTACGATGACTGCACCGACCCTACCGACTGCTTCGCTGGGGCTGGCTTGACACCTGCCGAGCGCGATGAGGCGTGGCAGTTCCGGCTGGGGGCTGGGGTGCAGGGCTGGAGCATGGGCGAAGGTGGCACGTCGCTGGACACGCCGGACGGTCCCGCGTTGCTCGACACGGTGGGTGGCGACGGCATGGCGGTTATCGTCAACCACGGCACTGGCACCAGCAGTGCAAACGCGCCATTCGGTGCCTTCGATGGGAGCTTTGGCAGCGACCGCTGCACCAACTACTACGACTTCTTCGTGATGGACAGCGGCGGCGCGGACAGCGACAACTGGCAGATCGAGCTACCGCTGTACAGTGGTAGCGGCTGCGATACGGCTGACTCCCTGTCACTCTTCGACCTCAATCGGGATGTCCCCAACCACGCCGCCGCGTGTCCGGGGGGTGGCTTCTGGTGCTATTGGGTAGACGTGGCGGGTACGGTGAACAGCCAGAACCCTAACCCGGCATTGCAGGCGACGCTACCCGAAAGTAGCCTGCTGGGTACGCCGCTGGTGGGTGGCAACGCCGCCAACCAAGACCCGACGAGTGTCGCGCTGGTGGGCTTCGTGGCAACGCCGGGCAGCAACCAGCTTGCGGCACTGCTACCCGTGCTGGCAGGGCTACTGCTGCTAGCGGGTACGGCACTGCTGGTGGCACGGCGGCGCGGGTAGGCGCACGCCCCCCCGTTCGGTCGCAACGCGACAGTACAGTGCCCGCCCCCACCCGCGCTATATGGGTGGGGGCAGGGTGTTGTGGGCAGGCGGTAGCTAGCAGGCTACGGGGTACCCCGCACCCCCGTGCTGTGTCCCAGTGCTGCGGGTGTCCGCTTGCGTGGGTGCCACAGCGGTGCTACACGCAACTATGTTGCGTGTCACCCACTGGCTGGGTCTTCTATTGGAGGGATGGGCAAGGATGCGTGCGCCCCGTCGCGCCGACCCGCGGGGCACCGTGCGGGCTGCGCCCAGCAACGCGCAACCCACGCTTACTGCAACAACGACGAAAGGATAGTGTCATGGGTACCCCGCTTCGCTCGCGTGCCACCGTTATTGTTGACCTCCAGATTGACGGCACGCAGGGCGTGCTGGTGCATGCCACTCACGTCGGCGAGTGGTTGCTGCCGGGGGGGGGGCGCGAGACCTACCCCAACGGTCAGCCTGAGCCACTGCTGGCGACCGCCGTGCGCGAGTTGTACGAAGAAACCGGACTGGTCGCGTGTGGGGGCTTTTTCTGGCGGCAGCACGCTGGGGGCAATAACCTGCATAACGTTTTTATTTTGCATACGGTTGGCACCCCCGCGCTCGTTAATGTGGCGGAGGCACCGATGTTGGGGCTGTGCCGCCCCGACATGCAAATTGTGCCGTTGGCTTCCGCCGACCCGGCTATTCCGACGACGGGGCAGTTGCTGTCAACCGCCATGTATCTCATTCAGACTTACTACGCGCAGAAGGCGACGAACCCGGCACCGTTTGCCCCGTCTGCCTTCGCATACTTTGTCTGCACTGGCGACTGAAGTCTGCACGGGCGACTGTTCGCGTGATGCCCGCCGCGCTACGGTGTGGTAGCAGGGGGTAGCCCGCCGCGCGTGACCGTGCTCGGTGGTGGCACGGTTGGGGCGAACGCAGCAACGGAACGCCCCCACCCGTACAGCGCGGGTGGGGGCGGGGTGGTGTAGGTGTGGCGATTGGGCGATTGATAGATGGTAGCCAGCCAGCGACGGGGCGCGTGGGGCACCACCGCTTACCGGTCTCCCACCATCTACCACCATTCGAGGTCAGAACCACCCGGCGGGGTCGCTACCTCGCGTGGCAGGTCAGTCACCTTCCGCAGGTTGCTGCCGTCTACGTTGACAACCCAGAGTTCGAGGGGGTCCCCCCCGGCGACAAAGGCAACCTGCTGGTCATCGGGCGAAAAGACCGGGTCTACCCCGCCAAACGGTGCCAGCGTGCGTGCCAGTGTGCCATCGGGGTTGGTCAGGGCAAGCGTATTGTCTTGGATGTTCTGTTCGCACCGGGCGTGGACAACTTGGCTGGCGCGTGTCCACGACACCGGACCTAGCCCACAGCCGGGGCTGATGCTGCTATTGACCAAGCCATTGCCGACGAGGAAGTATTCTGCTAGGGCACCGCGGATCACCACCATGCGCTCGCCGTCTGGGGCAACCTGCCCGCAGCTTTGCCCATTCACCAGCGACGCAACGCCCGTGGCACGGTTGAGTGCCCACGCATGGCAATAGCTCTCAAGCGGGGTATTGCCGACCTGTGCTGCATTGAAAAACAGCCGTGACTCGGACAGGTCGAGGCTGAGGAATATCCCGATCCTGTTGTACTGCGGGTTCTGCTGCAAGAACGCCGCGCTATCGAGAATGATGCGGGCATTGCTGGTGTCGGGGTTGCCCTGCAAAAGGTTGCCGTTTTCATCCTGCCAGATGCGCTGGATGTCGCTGGTGAGAATGCTCTGTGGTGGTGGTGCTGCCCCAACAGGGGTGCTATCGCCTGTGTTCAGGTCTACCGCATATTGGGTGTCACCGGCACTGTAGCGCAGTTCGGGGGCGGGCACAGGCGGTGGCACGGTGCCGGGGGCAGGGTATGGCTCTTCAGGAGCCGGGTAGGGCGGTTCGTCAGGCGGCGGCGGGGGCGGCGGGTCGGCGACCCCGACGTTGGTCACGGTTAGTTCGGCGGAGAGTGCCGACAGGAAATTGACCGCGAACACGCTATAGTAATTGCCCTCTTCGAGCACAGCCCCGGACAGCCTGAGCAACACCGGCTGGTCGGCACCCGCCGGGGTGACGATCACGTCGTAGGTTCCGGTGGGCAGGTCTAGCTCGTTGCTGGTGCCATACGTGACTGCCCCGGCAAGTACCGTGCCGTCTGCCAGTTTCACATCCACGGGCGGGGCATCCGGCGAGAGGTGGCTCACGGCGACGCGCGTGCTGCCTGCGGGGGTGGGGGACAGGTTGTTCTCGGTCAACACCACGGCAATGCCGGGAAAGACCCCGCTTGCGGCGGCGGTGTACGCCTTGTTCGCTTCCAACACGACGTTTTCGTCAATCGCGGCTGCCACCGTACCGGCACCTGCCGGGGCGACCTGCACACGATATTCGCCGGCTGCGACGGTCTGGTAGTCACTGACGGATGTAAATGCTACGTTGGCGAATGCCAAAGTACCATTCAAGAAGACATCAACGGGTGGTGCGTTGGGCACTGCGTGGACAACTCGTATTTGGGTGGTCGGGCTTGGGTCGGACTGGGCAGCGGCGGGCAGTGAGAGCGCGGCAACTGGCACGAGCAGTGCCAGCAACGCAATCAGTGCCATCACTGACCATCGGCGGGTACGAACTGAGGACATGCGGGTTCCTTTCTTGTGTTCGCGGCTGAACGTGTGAGCGACCGTGTGCATACACTCCGCCTTGCACCGGAGAACGGTGCGCCACTTGTACATGACTCAGCATAGCATTTGCGATACGTTAGTTCAATTGGGTATAGATGCTACTTATGTGCTATGCCTCACATAGTACCTAGAGGTAGGTGGTGCGACCCGACGTGGCACGCTTGGCATTGGAATGCGGTGCCTGCCCGTTTGTCGTACTCAATGTGCGCTTTTTATGTTGCCCATCAGTACCCCATTGGTGGGGTACTGGGCTGTGGTGCCGGGTCACAATATGCTTGCTCGCTGGGCATGCTGCTGCCCGGAAGGGACGATGGGCGCGCAACCGGCAGCCGTGCAACCCACAACCAGACACGTTAGTCGTGCGTCCCCGGCTGTTTTCCGCATTCCGTGGGTGGGTGGCAATAGTACTGCACGACGGCGGCGGTGCGGTTCGGGGCTTCCAGTTTCTCACAGATCGCCCGCACATAGTGCGTGACCGTCCGGCGACTCACTATCAGTGTAGTCGCAATCTGCTCATCGGTGCAGCCCTGTGCCATCAGTGCCAGCACGCTATGCTCGCGGTTTGCCAGTGTGGGGCGGGTCGCGCAACGGCACTGGGGCTTGAAGCCGCTATCGCAGGCGTAGCGCACCGCGGCAGCTGTGCGGTTGGGGGCGCGGAGTTTCTTACAGACGTGGCGGATGAAGCGGCTGACGGTAGACGGCTTGATGCCCATGGATGCCGCTATTTGGGTATCGGTGTACCCCTGTGCGACGAGGGCGATGGCGTTGGCTTCCTGCGGTGTCAGGGACGCTAGGTCTGGCTCGTGCATGGCTGGCTCCTGTGTCCGCTCGCCTGCCCGCCTGCTTTGCGGGCGGTACACGCGGGGACGGCTACGGTTAGACAGGTTGTTACTTCTGTTAACCGCGGTGGGTGCCATTTTCCATGCTGATTGTGGCAAGTTGGGGTGCAATGCTGCTTGCAGCAAGTTGGGTGGCAGTGGTGGGGGGCGGGGCGAAATCAGGGGTGGCGGCTGAGTACTTGAAATGCCGCCCAGTCGAGCGGGTGGTTATAGCCTGCCGCCTGCACGGTGCGTTGGGCGTGCTGTAACGCAGCCGCGATAGGTACGCCGTCTTGGATGGCAGCATAGTACGCCGTCATCAGGTGGTAGGTGGCGACATCGTCTACTGACAACAGGCTCGCCAGCACTGCCCCCGCCCCCGCCACTAAAAACGCACCTGCGAGTGCCAACAGCACCCCGCCCTGTTCGGGGACGGTGCCCGTCTCGCATGCACTCAGGGTCACAAAGCGCGTGCCGTCAAGTGGCATCTGGAGGGCATCGGCAAGCAAGAACGCACCATCGGCAAGCAAGAGCTGTGATAGCAGGGGGGCATCGTGGCGCACACGCCCATGCGCGGCAATGTGTAGCCATGTGGGGGCGTTCACACGCGCAAGGTCGTGGGTGGTGGCAGGGTTGCGACACACCAAACTGGGGGCGAGTTGCTGGAGGGCAGCAAGTTCAGCCGCGATGTGAGTGAGTGGCGGGTCGCCCGCATAGCCGCACGCCGTCGGGGGGGCGGGCGTGGGCGATGCAGGAGCACGCGCGCGTAGCCCCAAGATTGCCGCCGAAGGCAGCAGATGCAGGGTATACTGTGCGCCGAGGTAGCCCGTTGGGGTACGCAATGCCGCCCACGGCACATCAAACAGCAAGCCATCGGGCGCGAGCACCAACTTGCCGTCGGCGGGCAGTGTGGCGTGCAGTGGCTCTATCAGCGCGGTGTACAGCAGGCGCAGCACATCATCGAAGGCAGGATGCTGCGCGGTCGCCGCTGCCCGGCGAGCATCCGGTGTGGGTGCCACCTGCACACTGCGTACCAGCAGGCTGAAGCGTCCCATCAGGTGAACAATGTCAGCAGTCGGTGCCAACCGGTGCCACCGTGGTGGCGCGTCGGGGGACAAAACACAGGCGTAGATGTGGCGACTGCCCACCAGATAATCAACGACTACGTGCCCCGGTGCAAGCGCGTGCTGCACATCGGCGACGGTAGGGATAGGGTGCGGTGGTCGTTGGCGTGCCTGCTGGCGGGCAGCCGTACTGAGGGCGGCTTCGGCAGCCGCAATATGCTTGCGACACACAGCCTGCACCTCTGGGTCGTCTGCCTGATAATATTCTGCTTGCCATGTGTGCAGGTCGGTGCGTGCCGCTAGCCACGCCGCCGACGGTGGGGCGGGCGGTACTGGGTTGGCAAGGTCTGCCCACGCCCCGCCCTTTGCTTCCAGCAGGGTGTGCGCCGCCCTGTCGGTCTGGCGAGCCTGAAGATATGCCTCAATGAGGCTGGTGTAGATGGCATTACCCCCGCGCAGCAGGCTGGCTTTCAGTTCTTCGGCGGGCATCTGTTGCCGCTGGTGGCTGGTGATGTCTGCTGCCCGGCGTAGCAGTGGGTATGCCTGTGCCGCACGCCCGCGGCGAGCCTGCCCCACCAGTGCGCGTTGTTCGAGCGCAGTCAGTTGATGGGCGGCGGCGGTGCGGGCAATGTCTGCGTAGCGTTGGGGAGCGTCGGGCAACTTGAGGGTAGCGGCAGTGTCGGCAGCTAACAGGGCAATGTCGAGGTGCTCGGCAACGGCACCGAGCTTGTGCAAAGTCGCCGCCGCCGCGTCGAGCCGAGGCAGGGCGTGGCGGCGTTCGGCTGGGCGTTTCAGTACGGCAGGGTGGTCGGCATAGCCTGCCAGTAGCGCGTGCCACGTCGGACCGCATTCGGCGAGGAGCGGGGTGGCGGCGGCAAGGTGCTGCGGCACCTCGCGGGTGCGCCCGCGTGCCAGTGCCAAGCGGATTGCCAGTACGCGCGCCTCGACGCTTTCGGGGGGTAGCCCGCCCTCGGCAAACGCCTCGGCAGCGAAGACGGCGTACTGGTGGGCTTCGCGCAGGGCGTGCAGCCGCTCGTAGAGATGTGCCGCTTCGAGCGCAACGGTAGCGCGGTCTATGTCGAGATCAATAGACTGAAAGTGGTGTTGGGCGGCTTCCAGACAATGCAGCGCGGCAAACAGGTCGCCGCGATAGGTTGCCAACCGGGCGCGATTGATCGCCACGCGCCCCTTTAGCTCAGCGGCATCGCCTGCCAGTTGCGCTGCCTGCTGCAAGGTCTCCTCGGCAGTCGTCCAGTGCCCCAGTGCGGTGGCTGCAACACTTTCGTTCACGCGCACCGATGCCTCGATGTAGCGATGCCGCTGCTGCGCGGCGGCGCGTACCCCGCGGCGGGCGTGGTCGAGCGCACGCGCATAGTCCCCTTGCAAGGTGGCGACCAGCGAGGCATTAAGGTACAGGCGCATCCAATAGGGGTGGTCGGGGGTGGCAGCGAGTAGCTTCATTGCTTGTTGCAACGCGGCTTCGGCATCGGCAAGTTGCCCGCGAAAGCCCGCCGCGATGCCGTAGCCGAGCAGCACGCGGGCGGTGTCGTCGGGGGTGCCGTGCTGCTCGAAATGGGCACGCGCGGCGGTGTAATGCTCAAAGGTCGCCTTGTGGTCACGAACCATCAGGGCAACGCCGCTGCACCAGTGGGCGCGGGCAGCGTGGTCGGGGTCGCCCGTCTGACGGGCAATGCGCCACACAAGGTCGGTCAGTTGCGCGATGGTGGCAACTTGGTTGGCATCCAGTGCTTCATCAATCGCATTGAGGGCAGCCGCAAACACCGCCCGCTGTGCCGCCGCGTCGGTGGGCAAGGGCAGGGGTGCGGTGGCATCGGCGCAATGGGCAGCAAGGAGCGTGGCTAACACTCGATTACTCATAGCAGGCGGCTAGTCCTCTGCAAGGGGCACATCGTGGATGAGCACGGTGCCGTCTGCGACCGTGACGCGCATCTGATAGGTGCCATCGCGCAGGCGGGCGAAGCGAAAGAAGCCCCCGTCGTCGGTGATACGCGGGCGTGGGCGGGCACCCGCCGCCAGCATCCGCACCTGCACGCCTGCGGCGGGGTGCTGCTGGCGCGTCACGTACCCCTCGACTGCCCAGTAGCCGTCATCGCGGGGGATGACTCGGAGCGTCACTTGCACCTGCAACTCGGCGACAACAAACGCCTGCTCGCGGTCGCTCCTTGCCGGTACGACGGTGCGTAAGCCCGCGCCCAACCCGGCGGGCAGGGCGGTGAATACGGGCAATCGCACGGGGCGCAGGCGCGATGGTGGGGTGCTCGCGGCGGCAAAGGTTGCCTGTAATTCGTCGTACACTGCCCGCCCGGCGGCATTCTGCCGGATGTACGCCGCCACCCGTAACTGCTGCGCGGCAGATGCCTGCCCAGTCACGACATCTACCATGTCTTGGGGGTCGGGTTCTGGGTGGGCGTGGGCTTGGTCTGGGTGGGCGTGGGCTTGGTCTGGGTGGGCGGGAAAGAGTGCGCTATAGGTGGCATGTGCCCGGCGGAGCAACTCAAGCTCTGCCCGCAGTTCTGCCGATGTGTGGAGGTGGTGTTCAACGTGCGGCATTGGCTCGCCTTCGAGGTAGGCAAGCAAGTCACCCTCTTCTATTCGTTGCGTTTCCATACGTTGCTCTTATTTCTGCTTTCTTATGTCGTTGCCTGCTACTAGCACCGCTTGACAGTTTACCATACACGCTTCTTAAACCATTGTGGGCTGAAGTTTCCACATGTGGATAAGGCACTTTGTGCTACCCATAACTAGACCTCAAGCATATCGCGTACTTCGGGGTTGCGTCGCAGGTGCCGGATGGCTTGTTCGATGAGCCGGAACACGACCTGCTTTGGGACACCGAGCGCGGCGGCGATGTCATCCGGGGTCTGGTGCAGTACGAAGCGGCGGTGAAATGCTGACCGCATGCGGGCGTTCGGCAGCAGTTCGAGTTGACGTTGGAGCAGCATACGTTTTTCGACCTCTTCGGTGAACGTTTCGTCCGGTGGCTCGAAGCCTTGCTCTGCTCGCAACTGGTCGAGTGATGCGAGGGTGGGGTTGCGCTTGCCAAACTCGACGGCAACACTCTGGCAGGTAACGTGTACGTAGCTGAGGTATTCGGCAAAGGTGGAGATAGTCAGTGGGTGGGGGTTGCGGGTAATGCGCTTCCAGAGGCGCATCTGGACTTCTTGTACGAAGTCTTCACGCTGCGCGTGCAATGCGAGGGGGCAATGTCGCTCGATGGTGGGGCGCGTGATGTCAAGCAGGGCAGTCAATGTTTCCTCGGTGGGGGTGGCAACGGCGCGGCGTACAATCTCACGACAACACAGACTGTCTTGTGATGACCGGGTGCGACGGTAGCGTGCGCGTTCGTCGTTGCAGCAGGCGTGCAGCGTGCTTAGGGTGCGGCGGTGTACTGGTTCGGCGTGGGGTTCGTCTGGTGTTGGCATAGGTGATAATTGGGTATGGGCGTGCAATGGTAGCGCATTGCCCACAGGCTGTGCGTGGCAGTTCGACTGTACGCTGGGTTCTTATTCCTTCTACAGACAATTATAGCATTTCTAAGAGGAATTGTGGAGTGGCGTTGTGTGGGGGACTATCTATAATGTAATGGCAACTAGATCGCGCCACACCCACCGTCCCCGTGCCCGCCCCTCACCGTTCCCGTGCCTGCCACGCCCGCCCACTGGCGCGTATCTGGCGGGCGGCGGAGCGGCGAGCCGTCACCGCAACTGGTCTGGCTCGTCGCGGCGGTAGACCTTGCGCCGATGCCA